>NZ_CP089466.1:1348702-2023053 GCF_021233415.1 Halobacterium litoreum | reverse complement strand
GAGGCGGTCGGCCGTCGACTCGACGGCGTCGATTTGCGCGCGCTCCGCGTCGGTGACGCTCCCGTCGAGGTTCGCGAGGTACCGCACTTGGTCGGGGACGATTGCGTACAGCGGGCGCGAGGGCGCGGCGAGCAGGAACGCCGACGCGTCGCCGTCGAGTTCGGCGATTCGAGGCGCGGCGTACGCGCCGAGGCTGTGCCCGACGACCGCCGTCTCGCTCACGTCCGTCTCGGAACGAAGGCGCGAGAGCGCGGTGAGCGCGTCGTCGGTGACGAGCGCGCCAAAGCCGAGTTCGCTGGTCGCCGCGTCGCAGGCGTACGTGCGCTTGTCGTACCGCAGGGCGGCGACGCCCTCCGACGCCAGCCCCCACGCGAGGTCCTTCAGGGGCTTGTTCGGGCCGATGGTCTCGTCGCGGTCGTTCGGCCCGGAGCCGTGGACGAGGACGACGCCCACGTCGGCGCCGTCGGCGGGCGTCGTGAGCGTCGCGCCCAACTCGCAGGCCGGCGACGACAGCGCGAGGTCCGTCTCGGAGAACGCCGACTGGTCGGCGTACGCGGGCGGCGAGTACGCCGACTCCGGCGGCACGAACCGGAGACCGACGACGGAACCGCCGTCGAACGTCACCGGCACCGACAGCACGCCCGCCTCGAAGGTCGCGCGCACCACCAGCACGTCGTACCCCTGCGCGGTCGTGCGCTCGACGCCCGAAACCCCGGAGAACCGGCCGTACTCACCGGTCGTCTGCTCCCACGCCTGCCGGAGGCCGCTCACCGACAACTGCTCGCGCACGCTCGGCGCGAGCAGGCCGTGGGCCGTCTCGTAGTCGCCGTCCGCGAGCAGAGTGACGATGCGGACCGCGGTCTCGCGCTGGGCGTCCGGCGCGGTCGTCGTCTGGGTGGTCGTCGCCCGCTCGGTGGTGGTCGTCTGCTCCGTCGTCTCGGTCGTCGTGTCGCCGCCGTCGTTCGACGAACAGCCGGCGAGCGCGACGAGGCCGCCGGCGGCGAGTCGGAGGGCGTCGCGGCGAGTCGGGGGTCGCATGGCAGTGGCTACGCGGGCCAGCACAAGGAAACCCCGGTCGCGGTCCCGCGCCGCGAGAGCGCCTGTAAACCGTTAAGTGTCGACGCGCGCGACTCCCAACACGCAATGAGTGACCTCCCGGACGACTTCAAGTGTACTATCACCAACTGGGAGTACATCTACGGACTCTGCCGCGACGTGAGCGACCAGGTCAAGGCCGACGAGTTCGAGCCCGACGTGGTCGTCGCGCTCGCCCGCGGCGGCTGGTTCGCGGGCCGCTGTATGTGTGACTTCCTCGGTCTGAACGACCTCACCAGCCTGAAGATGGAACACTACGTCGGCACCGCCGAGAAATCAAACGAACCCGAAGTCCGGTATCCGATGCCGGAGGGTTCCGTCGAGGACAAGGACGTCCTCATCATCGACGACATCGCCGACACCGGCGGCTCCATCGAGCACGCCCACGAGTACGTCGCCGACCGGAACGCCAACGAGATTCGGACCGCGACGCTCCAACTCCTCCAGACGAGCGAGTTCGAACCCGACTTCGTCGGCGAACGCCTCGACCAGTGGGCGTGGGTCGTCTATCCGTGGAACTTCATCGAGGACATGGTGGACATCATTTCGGGCGTGATGGAGACGGACGGCGACGGCCCGTACACGAAAGAGGAACTGCGCCACCTGCTCGCCGACTACCACGACGTCGAACGCATCGAGATGGAGATAGCCCAACCCGACCGCCTCGACGAAGTCCTCGAGGAGATGGTGCGCCGCGACGTCCTCGTGAAAGCCGGGGACGCCGAGTGGAAGCTGCGCGTCGACGACTAGCGGCGGCCGACGAGGGCGCCGCGTCGTAGCGCATCGTTTAGGTGCGTCCGCCTCCACCTCCGGGGTATGATCGGCTTCATCGGCGGTTCCGGTATCTACGAGGCGCTCCCGCTGAACGACGTGCGCGAGGAAGAAGTGACGACGCCGTACGGTGACCCGAGCGCGCCCGTGACGGTCGGCGAGTTCGGCGACACCGGCACCGAGGTGGCGTTCCTGCCGCGACACGGCGAGGACCACCAGCGCTCCCCGACGAATCTCCCGTACAAGGCGAACATCTACGCGCTCAAGCAACTCGGCGTCGAGCGCATCCTCGCGTCGAACGCGGTGGGCAGCCTCAAGGAGGACCTGCCGCCCCAGACGCTGGTCGTTCCGGACCAGATTTTCGACCGCACGAAACACCGCGACTCGACGTTCTTCGGCGACGGCGTGGTCGTCCACCAGCCGTTCGCGGACCCGTACTGCCCGCACATGGTCGAGCACCTCCACGAGTCCGCCGAGGACGCCACCGACGCGGAAACGCAGGAGGGCGGCACCTACGTCTGCATCGAGGGGCCGCAGTACTCGACGCGCGCCGAGTCGGAGTTCTACAAGGCCCAGGGCTGGGACCTCGTCGGGATGACCGCCATCCCGGAGGCGAAACTCGCGCGCGAAGCCGAGATGTGTTACGCCACCGTCGCGGGCGTCACCGACTACGACGTCTGGAAGGAAGACAGCGAGGTCACGCTCGAAGAGGTCCTAGAGAACGCCGCCGCCAACGAGACCGCCATCAAGCGGACCGTCGAGCACGCCATCGAGACGCTGCCCGACGAGCGCGACTGCGACTGCGGGCACAGCCTCGAAGGCACCGTGAACACGCCGACCGAGGCCATCCCCGAGGAGACCCGCGAGCGAGTCGACGTCCTGCTCGGCGACTACCTCTGAACGTTTCTAGGACGCGCCACCGACCTAAGATTCGCGCCCGAGAGGCAAAAATGTAAATACCGTTGCCCCGTTGGTTACGGTAGACTATGGGTGGTCGTATCGACGCGGAGGCGTTCTCGAACGAACTCGCCGAGTTGAAACGCGGCGGCTGTAACGTCCTCGTGCGAAGCGACGCGCGCGGCCGCGACCCCGCCTGCGAGCGCCTGCTCGGCGCACCCGAACTCGACCGCCACCACGTCTTCCTGACGACAGCCTCCGACGTCGACACGGTCCTCGACCGACACCGCCCCCGCCGCACGGACGCCGGCTCGTTCGCCGTCGTGGACGCCACGCCCGACACGCGGAGCGTCGCGTCGGCCACGCCGTCGACAGCCGGCCCGACGCCCACGCCGTTCCAGACCGACGACGACTGGTACGAGGGCGTCGACTCCCTCACCGACTACGAGACGCTGTTCGACGCGACCGACCGCGCGCTCGACCGGGTCGCCGCGGGCGCCGACGGCCCCGGCGAAGTCCGCCTCTGCCTCGACGGCCTCGACCCGTTCCTCGACGCCGCCGGCGACGACGCCTCCGAGGAACGCCTCTTTCGCTTCCTCCACCTGCTCACGGGCGCCGTCCGCGACGTGAACGGGATGGGGCACGCACACGTCTCCGCGAACGTCGACGACGACGTGCTCGCGACGTTCGAACCGCTGTTCGACGCGACGCTCACCATCGAAGCGGCGGGCGCGGGCGCCGCTCGCCAGCGCTGGCGGCTCCACGACTCCGGCCGCGTCACTGACTGGTTCCAGTTCTAGTCGCTCGCATTTCCGCCTCGATTCTCGAAGCCTCGATACTCGCGCCGTCCGCGTCGCGAGCGTCAGTCGGCCGTCGCCGGTTCTTCGGTGGCCGCGGCGTCCGGGTCACACACCCAGAGGTCGCCGAACAGGTCGTCCTGTTCGAGCGTCACCGCGCCGCGGTGCGCGAGAAACAGCAACGCGAGGAACGTCTGGACGCGCGACGGGCCGGCGTCGGCCACCTCCTCGTAGAGGACTTCCGTGCGGCCCGCGCCGTACTGGTCGTCGAGCGCGCCCTCCACGTCCTCGATGGTCGCCTCGATGTCCTCCTCGTGGGCGGTGCCGAGGGCCTCGGCCTCGGTCGGTTCGTCGTCCATCCGCAGGTCGTCCCCCGAGTGGTAGTCCAGTTCCTGGACGCCCCGACGGAACCCCTGCGGCGAGTCGGAGGTGTCGTACTCGCGGGACTCCTTCCACCACGACCCGCGCTCGGCCTCCCGGAGGTCACGCACCAGTTCGTCCAGCGTCTCCGGGTTCCCGCGGGCGTGCTTGCGGTCGAGGCGGCGGTCCATCTCCGCCTCCAGCGCGTTCACCGGGTCGTAGGCGGGTGCGCCGCCCTCGGCGTCCGGCGGCGCCTCCCACGGCGGTCGGTCGTCGACTGCCTCCTCCTCGGGTTCGTCGTCGCCGTCGTCCAGCATCGCGTCGCTCTTCATCCGCAGCAGGACGCTCGCGTAGAACAGCGCCCGCCCCGACGTCCGCAGGTCCGCCTCGTCCATCGCTTCGAGGAACTTGTCCGTCACCGCCACGATGTCGATGTCCCACGGCTCTATCTCGCCGTCCTTCGCCAGTTGGACGAGCAGTTCGACCGGCTCCACCTCGTCGTCCTCGGGGTCCGGCTCCGGGTCGGCGGGCGCGTCCGCCAGCAGCGACTCGCCGTCTACAGCCCCGTTCTGCTTCGCGTCGCTCTCGCCCTCGCGCTCTTCTTTCCGCTCTTCGTGTCCGGTGATGTCCAGCGGTACGTCGCCGCCGTCCGCGCGCAGGCCGTCGTCTCGGTCCGCGTCGGCGGACTCGCTTCGCTCGTCCGCGCCGCCCTCACTGCCTCGCGGCTCACTGCGCTCGCCGCTCGGCTTTTCGGAGGGCTCCGTCGCCTCCGGCTCGGAGCCCTCCCTAATCATCTGCCGTCGCCCCCTGCGCCGACAGGTCGATGCCCGTCACGACGCTGCGGTTGTCCTCCTGCATCGTCACGCCGATGGCGCGCTCGGACCGGTCGAGCATCGCGGAGCGGTGGCTCACGACGACGAACTGCGCGTCGCCCGCGAGTTCGTCCACGAGTTCGCCGACGCGGTCCGCGTTCACCGCGTCGAGGAACGCGTCCACTTCGTCCAGCGCGTAGAACGGCGCGGGGTTGTGGCGCTGAATCGCGAAGATGAACGCGAGCGCGGTCAGGGACTTCTCCCCGCCGCTCATCGCGTCCAGTCGCTGCACCGGCTTGTCCGCCGGCTGGGCCTTCATCGTCAGGCCGCCCTCGAAGGGGTCCTCGGGGTCTTCGAGTTCGAGTTCACCGGTGCCAGCCGACAGCCGCGAGAAGATGCGCTGGAAGTGGTCGTTGATGGCGTCGAACGCCTCCATGAACGTCGCCTTCTTCTGCTCGTCGAAGCGCGCGATGCGGTCCTGAATCCCGTCGCGTTCCTCCACCAGCGTCTCCCGCTTGGCCTCGAGGTCGTCGAGTTCGGCCTCGACCTCGTCGTACTCGTCGATGGCGAGCATGTTCACCGGTTCGAGGGCCTCCATCCGGCGTTCGAGGCGCTGGACGTTCTCCTCGACCTCGTCGAGGTCGGGAATCTCCTCGGGGTCGTAGTCGCCGACCGCGTCGTCCAGCTCCTCGATTTCCTCCTCGAGGCGCGCCTCGGCCTTCCGCAGGCTCTCCAGTCGATTTTTCACCTGCTCGACCTCGCTTGCTTTCTCGTCGCGTGCCGACTTCGCCTCTCGTAGCGCTTCCTTGAGGTCCTCGCGCTCGCCTTTCAGTTCCGCGAGTTCTTCCTCCAGTTCCGCGACGGCCTCCTCTTTCGCTTCGAGGGTCTCGCGCTTGCCCTCGATTTGCTCCTCCAACTCGGAGATGCGTTCCTGCTGTTCGGCCTTCCGGTTCTGGGCCGCCTCGATGTCGTCGTGGAGGTCCTCCACGGCGTCCTCGGCGTACTCCTTCTCCAACTGGAGGCTGTTCAGGTCGCCGTCGAGGTCGTCCACGCGGTCCTCGAGGTCGCCGATGTCCGCTTCGATGTCCTCTTTCTCCGCGGTGAGGTCGGGAATCTTCGAGTCCGCGAGTTCGCTCTCCAGTTCCTCGATGTCCGCCTCGACGTCCGCGATGACCGCTTTCTGGTCGTCGATGTCGGCCTCGATGGCCTGCATCTTCTCGTCCACGTCCTCGCGCTCGCCCTGCAACTCCTCGATGCGCGCCTCCAGTTCGTCGATGCGCTCCTCGGCGCTCTCGCGCTCGTTCTCGGCCTGCTCGATGTCGTTTTGAATCGAGCGCACCTGGTCGGTCGCGTCCTGTCGCCGGTCCCGGGCGTCGTCGAGGCGCTCGTCGATTTCCCGGACGTCCTCTCGAATCGACTCGCGCTCGTCTTCGAGGCGCTGGATGCGCTCGGCGACGCGTTCGAGTTGCCCCTTGCCGGACTTCGAGAAGGAGTACCGCGACCCGGACCGCGACCCGCCCGTCATCGCGCCGGACTTCTCCACGAGTTCGCCCGACAGCGTGACGAGGCGGTAGTCGCCCATCAGGTCGCGGGCCGTCTCCATGTTCTCCACGACGAGCGTGTCCCCGAGGACGTACGAGAACACGGGCGCGTACTGCTCGTCGAAGTCCACGAGGTTGTACGCGAAGTCCACCACGCCCGGCATGCTCGGCGTGCTCGGGAGCGACCGGTGGCGCATCTTCGTGATGGGGAGGAAGGTGGCGCGGCCCGCGTTCCGCTGTTTCAGGTACTCGATGCAGCGCTGGCCCGTGCCGTCGTCGTCCACCACGACGTTCGCCAGCCGGCCGCCCGCCGCCGTCTCGCAGGCCGTCGCGTACTGCTCGCTGACGCCGCCCAGTTGGGCGACCGTGCCGTGGACGCCCTCCTTCCCGCTGTTCAGAATCGTCGACACCGCCTTCCCGTAGGAACTGTCGCCGGACTGGTCGGCCTGCGCTTCGAGCCGCGCGTACTCCTCCTGGGCCGCGGAGAGGTCGTCTTCGACGTCCGCGAGGTCGTCCTGTCGCTCGGACTTCTCCTGTTTCAGGTCCTCCACGACGTCGTTTATCTGCTCGCGGTTGCGCTTGGCCTTCACCAGTTCGTCCTGCAGGTCGTCCAGCGTCGCGTCGAGTTCGGGCAGTTTCTCGCGGGCGTCTTCGAGTTCGTCCTGCGCGTCGCTGATCTCGTTCGACCGCCGGTTGGCCTCGTCCAGCAGGCGGTCCTGCTCGCGCTGGAGGTCGTTGCGCTCGCTCTTGGCGTCCTCCAGTCGCTCCTTCTTCTCCGCGAGTTCGGCCTTGAGTTCGTCGAACTCGGTGTCGACGGACTCGATTTCCGCCTCCACGTCCGCGAGGTCGGCCTGCTTCTCCTGCACGTCGGCCTTCACGGACGCCTTCTCGACTTTCACGTCCCGGATGTCGTCTTCGAGGTCGTCGATTTGCTCCTGCTTGCGGTCGATTTCGACGAACGCCTGCCGGCGCTCGTTCTCGGCGTCCTGAATGCGCTCCTCGGCGCCCTCGACCTTGTCCTCCAGCCGCGAGATGTCGCCCTTTATCTCCTCCATCTCGCGCTTGATGGCCAACTGCTCGTCCTCGCCCTTCCGCTCGATTTCCGCGTTCAGGTCTTCGAGGTCCTCTTCGAGGCGCATCACCTTCCCGCGGCGCTCGTCGAGTTCCTCCTGGAGGTCGTCGAGTTCGGCCTCGCGCTCGGCGGCGTCCGCCCGGGTGGCGTCGAGGTCCTCGCGTTTCTCCTCCAGTTCGGCGGCCTTCGCGTAACTCTCGTACTCCTGTTTCTCGTCGCGCAGGCCCTTGTACTCGAGTGCCGTCTCGCGTTCGTCCGCGAGTTGGTCGAGGCGCTCGTGTTTCTCCTCGATTTTCAGGTCGGCCTCGCTGATGCGCTCCTCGACGACTTCCAGTTCGTCGAAGGCGTCGGCCTTCTTCGCGTCGAACTCCGCGACGCCCGCGATTTCGTCCACGATTTCGCGGCGCTCGCCCGCGGTCATGTTGATGATGCCGGTCACGTCGCCCTGCATCACGACGTTGTACCCCTCTGGGGCGACGCCAGCCTGCGCGAGCAAGTCCCGAATGTCCGAGAGGTTCACCGACCGGCCGTTCAGGTAGTAATAGGAGTAGTAGTTGTCCTCGGTTCGCTTGACGCGGCGCTTCACGGTGATTTTGTCCACGTCGCCGACGCTGTCGGAGCCGGCGGCCGTGGTGACCTGCGAGCGCGACAGCGTGCCGTCCTCGTTGTTCAAGACGACTTCGACGCTGGCCTCTCTCGGGCCGGCGGCTTCGCCTTCGCCGTCGTGGGAGGGGTTGTAGATGAGGTCCGTGAGTTTCTCCGCGCGCATTCCCGAGGTGCGAGCGAGGCCCAGCGAGAACAACACGGCGTCGATGATGTTGGACTTCCCGGAGCCGTTCGGCCCGCTGATTGTGGTGAAGTCCTCGTAGAAGGGAATCCTCGTCGTGCCGCCGAAGCTCTTGAAGTTCTCGAGGACGATTTCGTCGATGTACATGGGGAGACGGAGCCGACCTCAGGCGACGATGATGTCGTCGAGGCCGGATTCCTCGTTGTCCCCGTCGTCGCCGGCCTCGCCTTTAGTCGCTTCGTCTCCGTCGGCGTCGCCTTCGCCGGTGACGGGGGTTTCCTCGTGGGCGTCCCGGAGTTCCTCCGTGCTCGGCGTCTGGTCGAGTTCCGCCTCCAGCGTGCGGATGCGTTCGCTGGCGTCCACGAGTTCCTCGGTGAGGCCGCGCACCGTGGCTTCCAGTTCGCTGACTCGCTCCTCCAGTTCGTCCACGCGTTTCGCGTCGTCGGTCATGCACGTTCAACCGCGCTCGAAACGTAAAAGCGTAGGTCGGACGAGCGTCAGACAAATATCCGTTCTCTGGTAACTCTCGCGGGGTCGGGGCTTCGTTAGTCCTAAGCGCCCGCGCCGCGAATCGACCGGCAATGAGCGCGCAGGCCGCCACGCAGGACCTCGCGGCCGTCATCGGTCTGGAGGTCCACGTGCAACTGGAAACGGACACCAAAATCTTCTGTGGGTGTTCGACCGACACCGCGGACGCCGAACCGAACACGCACACCTGCCCCGTCTGTCTCGGACTCCCGGGGGCGCTCCCCGTGTTGAACGAGGGCGCCGTCGAGGCCGCCGTGAAACTCGGGAAAGCCATCGACGCGGACATCCCCGAGCGCACCCGGTTCCACCGGAAGAACTACTTCTACCCGGACCTCCCGAAGGGGTTCCAGATCACGCAGTACGACGCCCCGATTTGCCAGGACGGCGAACTCGACGTGGCGGTGGGCGACGACCGGCGCACTATCGGCATCGAGCGCGCGCACCTCGAGGAGGACCCCGGGAGCCTCCAGCACGTCGGCGGCAGCATCGACACCGCCGACTACACGCTCGTGAACTACAACCGCGCCGGCACGCCGCTGATGGAAATCGTCACCCGGCCGGACTTCCGGGACGCCGACGAGGTGCGGTCGTTCCTCGCGAAACTCACGGAAGTCCTCGAATATCTCGGCATCTTCGACGCGGAGCGCGACGGCAGCCTGCGCGTGGACGCGAACATCTCGATGATGGGCGCCGACGAACTCGCGGGCGGCGAGCCGAGCGACGACGCGCTCGAAGCCGCGAACCGTACCGAGGTGAAGAACATCTCCAGTCACAAGGCCGCGGAGAAGGCCCTCGCCTACGAGATTACGCGCCAGCGAAACCAGATTCAGCGCGGCCGCGAGGTCGAACAGGAGACCCGCCACTGGGACGAGGCCCGCGGCATCACGGTCTCGATGCGCTCGAAGGAGGAGGAGAAAGACTACCGGTACTTCCGCGAGGCCGACATCCCGCCCCTCGAAGTGTCGGACTGGAAGTCGGAGATTCCGATTCCGGAACTGCCGGACGCGCGCCGCGAGCGCTTCCGCGAGGAGTACGGCGTCGGCGCCGAGACCGCCTCCAAGCTGACGTCCCGGAAGGCGGTCGCCGACCTCTTCGAGGAGATGGCCGACGAGTACGACGCCGGCCTCGCGGCGACGTGGGTGGCGGACAACATCCTCGGAGAACTGAACTACCGCGACATGGACGTCGGCGAGGTCGAGGGCCGGTTCGGGGAGTTCGAGCGCCTCATCGAACTCGTCGCCGAGGACGAAATCACCGCGAAGAACGCCAAAGAGGTCGTGCTCCGCGGGATGCTCGACGACGGCGACGCACCGGACGACATCGTCGAGCGCGAGGACCTCGGGAAGACGACGGGCGGCGAGGTGCAGGCCGCCGTCGAGGAGGCCATCGAGGAGAACCCGGACGCCGTCGAGGACTATCACGCGGGCGAGGGCGGCGCGCTGAACTTCCTCGTCGGGCAGGTCATGCAGAAGACCGGCGGGAGCGCCGACCCCGGACAGGTCAACGAACTCCTTCGCGAGGAGCTGGAGTAAACCGCGTCTCCCGCTGTTCTGCGCCGCCCAGCACCGACACCGTTTTCCGCAGAGTCGTCCGTTCCGAGTCTGTGACCTACGAACTCCGCGAGGAACTGCCGACGGCCGAGCGCTTCCTCGAACTCCGCGAGGCGGCGGGGATGACGACACGGGACCGCGAGGGCGTCGAGCGCGGGCTGCCGAACTCGGTCTACGGCGCGACGGTGGTGGCGGCCGGAACCGACGAAACCGTCGGCATGGCGCGAATCGTCGGCGATGGCGGCTCGGTCTACCACGTCTGTGACATGGTCGTCCACCCGGACCACCAGGGACGCGGCCTCGGCTCACGGCTGATGGACGCGGTGATGGCGTACGTCGACGAGCACGCGCCGCCGAACTCGTACGTGAATCTGATGGCTGACGTGGACGGCTTCTACGAGCAGTGGGGCTTCGAGGCGACTCGGCCCGCGTCGAAGGGGATGTTCTACCGCGTCGACGGCGAGTAGTCGCTCGTCGTCGACGCGTCGGGCAGTCACTCCGCCGGGTAGCCGTCCGGCCCGAGGCCGAACGCGTCCGGGCGGAAGATGTAGCCGAGGCCGATGGCGGCGAGGCTGACGCCGCCCGCGCCGACGACCGCGAGGTAGAACAGGCCGCCGTCGCCGGGGCCGGTGCCGACCGCGGAGGCGACGATAGACGCCCCGAGGAGCACGTCGCCGAGGCCGAGCAGGCGGTGTGGGCCGTAGCGGTCGCGGGCGGGGTTCGGGGTGCCCGCGAGCACGAACAGCGCGCCGGCGGCGGTGAGCGCGGCCAACTGTGCGCCGAGCGCGACCGACGGCGGGTACGTGAGCGCGAGCGCGCCGACGCCGATGGCGACGAACGCGACGCCGAGCCAGCGGCCGAAGTCGTAGCGATTCACAGTCGACCTGTCGGCGGCCAGCGTGGTAAGTCCTCGTGCGTGCTCGCTCGCACGGCGGGCGCGTACGCCCCTCGCGAGCGCGCCTTGTCCCGTCGCCTGCTTGCGGTTTTCGCGGGCGAAATCTTTACACGCCGTTGTGGCCTACCGCAACCAACGACCACCCGAGCCGGGTGGAGGTACACCGTGGAACTCATCGTCACAGAGAAGAACAACGCCGCGCGACGCATCGCCGACATCCTCTCCGAGGGAGGGGCGTCGACCGATTCGGTCGCGGGCGTCAACGTCTACAAGTGGGGCGGCCGACGCTGCATCGGTCTCTCCGGGCACGTCGTCGGCGTGGACTTCCCGCCGGAGTACTCGGACTGGCGGGACGTCGAGCCGGCCGAACTCGTCCACGCCGACGTGGTGAAGGAACCGACACAGGAGGACATCGTGAACGCGCTCCAGCGCCTCGCTCGCGAGGCCGACGACGTGGTCATCGCGACCGACTACGACCGCGAGGGCGAACTCATCGGGAAGGAGGCCTACGAACTGGTGCGGGACGTGAACGAGGATGTCCCCGTCAAGCGCGTGCGCTTCTCCTCGATTACGGACAACGAGGTGCGGTCGGCGTTCGCGGACCCGGACGACATCGACTTCGACCTCGCGGCGGCGGGCGAGGCCCGACAGATAATCGACCTGATGTGGGGCGCCGCGCTGACGCGGTTCCTGTCGCTGTCCGCGCGGCAGATGGGCGAGGACTTCATCTCCGTGGGTCGCGTGCAGTCCCCGACCCTGAAACTCATCGTGGACAAGGAACGCGAAATCGAGGCGTTCGAGCCCGACGACTACTGGGAGCTGTTCGCGGACCTCACCAAGGACGACACCACGTTCGAGGCGCAGTACTTCTACGAGGACGAGGACGGCAACGAGGCCGAGCGCGTCTGGGACGAGGGCGACGCCGAGGCGGCGTTCGCGACGCTCCAGTCCGCGAGCGAGGCCATCGTGCAGTCGGTCTCCCGTCGCACCCGGAGCGACGACCCGCCCGCGCCGTTCAACACTACGCAGTTCATCCGCGCCGCGGGGTCGCTCGGCTACTCCGCGGGTCGCGCGATGAGCATCGCCGAGGACCTCTACACGGCGGGCTACATCACGTACCCGCGCACCGACAACACCGTCTACCCCGACGACTTGGACGAGCGCGAACTGCTCGCGGCGTTCGAGAACACGGTGTTCGGGGACGACGCGGAGTCCCTGCTCGACCACGACGATCTGACGCCGACGGAGGGCGACGAGGAGACGACCGACCACCCGCCGATTCACCCGACGACGGACTTCCCGAACCGGAACGACCTCTCCGAGGACGAGTGGGAGGTGTACGAACTCGTCGTGCGGCGGTTCTTCGCGACGCTCGCGGAGCCCGCCGTCTGGGAGCACTTGCGGGTCGTCGCGGACGCCGACGGCGAGTCCCTGAAGGCCAACGGCAAACGGCTCGTGGAGCGCGGCTACCACGCGGTCTATCCGTACTTCAACACGAGCGAGAACTACGTGCCGGACGTCGACGAGGGCGACGCGCTCGCGCTCGCCGACCCCCGGATGGAAGCCAAGCAGACCCAGCCCCCGCGGCGGTACGGGCAGAGCCGCCTCATCGAGACGATGGAGTCGATGGGCATCGGCACGAAGTCGACGCGCCACAACACCATCGAGAAGCTCTACGACCGCGGCTACATCGAGGACAATCCGCCGCGCCCGACGACGCTCGCGAAGGCCGTCGTGGAGGCCGCCGAGGAGTACGCGGACCTCGTCGTGAGCGAGGGGATGACGAGCGAACTGGAGGCCGACATGACCGCTATCGCCGAGGGCGAGAAGACCTTAGACGAGGTGACCGCGGAGTCCCGCGAGATTCTCGACCGCGTGTTCGACGAACTCACGGCCTCGCGCGGGGAAATCGGCGACCACCTCCGGAACTCCCTGAAGGCGGACAAGACGCTGGGGCCGTGTCCGGAGTGTGGCGACACGCTGCTCGTCCGGCGGTCCCGCACCGGGTCGTACTTCGTCGGGTGTGACGGCTACCCCGAGTGCCGGTTCACGCTCCCGCTGCCGTCGACGGGCGAACCGCTCGTGCTCGACGAGACCTGCGAGGAACACGACCTCCACGAGGTGAAGATGCTGGCGGGCCGGAACACGTTCGTCCACGGCTGTCCGCTGTGTGCGGCCGAGGAGGCCGACGAGTCCGAGGACCGCGTCATCGGTGCCTGTCCGGAGTGCGGCGAGGAACACGGCGGCGAACTCGCCATCAAGCAACTCCAGTCCGGGAGCCGGCTGGTCGGCTGTACGCGGTACCCGGATTGCGACTACTCGCTCCCGCTCCCGCGCCGCGGCGACATCGAGGTGACCGACGAGTACTGCGAGGAACACGACTTGCCGGAACTGCTCGTGTTCGACGGGGAGGACGACGACGACCCGTGGGAACTCGGCTGCCCCATCTGTAACTACGAGGAGTACCAGGAGCGCCAGCGACAGAAGGGCCTGGAAGTGCTGGACGGCATCGGCCCGAAGACGGCGGAGAAACTGGAGGACGCGGGCATCGAGGACGTCGGCGACCTCACCGAGGCGGACGCGGACGCGCTCGCCGAGGAGGTCTCGGGCGTGAGCGCCGACAGCGTCCGCGAGTGGCAGGCGAAGGCGGACTGACTCAGACTTCTCTGATTTCGACGCTCCCGCAGGCCGGACAGTTCGGGGGTTCGTAGTCGTAGGTCGCGGTGCAGAGGCCGCACTCGTATCGGACGGGCGTCGCGGACGCGAGCCGTCGGCGGAGCGATTCGACCACACTCATGTTAACAAGTACCACACGGGGGCGTAAATAGGTTGTCCGACAGACCACGGATTCGACTGGGTGGCTGCGGACACCCGCCGCAGTCGGCGAGTCTCATTTCGCGAGCCACTGCTCGCGGAGAATCCTGGGTCGCGGGGTGGCGACCCGGGTCGTTCCAACCACGGAACGGCCGACAGATGACGCGACCGCACGCACAGTACGTCGCGGGTCGTTACCGCCGTTTCGGCCGCGGCACCACGCACCGATTCCAACCGAGCGCTTAACCCCGCGTGGGTCGTACGTCGCGGCGTGCGACTCGACGACTACATCGAGGGACTGCGCCCCGACGAGGAAGCCGAACGCCGGCGCCTCGCCGACGAGAAGTCCTACGAGATTCTGGACTACGTCGACGAGGTGCAGTCCGGATTCGAGTCCGCCGTGCAGGGCGACACGCTCGTCGGCGCGACCGCGCCCTCGGTGTTCGTCGGTCGGTCCTCGTACCCGAACGTCTCCGCGGGCATCCTCTCGCCGATGGCTGGCGACGCCGACCCCGAGGAGTTCGCGACCAGCGGCGAGTGGTACGACCGCGGCCTCGACATCGACAACGTCCTCCAGTACCGCACCGGCCTGCTGAACTCCCGCCGGGCGGCGAACGTGAACGTCCACGACGTCTGGGACGGCTTCGTCGGCACCCAGCGCGAGGTGGCGATGGCCGACCGGCCCGTGGACGTGGAAATCGGACTGTCGAACACCCCGGAGTTCGACCGCGACCAGTACACGAACCCCGCGGCAAACGCGCCCTCCGGCCCGAACGCCAGCGCGGAGTCCGCCGACCTCACGGAGAACCCCCACGTCCCGCGGTACGTCGAGAAGACCCTCGAAGACGACGACTGGGCGGCGGAGGGCGCGATGACGTACCTCTACCGGCGCGGCCTCGACGTCTACGACATCAACCGCGTGCTGTCGGTGGGCGCGCTCGGGCAGTCCGAACACCGCCGCCTCGTCCCGACGCGGTGGTCGATTACGGCCGTCGACGACACCGTCGGCCAGTACCTCCGCGGCCAGATTCGGGACGCGCCGAGCGTCGACCGAGTGACGGTTCACGTCGAGGAGTACATGGGCAACCGCTACTGGGTGATTCTCGCGCCCGGCCGGTGGGAGTACGAACTCGTGGAGATGAAGGCGCCCGGCAGCATCTGGAACCCCGACCCGGCGGGCGACCTCTGGATGGCGTCCGCGAGCGAGGGCTACGAGGGCCGGACGGGGTACGTCGACGAGACGGCGGGCGCGTACTACGCCTCCCGCCTCGGCGTCCTCGAACACCTCGCGGACCGAGGACGACAGGCGAAGGCCCTCGTCCTCCGCGAGGTCAGCGACGACTACTGGGCGCCCGTCGGCGTCTGGCAGGTCCGCGAGAGCGTGCGCAACGCCTTCGACGGGACGCCCGGCGAGGCCGAGACCTTCCACGGCGCCGTCAGCGAAGTCGTCGACCACCTCCCCGTCTCGCTGGGCGCGCTCCGCCGGAAGTCCACGATGGTCGCGGGCGTCCAGAGCGACCTCTCAGAGTTCACGTAACCTTTTGGCCGCCCGTCACGTTCGTCGGACTGTGCTCCCTCCAGCCTTCGTCGGCGGCTTGCCCGGCGGCATGGAACTCGCAGTCATCTTCCTGATGGTGGTGTCGCTCGCGCTCCCGCTCCTCCTGCTCGTCGCCGTCGTCCGGTACCTCGACCGCGGGTCCTCGAACGACCTCGAAGAGCGCGTCGCGAACCTCGAAGGGCAGGTCGACGCGCTCCGCGAGGAACTCCGGCGCCGCGACGAGTAGCCGGCCCCTGCCTTTTTCGCCGCGCGCCCCGAACCCTCCCCCATGAGTTCGGTTCTCTCCAAGGGTTCCCGGTCGCGCGCCGTCCTCGCCGCGTTCGGTATCGCGTTGCTCGGGTTCGTCCTCGCGCTCCCCGCGGGGCTGGTCGTCGCGAACGCCTACGTCGCGCTCACCGGCAACGAACTCGGCGACGTCGCCGTCCTCGGCGTCTCCATGATCTCCCTCCAGGGCGTCGCGTTCCCGCTGGCGGCGTGGCTGTACATTCGCTACCGCGGACTCTCCTGGGAGTACGTCCCGTTCGACGTCCCCGACCTCTCGGACGCGAAGTACCTCTTCGGCGGGTGGATTCTCGCGTTCGTCGCCGCGAACGTCTTCGCCCAGATTCTCATCGCCGTGTTGTCCACCGAACCCGCGGCGAACACGGGCGCCACCACCGCGCTCCAGAACCCCGGCATCATCCCGTATCTCGCCGTCCTCCAGATTCTCCTCATCGGCCCCGGCGAGGAACTGCTGTTCCGGGGCGTCATCCAGAAGCGCCTCCGCGAGCAGTTCAGCGCGTGGCCCGCCATCCTGCTCGCGTCCGCGACGTTCGCACCCGCCCACATTCTCGCGCTCTCGGGCGGGCCGGTCGCCGCCGCAATCACCATCAGCGTGCTGTTCGTGCCGAGCGTCGTCTTCGGCTACGCCTACGAGAAGACACAGAACATCGCGGTGCCGGCGCTCGCACACGGCCTCTACAACGCGACGCTGTTCACGCTGATGTACATCGCGGTGACGTACGCCCCCGAGGAGGTCTCCTTCCTCGGCCTCTAGAGGTTCTCGAAGGCGTCGTCGACGAGTTCGCCGGTTTGGGCGACGATGTCGGCCATCTCGTCGTCGTCCGGCGCCATCCCGAGGAGGCGAGCGATGCGCATAATCGAGACGTGGTAGACGCGCTGGACGCCCGGTTCTTCTTCCCAGACGACGACGTTACACGGCATCAGCGCGCCGAGTTTGTCGTCCGTGGCGTCGAGGGCGCGGTCCGCCACCTCGGGGTTGCACGCGCCGAGCACGTAGTAGGGGTCGCGGCCCGCGTCCACCTTCTCGTTCAGCATCTCGGAGACGGAGAACTCCACGGGCACGCCGAAGCCGGCGTCCGCGAACGTCTCGCGGACGTACTCGATTGCGTCCTCGTGACTCATCTCCAGGGTGGCCTGTTTCTCGCCGTAGTCCTCGGGGTCGATGTCGCTGGGGTCTATCGGGAGCACAGTCGAACGTCCGCGTCCCACGGAGATAAAACTCGGTCCGGCGGCGTCACGCGCCCCAGTCGAACGCCGACTCGTCGCCGCCGTCGGTGACCGCCGCGCTCTCGGCGCCCGCGTCGGTATCGGGCGAGGGACGGTCGTCGGCCGCGTCCCGCACGCCGTCGTCGGCGTCCGCGGGCACGTCGAAGTCGTCGAGCAGGTCGGCGAGCGACGCCGTGCGCTCCGCGAGTTCGTCCATTCGGTCGGCCACCTCGTCGGTCGCCTCGGTCTGGTCCTCGGCGGCGTCCGCGACCGTCGCGGCCTCCGCGGCCGTCTCCTCGCTGACGCTCGCCACCTCGTCGACCATCCCGACCACGTCCGTCGTGGACTGGGCGCCCTGGTCGGTCGCCTCCGAAATCTCCTGTACCGCGGCGTTCACGTCGGCCACGTCGTCCACGATGGCCTCGAAGTCCCGGAGCACGTCCTCCGTGTTGTCTATCTTCCGCTCGACCTCGGCGTCCACGGACTCGATGGCCGTGTGGGCCTCGTCGGCCTTCTCGGTCACCGCGCCGACCAACTCGGAGATGTCGCCGGCCTGCTCGCTGGTCTCCTCCGCGAGGCTCTTGACCTCGTCGGCGACGACGGCGAACCCGTCGCCCTCGGCGCCCGTTCTGGCCGCCTCGATGGACGCGTTCAGCGCGAGCATGTTCGTCTCCTCGGCGATGTCCTCGATGATAGTCGTGATGCCGTCGATGCGGTCGACCTCCTCGGCGAGCGCCTCGACCGTCTGGGCGACGGCCTGACTCTGCTCGCGGAGCGCGCGCAGTTCCTCGATGGTCTCCTCGACCTGCTCGCGGCCCGCTTCCCCGCGGTCGGCCGCCGCCTGCGCGGTGTCGGCCACGTCGTCGGCGCTCGCGGCGATTTCCTCGACGGTCGCCGACAGCGTGTCCATCTCCGCCGCGATGTCGTTCAGGCGGTCGGTCTGCTGGCTCGCGCCCGCCGCGATTTCGTTCACCGACCCGCTCACCTCGACGCTGTGGGCGGCCACCTCGTCGACGCGGTCGTCGGTGCGCTCGGAGACCGCGAGCACGTCGTCGGCGAACGACTGGATGTCCGCGATGGTTGCGCCCAGCGTCTCCAGGAGGTCGTTGAAGTCCTCCACGACGGCGCGGTGGTCGGCGTCCACCGCCAGCGCGTTCGCGTCCACCGTCGCCGTCAGGTCGCCCGCCCGCGCCTGCTCGGTCGCCTCGGAGAGCGCGTCCACGAGGCGTTCGAGGTTCTCGGACTGGCGTTCGAGTTTCTGCTGTTGGGTTTCGAGTTCCTCCGTGTGGGATTCGAGGCTCTCGGCCATCGTCGCCATGCTCTCCCCGAACGCGCCCGGCACTCGGTCGTCGAGCGCCGGGTCGTCGAAGTCCTGGCGGGCGAGCGCGTCGGCCTGCCGGGACGCCAGCGCGAGGTTCCCCTGCATCTCGCGGAACGACGCGACGAGACTCGCCACCTCGTCGTCGCGCTCCGAGTCCGGGATGTCCGCGCGCTCGAACTCGCCGGCGGCGATGTCGCTGGCGGCGTCCTCTAACTCCACCAGCGGCTCCACGAAGTCCCGCTCGGCGACGAGGTACGTGTTGAAGAACGCGACGGCGGACAGCGCCAGCATCGCGCCGACCCCCACCACCTGCACGACGCCGGTGGTGAACACGGCGAGGGCCGCCATCGCGACGGCGCCGGCGAACTGGAGCCCGACGGCGGTCAGCATCTTCCCCTCGACGCTGCCGTCGGCGCCGACGAGCGAGATGGACCGCCACAGCCACGCTTCGTACGCGGTTCGGATGCTCATGGGCCTACCTCTGTGGCCGTGAGTAAAATGGTTGCCCCGCAGTTCCCAGCCGCCGGGAAGGCCGGTAACGTCGGCTTACTCGGTCTGGACCGGCCCGGTGCCGATGACCGCCTCCACGTCCTCCTCGAACTCGCGTCGCGTCTCGAAGTACGGGTTGTCCACGTCTTCGAGGACGTCCGCGAGTTGCTGTGGGCCGTCGGGCGTCCGAATCACCGCGTCGCCCTCCTTCCGAACGACCTCGCTCTTCTGGAGCGCCCACGTCAGTCGGGACGCGACGCGAGCGAGCGGCGCGCCCTCGACGGATTCGCCCTCGCCGAGTTCGACGGCGGGCCCCTCGTCTTCCTCGTCGGTCTCGTCAGCCATACGCCGGAGTTCGAGAGGCCGGGGATTCAACCTTTCGAAGCGTCGCGCGCCCGTCGCCGGCCGCTCGGGTCACGGCGACAGCGCCCAGAACGCCTTCTGGGGGTCGGTCGCGTCGTAGAAGTCGAACGCCCAGTACAGGCGCTCGTGGTCGGCGTCGACGAGGTACGCGAGTTCGCCGCGCCGCGTCTCGCCGGGGCCGACCGGCGACCCCTCGGCGAATCCGCGGTCGAGCGCCGCGGAGCCTTCGAGGTCCTGCGTGTACGCCAGCCCGGTCCCGGTCTTCAGCGCCATCTGGAGGAGCGTCGACACGGTCACCGCCTCGCTCGTGTCGTTGGTCACGGCCACGTCCGGAATCACGTACTCCGTGCCCGGCGTCGCTTCGGCGAACTGTCCGAGCGCCGTCTCCCGACGGACGCCGCGGACCGCGACCGAGAGACCGCCGTACGTCGTGCGGTCGCCGGGCTCGTAGACGGCCACGCGCAGGGACTGTTCGAGGTCGGCTATCGGGGACGCCTCGCTGTCGAGGTCGACGCGCACGCGGTCGAACCGGAACAGGTCGAACGCCGCGAAGTCGAACTGCAGGACGAGACCGGTCGCGTCCGCCGGCACCTCGTAGACGGTGTCGCCCCGCATCACCTCGCCGGGCGCGAGCGTCCCGCTACCGAGCGGGTGGTCGGTGCGCTCGTAGGACGCGTCGTAGACGTAGTCCTCGCTGTCCGCGACGCGCGTCTGCCAGCCGCCGCTGAAGTCCACGTAGCCGTCGCTCTCGTTGCGCACCGCGAGTCGCGCGACGACGAACTCGTTGCCCTCGCCGGCGTCGCTGAACTCGCCGAGCGAGTCGGTCCGACGCGTCCCTCTGACGACCATCGCGAGCCGGTCGTCCGCGACGACTTCGCCGACGACGGCACGCCTGTCCGTCCCGCGCTCCGTGGTCGTCGGCTGACGCAGCGACTCGGTGGCGTCCGAACAGCCGGCGAACGCCGCCGCCAGCGCCGCTGTCCCGGTCGCGCGCAGGAACCGCCGCCGCGTCGGAGTGCTCGGTTCGGTCATGCCGAAACGTACGGGAACTGACCGGATAGCGGTATTTGGACGGTCCGTGTGGACTGGCGGCGCGGTTGCTGTCGGTCGGTGCGAACGCGCGTACCGTTTGCCGCCACCCCGGTCGCGGTGCGACCCGGCGCCGTGTCTGACGTAGTGTTTTTACGCTGGACCGTCAAGGGGGTCACATGACCAGCCTCGGGGAGACCTACGACCGCCGCGCCGGCGAAGCGAGCCGGCGCCGCGTCTACCTCGGCACCGGACTGTTCGCCGCGGGGGCGCTCCTCGTGGTCGGCGGCATTCTCGCGGGCGCCACCGGCCTGCTCATCAACAACGGCTACGGGCCCTACGAGAGCCGCGAAATCGCGGGCATCCTCGCGGGACTCGGCGTCCCCGCGGTGTTCGTCGGCATCTTCTCCGTCCTCCCCGCGAACCGCGTCCAGCGCGCCGCCGCGGCGGTCGGGTCCGGCCTCGCGGTCCTCGGCGTGATGCTGTTCCGACGGACGTACCCACAGGACTGGTACACCGGCCCCGCCACCGGCGTCCCGTCGACGGCGACGCTCGTGTTCGTGGTCGTCTACTTTGCGGGCATCATCACGACGTTCTGGTGTCTGTTCACCGCCGTCGCGACGTTCAAGACGCGCAACGACCCCGGCGGCACGGTGACGATGACGGTGACCAAAGACGGCGAGACCCACACCGTCGAGGTGCCCGCCGACGAAGTCGAGAGCGCCCGCGAAGCCCTCTCCTCGGGCACGTTCGGCGGCGTCGGCGTGTTCGGCGGCGTCGAGGACCCGGAACAGGAGACGCGCGCGAACGCCTCCGAACCCGCGCCCGAACCGGACTCTCAGACCACGTCCCGGCAGTCGCCGCCGTCCTCGAAGCCCGCGGCGTCCGTCTCGGACGGCGGCGCGAGCACGCAGGACATCACGTCCCCGATGGACGACCAGCAGACGACGGAGGGGCCGGGGCCGGACAAGTACTGCGGGAACTGCGCGCACTTCGACTACCAGAACACCGGCGACGGCATGCAGCCCTACTGCGGCCTCTACGAGGAGGAGATGGACGACATGGAGGCCTGCGACTGGTGGGAGCAGAACGCCTAGACGTCCGCGACTCGCTTTTCCACGTCCTCCCAGTGACTTCCGCGCCAGAAACACTGCCCGCAGTCCCGACACCGCCACACCGGGCCGGCGTCGTCGGGCACGTACTCGGGTCGACTCGCGCTCTCGGGGAGCGCTTCGAGGGCGCCGTTGCACGCGCCACAGCGCGCGCCCGGCGTCGGGTCGAGTGACACGCCCGCGGCGGCGACTTCTCGAAGTTGCTCGTCTACGTCCTTCGACTCGACGAGAATGCTGTCTGGTGCGCGCTCGGCCAACTGCCGGTCCCGCGTGACCACGACCCTGCCCTCCGATTCGGCGAGCGCGAGCAGTTCGTCGTCGGCCTCGACGCCTCTGTCGAGCGCGTACGCGGTGTCGTGGCCGCACATCCGCAGGAGTCGCGCGAGACTCCCGCACATCGCGTCCGCGAGCAACCGCATCAGCCCAGGAACTCGCGCACGCCTACGGCGCTCCGCGCGTTCAGCACGTCCGCGGTCTCCGCCCACCCTCTGCGGGCGGTGTGGACGCCGTACTCGACGTTCGCGTACTCCGCGACGGAGTGCGCGTCGGTGTCGATTGCGATGGTGGCGCCCGCGTCGATTGCGGCCTGCACGGCGCTCCCCCAGAGGTCGAGGCGGTGGGGGTTGCTGTTCACTTCGAGCGCGGTGTCGGCGGCCGCCGCGGCCTCGCCGAGCGCCGCGGGGTCGAACTCCATCGCCGGGCGGTCGTTGATGAGTCGGCCCGACGGGTGGCCGAGCACGTCGACGTGCGGGTGTTCGACCGCGCGAATCAGGCGCTCGGTCTGGTCGCCGCCGTCGTCCCCGAGACCGCTGTGGGGGCTGGCGACCACCAAATCGAGGTCGGCGAGCACGTCGTCGCTCGCGTCCCCGACGTTCCCCTCGGCGTCGACGTTCGCCTCGACGCCGTGGAACACCTCGATCGCGGCGTCCTCGCGGACGGCCGCGATTTCCTCGGCCTGCTCGCGCAGGTCCTCGTCAGAGAGCCCCGAGTCCCCGAACACGCCCGGTCCCTCGCCGTGGTCGGAGATGCAGACGTAGTCGTGACCGAACTCCGCCGCGCCCGCCACCATCTCCTCGATTGACAGCGACCCGTCCGACCACTCCGTGTGCGTGTGGAGGTCGCCGCGAATCTCGTCCTCCTCGATTAGGTCGGGGAGCGTCCCCTCGATTGCGGCCTCGATTTCGCCGCGGTCCTCCCGAATCTCGGGGGGCATCCACGGCAGGCCGACCGTGTCGTAGACGTCCGCCTCGGTCTCGCTCGCGAGCAGGTCGCCGGCGCGCTGGTCGTCGTCGTCTTCGACGTCGGACACGTCGAAGACGCCGTACTCGTTGACCTTCTTGCCCTGCTCGATGGCGTGGTTCCGGAGTTTGACGTTGTGTTCTTTGCTCCCCGTGAAGTACTGGAGCGCCGCGCCGAACTCCGCGTCCACGACGACTCGGAGGTCCACGCGCATGTCGTTCAGGCGGACGCTCGTCTTCGTCTCGCCGGCGTCGATGACCTCGCCGACGCGCTCCCAGTCCGCGAGCGCCGCTCCGACCGCTTCGCCGTCGTCGCTCGCCGCGAGCACGTCCACGTCGCCGATTGTCGCGCGCCACCGCCGGAGCGACCCCGCCACGTCCGCGCGCTCTACGGCGTCGAGGCCGCGGAGGAAATCGAGCACGTCCTCGGCGACCGGACGGGCGTCACCGAGCAGTTCGCGTTCCTGTGCTTCCCGCGCGAAGTCGACGTGCGCGAGGATGTTCTGCTCGGTCTTCTCACCGAACCCCGAGACGTCTCGAATCTCGCCGGCCTCCGCCGCGGCTTCGAGGTCGTCTAGGGTCCGCACGCCGAGTGCGTCGTACAGTTTCTTGACCGTCTTCGGGCCGACGCCCTCCACCGCGGTCAGTTCGTCCATCTCCACGGGGAGTTTCTCGCGTTCGGCTTCCAGTTCCTCGATGTCGCCGGTCTCGACGTACTCCACTATCTTCGCCGCGATGCTCTCGCCCACGCGGTCGATTCGCTGGACGGCGTCGGCGCCTTCCGCCGCGAGGTCCTCTACGGCCTCCGGGTGTTCGCGGACGTTGTCCGCCGCGCGCCGGTACGTGCTCGGCTTGTACTCGACGCCCTGCGCTTCGAGCAGGTCGGCGTACGCCTCCAGGACGGACGCCACCTCGTCGTTCCGGCTCATCGCCGAATCCCCTCGTCGTCCTTGTGTCCCAGCGCCTCCTTCAAAAACGAGAACCACCGCTTCTGGTCGGCGCGCTCGGAGGCCTCCGCCTCGGCCTCTAGACTCGTCGTCCCCAGCGATTCGAGCGCGTTCAGCGCGCGGTCGAGTCCCACCAGCACTTCGACGATGTGTTCGCCCTCCTCGCGCGTGATGTCGCCCTCCTCCAAGCGCTCCCGGCGCTCCAAGCGCTCCCGGCGCAGCAGTTTCTTCATCTCGTCGACCTCGTCTCGCAGGTCTGCCGGCACCCGGTCGTGTCGCTTCACCTCGAACACGAACGACTGCAACTCGAAGGCCTCCCCCTGCACCTCGACTTCGTCGGGAATCGACGCCCCGACGGTCGCCCCCTCGCGGTCGACCCGTTCAAGGAGTTGCTTTCGCTCGTAGTCGCGCATACGCTACCTTCCGCGCACACCGGCAAAAGCCCCGCGGCCGTCGCCCCCGCGACCCAAAACAATAACCACGGTCCTCCCTAACGACGCGTCAATGGCGACGTGTGACAGGTGTGGCGAACCGGAGTCGATGCCATACCAGTGTCGGCTCTGCGGCGGGACTTACTGTTCGAAGCACCGACTCCCCGAGAACCACGAGTGTCCGGGGCTCGACGAGTGGGACGACCCGAGTGGCGTCTTCGACAGCGGGTTCGACGACAGTGTGGACAACCGCGGCGGCCAGTCCGGGAGCATCGCCGACCGCGTTCCCATCGACACCGGACCGGGCGGCGTCCTCGCGTACTTCCGCGGGAACCTCACCTTCACCTTCCTCGCGTTGATGTGGGTGACGTTCCTCTTCCAGTACCTCCTCGCGCCCGCGTTCGGCGTCGCAATCGGCTCCCAGACGTGGTACAACATCTTCACGCTGAACACGGCACACCCCGAGTACGCGTGGACGTGGCTCGTCTCCGTGTTCTCCCACGGCGGGTTCACGCACATCGTGTTCAACAGCATCGTGTTGTACTTCTTCGGCCCCGTCGTCGAGCAACGCATCGGGTCCCGGAAGTTCGCCGCGCTGTTCTTCGGCGCGGGCATCCTCGCGGGCCTCGCGCAGGTCGGCACCGCGCTCGCGATGAACCCCGACCTGCTCGGCGTCCCGCTCATCGGTCTCCAGGGCCAGTCCGCCGTCCTCGGCGCGAGCGGCGCCATCGCCGCGCTCCTCGGTGTCCTCACCGTGCTGAACCCGAACCTCCGCATCTACCTCTACTTCATCATCCCGATGCCGCTGTGGCTCGCCACCGCGCTGTTCGCAGCCTACTCGATTCTGGCGTCTACCGCGGGCAGTATCGGCTTCGGCGGCGTCGCGCAGATAGCCCACCTCGCCGGTCTCGGTCTCGGCCTGCTGTACGGTGCGAAACTCAAACGCGAGGGCAAGCGCGCCCCCCAGCAACTCCAGTTCGGCGGCGGGCCCGGCGGTCCCGGCGGGCCGGGCGGCCCGGGTCGCCGTCGATAGATGGAGGTCGTCCGCCCCGAGTTCCTCCCCGACCCCGGACGCTCCCGCGAGGAGATGGAAGCCCTCCAGCGCGAGATAGCCGGCGTCGCCTCGTTCGCCGACGACCTCGGTTTCGACCCGAGCGACGCCGCCCTCGACGCGACGCCCGACGAGCAGACCGGCCTCGACGCCGCGGACGCGCCCGTCATCGTCGGCGTCGACCAGGCGTTCCGCGACGACGAGTCCGTGAGCGCCGCGGTCGCCATCCGCGACGGTGCCGTCGTCGAAAGCGCCGAAGGTCGCGCACCGCTCGAAATCCCGTACATCCCCGGCTTGCTCGCGTTCCGCGAGGGCGGTGCCATCGTGGACGCGCTCGAATCCCTGTCGGTCGCCCCGGACGCGCTCGTCTTGGACGGGAGCGGCCGAATCCACTTTCGGCAGGCCGGCATCGCCACGCACGTCGGCGTCCTCTTCGACGTGCCCGCGGTCGGCGTCGCGAAGAACCTCCTCTGCGGGACGCCCCGCGAACCGCTCGCCGACCCGCTCCCCGCGGGCACCCGAGTCCCCATCGACGCCGACGACTCGATGGACGCGCCCGCCGGTACGGTCGTCGGGTACGCCTTCCAGTCCCGCCAGTACCCGAACCCAGAGAAACGCCACGTCAACCCGCTCTACGTGAGTTCCGGCCACCGCGCGAGCGCCGAGACCGCCGTCGACCTCGTGGCGGCGACCTGCGCGGGCTACAAACTCCCGGAGCCGACGCGCCTCGCCGACGCGTACGCGGACGAACTGAAGTGAGTCGGCGCTGATTCGACAATCGACTGGGCACAGCCACCCCGTCAGCCGACTGCTCGTCGCTAACTGGGCAGTTTGCGGCCTGGTGGATTGAAAGGGCGAGGGTGTCTGCGGGAACCCCCGCGAGGCAAGCACCGAACGAGCGTAGCGAGTGAAGAGCACAGCGAGCGGCGGGACCGCAGACACCCGAGGGCTTTCGGCTGCCGTCGCAGTGTCCGAACGCGAATCCTTCGACTCGACACCTCAAGCGTTACTTACCCGGAACGAGACACCCACTCCATGGAGAAAGTCGCACTCGTCACGGGGTGTTCGTCGGGCATCGGCGCCGCGACGGCGCGTTCGCTGCTCGCCGAGGAGTGGACGGTGGTCGCGACGGCCCGGGACACCGAGGACATCGCGGGGCTCGCGGAGGCGGGCTGTGAGACCGC
Organism: Halobacterium litoreum; assembly: GCF_021233415.1. Lineage (NCBI taxonomy): Archaea > Methanobacteriati > Methanobacteriota > Halobacteria > Halobacteriales > Halobacteriaceae > Halobacterium > Halobacterium litoreum. Next base: position 1,996,923 of record NZ_CP089466.1, on the reverse strand, counting down.
CGAACTCGACGTGACGAAGCCGGCGCAGTGCCGGAACGTCGTGGACGAGACGGTCGCAGAACACGGGCGCCTCGACTGCTTGGTGAACAACGCGGGGTACGCCCAACTCGGGCCGCTGGAGGATATTCCGACCCGCGACCTCCACCGGCAGTTCGACGTGAACGTCTACGGCCCCCACCGCCTGATTCGCGCCGCCCTCCCCCACATGCGGGAGCGCGAGGACGGCACCATCGTGAACGTCTCCAGCGTCTCCGGGCGCGTCGCGACGCCGGGGATGGGCGCGTACAACGGCTCGAAGTTCGCCATCGAGGGGATGAGCGACGCGCTCCGCGGCGAAGTCTCGGAGTACGGCATCGACGTGGCGGTCGTGGAGCCCGGCCCGGTCGACACGTCGTTCCAGGAGCGCGCGGACGACGAGTTCGACGACCTCGACAAGAGCGGTGCGTACGAGCGCATCTACGAGTTCTTCTCGGACGCGAGCGCAGTCAACGGCCTCGGCGCGGTGTCTCCGGAGCGCGTCGCCGAAGTCATCACGGAGGCCGCGGTCAGCCCCGACCCGGCGCCCCGCTACCCGGTGGCGCGCGCCGGCCGATTCGGTGTACTCGCGCGATTCCTGCCGGACCGCTGGCTGGACGCCGGCTACCGGTTCGCGCTGAAGTTCGCGCGCTGACTAGTCGAGGCAAGCGGCGACCACGCGGAGCGGGCGCTCGCCCCGCACTTCCTCGGCGAGCAGGGGGACGCGTTTCACGTCGTGGCCCCGGAACAGGTCCTGTGCCTCGGCGAGCGCGCGCTGCTGGACGTCCCAGCGCCGCGCGCAGAACTCACACGACTCGTGGTTCGGCGCGACGAACGCGTCCGTCGGCACGTCGGCCACGTCCGCGAGCGGTTCCATCACGCGGTTCACGACGACGGTCCCGACCGGCACGCCGTACTCGTCGAGGCGCTCGACGAGTCGCTGGGACTCCATGACGCTCATCTCCTCGGGCACCAGAACGACGCGGAAGTCAGTTCTGGCGGGGTCGGTGAGCACGGCGCGCAGGCGCTCGACGCGCTCTTTCACGGCGTCCATGTCGCCGAGCGGTTGGTCGTCGTCCTCGCCCTGCCCGAACATCCCCTTCAGGCCGTCCATCATCCCGCCGAGGCGCTCGCGCATCTGCATCATCCGCCCCACCATCGAGTCCAAGACCTCGGGGAGTTCCAGCAGGCGGAGCGTGTGCCCGGTCGGCGCGGTGTCCACGACGACGCGGTCGAAGCGGTCGTCGTCCATGTACTCCAAGAGCAGTTGCATCGCGGCGGCCTCGTCGGCGCCGGGCATCATCGCGGCGTCGTCGCCGGATTCGCCCGCGGTGCCGCCGAGCAGGGCGTCCAGCCCGCCCGCGAAGCCGCCGTCCTGCCCGAACATCCCCGCCCGCGAGAGCGCGTCGTCGGGGTCGATTTCGACGCCCCACAGCGGCAACTCGGGGCGAATCTGCGCCGGCCGGGACGCGATTTCGGCGCCGAGCGTGTCCGACAGCGAGTGCGCGGGGTCCGTCGACACGACGAGCGTGTTCGTGCCCTCGTTCGCGGACGCGAGCGCCGTCGCCGCCGCCATCGTCGTCTTCCCGACGCCGCCCTTCCCGCCGTACAGCACGTACTCGGCGGTGCCCGTGGTCACGCCTGGGTCGAGCGAGTCGACCGCCTCGACCTCCAGTTCGTCCATACCGGGGGTGAGCGACCCAGCGGGGTCAATCCGTCGGTCGCTCTCAGGCGAAGTAGTCGGCGAGGCGGTCGGCCGCCTCCTCGACCCGCGGCGTCACGAGCGCGAACCTGAGCCAGTCGTCGCGCGCGCTCCCGAACCCGGCGCCGGGCATCCCCGCGACGCCCGCCTCGTCGATGAGTTCGTACGTGTTCTCCAGCGTCCCCGGGAAGTCGGGGAAGCGCGCCATCACGTAGAACGCGCCGTCCGGCGTCGTGTACTCGGCGCCCGCGTCGTCCAGCGCCGCCGTGAACGTCTCCACGCGCTCCCGGAGCAGTTCCCGGCTCTCCCGGTAGTAGTCGGCGTCCGTCTCGCGAAGCGCGTGCAGGACGGCGGCCTGCGCCGGCCGGCTGGAGGCGACGTTCGTCAGCATGTGTCGGGACTTCATCGGGTCGGCGTGTTCCTCGTCGGCGATGCAGTAGCCCACGCGGAACCCTGTGATGGCGAGGGATTTCGAGAACGAGTTGGTGACGATGCGGTTCGGCGAGTCGAACTGGAGCGCGCTCGCGAACTCGCCGGAGAAGTCGAAGTGGTCGTACACCTCGTCGCTGACGAGGATAGCGTCGTTCTCTTCGGCGATTGCGACGAACTCCCGCATCGCGTCCTCGCCGTACACCGCGCCGGTCGGATTGTTCGGCGTGTTCACGAGGATGCACGCGGTGTCCTCGCTCGCGGCCTCGCGCACGTCCTCGGGGTCGAGACTGCCGTCCGCGGCCGTCTCCACGAAGCGCTGAGTGCCGCCGAGCATCGTCGTCTTTCCCGGATAGTACGGATAGACCGGGTCGGTCATGACGACCTCGTCGCCGGCGTTGCGTTCGAGCGCGCGCCCCATCGCGAGGTAGTTCGCCTCGCCGCCGCCGTTGGTCACGATGACCTGCGACTCGTCGACCTGCCGGCGCGCCGCGATTTCCTCGCGGAGTTCCCGGAGCCCCTCGCTGGGCGGGTACTGGAACTCCCGGCCGCCCGTGTCGGCGTACTCGTGGAGGCCCTCGGCGACGGCGGGCGGCGACCCCCAGTCGGGGTTGCCCGAGACCATGTCCACGATGTCGCCGTCGGCGTGGGCCGCGTACTCCATCACGCGGAAGAACAGCGGTTCCTCGTACTCCATACCGGTTCGTCCGCGCCCCGGAACCTGTGTCTTTCGGGCGGCAGGCGTTGCCGGGACGCCCGGCTTGAACTGCAATCCTGCCGACAGACCGACGTGTGTCACTTCGAGAGCGCGTCCACGCGTACTACGACGCCGTGGACGACGGCCGCGTCGACGACCTGCTCGCGCTGTTCGCCGACGACGTGGTGTACGAACGCCCCGGCCAGTCGCCCATCGAGGGGAAGGCCGAACTCGCCGAATTCTACCGGGAGGACCGCCCGCTCACCGACGGCACGCACGAAATCGAGACGGTGGCCGTCGACGGCGACCGGGCGGCAGTCCGCGGAACCTTCGAGGGGAAGCAGGACGGCGACCCCGTGACCTTCGGGTTCGCGGACTTCCACACGTTCGAGGACGGCGACATCGCGGAACGACACACGTTCACCGACCGCGACGCCGTCTGACACCTGTCGCGGGCCAGCGCTCCCGGCCCGCCGACCGACCCTCCCTCGCCACCACCTTCAAGCCGACTGCCTCGGTAGCCGAGGGCATGCGCGAGCACGCCGCCGACCCGCCGATAGAGGAGACGCTCGGGGACGCGCTCCGGGAGGCCGGGCACACCATCGCCACCGCCGAGTCCTGCACGGGCGGGCTCATCGGCTCCCTGCTCACGGACGTCCCCGGCTCCTCGGACTACTTCGACCGGAGCCTCGTCACGTACACGTACGACGCGAAACTCGACTCCGGCGTCAGCCGCGAGGCCTTAGACGAACACGGCGCGGTGAGCGAACCGGTCGCCCGCGAGATGGCACAGGCCGCCCGCGACCGCGCCGGCGCGACGTGGGGCGTCGCCACCACCGGCATCGCCGGCCCGTCGGGCGGCACCGAGGAGAAGCCAGTCGGCACCGTCTACATCGGCGTCGCGTACGCCGGCGACTGGGGGACGGGCGAGTCCTACACGACCGTCGAGCGCCGCGAGTTCGACGGCGACCGCCTCGCAATCAAAGAACAGATAGCCCGCGGTGCGCTCCGTGCCGCGGCGTCGGAACTCGAAACGGTGAGGTAGCTTCGATGGCAGGGTCACAGTCATGAACAAGGGCGACCACGTCCTCAACGGAATTCTGCTCGGCATCGGCCTCGGTTACGTGCTCTATCCGGACGGCGACCTCCAGACGCTGGAGACCGTCGCCGCCGTCACCATCCCGGCCGTGCTCGGCGCGCTGTTCCCCGACGTCGACACCGACTTCGGGAAACACCGCAAGACGCTCCACAACCTCCCCGTGCTCGCCGTGCTGTACGCGTTCCCGTTCTACTTCGGGAACCTCCAGTGGGTGTGGGTCGGCGTCGCCAGCCACTACGTCCTCGACGTCGTCGGGAGCAAGCGCGGCATCGCCCTGTTCTACCCGCTCTGGGACGAGGAGTTCGGCCTACCCGTCGGCGTTACCACGTCCTCGAAGTACGCCACGCTCGCCACCGTCATCATCACCGTGCTCGAGCTCGCGGCCGTCGCGGCGGCGCTCTACGTCGCGCCCCAGTACGTCCCGACGGACGCGGTCAACACGCTCGTCTAGGCGGATATCGTCGGCGCGCTCGGAAAACGGACGCCGCCGACGCGCTCGCCTAGTAGACCGCGACGTCGTCGAACTTCCCGTCGTACGCGATGTGACGGGGGTGGGTCGGCTCCATCCCCGAGAGCAACAGTCGGTCGACTTTCTCCCACGTGTTCTCGTACGCGAGGTGGAGTTGCTCCGCGAGACAGCGAGCGCGGTGGCGGGCGCCGTTCCGGTGTTCGACGCGCCGAGAAACGCCGTCCTTGAGCGCGTCCACGAGGTCGCTCGCGGAGTCGATGGCGGCGTCGAAGGCCGTCCACACTTCGCCGACAGTCTCGGGGCGGTGGGCGTACGACGACCCGAACTCGGGGACGTCGTGTGCGCTCGCGAGCGAGGATGCGCGGCGGTTGTGGTGCGGGAGGTGTTTCGGGTTGTACGTCTCCACGGCGTCGACGCGGTCTCGCAGGCGCTCGACGTCCGTCGGCGTCAGGCTCACCGTGAGGAAGTCCGGGTGGGGAGCGAGCACGGCGGCGCCCTGCCGGTCGAGTTCGGTGAGCGCGCCGTCCAGGGTCACGAAGTCCGGGACGCCCGCTTCCAGGCCGACCGCGAGCACGTGCTTCCGGTCGCGGTACGACCCCGTGAACACCTCGCGACCGGGGACCACCAGCAGGTCGTCGTCGGAGAACTCGGCGGCCCGCTCCCGGATTTCGCCGAGTCGCGTGAAGTGTGGCGCGTACACCAACACCTCGACGCCTGCGTCCTTCGCCCGTCGCACGACCTCGTCGTCTAACACCTTCACGTGGAGGTCGACCCGTGTCGTCGGCACACGCCCCGATTCGGCCGGCCGGGATTAGCGGTTTACGGTTCGCAACGTAAACGCCGCGCCCGTGGCCGGGAGTTCTGAGGCGTTTTATTGCCGTGGCCGACCAAACCCGGATATGAGCCTGAATCTGCTCTCCGAGGACCTCGTTCCCGAGCGCGCCCGCGACGTGAAGCGGGACGCCCGAGAGTTCGCCGCCGAACACATCGCGCCGAACGCCGAGGAGTACTACCGCACCGGGGACTACCCACGGGAGATTCTGGAAGCCGGGATGGACGCCGGACTCGTCGCCCAAGACATCGGCGAGGAGTACGGCGGCCGCGGCCTCGATTTGACCCAGATTCTCGCCATCGCCGAGGAGTTCTACCGCGCTGACGCCGGTATCGCGCTCACGCTCCAACTCGCGAGTTTCGGCGCGGAGATGCTAGAGGAGTACGGCTCCGACGAGCAGAAGGAACGCTTCCTGCGCCCGGTCGCCGAGAACGACCAGATTACGGGGCTCGCCGTCTCCGAGCCGGAAGTCGGCTCCGACCTCGCGGGGATGCAGACGACCGCCGAGAAAGACGGCGACGAGTACGTCCTGAACGGCGAGAAGTACTGGATCGGTAACGGCGTCGAGGCGGACTGGCTGACGGTGTACGCGAAGACCGGCGACACTGACGACCGGTACATGAACTACTCGCTGTTCGCGGTGCCAACGGATACCGCGGGCTACGACGCCGAGCACATCCCCGAGAAGATGGGGATGCGCGCGTCCAAGCAGGCCCACGTCGTCTTCGACGACTGCCGTGTCCCCGAGGAGAACCTCATCGGGAGCGAGGGGGCCGGCTTCATGATGCTCGCGGACTTCTTCAACCACGGCCGCGTCGTCGTCGGCGGGCACGGCCTCGGTCTCGCCGCCGCCGCCCTCGAAGAGGCGTGGGACTTCGTCCACGACCGCGAGGAGTTCGGTCGCACGGTCTCGGACTTCCAGGCCGTCCAGCACGACCTCGCGGACATGCGCACGGAGTTCGAGGCGGCCCGCGCGCTGAACTACCGCGCCGCCGAGAAGGTCGAGTCCTACGACAACCCCGGCCTGTGGGCGGCGATGGCGAAGACGAAGTCCACGGAGGTCGCGATGGACAACGCCGAGCGCGGGATGCAGTTCCACGGCGGCCGCTCCGTGTTGACCGACCGCCGCATCGCCCGCGTCTACCGGGACGTCCGCATCCCGGTCATCTACGAGGGCGCCAACGAGATTCAGCGCAACCTGATTTATCGGCAGTCGGGGGAGCAGTAGCGACCCCGACGTCGAGAAGCCCTGCTTCTCGGCAGAGCGGCGAGCAGTAGCGAGCCAGACACCGAAATCTGGTTGAACGCGCGTCTCGGAGCCGGTACGGATGATTTCCGGCATAGTTAGTAGTGTGTTAACGCGGTTCGCGTGTCGGTTTCAACCCTGATACTTTGTCTGACGCTGGACTGACAATCGGCGGACGTGCGGGGTTCGGTGGTCCGTTCGCCGACACAAAGTTTATCTACGCGCTGGGGGTACACGCACCTATGTCCGGGTGGGAGTGTGCAATCGTCGGCTGTGGGTCGGCGTTCGGGACCGTTGAGGCGCTTCTCGCGCACCAGGTCGCCGACCACGACGACCACGACTGCGAAATCTGTGGCGAGACGGTGCCCGAGGGGTACTTCGCCATCAAGCACGGCCTCGAAGAACACACGCGCGCCCAGTACGTCCGCCACTACGACGGCGACTCCGGCGCCGTCCGCGAGCGCGAGCGCGTCCTCGAGGACGTCGCCGACGCGCTCGACCCCGCCGTGCTCGAAGACCTCCTGAGCGACGAGCGCGCCGACGCGCTCGACACCTCCGAGCCGGCACCCGCGACGACGAGCTGACGACGCGTTCGCGGCGTCCGCAAACTGTTTCGGCTCCCGCCCACCACGTTCTCTCACTCCAGTACGATGCGACTAGCGAGACTCCAGTCCACCGACGGCGCGGTCGTCACCGGCGAGTACGAGGCCGGCACCGTGACGGACCGCGAGGACGGCACCGAGTACGTTGTCGGCGAAGACGGTCGCCTGCTGCCGCCCGCCGACCCGTCGGCGGTCTACTGCGTCGGCCGGAACTACGCCGAGACGCTCGACCAGATGGACTACGACCGTCCCGACGAACCGGATTTCTTCATCAAGCCGCCGACGTCGGTGGTCGCGCACGACACCGAGATTCCGTACCCGCCGTTCACCGACGAACTGACGTACGCCGGCGAACTCGCGGCCGTCGTCGGCGAGCGCTGTCACGACGTCACCGAGCGCGAAGCCCCGGACGTTCTCCGGGGCTTCACCGTCCTGAACGACCTCGACGCGCTCGACCAGCCCGGACGCACCGCCCGGAAGGCCTTCGACGGCTCCGGGCCGCTCGGCCCGTGGATTGAGACCGACGTCGACGACCCCGACGATATCGATATGCACACGGACGTCGGCGGTGAGCGCCGACAGAAGGCCAACACCGAACTGATGCTGTTCGGCCCCTACGAAGTCGTCTCCTTCCTCTCCGAGCGGTTCACGCTCCGGCCGGGCGACGTAATCGCGTTCGGCAGCCCCGCGAACCCGGGGCTGGTCGAACCCGGCGAGACGGTCGAAATCACCTACGAGGGTGTCGGCACGCTCGAAAACACGATTGTCGAACCGAACAAGGAGTAATCGACGCGGGTGTTTCTTCGCTCAGCGCTCCTCGCTGGTCTCGTGAGCGTAGCGAACGAGACGTCGAAGAACGCGTTACCGTTCTTCCGAGTCCAGCACGCGAATCTGGTCGCCGCGAACCGTCACGGGAATCGGGACGGTCGCCTCGTACAGTTCGACGGTGACCTGGTCTTTGCCCTCGTCGATGCGCTGGACCTGCGCTTTCTCGCCCTTGAACGGGCCGGCGATGAGTTCCACGATGTCGCCCTCCGCGATGCCCTCGACGTCCGGTTTCGGGGAGAGGAAGTGCTCGACCTCCGAGATGGAGGACATGCCGGGGACGAGGCTGCGGGCGTGGGGAATCTCCTCCATGACGCGCGTGATGACGGCGTCGTCGTCCGCCTCGACCATCACGTAACTGGTGAGCGCGTCGGGCGCGAGCACCGCGTGAATCTCGTCCTCTTCGCGGTTCGCAATCATGCTCGCGACGGTCTGCTCCTGGCTCGCGGTGGTCTTCACAGCGTAGACGCCCATCTCAGATCACCGACGTGACGCCGTTCATCACGAGGAAGATCAGGAAGCCGATGAGGCCGATGAGGAAGATGCCTGCGGCGGCAATCTTCGCGATCTGGGAGAACTCCTCCCACGAGGGCGTGCTGGCCAGCCGTAGCACGCGGGTGTACGCTGAAAGCTCTAGGGGAACGTCCATGTTCGGGTGGACGCGGCGCTCGCTTTTTTATCTATTGATGCCGCGCCGAGGAATCGCCCGCACTCACGCCTCGAAGACGAGCGCGTAGTGGTGTGGCGGGAGTTCGACGCGCTCGGCCAGCGTCACGTCCGCGGCGTCGCGGACCGCCGCTTCGGTCTCGTCGGGGGAGAGCCGGAGGTCCGTCGGCGGGCCGCGCGGTTCGCCCATCGCGGCGGTCTCCTCGCGCGGTCGGTCGTGCCAGTTCACGACGACGAGTCGACCGCCGTCGGCGAGCGCGTCGACGGCCTCACGAACGAACTCCGTGCGGTCGTCGACGCCGTGGAACGTGTTCGCGACGAGGACGACGTCCACGCGCTCGGGGAGAAGCGACGCGAGGTCGCGGGCGTCGCCGCGAATCGGCTCGACGTTCCCGATGGCGTGCTGGTCGGCGAGGTGCGCGAGTTCGTCGAGCAGCGACGCGTCGCGGTCGACGGCGTAGACGGTGTTCGGGTCGGTGATGCGGGCCGCGGGGAGCGCGAAGTAGCCGTTCCCGGACGGGACTTCGGCGACCGCGTCGTCGGCGGTGACGCCGAGGTCACGAAGCGTCGCGCCGGGCGTCGGCCACAGGCGACTCCACCAGTCCCAGTCGGGCTGTGCGGTGTTCTGGAACGCGTCCATACTGGGTCTCGATGGGCCAGACAAAATAGCCGTGCGGTCGCAGTGGCGGAGGCCGCTACTCGACGTAGTCGATGTCCTCGATTTCGCTGTTGCCGCCGTCCGGCTCCGGCTCGGGTTCGGGGGCGTCGTTGCGGCCGTAAATCTGGGGTGAGTCGACGCCGGTGACGACGACCATCGTGCGCATCTCGCCCTCGATTTCCTCGTCGACGCTGGTTCCCCAGATGATGCGGGCGTCGGGGTCGATGCGGTCGTAGAGCTGTTCGACGACGCCCTCGGCCTCCTCGATGCTCATGTCCGGGCCGCCGGTGACGTTGACGAGCGCGGAGTTCGCGGAGGAGATGTCGACGTCGAGCAGCGGAGAGCGCAGCGCCGACTTCACGGAGTCGGCGGCTTTCGCGTCGGAGTCGGCTTCGCCGAGGCCGATCATGGCGACGCCGCCCTTCTCCATGACGGTGCGAACGTCGGCGAAGTCGAGGTTGACGAGGCCGGGCTTGGTGATGAGTTCCGTGATGCCCTTCACGGAGCGCATCAGCACTTCGTCGGAGACCTTGAACGCCTCGCGGACGGGGAGTTTGCCGACGGAGTCAAGCAGGCGGTCGTTCGGCACGACGATGACGGTGTCGGCGACGTCGCGGAGGCGTTCGAGGCCGGCTTCCGCGTTCGTGCGTCGGACCTCGCCCTCGGCGGTAAAGGGCGTGGTGACGATGGCGATGGTGAGCGCGCCGGCTTCGCGGGCGGCCTTCGCGACGACGGGGGCGGAGCCGGTGCCGGTGCCGCCGCCGAGACCGGCGGTGACGAACACCATGTCCGAGCCCTCGATGGAGTCCCGAATCTCGTCCTGGGATTCGAGGGCGGCCTCCTCGCCGACCTGCGGGAGGGAGCCGGCGCCCCGGCCCTGGGTCTTCTGTTGGCCCATCAGAATCTTCGTGTCGGCTTCGATTTCGACGAGGTGTTGGACGTCCGTGTTCGCGGCGACGAGGTCCGCGCCGTGGATGCCCTCTTCGGCCATGCGGTTGACCGTGTTCGAGCCGGCGCCGCCACAGCCGACCACCGTGATGCTCGTCTGGAGTTCCTGGAGGACGTCCTCGAGTTCGTCGTCCGTCATCGTCCCAGTCGGGACGTTGGCCGCCGACGAACCCGACTGGACGTCATCCGCCGAAGCCGAGTCGTCGCCCTCCTCGGCTTCGTCGATGGCGTCCTGCACAATCGAGTCCATTGTTGCCTAACGCGTAGCGTGTGAGGCTTAATTACCTTTCCCCTCCGCGTCGGACGGGCGTCGCACGCGCTCACGCGTCCGCTCGCGGCGGTCCACCGAAACCGTGATTCGTTCGGTTCTGGACACGTCAGTAGGGTCGACCTTCTCGCCGTTAACCGCGACCGACTCGCCGTTCGCGAGGCGACCGAACTTCGGTCCCTCGGGGACGCCGCGCTCGCTGGCGGCCGCCGGGTCGAACGCTTCTCGGACGGCTTCGAGGTCGCCGTTCTCCCGGGTCACGGCGTCGTAGTCCGCGGCGAGCAGGGCAGCGAGGCGGTCCACGAAGTCCTCGTAGGCGTCCTTGTCGGGGAACGCCGCGGGGCCGGCCAGCCGGTTCCCGTTCTCGTCGGTGGCGACGGCGAGCGCCGTCTGCAGGCCGGCCTCGACCGTCGCGTCCGGGTCGACGGCGTGGGCCGCGTCGAGCAGTTCCGGCGGGAGGTCGACGACGAGGTAGCCGCTGTCGTACGCTTCGGCGACGTCGCCGAACCGCAGGCCGTCGTCGACGGTCGCCACGTCGGCTTCGAGGTCATCGGCCAGCGAGAGCGGGACGCCGTCCGTCTCCCGCACCCACGTCTCACTGACGACGCGGTGGCCCAGATTCTCGATTTCGGCTTCGAGTGCGGGCTTGTCGCCGTCCACGACGGCCCGCGTGGCGTCGCTCGCCTCGAAGACGGCGGCCACCTGGTCGCGGTGCTCGCGGGGGTCGCCGAGGTCCGACAGACACCAGTCCGCGGCGACGTGCCCGAACCCCCAGTCCGTGTCTTCGAGGATGCGTGTCGGCCGGGGGGCATAGTGCCCGCCGCCGAACGCCACCAGCGACCGGTCGCCGGTGGCCGAGACGCCCTCCAAGTCGAGGACGGCGCGGGCGACGGCGCGGGCGCCCTCGGGGTCCTCCCACTCGGCCTCGTCGCTCCCGAGTTCCACGAACATCGACGGCGCGCCGACGCTCGTCGGGCCGTGGTGGGTACACTCCATCGCCACGTCGTAGCCGTCGGGCGCGTGCTCGCGCAGCGACCCCATCACCTCGCGGTGGGCGTTCGGGCACGCCGGCGCGACCGCTCGGTCGCTGCCGCCGTACTTCGCCGCGCCGAAGTTCCCCGTGAAATGCGCGCTCAACAGCGGGCCGGTGTCGCCGCTGTGCCGCGAGACGAACACCACGAACTCCGGGTCGTCGAACGCCGCGGCGACGTCGTCGAGGTGGAGGTGGAGGTCGTCGAACTCCCGCAACGCGAACCCGTCGGCCCGATACGCGTCCTCCCCGACCCGCTCGAACTCCCCGAGGTCGCGGACGTGGTCGCCGATGTGGACGGACGCTTCGTCGGCCCTGCTGACGACGATGCCAATCACGGGCGCCCCTAGGGAACCGCGAGTAAAACGCCTGCCGTTAGTCGTCTGCTTCCGCGGCGGGCGTCGAGGAGAACGCGGCGCTGGCGTTCCGGAGCGTGCGCTGGACGAGGCGCTGGAGCGAGTCTCTTCGGAGCCAGAACAGGACGGCGGCGAGCGCGAGGTAGACGGCGGTGTACGCGTACAGAATCTGGATGCTGAGTTCGGTCGCGCGAGCCTCGCTGGCGACGGTCTGGATGACGTAGTACTCGGCGACGACCTGGCTCACGAACAACACGAGGAGGGTGACGGCCTCGCGGAGGCTGATGTTGAAGTTCGCGAGGACGGCGAGCGCGAACGCGCTCTGGGCGGCCGTAATCCAGATTTCGGCGGTCTGCTTGTGGTCGAACGGGAGCGTGCCGACCTGACCCGCGGCGATGCTGTAGACGACGGCGAGCGTCCCGATGAGCAGCGTCCACTGGTTCAGCTTCGAGGAGATGAGGGCGTTGAATCCCGCCGTCGAGCGCGCTTTGTTCACGAGGTACGCGACGACGATGAGCTCCGGGCTCTCGGAGGCCAGCGGCGCAATCCACTGTATCATGAAGAACGCGGGGACGCCGAAGTCCTCGCCGAGCGTTTCGAGGCCGTGGGCGAACGGGTGGACGGCCGTGAAAATCATCGCGCCGGAGTACGCGAACAGCGCGAGGACGATGGGAATGCGGAGATTCCTCGCGCGCTCCTGGAGGTAGGCGGGGACGCCGACCTGTTCCTGTGGCGGTTCCACGTCGCCACGGATGACGATGCCGATGTACGCGACGTAGAGGCCGACGAGGAACACCGTGTCGAGGACGCCGATGCCGCCGTTCAGAGGGACGAAGAAGGCGAAGACGGTAGCGACCAGCAGGAACGTGATTTCGGTGCTGATGTTGCGGTCGAGTTGGACGCGACTCGCGAGGAGGCCGCCGCGTCGCTCGACGGCGGCGTCTTCCGAGGAGAGCGCGCGGTAGACGGTGAAGATGGCGATGCCGGACCACCCGAGGCCGATGAGGATGCGGTTCGCGCCCGTCATGTTCGCGACCGCGAGGTTCGCGGCTTCCACGCCGCGTTCGGTGCCGACGTTCGCGCCGGCGGTCCACGCGTACAGCGCGTCGACGGCGTACTCGGGGGCGACCGCGAGCACCGCGAGCACGGCGATGGCGAACGCCTGTGGCACGTCTTCTTCGGCGGTCTCGGCCGCCCACGCGAGCAGGAACGACGAGCCGAGCACCGCGACGCCGCTGACGGCGACCGTCGCCAGCGGGGGGAGGCCGAGCGCGTCGGGGCCGCCAGCGAACTCGACGCCGACCCACGGCGCGGTGAGGAGGAGGGCGAACGCGAGGGCGGCTAGCGGGTGTTTCAGCCGCTCGGATAGCATGCTTACACAGTCCGCTATCGCGAACCTAACCCTTGTGGTTCGGGGGTTACGAGGGCAGGAGGAAGTAGAGGAAGCCGACGTAGCCGCCGATGAGCGCGACGCCTTCGATTCGCGTGATGCGGTCGCCGAACGCCATCAGCCCGAGCGCGACAAACGTGAACCCCAACATCACGGGGAGTTCGAATCGCACGGTACTCGACTGCACGGAGATGGGGACGATGAGGGAGACGACGCCGATGACCGCGAGGACGTTGTAGATGTTGGAGCCGACGACGTTCCCGATGGAGAAGTCGGCCTCGTCGCGGAGCGCGCTCACGACCGAGGTGGCGAGTTCCGGGACGGAGGTGCCGAACGCGATGATGGTGAGCCCGATGAACAGCTGGCTGAAGCCGTACGATTCGAGGACGCCGCTGCCGCCGACGATGAGCGCTCGGGAGCCGGCGAGCAACAGGAGGACGCTCCCGAGGAGGACGCCGTACTCGCGCGGGCCGGCGTTCGTGTTGGCGTCGTCCATCTCGACGTCCTCGGGGAGTTTGACGTCGCCTTCCTGCTGGGACTGGTAGTAGAGGTAGCCGGTGAAGGCGGCGAGCATCGAGAGGAGGACGGCGCCGTCGAAGGCGGCGAGGCGACCGTCGAGTGCGAGCGCGACGAGCGCGACGGCGGCGGCGAGCATGAACGGGCCGTGCTGGCGGAGGATGTCCTTGTCGACCTCCATCGGGCGGAGGAACGCGGCCGTCCCGAGGACGAGGCCGATGTTGGTGATGTTGGAGCCGACGATGTTGCCGAGTGCGATGCTGTCGTCGGACGTGAGACCGCCGATGGAACTGACGAACAGTTCGGGTGCGGTGGTCGCGAACGCCACGACGGTGACGCCGACCGTCGCGGCCCGGACGCCGTGGGAGAGCGCGAGCGCGGACGCCGCGGAGACGAGGAGTTCCGCGCCGAGGTAGAGCAACACGATACCGGCGAGCAGTATCGCGCCGCTGACGAGTAGCGATTCGGCCATACCCACCGGAACCCACCTCTCGGCAAAAAGCGGTTCGGTGTCAGTACCAGTTATGAGAACCCCGCTACTGGGTGGTAGCATGGACGTGTTCGGGCTCGTCGGAAATCCGGTGGGGCACTCGCTGTCGCCGCCGATGCACGAGGCGGCCTACGACGAACTGGGGATGGACGCGCGGTACGTCACGTTCGAACCCGACCCCGACGCCCTCGGCGCCGCGATTCGGGGCGCCGAGGCGCTCGGAATCCGTGGACTGAACGTGACGATTCCGTTCAAGCAGGACGCGCTCGACCTCGTCGAGGCGGACGACCTCGCGGCGCGCGTCGGCGCGGTGAACACCGTCGACTTCTCGGGGGCGGCGCCGACCGGCCACAACACCGACGTGGCGGGCGTCCAGCGCGCGTTCGCCCACCACGACGTGACGCTCGCCGGAGAGACGGCAGTCGTGGTGGGCGCTGGTGGCGCCGGCCGCGCGGCGGCGTTCGCGCTCGCCGACAGCGACGCCGCCGTCCACGTCGCCAATCGCACCGTCGAAACGGCCGAGTCCCTCGCCGCCGACGTGGGCGGGACGGCCCACGGACTGGACGCGCTCTCGGACCTCGTGGCGGACGCCGACGTGGTGGTGAACGCGACGAGCGTCGGGATGGAAGAAGACGAGTCGCCGGTGCCGGCGGCCGCGCTCCACGCCGACCTCGCCGTCTTGGACGCGGTGTACGCGCCGCTGGAGACGCGTCTCCTGCGCGACGCCGCGGCCGCGGGCGCGACGACGGTGGACGGCGCGTGGATGCTCCTCTTCCAGGGCGTCGAGGCGTTCGAAATATGGACGGGCCGGGACGCGCCGGTTGACGCGATGAACCGCGCGCTCCGGGCACGGCTTTAAGTACGGGCAGTTGATATGGGCGGGTAATGGGACTGCTCTCGAAACTCAAGTCGCTGCTCGGCGTGGACTCCTCGGACGAGTCCGCGGGCAGCGGCGTGGACGTGACCGTGGAACGCGAACCCGACGCGGGTTCCGAGCGCGCGGTCAAGGAGTCGTCGGCCGAGACGGACGAACCCGCCGACGAGGACGCGGACGAGGACGCCGCGGCCGCCGGCACGGACGCCGCCGCCTCCACCGAGTCGCTCGTCGACGAGGACCACGCCGACGACCCGAGTCGCGCCGCCGAACCCGCCGAAGCCGCCGTCGTCGAGGACGAGGAGTCCGCGCCGGCCGGCGAACCCGACATCGAGGAGGCCGAACCGGAGACCGACGCCGACGACGGCGAGTCGGTCAGCGTCGTGAAGGGCATCGGGCCGGCGTACGCCGACCGCCTCGAAGACGCGGGCGTCGAGACCGTCGCGGACCTCGCCGCCGCGGACGTCGACGAACTCGCCGAGGCCATCGACCTCTCCCCGAAGCGCGTCGGTCGCTGGGTGGAGAACGCGCAGAACCGCGACTGATGACAGCCGCGAGGAATGTCTGACGGCGGGTCGGCGCTCGTCTCCGACCGCGCCTCGCTCCGAGCCGCCGCTGCCGACCGGGACGCCGACGCCCGCGTCGTCGTCGCGGTCCGCGAGTCCGTCGCCGACCCCTTCGACGCGTACCGGCGGGCGCGCGGCGACGGCCCCTCGTTCTACTGCGAGACCACCGGCGGGAGCGACGGCTGGGGGTACTTCGGCGTCGACCCCGAGGACTTCCTGACCGTCGGCCCCGACGACTCGGGCACGCTCGACGCGCTCGCCGACCGCATCGGCGCCGACCTCGTGCGCGGCGACTGCGACGTGCCACATCCGGGCGGCCTGTTCGGGTGGCTCTCCTACGACGTGGCCCGCGAACTGGAAGACCTGCCCGCGAACGCCGAGGACGACCGCCGCCTCCCGCGGATGCAGTTCGGCGTCTACCCGGCGGTCGCGGCGTGGCGCGAGCCATTCGAGACCGGCGACGACGCGTACTTCGTCGGGAGCGCGCGCCTCGACGGCGACTTCGACGCGGCGTTCGACGCGGCCCGCGACCGAGCGCTCGCGCTCGCCGACCGCACCGCGGACGGCGACCCCAGCGTCGGCGACCCGCCGACCGACGAACGCGCGCCTTTCGAGAGCGCGTGCGGGCAGGCCGCCTTCGAGGACCGCGTCCGCAGAATCAAGGAGTACGTTCGGGACGGCGACACGTTCCAGGCGAACGTCAGCCAGCGCCTCGAAGCGCCCGCGAGCGTCCACCCCGTCGAGGTGTTCGCCGCGCTCCGCGACGCCAACCCCGCGCCGTACTCCTCGCTCGTGGAGTTCCCGGGCGTCGACCTTGTCTCCGCCAGCCCGGAGCTCCTCCTCTCCCGGCGCGGCCGCGACCTCGTCACGGAGCCCATCGCTGGCACCCGGCCGCGGGGCGACACCGAGGCCGAGGACGAGGCGCTCGAAGCCGACCTGACGAGCGACGAGAAAGAGCGCGCCGAACACGCGATGCTCGTCGACCTCGAACGCAACGACCTCGGGAAGGTCGCCGAGTACGGCAGCGTCGAGGTCTCCGAGTATCGACGCGTCGACCGGTACAGCGAGGTGATGCACCTCGTCAGCGAGGTCCGCGGGCGCCTCCGCGAGGGCCGCGACCTCGCAGACGCCATCGGCGCCGTGTTTCCCGGTGGAACTATCACCGGCGCGCCCAAGCCCCGGACGATGGAGTTGATAGACGAGGTGGAGGCGACCCGACGCGGCCCCTACACGGGGAGCGTCGCCGCCGTCGGCTTCGACGGCGACGCCACCCTCAACATCGTCATCCGGACGCTCGTCCGGCACGCCGACGAGTACCACCTCCGCGTCGGTGCCGGCGTCGTCCACGACTCCGACCCCGCCGCCGAGTACGCCGAGACGCTGGACAAGGCCCGCGCGCTCGTGAACGCCATCGACGCGGCGCTCGACGACCGCGACGACGCGCTCACCGTCGAGGGGGACGAGGCGTGACCCGCGTCCTCGTCGTCGACAACTACGACTCCTTCGCGTACAACCTCGTCCAGTACCTCGGCGAGCACGCCGACGTGACCGTCCGCCGGAACGACGCAATCGACGCCGAGGGAATCCGCGAACTCGACCCGGACGGCGTCGTCGTCTCGCCCGGCCCCGGCACGCCCGACGACGCGGGCGTCTCCGTTCCGGTGTTCCGCGACCTCGACTACCCGACGCTCGGCGTCTGTCTCGGCCACCAGGCGCTCTGTGCCGCCAACGGCGCGACCGTCGAGCACGCGCCGTCGGTCGTCCACGGCAAGCCCTCGACGGTGCGCCACGACGGCCGCGGCGTCTTCTCGGGACTCCCCGACCGCGTGCAGACCGGTCGCTATCACTCGCTGTCAGTTCCGGAAGCCGACCTCCCGGACGACCTCGAACCGACCGCGTGGACCGACGACGGCGTCGTCATGGCGGTCCGGCACCGCGACCGCCCGCACGCCGGCGTCCAGTTCCACCCGGAGAGCATCCTCACACCGCACGGCAAACAGATGATTCGCAGCTTCCTCGATACATGCAGTACCACGTAAACGGCGACCTCGTGGACGAGTCGGACGCCACCGTGAGCGTCCGCGACCGCGGGTTCCAGTACGGCGACGCGGCGTTCGAGACACTCCGTGCGTACGGCGGGCAGACGTTCGCGTGGCCGGCGCACGCGAACCGCCTGAGCGCCACCTGTGACGCGCTCGGCATCGACCACGGGCTCTCGGACCGCGACCTCCGGAGTCGCGTCCACGAGACGCTCGCCGCCAACGACCTCGCGGACGCCTACGTCCGACTGTCGATTACGCGGGGCGTCCAGTCGGGCCGGCTCGCGCCCGACGACGACACCGACCCGTCGGTCGTCGTCGTGGTCGAACCGCTCCCGCGCGGCGGCGTCGACGGCGAACGCATCTGGGACGTCCCCGCGACGGCTCGCACGACCGACGTGCAGGCCGTCCCGGACACCTGCGTCCCGTCGGTCGCCAAGACCCACAACTACCTGCCGGGAGTCCTCGCGCGTATCGACGCCGGCGACGCCGACGAAGCCCTGCTCGTGGACGACGACGGCCACGTCACCGAGGGCACCACGAGCAACGTCTTCTTCGTCGACGACGGCGTCCTCCACACGCCGAGTCTCGACCTCGACGTCCTCCCCGGCATCACGCGCTGGGCGGTCCTCGAAATCGCCCGCGACGCCGGCATCCCCGTCGAGGAGGGACACTACGAACCCGAGGCGTTCTACGACGCCGACGAGGTGTTTTTCACGAACACCACGTGGGAGGTTCGACCGGTCGCGGAACTCGACGACGCCACCTACACCACGTGTCGGGTCGGCGCCGCGCTCGCCCGCCAGTTCGCGCGCGAAGTCGAGAAACGTCACTACTGACCGGCGTTCGTCGCCGCGTCTCGTCGCCGGTGTCGATTTCGGTGCGTTCAAAGCCGACGGGCCGGTACTCCGCGCCGATGGGAGCCGACCGAATCGCCGACGTCGACGACGTGCCCGCAGACGACAGTTTTCTATTCACAGTCGAGAACGGTGACGGCGACGAGAAGGAAGCGATTCTCGTCGAACTGTCAGACGGCGCAATCGTCGGCTGGCTGAACTACTGCATGCACTGGACTGACGTGAACCTCGACACCGGCGACGGCGCCGTCCGGGACGGCGAACTCGTCTGCCGGAAACACGCCGCCACCTTCGAGGCGGACTCGGGGGTCTGCACGCACGGCCCCTGCGAGGGCGCGCGCCTCGACCCCGTGGAAGTCGACGTGCGCGACGGTGTCGTTTACCTCGCCGACCCCGACTACGAGTTCGTGCGAACTGGCGTCGACGACGGCGACCCCGCCGACCTCTCCACGTCCCCCGGTTCTCGAATCGGATTCTGACGCTTCGACGGCCTCAGACCGCCTCCACGACGAACGCCGGCTCCTCGATGCCCTCGTGTTTGCACTCCGGGCACCGCGACGGCACGTTCACCGGGTCGTCGAAGTCCTCGAACCCACACGACTTGCACGCCGGCGGCCGCACCAACAGCGTCTCGTCGGTGCCGTCCAGCGACTCCGAGAGGTGTCGGACGTGCGTCAACGCTGTACCGCGGGCGACGCCGAACTCCTCGGCGAGCGCGCTCGGCGTCCGCGGCGTCTCACGGAGCGCGTCGAGGATTCGCTCGCGGGTCGTCTTGTCGTCCATACCTGTCACTCCGTCGCCGGATGAAAAAGGACTTATCGGACGCGGTGAACCGTCGAACCATGAAAGCCGTCGTCCTCGCCGGCGGGTACGCGACGCGACTGTGGCCCATCACGAAACATCGCCCGAAGATGTTTCTCCCCGTGGGCGACACCACCGTCATCGACCGCATCTTCGCCGAGCTGGAAGCCGATGACCGCATCGACGAGGTGTTCGTCTCCACGAACGAGCGGTTCGCCGACGACTTCCGCGACCACCTCGCGGACAGCGACTTCGAGAAACCCACGCTGACCGTCGAAGACACCACCGAAGAAGACGAGAAGTTCGGTGTCGTCGGCGCGCTCGCCCAGCTCGTCGACCGCGAGAACGTCGACGACGACCTCGTCGTCATCGCCGGCGACAACCTCATCTCCTTCGACATCTCCGACTTCGTCGACTTCTTCGAAGCCAAGGACACCCCGACCATCGCCGCCTACGACGTCGGGAGCTTCGAGCGCGCGAAGTCCTACGGCCTCGTCGACCTCGACGGCGACGAAGTCGTCGACTTCCAGGAGAAACCCGACGACCCCAAGAGCACGCTCGTCTCCATCGCCTGCTACGCCTTCCCCCGCGACACCGTCCCCGACCTCCAGACGTACCTCGACGAAGGCGAGAACCCCGACGAACCCGGCTGGTTCATCCAGTGGCTCCAATCCCGCCAATCGGTCCACGCCTACACCTTCGAAGGCGCGTGGTACGACATCGGCACCCCCGAATCCTATCTCGACGCCGTCGCGTGGACCCTCGACGGCGACAACGTCGTCAGCGACGACGCAACCGTCGAAAACACCACGCTCGGCGACAACGTCTACGTCATGGGGAACGCCGAACTCGTCAACTCCAGCGTCGACAACTCCATCATCTTCCCCGACGCCACCCTCCACGACTGCGACGTCCGCGACTCAATCATCGACGAACAGACCAAACTCGAAGACATCGACTTCTCCGGCGCGCTCATCGGCGCCCACACCACCATCGAGAACGGCCGCTAGAACCCACTTTTTGCTCTGTGTCGGGGTGCGCTGCGCGCACCCCGACTCGGCAAAAACTTGGTGAAAAAGCGGCGTCGGACCCCACTTCGGGAGTCCTCGCCGCCCGAGCGCTCCCGGTGGTCGCGCTCGGTGAACCACTTCGCTCGGGCTTTTCAAGCCGCTCGCTCGCGGATGCTCGCTGTCGGCTGACTAATCAGCTGATGCTCGCTGTCGGTAATTCAGTCTGCTACTCGCCGAGTCTCGCGTCCGTAATCTCGACGTGCCCGCGGTCGCCCTCCCAGACGGTGTCGTAGTCGAGTTCTATCGGGCGGGCCATGTGCGGGCCGTCGGTGACGAGCGTCTCGAACTCGCCGCCCTCGCCGAGGATGTGGACGCCGTACTCGTCGTTGAGCGCTTCGAGTTCGCGGAGCGCGTCGCGGTCGAGCGTGCGCCCGAGCCACGACTCGTCGAGGCCGTAGGCGGCGACCTGAATGATTCGGATTTCGAAGCCGGCGTCGAGCATCTCGTCGGCGAGTTCGCGGGGGTCGCGCTGCCAGAGCGGCGCGAACACCTCGCAGTCGAGGCGGTCGCACATCGCCTCGATGCGGTTCGTCTGGAACTCGCTCTCCACCGCGCCGGCGGTGACGCCCGCGAGGCCGCCGTCGAGGTCGCCGGCGAGCGAGTCGAGTGCGGCCTCCATCGGTTCGAGTTCGGTGTCGCCCTGTGCGCTCGCGTCCGTCGCGGACTCGGCGTCGAAGTCGCCGGGTTCCACGTCCACGAGCGGAATCCCGACGCTCTCGGCCGCGAGTTCCGCCAGCCGGGTCGCCGGCACGTGGTACATGTAGGAGTCGCCCTCGGGGTGGACGGTGAGCAGTCGACCCACGTCCAAGCCCTCCTCGATGGCGCGGTAGAGCGCCCACGAGGAGTCCTTCCCGCCGGAGAACAGGCTCACCCACTGACCGTCGTTCATGCGTTGGTTTGGCGACTGGCGTTGAAAGCCCTACTGCTGTTCGGGCGCGCGCTCCACGTCGTCGAACTCCACGCCGCTGAAGTACGTCGCCACGCGGATGCCGACGACGCTCACGAGCACGCCGAGGACGACGAACGCCGCGAGGCGCTGTTCGGGCGTGAGCGCGAACCCGTCGACGGAGATGGCGCCGAACTCCATCGCCGGCACCTCGATGGCGGAGACGAGTCCGGCGCGCTCCACGAAGTACGCCGAAAACCCGCGCACGACGAGACCGACCGCGAGCACGCCGAACGGCAGATTCAAGAACGACGTCCGGACCTCCTCGCGCTGGATGAGTTCGTCGAACAGCCGGCCGGCGCTCGCCGCGAGCGCGCCGAGTGTCACCCACGGCACGCTGTAGTACGTGAACGCCATCGCAGACAGCAGCGTCACGGTCTCGATGTCGAGGTCCGAGACGCCGAGCGCGCCCGCGAACATGCCGACGAGCGCGAGGCCGACCGCGACGACGTACGTCACGATGGACACCCGCCCGGAGTACAGCGCGTTCCGCGCCTGGCCAGGGAGCGCCGCGAGGTAGTCGTCCACGCCGATGCCCTTGTACAGCAAGAACAGCCCGATGACAGTGGTGATGCTCGCGGCGGCGACGGCGAGACTCCCGGTCAGCATCATCAACGCCGGGAACACCAGCAGGACGATGCCGACCGGCACGAGCACGGTCTGCCGGAGTTCCTCGTCGGCGAGGAACTGCTTCAGGAGGTAGTACGTCGATTCGAGGTCGCGGGCCTGCCGCACGACCACGCGGTCGACGGCGTCCACCTGGAGGCGACTCTCCACGATGGGGACGACGCGCTCGTCCTCGGCGCTGTCGATGACGACGACCGCCGAGTCCGGTTCGTAGCGGTCGATGAGGTCGTCCAGTTGCTCGGCCAGCGAGCGGTCCGCGCTCACGCTGTCACCGCTCCCGGACACCGCCGCGACGACGGCGTCGTCGTCCTCGTCCCGCAGGTCACGGGTGACCCGCAGGGCTTCGAGCAGGCAGTTCACGCTGGAGTCCTCGGGGTCCGCGACCCCCATCTCGGTGACGAGGGACTGCACGGCCTCCCACCCCGCGACGGGCGTCCGAATCCCCGTCTTCCCGGGGATGTCGCCCGTCCGGTCGACACAGACTACCAGCGTACGCATCTACTCCGAACCGTCACGCCGCCGGGATAAAAACCCCGCGCTGGGTGTGACGAGCGCCGCCGCAGCCCCGGACCTGCTTCGCGCTCCACGCGGCGAGTGCCGCGGCTACGCGACCGGAAAACGGAGAGAAAATCGCGTCGAGATTACAGGTGACCGGACTTCTGGAGCTTCCGGAGGTCCTCGGTGTCGAGGGTCTCGCCCTCCTTGAACCGCTCGTAGATTTCCTCGGCTTCCTCGCGGGCTTCCTCCTGCTCTTTGGCGCGCTCGTCCTTGCGCTCTTCTTCTTCCTGCTTGTCGAGTTCGCGCAGGCGCTTCTGGACGCGCACGAAGGCCTCGTGGTGGGCGTCGGCGGCTTCCTGGGCCTCCACGAACTTCTCGTGCATCTCGTCGGCCTCGTCGCGGATGTCGTCGGCCTCGCGGTAGGCCTCGATCATCTGGTTGTGGTGTTCCTGGGCCTTGTCCGCGAGCTCCGTCACCTTCTCGTGGTGCTCGGACGCTTCCGCGCGGACCTCCTCGGCTTCCTCGACGAGCTCTTCGAGGTTACCGGAGTCCTCGAGGGTCTCCTTTCGCTCCTGGTACTCTTCGCGCTTGTCCTCGATCTTCTCGATGAGTTCGCGCTCCTCCTCGGTGGAGAGGACCTCGGTCTGCTGTTTGAACTCGAGTTGCTCGATTTCCTCTTTGAGTTCTTCGAGGTCCTTGCCCTCGTCGAGTTCGAGGTCCTGTTTGCGGTCCTCGACCTCGTCGAAGAGCTCGTTGGCTTCCGCGTTCAGCTCGTTGCGGATCTCCTTGTGCTCTTGGACGCGCTCGTTGAGCTCGTCGCGCTGCTCGCGGTGTTCCTGGGCCTCGTCGACCTTCTCGCGCGTCTTCGCGTTGAGGTCGTCTCGGTCGGAGGCTCGGGTGCTCGCGAGCTGGTTCAGCTCGTTCCGTCGGTCGCGGAACTGGCCCGCGTTCTTGATGAGCTGCCCCTTGGATTTCTCCTGGAGTTCTTCGTCAGTAATGAGTTCGTCTGCGGTCGATACTTCGATGGTTTGTTCTTCCTCAGCCATTGTTCAAACCTCTATGCCATACTGCTGGAGCACACCGCACAGCCGCCGCTCGGCGTGTGACACGGTCCGGTCGGAAGGAGAGCATCCTGTCATTCTCTCTCGGGCTGTGCGGTGAACGCTCGCAGCGTTCTGGTGACAGGTAGTAAGCCGTGACACCACTTAAAATTTCCGTATGGTAAAACCCTGCAAACAGTTGGTAGGCCGTCTCACGGGCGTGGGAACGCATCCCACTCTCGGCGGGGGAGCACATAAACCGGGGCCGGGAACGCCGGGCACAAGTGCGCCCGTCGCCTCTCCGCGAACATGGACGAAGTCGTGCGGGCTCGCGGCCACGAACACGTCGCCGGCGAGCACGCCAGCACGCTCGAACTGACGACCGACGACTACCTCACGCCCGCGGGCGACTGCATCCTCGGCATCGAGGCCGACCGCGCGCCCGCCGACTTCGAGGACGCGTTCGCTGACGCCTGCCGAGACGCCGACGCCACCGTCACGCTCGTCCTCGAAGCCGACGGTCACCGGGACGAAATCACGGGCCGCGGCCATCCCGACCTCGAACTCACGAACGAACGCAGCATGGTCGCCCGCACGAGCACGTACGTCGACGACCGCACCATCTTCGTGGACGCGGACAAGGCCGCCGGCGACGTGGACCGCGACCTCGTCGCCGCGCTCGCCGACGGCGCCGACCTCACGGCGACCCTCCGCGTCGAGTAGGCTTTTTGCGGTTCGTCACCGAGTTCGGGGCATGGACGACGAGCCCGCCGAGAACATCTCCGGCGGCGACGCCGGTGGCGGCCGGTTCACCGCCTTCGACGGCGAGGACGCGGACACGCGCGCCGCCGCCGTCGTCGCCGAACTCGGCGATTTGTACTGGGAGAAGACGTACGGTGGTCGGGACGCCTTCGAGTGTCTCGTGCGCACCGTCCTCAGCCAGAACACGAGCGACGTGGCGAGCCAGCCGGCTCACGACGCGCTGATGGAGCGATACGACGCTCCCGACGGCGACCTCGCCGAAGCGCTCGCCGACGCCCACCGGGACGAACTCGCGGAGACCATCTCGTCGGCCGGCCTCTACAACCAGAAGTCGGAGACGCTGATTCGGCTGGCGGACCGAATCTGCGGGGAGTACGGGGGCGAGGACGCGTTCGACGCGTTCGTCGCAGAGGGCGACCCGGAAGAAGTGCGTGGCGCGCTCCTCCACATGAAGGGCGTCGGCCCGAAAACCGCCGACTGCGTGCTGTTGTTCGCGGGCGGACGCGGCGGCGTGTTTCCCGTGGACACGCACGTCCACCGCATCGCGCGCCGGATGGGGTTGGCGCCGCCGGACGCCGACCACGAGGCCGTGCGCGAGGCGCTCGAAGCCGACGTGCCCGCCGAGGCGTGTGGCTTCGGGCACACGGCGATGATTCAGTTCGGGCGGGACTACTGCACGGCCCGGAAGCCCGCGTGTCTGGACGGACCGGAGGCGTGTCCGCTGTACGACTACTGCGACCGCGTCGGCGTGGACGAACTCGCGGAGTCGGTCGTCGACCCGGCGGACGCCGCCTAGAGGTACCCGCGACAGGCGTCGGCGAACGAGCACAGCGGGACGTCGGCGTCGGAGTCGACGCTCACGAACAGGCCGGTGTAGTCCGAGGCGAGGAAGTGGAAGGCGGTGAGGTCGTCGAACCGGTACATCGAACACCGGAGCGACCCGGCGTCGAAGAGGTCTTCGAGGTGTTCCCGGCCGACCTCCTGTAGGACGAGGTCGGCGTGGATGTCCTCGGCGAGGCGTTCGAGACGGGTTTCGAGGCCGTCCCGCTCGTAGAACACGTCGTAGCCGGTCTGGTCGTACTCGGCGACACACCGGAGCGCGTCGCCGGCGGTCTCCCGGACGTCCGCGACCAGCGCGTCTCGCTGCTCCCCCTCCATGTCGTGGTACAACACATCCCACAGTGTAAAGTACTGCGGCCCCTCGTCGGGCTGTTGCCGGTCTACGCGGGCAGCGTCGGCGGCGGGAGGTCGCCGGAAATCGTGGTGTTGTCCCGGTACGAGAAGTCGTCGCCCTCGTTGACGCCCGTCGAGAGGAACGGCAGATTCAGCTCCCAGTCGGCGGTCACGGAGAATCGCGCGAACGGGTTCGAGAGGAACTCCGAGAGCGGGCCGACGCCCGCGAACTGCAACTGGATGTCGATGACGATTACCTTCGTGTCCATCGCGGTGCCGACCGCGCTGAAGCCGAAGTCGCCCGCGTCGCCGAGGTTCGTGAACAGGTCGAGGTGAACCCAGAACGTGATGTGGGGGCTGTCGCCGCCGATGTCGAACCGGTGGCCGCCGTCGCCCTCGACGGGCGGGCCGGCGGCCGCCGCGCCAACGAGGGACGTGAACACGAGCAGTCCCGCGAACAGGACAGCGAGCAGGCGGGCGAAACGCACGCGCTGTCGTTCTCGTAGCGAGCGTATAGAACTGTCGCCGAGTCTGACCGAGTGACGAACGCGAACCTTACAGGAACCGGAACGTCTCGAGGTTCTTCGGCGCGAACGTCCGCATGTTGAACTCGTGGTAGAGCGCCGACGAGAGGTCCTGCGTGGAGGACTCGTCGCCGTGGACGCACAGCACCTTCTCGGGGCGGGGGTTCATCGTGCGCACGAAGTCTTCGAGGCCCTGCCGGTCGGCGTGCCCGGAGAAGCCGTCGACGGTCTCGACGTCCATGTTCAGCGAGAGGCGCTCGGTGCGCCCGTTCCCGCGGGAGTCGGGCATCGGAATCTCGTCCCAGCCGGACTGGATGCGGCGTCCGAGGGTTCCCTGCGCCTGATAGCCGACGAACGTCATCGTGGAGTCCGGGTCCGGGCCGATGTGTTCGAGCCACGACATGATGGGGCCGCCGGAGACCATGCCGGAGGTGGAGAGGATGATACACTGGTCGCCGTCCGCGACCTCCTGGCGCTCCTCCTCGCCGCCGTCGATGTGGTTGAACTGCGGCGCGAGGAACGGGTTCTCGTCGTCGTGGAAGATGCGGTCCCGGAGGTCGTCGCGGAGGTACTCGGGGTACGTCGTGTGGATGGCCGTCGCCTCCCAAATCATGCCGTCGAGGTGGATGGGCATCTCGGGGATGTCGCCCTTCCGCATCGCCTCCTCGAGGACGAGCATCATCTCCTGGGAGCGACCGACCGCGAACGCCGGAATGAGGACCTTCCCGCCCTTCTCGTAGGTCTCGTTGATGACGCGTTTGAGTTTGCGCTCGGAGTCCTCCTGGTCGGTCTGGTAGTCGTTCCGGCCGCCGTACGTCGATTCGAGGACGAGCGTCTCGACGCGCGGGAAGTCGTTGACGGCGCCGTTGAACAGGCGCGTGTCCTTGTAGTGGATGTCGCCGGAGAACGCGACGTTGTAGAGGCCGTCGCCGATGTGGAAGTGGGAGACGGCCGACCCGAGGATGTGGCCGGCGTTGTGGAACGTGAGTTTCACGTCCGGCGCGATGTCCGTCACGTCGCCGTACTCCAGCGGGATGCAGTGCTTGATGGCTTCCCGCACCATCTCGGACTCGTACGGGGGCGCGCGGCCCTCCTTCGCGGCGACGTCGAGGTAGTCCAGCGTGAGCAGGCCCATCAGGTCGCGGGTCGGCTCGGTGCAGTAGATGGGGCCGTCGTAGCCGTACTTGAACAGGAGCGGGATGAACGCGGAGTGGTCGAGGTGGGCGTGTGTGAGCACGACGGCGTCGATGGTGTTCGCGCCGCCGGCGAGCGCCTCCTGCACCTGGAGGTAGGGGACTTCGTCCTCGCTGCCGGGCTTGTCCCCGCAGTCGATGAGGATGCGCGTCTCGGGCGTGGAGAGGATGAAACTCGCGCGCCCGACTTCGCGACAGCAGCCCAGCGTGGTGATGCGGACGTACTCGTCGTCCTGCATCTCCTCGCGGTGAATCTGGCGACCGACCTTCTCTAGGATGTCGCGGCGCTCGTCGCGTTCCTGCTTGAGGAAGTTCCGGACGTTCGAGACAGTCGAGGATTCGATGGGGGGCGTGCGAACGACCTCCGGCGTCCAGCCGGCGGCCTCCGTAATCTCTCGGAGCGTGGAGCCGTGGCGGCCGATGACCATGCCGGGCTTCTCGGCCTCGATGACGACTTCGCCGGTGTCCTCGTGGAAGTCGAGGTTGGTGACGCCGGCGTCCTCCGGGATGACGTCCATGATTTTCTCGCGGGCGCGCTTCGGACTGGACAACACGTCCGGGTCCGGGCGCACCGTGATGCGCTTCCGGAGTTGGCTTGCGAGCCGTCGGATGAGGTCGCCGTCCTGCGCGAACTGCTTGGGGTCCCGAGTGTAGACGACGAGTTCGGGGCCCTCGTATTTCACGTCGGTAACAGAGATGTCCGGCGGGATTTCGTTCGCAATCTGCTCCTGTAACTCCTCGAGTTGCTGGTCTACAGTACTCATGGTCGTGGGGTGTGTACTCGCAGGTCCGCGTCTCCGTGGCCACTGGCACCTCTCACCGGCCGGCGGTCGCCGGCTGACGAGCGGTTCGAAAAACGTGGTGTTCGTGCCCACAGTGTCGTCATACCAGTAGGGAGAGCGGCAGTCCCGGCCGGATGGCGGCCGGGCCGCGGGGATGAGTACACGAGAACCCGCTTACGCGGAAGTATGCGACTCGCGTTATAAAAGCCTTCGCAAAGTTGGTAGTCGTGCGCACGCCAGCCTCTGTATGGAACTGACGCCAGCCACCGTCGTCCGCGAACACGAGTGGGTGCGCGAGCGCGCCGACACCGTCGTCCCGTTGGTCAACGCCACGCGGGACTCGCTCGGCGACGCCTTCGACACGGACGTCGCGCACGTCACCGAGGCGCAGTACCGCGACGTCGTCGACGACGTGTTCGCGGACGGGGACCGCGCCGTGAACGTCGCCGCGCTCGTCGGCCTGCTCCGAGATATCGACGTCGATGGCGACTACCCCGGCTTCGTCGTGGACGAACTGCTCGGCCGCGAACTCGCCGCGATGCTCGCCGGCGGCCAGCCCCGTCGTCTGCTCGCCGAGGCGACGTTCCACTTCGCAGACGTCACCACGCACGGAGACGGACCGGCGGGCCGCGACGACCTCGACGCCGCGCTCGCGGCCGGCGTCCAGACCCGACTGCCGGGCTGGGAGTGGACGGAATCGGCCAGCCCGTTCTCGGTTCCGAGGGACTGACGGCGCGACGGTCGGGCGCGGGGAACAGACCTATGGCGCCGGCGTCCGCGCGGCCCGTATGGAGAAAGTCACCGTCGACGACGTTGAGAACCGACCGAACCCTCTCGGCGTGCACGGCGTCCGCCTCCCGATTTCGCGGGCGCTCGGCACCGAGGACGTGGCGCTCGTGGAGTACGAACTCGAACCCGGCGAGCAGTTCTCGGGCGGCCTCCACACCCACCACGACCAGGAGGAGATTTTCTACGTGCTCGACGGCACCGCGACCTTCGAGGTGGGCGAGGACCGCGAGGAGGTCACCGTCGACGAGGGACAGGTGATTCGGTTCCCGCCGGGCGAGTTCCAGAACGGCCACAACCACTCCGACGACGTGGTTCGCGCCGTCGCGGTCGGTGCGCCGGGTGCGCGCCACAACTGGGCGGACATCGAGTCCCTGGCGCCGTGTCCGGAGTGTGGCGAGGAGACGAGCCACTCGGTCCGGAAACCGAACGAGGACGGCGTGATGCAACTGGTCTGCAACGACTGCGGCAACGAGATGTTCTGACGGCGCTGTCGCTGTCGGGCGTGGCGGCTCGAAAAAGTGTGGACGTTTCGGCGCGGGTGGGCGTTAACTGGAGGTTTCTTCGCCGAACTCGATGTCTTCCTCTACGGGTTCGGGCGGCTCGTCTGTGGCCTCGAGGGTGCGCTCGACTTCGTGTTCGCGCAGTTGTTCGCGTTTCTTCTGGCCTTTCCGCTCGCGGCCACGCTTCGTGTCACCCATACCGTGGGGCATGCTCCCACGCCACTTAGTTCTCTCGCCGATAGCGTTATCTGCCGGGCCTGCGCACCACCCCCGAATGCGCGAAGCCACGCTCTGCTACCCCGTGGTCGACGACGAAGTCCTCCTCATCGAGAAGCGCCGCGGCGTCGGCGCCGGCAACGTCAACGGCCCCGGCGGGAAACTCGAACCCGGCGAGACGCCCCGCGAGTGCGTCGTGCGCGAGGTTAGGGAAGAGGTCGCCGTGCGCGTCGACCCCGAGAAGATGGGCGAACTCCACTTCACGTTCGGGGACGACCCGTTCATGTTCGTCCACGTCTTCCGGGCTGACGACCCCACCGGCGACCCCGAGCCCTCCGAGGAGGCCGACCCGTTCTGGTGTCCCGTCGACGACATTCCCTACGACCGGATGTGGGAGGACGACCGCTACTGGGTGCCCCACCTGCTGGAGGGCACGCAGTTCCGCGGCGACGCCGTCTTCGACGAGGACGGCGACGAACTGCTGGAGTGGGACCTAGAAACCGACGTGGAACTCGACGGTCACGCGCCCAGCCACGAGTCGTTCCGGACCTCGTAGCCGTTGGCGCGACAGAAGGCCACGGCTTGCTTCCGGACGCGACGGGACTCCGGGAGTTTCCCGTTCGCGTCGAGGGAGTCGAGAATCCAAGCGGTCACTACCGCGATGCCCTCGTCTTCGTCGTCCTCGCTGAGCGATTCGAGGGACTGGAGTGTCCGCTCGAAGGCCTCCTCTTTCGCGCGGAACTGCGCGCGGCGTCCCGCCTCGTCGCTCGCCGCTCGGATGCGGCGGAGCGCCGCGGCGACAGTCGGCCGACCGATTTGCTGTCTCGCGTCGGCCGCCGAGTCGAAGCGGTCACGACCGGACCGCTCGACGACTTCCGCGACGGGTATCTGTTCGTCCGCGACGGCCACCTCGTGGTCGCCCACCGCCGCGACCACCGCGTCGGTCGTCGCGGGGTAGTCGAGTTCGTCGAGTTCGTTCGCGAGTGCCCTCGGCGGCTCCGTCTCGTGCCAGCGGTCGAGTTCCTCGCGGAGCGCGCGCTCCCGCTGTCGCCGCTCCTCGGCTCTCGCCTGATTCTCTCTGCCCTCTTTCGTGTCGCCCATACTCGGCTTCGACGCGAGCCAGCCGGATACCTCTCCGTCTCCGGAACCGACAGGAATGCAGTCGAGAGCT
This sequence comes from Halobacterium litoreum, assembly GCF_021233415.1. Lineage (NCBI taxonomy): Archaea > Methanobacteriati > Methanobacteriota > Halobacteria > Halobacteriales > Halobacteriaceae > Halobacterium > Halobacterium litoreum. The sequence goes on along the minus strand of NZ_CP089466.1, from coordinate 1,966,257 downwards.
GGCCGGCTTGCGGCACGCTGTTGACGCGACCCGACGCGCCCGGCGGACGCTTCACGGGATTTAAGAGCGCGTCGGGCGGTTGTACTGCTAATGAGCGACGACGAACAGGAACTCGGCATCACCGAGTCCAAGGAGCACAACCCCGGCGAGTGGTACGCCGAGGTCGTGCAGAAGGCGGAACTCGCGGACTACGCGCCGATGGGCGGGTTCATCGTGACGCGACCGCGGGGGTACGCGCTCTGGGAGGCGATTCAGGACAACCTCGACGCGTGGTTCAAGCAGACCGGCGTGGACAACGCGTACTTCCCGATGTTCATCCCCGAGTCCTACCTCGAACGGGAGAAGGACATCGTGGAGGGGTTCGACCCCGAGGTGGCGTGGGTGACCCAGGGCGGCCACGACGAACTCGAAGAGCGCCTCGCCGTGCGCCCGACTTCCGAGTCCATTATCGCGCCGTACATGGCTCAGTGGGTGCGCTCGCACCGCGACCTCCCGCTTCGACTGAACCAGTGGAACTCCGTGGTTCGGTGGGAGGCCACCGAGACGAAGCCGTTCTTCCGCACGAAGGAGTTCCTCTGGCAGGAGGGCCACACGGCCCACGCGACCGACGAGGGCGCGTGGGCGGAGACCACGATGCGCCTCGACCAGTACCAGCGCCTCTACGAGGACGTGCTGGGCATCCCGGTGCTCCGGGGGCGGAAGCCCGACCACGACAAGTTCCCGGGCGCGGACACGACGACGACCGTCGAGGCGCTGATGCCCGACGGGAAGTCCGTGCAGGGTGGCACCAGCCACCACCTCGGGCAGTCCTTCGCCGACGCGTTCGACATCACGTTCAGCGACGAGGACGAGGACGAGAAGACGGCGTACACGACGTCGTGGGGGCTGTCGTGGCGTTCGATTGGCGCGCTCATCATGTCTCACAGCGACGACCAGGGGCTCGTGTTGCCGCCGACCGTGGCGCCCAAGCAGGTCGTCATCGTCCCCATCTGGCAGGAGGACACGAAAGACGAGGTACTCCAGTACAGCAGCGAACTCGCCGCGGAACTGGAGGCCTCGGGCGTGCGCGTCCACCTCGACGACCGGGACGAGAAGAATCCCGGCTTCAAGTTCAACGAGTGGGAGTTGAAGGGCGTCCCCGTTCGCCTCGAAGTCGGCCCGAACGAGGTCGAGGACGAGGAGGTCACCGTGGCCCACCGGCCGGACGGCGAGAACGCCGTCGAGTCTCGTGAGGACATCACGGCGGCCATCTTCGAGCACATGGACGCGGTGTACGACAAACTGTTCGACCGCGCGGCCGAGCGCCTCGACGAGAACGTCCGCGAGGCCGACTCCCGGAACGAGATGCTGGGCACCATCGGCCAGCACGGCGGCTACGTGAAGGCGCCGTGGTGTGGCGACGAGGACTGCGAGGCGGAGGTCAAAGAGCAGATTCACGCGGAGATCGTGATGGTGCCGCTGGGCGAGGAGTCGGCGGCGCGCGCGGCCTCCGAGTTCGAGGGCGACCGCGTCCCCGAACCCGACCACGAGGGGAAAGACTGCGCTGTCTGCGGCGACGACGCCGAGCAGACGGCGTACTTCGCGAAGTCTTACTAGTCCCTTAGTTTCCCTTATTGCCGTACTGATTTCGGGTACTCATTCAGGAGTAGCGTTATACGCGACTGTGCCACCGGTTGGCACATGCACCAGTCTGACGCCTCGAACGACCAGTTGCTCGCCGACCCCGGCGACGCGCGCGCGAACTGCGGGGTAGGGGTGGTCGTCGACCTCGACGGCGGCGCGTCCCACGGCGTTCTCGCGGACGCACTCACCGTCCTCGACAACCTCGAACACCGCGGCACGACCGGCGCCGAGGAGAACACCGGCGACGGCGCGGGCGCGCTCATCCAGACCCCCCACGACTTCCTCGCCGACGAGTTCGGCGGCCTCCCCGAGACGTACGCGGTCGGGTCGCTGTTCCTGCCCCGAGACGCCGACGAACGCGACGCCGCGAAAGCCGCCTTCGCGGACGCGCTGGCTGACCACGGCCTCGCGGTCGATGACTGGCGCGCGGTGCCGACGAACAACGACGACCTCGGCGCGACCGCCGTCGAGTCGGAACCGCACGTCGCGCAGTGCGTCGTCCGACCGGCCGGCTGCGACGACTTCGAGAAGGCGCTGTACGTCGGTCGGCAGGCCGCCGAGGAAGCCGTCGACCACGACCGGTTCTACGTCTGCTCGCTGGACTCGGACACGCTCGTCTACAAGGGCCTGCTGAAGGGGACGCAGGTCACCGACTACTACCCGGACCTCACCGACGAGCGCGTCGAGACGGGCTTCGCGCTCGTCCACGCTCGCTTCTCCACGAACACGCTCGGCGCGTGGCACCTCGCCCACCCCTACCGCACCATTATCCACAACGGCGAGTTCAACACCATCCGGGGGAACGTGAACTGGATGCGCGCCCGCGAGGCCGACCTCGACGCGGCGGGCTTCACCGACGACGAACTGGAGACCGTCCTGCCGGTCATCGACGACCCCGAGCAGTCCGACACCGCGAGCGTGGACAATTCGCTCGAACTCCTGATGCAGTCCGGGCGCTCGCTCCCCCACGCGCTCCGGATGCTCGTGCCCGAGGCGTGGCGGGACAACGACGACCTGAGCGACGCCCGGCGTGCGTTCTACGACTACCACGCGAGCCTCGTCGAACCGTGGGACGGGCCGGCGCTCGTCGTCGGGACGGACGGCGACCGCGTGGGCGGCGTCCTCGACCGGAACGGCCTGCGTCCCTGTCGGTACGAGGTGCGGGGGGACGACACGCTCGTGATGGCCTCCGAGCAGGGCGCGCTCGAATCCGACGCGAGCGAGGTGACCGAGCGCGGCCGTCTGAAGCCCGGTCAACTCTTCCTCGCGGAACCGGGCGAGGGCGTGCTGTCGGACGCCGAGGCGTTCGAGGATATCACCGACGAGCGCTACGCCGAGTGGCTCGCGAGAGAGCAGATTCGGCCCGACGCCGCGAGCGACCCGCTCCCCCGAGACCCCGTGAGTGACCTGCGGGACGCGCAGGCGCTGTTCGGCTACACGCGCGACGAACTCGACGAACTCGTCGAACCGATGGTCGCCGACGGCAAGGACCCCGTCGGGTCGATGGGCGACGACGCGCCTCTCGCCGGCATCTCGGAGTTCAATCACCCGCTGGCGTCGTACTTCCGCCAACTGTTCGCGCAGGTGACGAACCCCCCACTCGACTACCGCCGGGAGGACTGCGTGACGAGTCTGGAGACCCGTCTCGGCCGCCAGCGCAACCTCCTCGGCGAGACGCCCGAACACGCGCGACAGGCCGTCCTCGACAGCCCCGTGCTGGCCGACGCCGACCTCGCGGAACTCCGGGACACCGGCCTCGCCTCGGCGACCGTCGACCTCGCGTTCTCGCCCGACGCGGACCTCGAAACCGCCGTCGAGCGCGTCCAGCGCGAGGCCGCCGAGGCGGTGGCGGACGGCGCGGAACTGCTCGTCCTCTCGGACCGCGAGGCCGGCGCGGACGCGCTCCCGGTGCCCTCTCTGCTCGCGACGGGCGCCGTCCACCACCACCTCGTGCGCGAGGGCCTGCGGGCGCGCGTCGGCATCGTCGTCGAGGCGGGCGACGTGCGCACCGTCCACCAACTCGCGGCGACGGTCGGCTACGGCGCCGGCGCGGTGAACCCCTACCTCGCGGTGCAGTCCGCGCGCGACCTCGCGGACGAGGCGGGCGCGGCCGGCGGTGCGGACGCCGTCGAGGCCTACCTCGGCGCGCTCGAAGACGGCCTGCTGAAGGTGATGTCGAAGATGGGCATCTCCACGGTCGCGTCCTACCAGGGCGCCCAAATCTTCGAGGCGGTGGGGCTGGACTCGTCGGTCGTGGACCGCTTCTTCGCGGGGACGCCGAACCGCACCGAGGGCGTCGGTCTGCCGGGGCTCGAAGCCGACCTGCGGGAGCGCCACGCGGCGGCGTTCGGCGCGGACGCGGGCGACGACCTCGAACGCACCGGGGAGTTCGCGAACCGCACGTCGGGGCGCTTCCACCAGTGGAACCCCGGCACCGTCCACAGCCTCCAGGAGGCCGTCGAAGGAGGCGACTACGACGCCTTCCGGGAGTACGCCGCGCAAGTGAACGACCAGAGCGAGCAACTCCAGACGCTCCGCGGCCTGCTCGACATCGACACCGAGGACCGCGAGTCCGTGCCCGTCGAGGAAGTCGAACCGCCGGAGGACATCGTTCAGCGCTTCTCGACGGCGGCGATGAGTCTCGGGAGCATCAGCCCGGAGGCCCACGAGACGAACGCCGAGGCCGCGAACGCGCTCGGCGCGCGGGCGAACACGGGCGAGGGCGGCGAGCCGCCCGAGCGCTTCGGCACGGACCGCGAGTGCGCCATCAAGCAGGTGGCGTCGGGGCGTTTCGGCGTCACGTCGGCGTACCTCGGCGCGGCCGACGACCTCCAAATCAAGATGGCACAGGGGTCGAAGCCCGGCGAGGGCGGCCACCTCCCGGGGTCGAAGGTCAACGAGATGATAGCGGACGTGCGGTGTTCGACGCCGGGCGTCGGCCTCATCAGCCCGCCGCCCCAGCACGACATCTACAGCATCGAGGACCTGAAGCAACTCATCGCGGACCTACGCGCCGCGAACCCGGACGCCCGCGTCCACGTGAAACTCGTCTCGGAGGCGGGCATCGGCACCGTCGCGGCGGGCTGTGCGAAGGCGGGCGCGGACTGCATCCACATCTCCGGGCACTCCGGCGGCACCGGCGCGAGCCCGAAGACGAGCATCAAGCACGCGGGCCTGCCGTGGGAACTCGGCCTCGCGGAGGCGAACCAACTGCTCCGCGAGACGGGCCTGCGCTCGCGCGTGACGCTCCGGGTGGACGGCGGTCTGAAGACGGGCCGGGACGTGGCCGTCGGCGCGCTGCTCGGCGCCGAGGAGTTCGCGTTCGGCACCGCGTCGCTGGTCTCCGCGGGCTGCGTGATGGCGCGCATCTGCCAGACGAACAACTGTCCCGTCGGCGTCGCGACCCAGGACGAGGAGATGCGGGAGCGCTACCGCGGCACGCCACAGCGCGTCGCGAACTACCTCGGGTTCGTCGCGCGGGAACTCCGCGAACTCGTCGCCGAACTCGGCTACACCAGCGTGGACGAGATGGTGGGCCGCGTCGAACACCTCTCCCAACCCGACTCCGACCACCCGAAGGGGCGGCACGTCGACCTCTCCCGGGTGCTCGCGGAGCCCTCGGGCGACGACCGGATTCGCACCCGCGGGCAGGACGCCCCGGACGTGGGCCTCGACGAGAGCATCGTCGAGGTGGCCGGTGACGCGCTCGCGGGCGACGGCGAGGCAACGCTCGCCCGCGACATCTCCACGAGCGACCGGTCCGTGGGCGCGCGCCTCTCGTACGAAATCAGCCGGCGGCACGGCGGCGACGGCCTCTCGGAGGACAGCGTCCACGTCTCGCTGTCGGGGAGCGCCGGGCAGTCCTTCGGCGCGTTCCTCGCACCGGGCGCCACGCTCTCGCTGACGGGCGCCGCCAACGACTACGTCGGGAAGGGGCTCTCGGGCGGGACGGTCGCCGTCAGAACGCCCGCGGACGCGGGCTTCGAACCGACCGAGAACACGCTCGTCGGGAACGTCGCTCTCTACGGCGCGACGGACGGCGAGTGCTACGTCAACGGCGTCGCTGGCGAGCGCTTCGCGGTGCGGAACTCCGGCGCGAACGCCGTCGTGGAGGGCGTCGGCGACCACGGCTGCGAGTACATGACCGGCGGCATCGTCGTCGTGCTCGGCGACGTGGGCCGGAACTTCGCCGCGGGGATGTCCGGCGGTGTGGCGTACGTCCACGACCCCGGCGGCAACTTCGAGGACGACTGCAACACGGGGATGGTGCGCGTCTCCCGCGACCTCTCGGCGCGCGACGAGTCGGCCGTCCGGCGCCTCGTGGAGAACCACGCCGCGCGCACCGACAGCGACCGCGCGGCCGAACTGCTCGCGGACTGGGAGGCCGCCGTCTCCGAGTTCGCCGTCGTGATGCCCGAGGCCTACCGGGACGCCATCGACGAGCGCCCGGAGGCAGACGCGCGCCGGTCGCTCCCCGAGAGCGCCGCCGAGGAGTCGCCGGTCGTCGGGAGCGCTGACTGACACCGGCCGCTAAAATACCGATTTGAGTCCCGGTAAGTGCTTTGTGCCCCCACGTACTATCGGTATTCGTGTCTCCGTCGTCCCACCGACGCGGCTTCCTCGCCGTCGTCGGGACCGGACTGGCGGCGCTCACCGGCGCCGCCGCTCGCCCCTCGGATTGCGCCACTATCACCGGTTCCGCGAGCGCCGACTGCGGCGAGTCGCTGTCCCTCGACGGCCCGGAGTCGGTCCCGCCGGGTCGGTCGAACGCGCGGTTCGCCGTGACCAACGACGGCGACGAGCGCGTCGACGTGCGCACCGGCCACTGGGCGGTGTACCGCCGAGAGGGCGGCTGGGAGCGCGTCGCCGCGAACGCCGCCAGCGGGACGGTGTCGCTCGCGCCCGGAGAGCAGACGGCGTGGGTGTTGTTGCTCGGCGGCGACGGCAGCGGTTCGATGACGACGGTGGCGACGACGACGCGGTACGTCGGCCCGGTGTCCCTCCAGCCCGGGTCATACGCGTTCGTCGTCGAGGCGGAGCGCGGCGGCAGTTCGGTGACGGCGGCGGCGCGCTTCGACGTCACCGAGTAGGCCGGGTCGCCGGAATGACCACCGTTTTCCGCCGTCCAGTCCACTCGTCTCGCATGGACACGGCGCTCGTCGTCGGCGGCACGCGGTTCATCGGCCGCCACCTCGTGACGGAACTGCTCGACCACGACTACCGCGTGACGACGTTCACGCGCGGCAACCACGACGACCCGTTCGCGGAGGACGACCGGGTGAGCCACGTGGAGGGCGACCGCACCGACCCGAAGGCGCTCCTGGACGCGAAACGCGAGGCCGACCCGGACGCCGTCTTCGACTGCGTGGCGTACCAGCCGCGGGACGTGGACGCCGCGACCGACGTGTTCGCGAACGTCGACGCCTACGTCTACGTCTCCAGCGGCGCGTCCTACGGCGCCGAGGACGTGCCCAAGCGCGAGGGTGCGACGAAACTGGAGTCGTGTTCGGCCGAGGAGGCGACCGACGACTCGCCGGCGACGTACGGCGCGCGGAAGGCGGCCGGCGACCGCATCGTCTTCGAGGCGGCCGAGCGGGGCGTGAACGCGATGGCCGTCCGCCCGCCGGTCGTCTACGGCCCCCACGACTACACGGACCGGATGGCGTACTGGGTCGAGCGCGTCGCCGAGCACGACGAAATCGTGGTGCCGGGCGACGGCACGAACCTCTGGCAGCGCGTCTACGTCGAGGACGTGGCCCGCGGCCTCCGCCTCGTCGCCGAGGAGGGGACGCCGGGCGAGGCGTACAACGTCGGCGACCGGAACGCCGTCACGCTCGACCGGATGCTCGACCTGATTGCGGACGCGCTCGGCACCACCGTCGAGCGCGAGTACACGAGTCCGCGCGAACTCTCCATCGTCGACCTCGACCCCTCTGATTTCCCGCTGTACCGCGAGCATCCCCACCTGCTGGACACGACGAAGGTCGCCGAACTCGGCTACGAGTCGACGCCGCTCGCCGAGGCGATGGAGCGAACCGTCGACGCCCACCGCGAGCACGACCGCACCGCCGCCGACGACGCCCCCGACAGGGAGACCGAGGAGCGACTGCTGGACGTGCTGGGGACGGTCTAGGGCGCGCGTTCGACGGCGAAGCGACCGACTACTTTTCCGGCGACTGCGCGAACTCCCGGCGAGGCGACGCCCACGATGGAGATTCGGGAAGCGACTCGCGCCGACGAACCCGCCGTGACCACCGACCTGCTCGTGCCGGGATTCCGGGACTCCGCCGCGAAGGCGCCCGACTACAACGAACTCGACGAGGTCGGCGTGTCCGAGGCGGGCCTCGACCGCTGGCTCGACTGCGACGACCGCGTCGCGTTCGTCGCGGAGCGCGACGACGAACTCGTCGGCTACATCGCGGGCGTCAGGTCCGAGAGCCCCGACATCTACGCCCGCGGCGCCCGGACGCACGTCGACGGCCTCTACGTCGTCGAGGAACACCGACGGGAGGGCGTGGCGTCCGCGCTGTTCGACCGCATCGCCGACTGGGCGCGCGCGGAGGGCTGTGAGTTCCTCGGCGTCAGCGCGCACGTCGACAACGACGCCGCCGTGGAGATGTACGACGACGCCTTCGAGCGGACGTACGTGAGTTACCGGCGGCGACTCGGCGACGAGTAGACTTTTACTCGCCGCCCGGCGACGTTCCCCCATGTTCGAGAAGTCGAAGTGGATCAGCCTCCCGCGGAACGTCGTGTTGGGCCACGACGTCCTGTCTCAGACGCGGGAGGTCGTCGCGGACACCCACTTGACGGGGACGCCGCTCGTGGTGACGAGCGCGACGCCGAAGGCGGTCGCGGCCGACCGCATCGTCGCGCAGTTCGAGGACGCGGGCGACGACCCGGCGCTCGTGGTCGTCGACGAGGCGTCCTTCGACGCCGTCGAGGACGTGCTGGCGACGGCTCGCGAGGTGGACGCCGACTTCCTCGTGGGCGTCGGCGGCGGGAAGCCAATCGACATCGCGAAGATGGCGAGCGACCACCTCGGGTCGGCGTTCGTGAGCGTGCCGACGGCGGCGAGCCACGACGGCATCGTCTCCGGACGCGGGTCCGTTCCCGAGGGCGACACCAGACACTCAGTCGCCGCGGCGCCGCCCGTCGCCGTCGTCGCGGACACCGAAATCATCGCGGACGCGCCGTGGGACCTCACGACTGCTGGCTGCGCGGACATCATCTCGAACTACACCGCGGTGAAGGACTGGCGGCTCGCGAACCGCCTCCAGAACGTCCCGTACAGCGAGTACGCGGGCGCGCTCAGCCAGATGACCGCGGAGATGCTCGTGGACAACGCGGACTCCATCAAGCCCGAACTGGAGGAGTCGGCGTGGGTCGTCGTGAAGGCCCTCGTCTCCTCCGGCGTCGCGATGTCCATCGCCGGCTCCTCGCGCCCGGCGTCCGGGAGCGAACACCTCTTCAGCCACCAACTCGACCGCATCGCGCCCGGGAAGGCGCTCCACGGCCACCAGGTCGGCGTCGGCTCCATCCTCGCGGAGTACCTCCACTCCGGCGAGCAGGGCGAGTGGCGCGCCGTCAAGCAGGCCCTCGAGAGCCTGGACGCGCCGACGACGGCGGACGAACTCGGCGTCACGGAGGACGAGGTTCTCGAGGCGCTCACGTCCGCCCACGAGATTCGCGACCGCTACACGATTCTGGGGAGCGGCATCAGCGAACCGGCGGCCCGCGAGGTCGCGCGCACCACGGGCGTCATCTGACGGCCTCGTCGAGCGTCCACAGCGCGAGGCCGCCGACGACGATGCGCACGCAGTACGTCGCCACCCTGAACAGCACGACCGCCGACGCCAGCACGCCGAGCGGGTGGCCCGTGAAGAACGCGACCAGGCCGCCGATGGCGGCGTCCAGCGGCCCGATGCCGCCGGGGACGGGGACGGCGAGCACGAACCCGGCTAGCGGAATGGTGAGGAGCGCGACGTACAGCGGCGACGACAGCCCGACGGCTTCCAGACAGAAGTAGAGCGCGAGCGGCCCGAGTACCCACGAGACGTGCGCGGCGACGACGGCGAGCGCGAGTCTGCGGCGGTCACGCCCCAGCCGGGAGACCGACGCGAAGAAGTGGTCGATGCCGTCGCGCACGCGCTCCGGGTCCAGTCGGCTCGCGAGTCCCGGGACGACGTGGCCGAGCGTGCGGTTCGCCAGCGCCGACGCCCACACGACGAACGCGGCGACGCTGTCGCGGCGCGCCGACAGCAGGGTGCCGGCGGCGAGCGTCAGGCCGAGCAGTCCCGCGAACGCCGCGACGACCACCGGGACGGCGCCGACGTTTCCGCCGGCCGCGGCGAGCCCGACGACGCCGACGGTGGCGACGACGGCGGACGCCACCATGTTCAGGAACTCCCAACTGGCCATGGCGGCGACGCACTCGCTGATGTCTCTGTTCTCGCGGCGGCTGACGGTGTACGCGACGAACGCGCCGCCGCCGACGTTCCCGACGGGGACGACGTTCCGCACGAACATCGACGCGAGCCCGGCGCGCCGGGCGACCCACGCGCCGGAACTCAGTGGCGGCACGTCGAGGAGGACGCGCATCCCCTCGCTCGCGACGACCATCCCGACGAGGGAGACGGCGACGGCGGGCGCGAACGCGGCGAGGTCGGCGGCCCGGAGGTTCCGGACGACGCGCTCCCAGCCGACGCCGTAGAGGAGCGCGGCGGCGACGGCGCCCGCGACGACGAACCGGAACGCGACGGTGCGGCGGTCGGCGTCCACACCTCGAACTCGCCGGACCGGTCAAAAACGGTTGTGGTCGCGCAGGCGCGAGAGCCGGTCGGCGACGGCGGGGTGCAGCGACACGAGGCCGACGAGCGGCGGGCGGTCGGTGGGAAGCAGGCCGCGGTCGGCGAGCGTGGCGAGCGCGCGCTCCATCGACGCCGCGCCGACGCGGTCGGCGGCGTACGCGTCGGCGTCGTACTCGGTCCAGCGCACCGCCGGCCCGACGAGCAACAGGAGACCGACGGAGGCGGCGGTTGCCGGGAGGAGCGCGTCGAACACGCCGCTCGCCGTGAGGAACAGCGGCGCGAGCGCGAGCCCGGTGGCGAGGAATCGCGCGAGGACGTGGTGGCGGCGGTGGTGGCCGGCTTCGTGCGCGAGCACGGCGGCGACGGCGGCGTCGTCGAGCGTCTCGAACAGCGCGTCCGTGACGAACACGTACCGGAGGCCGGGGACGACGCCGGCGGCGACGGCGTTCGCGACGGGGTTGCGGTCGGTGGCGACGACGCGCACCCGGAGGTCTCGCGCGCACTCCGGGACGACGGCGCGTTCGGCGGGCGTCGGACGGCGAACCGCACCGAGCGCGGCGGCCGCGACGGGGAGACCGGCGACGACGGCGAGCGCGGCGCCGGCGACGACCGGGAGGCCGCTGACGCCGGCGGGGGCGGCGAGCCACGCCGCGACGACGACGAACGCGGGGACGGTGAGGAGGCCGGCGACGACGACGTAGCGCCGGACGACACTCGGGTAGTCCGGCTCGCGACCGGCGACGGTCGCCCACGCCGGCCGGGAGCCGAGGTGGACCGAGAGCGCGGGGAGGACGCCGCCGACGGCGACGGTGCCGGCGAGCGCGACGAGCAAGCCGGCGGTGTCGGGGCCGGGGACGGCGGCGACGACGGCGTCGTCGAGAAGCGAGTCGGTGGCGAGCGCGATGCCGCCGAGGCCCGCCGCGACCTGCAGGAGCCGGTTCGCGCGCCGCAGTCGCGTCGCCGCGGTGACGCGGTCGGCGCCGCGGACGGCGGCCGCGGTGACGGCGCGACTCGCGAGGTACGCGAGCAGGGGGGCGACGAGGAGGGCGACCGCGTGCATCAGGACACGGTTCGCGGGCCTGCCACTAAGCCGCGGCGGTCAGACGTGCTCGTCGAGGAACTCGACGACTTTCGTGTACGCTTCGATGCGGTTCTCGCGCTTCACGAAGCCGTGGCCTTCGTCCTCGAAAATCAGTTTCTCGACGGGGACGTGCTCGCTCGCCACCTCCGCAATCTGTTCGGCTTCGCCGACGGGGACGCGGGGGTCGTTCGCGCCGTGGAGCACGAGCAGGGGTGCGCGAATCCGGTCGGCGTTGTTGATGGGGCTGATGGATTCGAGGAACTCGCGGTCCTCGGCGAGGCTGCCGTACTCGGCCTCGCGGTGCTCGCGCCGCCAGTCGCCCGTGTTCTCGAGGAACGTGACGAAGTTCGCGATGCCGACGATGTCGACGCCGGCGGCCCACGCGTCGGGGTACTCGGTGAGCGACGCGAGCGTCATGAAACCGCCGTAGGAGCCGCCGTACGCGACGATGCGGTCGGGGTCGACGTCGTCGCGGGCGGTGAGCCAGTCGACGCCCGCCTTCCCGTCTTTCACCGAGTCCATCCGGTTGCGGACGTTGTCGAGGTTCATGTACGCCTTCCCGTAGCCCGAGGAGCCGCGGACGTTCGGCTCGAAGACGGCGTAGCCGTTGTCCACGAAGTACTGGCGGAGGCTGTGGAACCACGGCCGGCGCTGGGCCTCTGGGCCGCCGTGGAAGTCAACGACCACTGGGTGCGGGCCGTCGCCGTCGGGGAGCGTGAGGAACGCGGGAATCTCGCGGCCGTCGAACGTCTCGTAGTGGACGAGTTCGGGGTCCCGGAACGTCTCCCGAGGGATGCCGGCCGTCGAGGCGTCCGTCCAGCGCTCGCTCGCGCCCGACGCGACGTCCACGACGTGGACGTTGGTGTTGTCCGTGGCGGCCGAAATCGCGACCGCCATCTCGTCGCCGTCGGGGCCCCACGATAGCCCGAAGACGACGCCGTCCGGAATCTCGGGCGCGGGGTACTCGTCGAGGGTCGCGCCGTCGGTGTCGGCGACGGTGAGTTCGCTGTAGCCGTCGGCGTTCCGGACGTACGCGAGGCGGCCCGAGTCGTGGTGGGTGGTGACGGCTTCGATGGACCAGTCGCCGCCGTCCGCGACGCGCTCGATGTCGCCCGTCTCGGGGTCGAGCAGGCCGAGGTATCGCGTGTCGGACTCGTGGTCGGTGGCGACGTAGACGCCGTCGCCGTCGGGCGCCCACGCGACCGACGAGAACCGCGTGTCTGCCTCGAACGGCGTGGCGTGCGTGACGTCGCCGGATTCGAGGTCGAGGACGTACACGTCCTGACTGAAGTTCGAGTGGCTGTCGTGGAGGAGGAGGCGGTCGTCGCTCGGGCTCCAGCCCGCGGCCGACACGCGGTCGAAGCGGTCGCCCTCCAGTACGAGGTCGGCGTCCTCGCCGGTCTCCTCGCGGCCCTGGACGTACACGTCGAAGGTCGCCTGACTCCGGCGGTTGGCGACGTACGCGAACCGGTCGCCGCCGTGACTCCACCCGCCGAAGTTGTGTTTCGCGTCCGGGAAGTCGGTGAGTTCGACGTCCTCGCTCCCGTCGCCCGAGAGCAAGTGGAGTTGGTGGAACTCGTCGCCGCCGGCGTCTTTCCCGTAGACGAGTTCGTCCCGCGTCGGCGAGAACGACGCCCACGCGACGCGCTCGTCGTGGAACGTCAACTGCTCGGGCCACGCCCCCGGTTCGTCGAGTCGCCACACCTGATTCGACCCGGTGGTGTCGAGGAGGAACGCCACCGACCCGTCCGGGCCGACCGTCGGCCCGCCCGCGCTGCGGATATTGAGGTACCGCTCGATGTCGTAGGCCATGCCGGGAGTCGGGCGGGACCGGGAATAGCCGTTCGGGTCGCGGAACCGCGGGACCGGTTTTATTTCCTCCGGCGTGGTACGTGAGGACACATGCCAGACGCCGATTACGAACTGAGCGACGACGACGCGAACGTCCACCACGTCTGGGACAACTCCCTCGACCCCGCGGTCACCGTCGAACCCGGCGACGTGGTGCGCTTCGAGTGCCGGGACGCCGTGGACGGACAGGTCGGCCCCGACTCCACCGCCGAGGACTTCGGAAACGTCAGCTTCGACCCCGTCCACCCCCTCACCGGCCCCGTCTACGTGGAGGGCGCCGAACCCGGCGACGTGCTCGAAGTCGAACTGCTCGACCTCGAACACAGGGGCTGGGGGTACACCGGCTTCATGCCCGGCGACATGGGCCTCGGCCTGCTCCCCGAGGACTTCGAGGACCCCGGCTACCACGCGTGGAACATCGAGGACGGCGTCTGCGAGTTCGTCGACGGCATCGAGGTGCCCGCCGACCCGTTCCCCGGCACCATCGGGAACGCGCCCGCCGAACCCGGCGAACACGACACGCTCCCGCCCCGCGACGTGGGCGGGAACATGGACGTGAAACACCTCACGGGGGGCGCGACCGTCTACCTCCCAGTCGAGTGCGAGGGCGCGCTGTTCTCCACGGGCGACTGCCACGCCGCGCAGGGCGACGGCGAGGTCTGCGTGACGGGCGTCGAGGCGCCGATGTTCGTCACCGCGCGCTTCGACGTGCGGACGGACAAGGACATCGAGCAACCGGAGTTCGAGTCCGACCACCCGTACACGCCCACGGGCGCGGACGAGCCGATGTACGGCACCACCGGTATCGCGCCCGACCTGATGGACGCCACGAAGGAGGCCGTCCGCCACATGATTTCCCACCTCCACGAGGAGCGCGGGCTCACGCGCGGCGAGGCGTACATCCTCTGCTCGGCGGCCGTCGACCTCAAGGTCAGCGAGGTGGTCGACGCGCCGAACTGGACGGTGACGGCGTACCTCCCGGAGAGCATCTTCCCGAACTGAGCGCCCACCGGCCCTCGTGGCGGCGCGTGCCGCCACCGAAACCACCACGGGCGTCCCGCGCCACCGACGCGTATGGAACTCGACCCCGCCGAAACCGGGATGTACCGGACGCTCTCGGGCGCGATGGTGCCCCGCCCAATCGCGTGGGTGTCCTCGGTGAGCGAGGACGGCCACGACAACCTCGCGCCGTTCAGTTTCTCGACGGTCGCCGCCATCGACCCGCCGACGCTGCTGTTCGCGCCGACCGACCTCGAGAAGGACACGCCCCGGAACGTCCGCGAGACCGGCGAGTTCGTCGTGAACGTCGTCACCGAGGACGTGGTCGAGGCGATGAACGAGACGAGCGCGACCTGCCCACCCGACGTGAGCGAGTTCGACCACGCAGGCGTCGAGCGCGCCGACTCCCGGAAAATCGACGCGCCGCGCGTCGCGGAGTCCCCGGTGAACTTCGAGTGCCGCCTCGCGGACACCGTCGAAGTCGGCTCGTCGGTGCTCGTTCTCGGGGAAGTCGTCTGGGTCCACGCCGACGACGACGTGACCACGGACGGCAAACTCGACACGAACAAACTCGACGCCGTCGGGCGGATGGCGGGCAGCGAGTACGCCTACACGCGCGAGCGGTTCTCGCTGGAGCGCCCGGACTGACCGTAGCCGAAACGGATTCTCTGTTCGAGGTTCGGCGCGGAACCGTCACTCGATACGAGGGTGGATAATTGCAGAGATAGAAATCAAGCATAAAGACTTTCGTCTGTCGTGCAAACCTCAGAACATGTCCCGAAAGCCATCCCGTCGCCAATTCCTCGGTGTTGCGGCGGCCGGACTCGTCGGCGTGACTGGCTGTAGTCAGTTTCAATCATCTTCGAAGCCAGAGTTGAAAACCATCATCGACGCCTCGATTAGCAACTGGTATCCCGAACCTCGCGAACTCTCAATTTCGTTCGAGCGCGACGGCGACCTCGTCTACTGGCGTCAATTCGACGTCGAAGCGAACGGCGCAAACGACAACGGATTGGGTTCGACTGACCTTCCAGTCGACGAACTGTCAGACGAGCCGAGCGTGTGGACGGTCAACGCGTTGAACGTGGATTCCGGGAATTATAGAACCGCTACGCTCTCGGACGACCGCGCCACCGAACTCCGTCTCGAAGTATCAATCGAAGACGACGACCAAATCGCATTCTTCACGGCTCCCTAAAACCGAACCGTCGCCTCTCCGACTCGAAACCCAATTCGACGAGCCCCGGTGCTGTCTCTGTGCGTCGTCACCCGTCGGTGGCGGTCGATGGCTCCCGTCTCAACACACCGACTTCGCGTCCACGCCCATCGACTCCAGCGCGTCGACGTACTCCTCGTAGGCCGCGTCGATGGCCCCGAGGGCCGCGGCCTCGGCGCGCTCCCAGTCCGATTCGCTCTCGCAGACCCTATCGAGCAACTCGATTGCGCGTTCGGTGTCCTCGGACGTGTCGGCCTTCAACTCTCGGAACAGGTCGGCGCGCGGTTCGTCGGCGTCGTTCACGAAGTAGCCGACGAACTGCGTGAGCGTGCGCTCGGCGACGAGGCCGCGGCCGACGGTCGCGCCGGCCCGCGAAATCGGGTCGGTCTGCTCGCGGAGGAAGTCGTGGACTGCGCCCGGTTCGGCGGCCACGTCCTCGCCGAGTTCGTCCCGGACGCGCTCGTAGTGCTCGCGCTCGGTCGCCGCCCAGTCCTCGAAGGCGTCCGCCGCGTCCCCGTCGCTGTCCCCGGCCCAGCCGGCGAACACCTCGCTGGCGGCGGCCTCGCTCGCGGCGGCGCGTTCGAGGACGGTGTCCGTCGAGAGGTCGGCGCCGGTCACGGCGACGAGGCGCTTCGAGGAGCCGAGGCGGTCGAGTTCGGTCTGTTTCGCGGCTTCGGCGGCGGCCCGGAAGTCGGCGGCGTCCATACTCCCGACTTGGGCGTCCCCGGACGTGAGTTTTTGCCACGGGAGCGCGTACACCCGACTATGGGTTCTCCGTCCGTCACCCCCCGCGAACTGTACGACCGAGCGCGCTCGGGCGGCGCGAGCGTCCTCGACATCAGGGACCGCGACGAGTTCGAGGCGTGGCACGTCGACGGCCCCGGCGTCACCGCCGAACACGTCCCCTACATGGAGTTCGTGTCCGCGGGCGTCGCCGGCGACCCCGCCGACCTCGTGCCCGACGCGCTCGCCGAGCCCATCGTCGTGGTCTGTGCCGTCGGGCGGTCCAGCGACGAGGTCGCCGGCGACCTCCGCGAGGCCGGTGTCGACGCCGTGAACCTCGAAGGTGGCATGGATGCGTGGGGCGACCTCGTCGTCGCCCGCGACCTCGGGAACGGCGTCGTGCAGTACGAGCGCCCGTCGAGTGGCTGTCTCTCCTATCTCCTCGCGGACGGCGGCGAGGCCGCCGTAATCGACCCACTCGCGGCCGCCGCAAACCGCTACGAGGCCGACGCCGCGGAGCGCGGACTGTCAATCGAGTACGCCGTCGACACGCACGTCCACGCCGACCACCTCAGCGGCGTGCGCGCGCTCGCCGACGCGACCGGCGCCGAGCGCGTGCTACCCGCGGGCGCGACCGACCGCGGCCTCGCGTACGACGCGACGCTCGCCGGCGACGGCGACAGCCTCGCGGTCGGGGGCCGAGAACTCGCGGTCGAACACGCGCCCGGCCACACCACCGAACTGGTCGTGCTCGACTG
This sequence comes from Halobacterium litoreum, assembly GCF_021233415.1. NCBI lineage: Archaea > Methanobacteriati > Methanobacteriota > Halobacteria > Halobacteriales > Halobacteriaceae > Halobacterium > Halobacterium litoreum. Next base: position 1,949,196 of record NZ_CP089466.1, on the reverse strand, counting down.
GGGCGACGACCTGCTGACGGCGGACTGCCTGTTCCTCGACAGCGTCGGGCGCCCGGACCTCGAAGACGAGGACCGCGCCCGCGCCCTCGCGGGCCGCCAGCACGACACGCTCCGGGACGTCGTGCTCTCGCACGACGACGACACCCGCGTCCTCCCGGGTCACGTCGACGCCTCGACGGAACCGGGGGAGGTCGGGTTCGCCGCGTCGCTCGGAGACGTGCGCGAGCGAATCGACCTCCTGGAACTCGACCGCGAGGCGTTCGTCGAGCGCGTCACCACCGACCTGCCGCCGCGGCCCGCGAACTTCGAAACTATCGTCGCGACGAACCTCGGCGAGCGCGAACTGGACGAGGCGGCCCTGGAACTGGAACGCGGCCCGAACAACTGCGCGGTGTCGGCAGCGAAGTAATCAGTCGTCGTCGGCGGCGGCGTCCGCGGCGGTCGCGGCGTCCTGCTCGATGCTCGGCGGGTACTTCCCGCGGTCCAACACGAGGTCGGACTGCGGGCGCGCCATGCACGTCAGCGCGTACTCATCGGCCTCCTCGTCGGTGAGGCCGCGGGCCGCCGGCTGCACCACGTCGCCGTCCTCTATCTTCGCGGAGCACGCGAGACACATCCCGACGCGACAGGAGTACTCCTGGGCGATGCCCTCCCGCAGGCAGGCCTTCAGGATGGTCTCCGTGTCGGAGACCTGAATCTCCTCGCCGGTCCCGACGAACTCCACGGTGTAGTCGGTCATGTGCTCGGAGTAGACGGACCCGGGGGATAATTCTTGCCGAAGCCGCGTCCCGGCCGTCCCGTCGTTTCGATGGCGACAGGACCGGGGGAGTGAGCCGGAGACCGTGTGACAAGAGTTTTCTCGGAGCGCCGACGAAACCGGTGTATGACTACCCACGAGTACGACGTCGTGGTCGTCGGGGCCGGCACCTCGGGCTGTTACACGGCCGCGACGGTCTCGAACGCGGGGTACGACGTCGCCGTCGTCGAGCGAAAGTCCGCCGAGGAGGCGGGGCACATCGCGTGTGGGGACGCGCTGAAGGGCGCGGACTCCTTCCCGGAGGCGATTCCGAAGTCGAAACTCGAACCGGCGTTCACGAACACGGGAGTCGACCACGGGCGCTTCGAGATTCCCCAGGAGGACACCGTCCTCGACATCCCGGTGCCGGGCGAACTCGCGGTCATCGACCGCTGGGAGTACGGTCGCTGTGTCATCGACGGCGCCGACGAGGCGGGCGCTGACTTCCACTACGACGTGGTCGTCCAGGACGTGCTCCAGGACCGCTCGGGCACCGTGACCGGCGTGAAGGGGACGCGGCGCGGCGACGCCGTCCAGTTCGACGCCGACATCGTCGTGGACGCCGCGGGCGCGCTCTCCGTGTTGCAGGACAAGGTCGACGTGGCCGACGCCACGTTCGACACGAACGTCTCGTACTCGCAGTTCTGCTCGGCGTACCGCGAAATCGTGGAAGTCCCGGAGCCGGTGGAGTGGGACGACGCGCTCGTGTTCAAGCCGACCGAGCGCGCCGCGGGCTACCTCTGGTACTTCCCGCGCACCGACACCGAAATCAACGCCGGCCTCGGCTTCCAGATGAACGAGGAGCCGATGCAACTCGTGGACGACCTGAAACGGGACCTGCGTCGACGTCCCGAGTTCGAGGGCGCGGAAGTGAAGGACAAACTCGGCGCGGCGCTCCCGACCCGGCGCCCCTACGACTCCGCGACCGCACCCGGGTTCCTCGCGGTGGGTGACGCCGCCGGCCACGTCAACCCGACGACTGGCGGCGGCATCGCGGGCGCGGCGTACGCCGGGAAGTACGCCGGCGAGCAGGCCATCGAGGCCCTGGAAGCCGGCGACGTCTCCGAGGCGATGCTCTGGGAGTACAACGAGCGCGTGATGGACCACTTCGGCGCGCGGTACGCCGGCCTCGACGTGTACAACATCCTCTCGACGGCCGTCGACGTGGACGACCTGATGGGGCTGCTCGCGGCGCTCCCCGGCCAGAAACTCGCCGAAGCGCTGTACGCCGGGAGCACGGACTTCAGCCTCCGCCTGAAGGTCGTGACGGCCCTGAAGTCCTACGGCTACTGGGGCGAAATCTGGAACTTCTACAAGACGAAACAGCAGGCCGACCGCCTCATCGACCACTACGGCGACTACCCGAGTTCGCCGGAGGGAATGGCCGCCTGGCAGTCCCGGCGCGACGACATCATGGACGACGTGTACGCCGTCACCGGCGCGGACGCGAAGTACTAGTTCTCCTCCCCGTACTCGCCGCCGTACTTCAGGACGGCCCACGCGAACGCGAGGACGGCCACGAGCCCCGTGACGAGGTAGATGGCGATGTCCCGCGAGCGATTCGTGAGGATGGAGACGAACCCCTCCTGTGCGGGCGGGTCCGTCGTCACCTCGACGGTGCCGAGCATCCCGACGGACTCGTGGGGGATACAGAAGTACTCGTAGGTCCCCTCCACTTCGAAGGTGTGCCGGTAGTTCTCCTCGCCGGCGATGTCGCCGCGGTCCGGGTAGCCCCGCCGGGCCGCCGCTTCCTCGTCGAAGCCGCCGGACGCGAAGAACTCGGCCGCGTCGGGAATCTCGTCCTCGTAGGCGGTGACCGAGTGGCCGACGGCGCCGACGTTCTGCCAGATGACCGTGGTGCCCGGTTCGACGAATATCTCGTCGGGGTTGAACACCAGCGAGTCGGTCATGTTCACGCGCTGCGTCTGGCCTTCCTGCTGTGCGTCAGCCGGTTCCGTCGCGGCGGCGACGCCGGCAACACCGCCGAGTGTGGCGAGGAAGCCGCGGCGAGTGACCTGCGAACCCATGGAAACGTGTAGGTCGACCGACTAGAAGGTGGTTGTTACCAGATTACGGCCGGTCGGTGGCCACGGACCGGATCGCGCCCGAGAGCGCGTCGACGGCCGGCCACAGCGACCCCTCGTCCACGTCGAACGTCGACGTGTGGTGGCCGCCGGGGTGGTCGGTGCCGACGCAGACGTAACACGCCAGGCCGCCGGTCTGCTGGACGCGTTGCATCAGGTAGGTGGCGTCCTCGCTCCCGCCCAGCGAGTCGCGCTCGACGACCGAATCCACGTCCGGGTGGCCGCCGGCCTCGGCGGCGAACGCGTCCACGAGCGCCTGATCGCTCTCCGCGCTCGGCGCCTCGCCCTCCGTGGAGAGTTCGACCTCGCACTCGTGCATGTCCGCCGCCGAGTGCAGGACGCGCTCGGCCTTCCTCTTCATGTAGTGCATCAGGTCGGTGGTCTCGCCCCGGACCTCGCCCTCCACGAACGCCTCCTCGGGGACGATGTTCGTCGCGGTGCCGCCGCCCGCGCGCCCGGCGTTCACGCGCGTCGCGCCGCCGTCGTGGCGCGGAATCGCGTAGAGGTTCTGAATCGCCGTCGCCATCGCCTGCACCGCGTTCCGCCCTTCCTCGGGGTGGGCGCCGGCGTGGGCGGGTTCGCCCTCGAACTCCGCGAGCAGGTGGCTCACCGCGAGGAAGCCGTCGACGCCCGCGACCACCTCGCCGCTCGGGTGGTCGAGACCGAGGTGAACCGCGTACAGGTAGTCCACGTCGTCGAGGTGGCCGCTCTCCGCGATGGCCTTCCCGCCGCCGACGCGCTCCTCGGCGGGCTGGAAGACGACCTTCAGCGTCCCCTCGAAGTCGCTGTCCGCTACGGCTTCGAGGACGCCGACGCCGATGGTGGCGTGGCCGTCGTGCCCGCAGGCGTGCATGTACCCCTCGTGTTCGGAGCGAAAGCCCTCGCTGGCGGGGTGGTGGTCGCCGCTCTCGGACTCGGTGATGTGGAGTGCGTCGATGTCCACGCGCAGGCCGACCGTCGGGCCGTCGCCGCGTTCGAGAGTGGCGATTGCGCCCGTGTGTCCGCCCGCCATCCGGTCGACCAACTCGGCGTCGGCGCCGTCCTCGACTGCGCGCTCCTGCCACTCCGCGAGCGTGTCGCCGTCGGGCACCGCCATCCGGCTCTCGGCGTCCACGACCTCGGGGCCGACGAGGAGGTCGTCGACGCCGACCCGGCGGCACGCCTCGGCGATTCGGGCCGTCGTGTAGAACTCACACCACGCCGGCTCCGGGTGTCGGTGGAGGTCTCTGCGCAGCGAGACCAGCGAATCTCTGTCCATGCTCGGAGAGGCGGTGCCGGCGACCATAAAGGTGTCAGAACGTGCCACGGCGCGGCAAGATATTTGTAAGCCGACCGTTGTTGCATGGTACGTGGTATCATGAGTGGTGACGACGAGTACGAAGACGACCTCTCGGAGGAGCTCGCGGACGCCGAAGCCGCGGCCGCCGGCGAGGGGCCGCGCATCGACTTCTACGGCGGCGAAGCGATGAGCGCGTTCCCCCTGGTCTTCTTCGTCATATGGGCAATCGTACAGAGTGGCATCCTCAGAATCGGCGACACCACCGGCCTCGTCGCCGGGATGCTCGTCGGCCTCATCCTCGGACTCTTCTTCGTGAAGGGCTCCTGGAAGGGGTACGCGAACACCATCTTCGAGGGCATGACCCGGCGCGTCGCCGCCACCGCCGTCGTGGCGTGGCTGTGGGCCGGCATGTTCGCGGAGACCATCCAGGTCGGCGGGTTCGTCTCCGGCCTCGTGTGGGCCGCCGACGCGGCCGGCGTCGGCGCCGGCCTCTTCCCCGCGATTACGTTCATCCTCGCGGGGCTGCTCGCCACCGGTATCGGCACCGGCTACGGCACGACCGTCGCGTTCACCGCGCTGTTCTTCCCGGCGGGCGTCCTGCTCGGCGCGAACCCCGTGGTGCTGTTCGGCGCCATCCTCTCCGGCGCCGTCTTCGGTGACAACCTCGCGCCCGTCAGCGACACCACCATCGTCAGCGCGGTCACGCAGGACGCCGACATCGGCGGCGTCGTCGCGTCGCGGTTCAAGTACGCCATCGTCGCCGCCGTCCTCGCGTTCGCCGGCTACATCGTCGCGGGGACGTCGACGAACGGCGTCGACGTCGCGGGAGACGCGGGCGACCTGCTCGTCGCGAGCGCCGACCCCGCCGGTCTCCTCCACCTCGTCTCGATGTTCGTCGTCATCGGCACCGCGGTCGCCGGGCGGCACATCGTCGAAGCCATCTCGTGGGGCATCGTCGTCGCGTTCGTCTTCAACGTCGCGACCGGCCTCGCCCCCATCTCCGAGATGGTCGTCTTCCGGGCGGACGAGACGCTCGGCATCGCCCAGGACTTCGCGTTCCTGCCGTTCGTCGAACTCGTCGACACCACGCAGGAGGGCGTGAGCACGGGCGTCGGCGGGAGCCTCTACGCGGGCGCACAGGGCTTCTTCCCGCTCATCGTGCTCGTGTTGCTCATCGTCGCGGCCGCCCAAATCATGATTCGCGGCGGCGGCTTCCGCGCGATTCAGGACTGGCTGCTGGACTCCGTCGCGACGACGGTGCGCCGCGCGGAGGCGACGATGGTGCTCGGCACCGCGTTCGTCAACTCCATGATCACCATCAACACCGCCGCGGAAATCGCCATCGCGCCGTACATCGCGCGCCTCGGCGAACGGTTCAACATCAACGGCTACCGGCGCGCGAACATCCTCGACGCGAACACCAGCGCGCTCGGCTACATCTTCCCGTGGTCGGGCGGCGTGCTCGTCGGCTACTCGGTGATTCAGGGCTTGCCCGACCAGTACGACTGGTTCAGCCAGTCGATGGTGGTCAACCCCGTGGAGGTCGTGCCGTACGTCTTCCACGGCTGGTTCCTCGTGGGCATCTTCGTGGTCGCGGCGCTCACCGGGTTCGGGCTGGAGTACACCAGTGACCGCGAGTCCGAGGAGGTGGCTCGCCTATGAGCCTCCTGAAGAAGTACACGAAGGGCTGGTCGTTCCGCACGAACAAGCCCGGTTTCGACGAGGGCGACGAACTCTCGGTGTTCGTCACGGGCACCGAGGACGGCGTCGCTATCGCGCGCATCGGCGACTCGAAACTGCGCCTGCCCGACGCCCCTGAGGACCTCGTGGACAAGCGCGTGCGCCTCCGCGTCACCGCGTTCGACGAGAACGACCACACCGGGGAAGCCGAGTACCTGGAGACGGTCGGCGAGAGCGCGTTCTAGACGCGCCGCTACGCCGTTTTTCGACGGAGAGAGAACGGAGAGATTACGCGGAGCCCAGCGGCTTGACCTGTTCGAGTTCGGCTTCGACGTGGACGCTCGACGGGAAGTCTCGCTCCATGATGGAGCGCGCGAGGTCGTCGTGGCCGTGGAGTTCGATGCGGCGACGGTAGACGGTGTAATGCCAGTCGCCGGTCTTCTCGGAGCGGTCGCCGCCGAGTTTCGCGTACAGCGGGACGTTGATTTCGCTCGGTGCGTCGGAGTGGGGGCCTTTCATCTCGGCGCCCTTGCGACGGCACGTCTCCTTGATGTCGGAGACGACGCCGTCGAGCGCCGCTCGGTCCCCGCTCTTGAGGGATAGTTTCGTGACGAAGGTCATGGCTGGGGGGTGCTGATACGCTATGATGTGTTCCACCGTGAAAAAGCGTGTGCTTGCCCGCCGAGCGTGCGCCCGTCCACCACTCCGACATTCTCTTAACCGACGCCCGGTTATGTACGGGTAATGACGGTCGAAGCGACCAGCGCCGGAGCGATTCTGTTCCGCGACACGCGGGACCGGCGCGAATACCTCCTCCTGAAGAGCCGGCCCGGGGACTGGGAGTTCCCGAAGGGCGGCGTGGAGGGGGACGAAGAGCTCCAACAGACGGCAATCAGAGAGGTACAGGAGGAGGCCGGCATCGAGGATTTCCGCCTCATCGACGGCTTCCGCGACGACTACGACTACGTGTTCGAGGCGAACGGCGACCGCATCCACAAGACGGTCCACCTGTTCATCGCGAGGTCTTTCGAGGCGAGCGCGGAGTTGTCCAACGAGCACTCGGACCTCCAGTGGCGGGACTACGAGCAAGCCATCAACACCATCACGCAGGACGGGCCCCGCGACATCCTCCGGGACGCCCACGACTTCCTCGACGAGGAAATCGAAGCCTGACCCGCCTCTCGGCGGGGGTCGCCGCCGAGCGACCGCCACAGCGAAAGACGTAGGGCGCTGCCCTCGGGACTGTTTCTCGTGGCCGACTCCGAGTTCGGATTCGAGTTGCGGGTGTGCGCGTGGGCGGAGCAGTGGCCGCCCGACGGCGACGCGGCGAGTTTCGTCGCGCGCCAACTCGGCACCCGGAACCGGCGCTGGGACACGCTCGTAATCGAAGTCGACCCCGACGCCCTCCGGCGGCGCGCGGACTTCGGCGCGGAGCGCCTCGATTCCGACCTCCTGCACGTCGTCCGGCACGCACCCGACGACTGGCAGTTCTACCGGGACGCCCTCCCGCACCCGGGCTACCCGTGGCGGTACGTCCGCGAGGCCGTCCACCGGGCGAGCGACCGTGACGTGGTCGAGACCAGGAGAGACGGGAACAAGATTCAACTCCGCCGGAAGTGGGCGTACCCCGACTGGGTCGAGCGCATCGTCGCCATCGAGAACAAGCCGGACTTGGACGCGTCGGCGGCGGACGCGCTCGCGGACCAACTCGAACGCGACGTGGCGCTCGGCCTCGCCGACGAGGTGTGGCTGGCGACCGAGAGCGACGGCGACGGCGTGGAGCGCGCGCTTCTCACCGAGATGCCCGTCGAGGCCGGGATTCTCGCGTTCGACGGCGGCGAGGCGTCCGTCGAGTGGCACCCGCGGACGCTCGCCGCGGAGGCGGCGGGGACGCGAATCACCGAGCGCCCGTCCGGCGGCGAGTACGACCAGTCGGCGGCGCGCTTCGAGTACGTGGACGCCGACTGGAAACGCGAGAAGCGCCTCGAAATCGCCGAACGCGCCTACGAGCGCGGCTGGCGGTCGTACCTCGACACGATGCGCCCGGACTGCCGGCACTTCGACGTGGAACGCGGCGAACACGGCTACCTCCCGCGCTGTCGGGCGAAGAACCGCGAACAGACGGCCGCCGAGTGCTCCGGGTCGTGTCCCGAGTACGAGCCGGAGCCGCCGGCGTGGCGACAGAAGGAGTGGCCCATCGAGGGCGGGCCGGGCGCGGCGATTCGGCGCGTGCTAGACGCCCGGCGGTCGCGCGAGCGCTGACTACTCGTCGTCGGTGTCGACGTTCACGTCCTCGCGGGGCACCGCGAGTTTGTACGTCGGGACGGTGCGGTGTTCGACCTCCACGACGCCCTTGCGCTTGAGCGTCTGGAGCGCGCGCCGCACGTCCCCGGATTCGAGGTCGGCGGCGTCCGAGTATTCGTCCCGGACGGCGTGGAGCACGGAGACGACGCTCTCGGCGCGCTCGTCGGGCCCGGCGAGGACCGCGAACACCTTCCGCTCGGTGTCGGACATGTGGACGGCGGGCGCCTCGCCGTCCTCGGGCGCTTCGCCGACGAGTGCGGCGGCCTCCGTCGTCGCGCGAATCATGCTGTTCTCGTCCCGGTAGTAGTAGTCCCGCAGGGTGTCCTCGAGGTACTGGTGGACGTCGCTCCCGCTTTCCATGCCCCAGCGGTCCTGCAGGTCGCTGTTTTTCGTCGGCTGGAGTTCCACCACGTCCGCCAGCCGCTCGCGGTCCTCCTCGGAGAGGGTCATACCAGTTCGTTCAGCGGGACGGTATTTCGGGTTTGCGAAGGCACCGTACCCGGGGGCCTTATGCCGCCGGTCGCCGTGCCCTCGCACATGGCAGACACCGTTCGACTGGACGTGACCGACGGCGTCGCGACCGTGACCATCGACCGCCCGGACGCGCTGAACGCGCTGAACGTGGACACGCTCGGAGCGCTCCGGGACGCGCTCGCGGAGGCCGAGGACGCCGACGCGCGCGCGCTCGTCCTGACGGGCGCCGGCGAGAAGGCGTTCATCGCGGGCGCCGACATCGCCGCGATGTCGGAGATGGATACCGCCGAAGCCCAGGCGTACGCCGACCTCGGGCACGACGTGGCCAACGCCATCGAACAGTTCCCGGCTCCCGCCATCGCGGCCATCAACGGCTACGCGTTCGGCGGCGGGATGGAGATGGCGCTCGCCTGCGACCTCCGCGTCGCCTCCGAGCGCGCGCTCCTCGGCCAGACCGAAATCGACCTCGGCATCATCCCCGGGTGGGGCGCGACCCAGCGCCTCCCGCGCCTCGTGGACGACGAGACGGCGCGCCGCCTCGTCTTCTTCGGCGACCGCCTCGACGCGACCGACGCCCACGAGGAGGGACTCGTCGGCGAGGTCGTCGCACACGACGAACTCGACGACCACGTCCAGGACCTCGCTGCCGAACTCGCGGCGCAGCCGGCGACCGCGATGCGCGCCGCGAAGGAGGCCCTGAATCAGAGCCACGAGACCACGCTCGCGGGCGGCCTGGCCTTCGAGCGCCGGACGTGGGCGGGGCTGTTCGGGAGCCACGACCAGCGCGAGGGGATGCGAGCGTTCGTCGAGGACCGCGACCCGGACTTCGAGTAGTCAGTCGCCGGGCGTCGGCCGCAGCGGCGCCGCGTTCTCGACGGTCTCCCGCACCTGCGTGTAGACGACGACCAGCGCGAGCGCCGCGAGCGCGCTGCCGACGGCGAACGGCACGGCGAACCCGTACCGAACGAGGAACCCGGAGGCGAGCGGGCCGATGGCGGTGCCGAGGCCGAACCCCATCGTGAGCACGGAGAGCGTGCTGCCGGACTCACCCTCGCGGGCGAGGTCGCCGGCGACCGCGAGCGACGGCGCGAACACGGCGGCGACGGCGACGCCCTGCACGAACCGCGCGAGCGTCATCGTCAGCGGCGTGGGCGCGTACCCCTGCGCGAGCGTCGACGGCACGAGCAACACGAACCCGGCGACGATGAACGGGCGGCGGCCGTACGTGTCGCTGGCGTTCCCGACCGGCACCTGCAGGAGGACGTTCGCGAGCGTCACCGCGCCGAACTGCAGGCCGAACAGCACGGAGGACTGCTGGAGGCGTTCGTTGATGGTGGCCTCCAGCGTCGCGAACATCGCGATGCAGATGCCCATGCAGACGGTGGCGACGCCGAGCGCGAACACGGGGTCGAGCAGGCCGCGGTCGCCGCGCACGGCGACAGAGAGGTCGTCGGCCGCGTCGGCGGCCTGCCTGTCGGGTTCGTCGACGAGCACTTCGACGAGCGCGAAACTGGTGAGCGCGCCGACGACGGCGACGGCGAACGCGGCGTCGAACCCGAACTGCGTGAGGACGACCCCGGCGACGATGGGGCCGAACCCGAACCCGATGAGGCGGAACGTGTTGAACACGCCGAAGTTGCTGCCGCGGGTGTCGGTGGTGCCGAGTTCGTTCACGAGCGCGACGGTCGCGGGGACGGTGAGCGCCGCGCCGATGCCCTGGAGCGCGCGCAACACCAACACGAGCCGGTAGTCGGAGACGACCGAGTAGGCCGCCGAGGCGACGGCGAGCAGGACGAGGCCGCCGAGGATGAACGGCTTGCGGACGCCCGCGCGGTCGGAGAGCCGGCCGGTGAACGGCTGGAGGAAGCTGTTCAGGAAGCCGAACATGGAGAGCACGAGCCCGACGAGCAGCGCGGGCGTGACCGTCAGCAGGTCGACGCCGGCGACGGCGAGCGGGCCGGTGAACGACTCGACGGCGACCCGGCCCTCCGCGCCGATGTAGGCGGGGAGGACGACGATGAGAAAGGAGTTCCCGAGCGCGTCGGCCATCCGCGCCATCGCGAGCGCGAGCACGCGGCGGTCGGTGTCGAGGATGCCCATCGCCCGGACGGACGGCGGCCCGCGGCTTGACGGTTCTGGGCGCGGCGGAACCGTCCGGGAAACAGTTAGGGACGTCGGCGTGGTACGTCTCGGCATGACACGCGAGGTCAAACTGAACGAGCTCGCCGCCGAACTCGACGCGCTGAGTTACCCGGCGACCCACGCGGACGCCAGCACCGAACTGTCGGACGTCGTCCTCCTGTACGCGGACGGCGAGGAGCGATTCGTCGACGTCCTCGACCGGTCGAACGAGGACGTCTTCGTGAGCCGCGACGACCTCGAATCCGAAGTGTTCTCTCTGCTCCCCACGGAGGCCGTCGGCGAACCCGGCCAGTCCGAGGGAGAGGGGTGAAACAGGGCGTTTAACTGCCGCGGCGAGCAACTGCAGGGCATGGAATTCTGCGACGAGTGCGGTTCGATGATGAAGGCCGAAGACGAACTCTGGGTCTGCGGGAGTTGCGGGAACAAACAGCCGAAAGACCCCGACGCCTCCTACGTCGTCACCGAAGGCCAGGAAGACACCGAAATCGTCGACGTGAGCGACGCCCAGGACAAGGGCCTCCCGACCACGGAAGTCGTCTGCCCGAAGTGCGAGAACGACGAAGCCCACTGGTACATGCAACAGATTCGGTCCGCCGACGAGTCCGAGACGCGGTTCTTCATCTGCACGGAGTGCGAACACCGCTGGCGCGAAGACGACAACTAAGACGTACCTTTTTCCGCCTCGGGTGTCCTCGCTCCCGCTGGTCGCTGCGGGCACCTCTCGGCGCAAAAATCTACGCTAAAAAATACCTGCCTCCGCGGGGCTCCGCCCCGCTCCGGCAGTGAACCGCTCGCTCCGCTCGCGGATGCTCCCTCATAACTGCACACTCGCCGCGAACGTTCAAATACGAGCACGCGACCAACCGCACCCGTGAACTGACACGGAGTGGGACGGTCACAGCAGCGAGGCGGCGAGCCGTCCCCCGGAAGTAACCGCCGGACAGCTACGGCTTCCGCGCGAACAGCAGGTAGCCGGTGTGCCCGACGCCCGCCGTCGACGGCCTGCTGCCGCGGTCGTCGAAGTCCATCTCGCGCTGGATGGTCTCCATCGACTCGACGTTCGCGAGGCCGGCGTCGCGGGCGGCCTGCGCGGCGTCGCGGGCGTTCTCCACGAACGGCGAGTACACCGCGACGTAGCCGCCGGAGACGAGCAGGTCGTCGGCGCGCGCGACCACGTCCGGAGCGTCCTGCGTGTCCAGCGTCAGCAGGTCGAACTCGCCGAGGGAGTCGAGGTCCTCGGTCACGTCGCCCGCCCGGACCTCGACGCTGTCCGCGACTTCCGCGAGTTCCATGTTCTCGCGTGCGACCTCGGCGAACTCCGACTTCTGCTCGTAGGTCACCACGCTCGCGCCGAGGCGGCCGAGGTACGCCGCGAGCACGCCCGTCCCCGTTCCGGCGTCGAGCACGCGGTCCTCGCGACACGCGCCCGTGTGGCCGACGATGAGCCCGATGTCCTTGGGCATCATCGGCGCGCCGGTGCGCTCGAAGTGGTTGAACAGGTCCGGGCCGCGGAGTTTCCGCACCGTGAACGGCTCCCCGAGGTGCGTCTCCACGACCTGCCCGGGTTCGGGGTCCTCGGGCGCCTCCACGACGCCGAGGTCGGTGTGTAACTCCTCTCCGGGGGCGACGAGGAACTCGCGGTCGCCCCGAACGAGCAACATCACTCCAGTCGCTCGATGGCCGCCGCGAGGTCGCCGTCGGTGTCCGCCAGCGCCTCCCGCGCTTCGTCCTCGCTCGCGCCCGTGCGCTGGGCCACGATTTCCACGTCGCCCTCGGGAATCCCGCCGTCATCGCTCTCGCTCTCCTCGCCGCCCTCGACGGCCGCCGCCGCGCTCTCGCGCTCGCTCGGCTCGCCGATAATCTGGTAGGTCTCCTGCCCGCGGGCGTCCATCTTCGTGACGTCCGGGTCGGAGAACACCAGTTCGGTGCCGTCGCCCTGCTTGATGACGACCTCCGTGGCGTCGAGTTCGTCGACGTCGATGCCCATCTGTTCCATCATCTGCTTCATCTTCCGCGGATTCATGCCGCCGCCTCCAAACATACGCGAACGCTCGCGGTGCGACAAGAAAAGGATGGCGAACCCGAGCAGCGCGACCGGACGCGAGGGGCGCTATGTGGGCGTTACTCGGCTTCGACGGTGTTCTGCATTATTCGGCTTCGACGCCGTCCCGCACCATCACCGCCATCCCCGTATCGAAGTCGCGCATCGCCTGCGCGTCGAGTTCGGCGCGCCCGACGGCGAGGAGATGGCCGTCCTCGTGGACGATTGCGACCTCGTCACCGGCGCGGACGTCGGCGTCCACGTCCTGTACGAACTTCGCGAAGACGTTCTTGCCGTCGCGCACGAACGGTTCGCTGTCGTCGCCGACGACGACGCGAGCGCTCGGGTAGTCGAGGCCGTCGGCGAGACGCTGGCCGCCTGCGGTGCCGAGGGTCAGGCGGCCGTCGAGGCCCACGGAGACGAGGCGTTCGCCGTCGCCGCGAGCGACCTGCTGTGGGCGTCCGGTGCTCGAGCGCTGGATTCGGAAGTCGGCGTCCTCGGGGAACAGCGCCGCGCTCGCTCCGGCGCCGAACTGGTAGTCGGCGACCGTTCGGAGCGCCGCGAGGTCCGCGTCCTGCATGCCTCGCCGTCGGCAGTCAGCGCGTAAAGCCGCTTCGGGTCGGCGAAGTGGACGGTCGTGGGAAAGTGGATGCGCTTATGTGACCCCAGGTGTAACGGCCGTCCATGAACGACACGACGAAAATCGGCGTAGCGGGCGTCCTGCTCGTGGTGAGCTCGGCGCTGCTGTTCTTCTCGGGGCTGGACCCGACGGCGACGACGACGCTGCTCGGCATCGCGGGCGTCGCGACGACCGGGCTGGCGGTCGGCTCGCTCCTGATGGGGAGTACGGGCACCGACGGCCGGATGGTTTAGAGCAGGAACGTCTCTTCTCGGTCGCTGAGGTCGACAAACGAGTCCGCGGCTTCGATGAGTTCGTCGGCCGCGGACGCGCCGAACGCCATCACTTCCACGCGTACGCCCTCGTGGCGGAGGTGGTGACAGAGCCGGGAGAAGTCGCCGTCGCCCGTGCAGAGTACGACCGTATCGACGTGGTCGGCGAGCGCGACGGCGTCGAGACTCATCCCGACGTCCCAGTCGGCCTTCTTCGACCCGTCGCCGAACGTCTTGATGTCCTTTATCTTCGTCTCGAAGCCGATGTCGTGGAGCGCGTCGAAGAACGTGTCCTCGTCTTCTGCCTGCGCGCGGATGACGTACGCGATGGCGCGCGTGAGTTCGCGGCCCTGGACGGCCTTCTCGAGGAGCGACGAGTAGTCGATGTTCTGGGAGTAGACGCTCTGGGCGGAGTGATAGAGATTCTGCGCGTCGGCGAGAACCGCGACGCGTTGCCCGGCGTGAATCGGCGGCATACCTCGGTGTCCGGGTTCACCCGTAATGAAAGTACGCGCCCCGCCGTCAGGCCGACGGCGTGTCGCGTCGCGTGACCGCGAGCGTCTCGGGGTCGAGTTCGTAGTACGACTTCCACGTTGGTTCGAGGCCGACGACGCGCGTGTCGCCGTACGTGCTCTCGGCGTGTTCGTGGTGGTGGCCGACCAGACAGAGGTCCGGGTCGAGGGCGTCCAGAATCTCGTCGATGTACTGGCAGCCGACCTCGTACTCCTCGGTGACGGGGAGGCCGTGAGGGGCTTCGTGCGCGAGGAACACGTCCACGTCCGAGAGCGCTTTCGCGCGTTCGACGTCGTCGCGCACGAAGTGCCGCCGCCGGTCGCCGTGGAGCATCGCGCGCGGCTTCTCGAACTGGGTCGGCGCGTAGTTCCCCGAGAGGCCCGCGACCCGAAGTCCCTGGACGTCTTCGACGGTGCTGTGGAGGAGCGTCGCGTTGGCCACGTCGTCGCTCCGGACGCGACCGTGTCGGAGCGCGTCGATGACGTCGAAGTCCTCGTTGTTCCCGCCGATGAAGTAGGTCGGGTACGGGAGGTCGTAGTACATCAGGTCTCCGGCTTGGAGCGCCACGTCGGCGTCCGCGGCGCGGTACGCGGCGAAGAGGGCGCGGCGTCGGTCGGGCGTCGTGGCGTGGGCGTCGCCGAGGACCAGCATTCACCAGTAGTCGGGTCAGAGACGCCAAAAAACCCCCGATGGCGGGACGGCGAACGCGGCTCCGGCAGACGTTGTCCGCGGCGACAGGCCTTTACTGGTGGCCGCCACAGAAAGGAGTATGACTGGCGCTCCCGCCGACGCGACAGCGGTCTCCGGGAGTGCCACCTCCTTCTTCGGGAAACGCAAACGCCGTACACCCACTCGATAGACTCGCCGCGGGCGTAGCGCCCCCGTGCCGGGTTCTCGTGGCAGGCACTGTTCGCCGACCAGCGTTTCCCGACACACCATGCAACTCAGTACACCAATCGACGGCGTCTACCCCGCGATGACGACGCCGCTGACAGCCGACGGCAGTATCGATTTCGACCGACTCCGCGACGACGCGCGCCGCCTCGTGGACCGCGGCGTGGACGGCCTCGTCCCCGTGGGGACGACCGGCGAGAGCGCGACGCTCACCCACGACGAACACGTCGAGGTCGTCGAAGCGGTCGCCGACGCGGCCGGCGACGACGTGCCGATTATCGCCGGCGCGGGCAGCAACTCCACCCACGAGGCGGTCGGCCTCGCGGCGCGCTCCGTGGACGCCGGCGCGGACGCCCTGCTCCTCATCTCTCCGTACTACAACAAGCCCGAGCCCGCGGGGATGGAGGCTCACTACCGGGAGATTGCCGACCGCGTCGACGCGCCCCAAATCGTCTACAACGTGCCGTCGCGGACCGGGCGCAACATCGCCGTGGACACCGCCGTCTCGCTCGCCAGCCACGAGAACGTCGTGGGATACAAGGCCGCGAGCGGCGACGTGGGCCGCGTCAGCGAGGTAATCGAGCGCACCCGCGACGAGGAGTTTTCGGTGCTCTCGGGCGACGACGGCCTGACGCTCCCGATTCTCTCGGTCGGCGGCCGGGGCGCAATCAGCGTCACCGCGAACGTCGAACCCGAGCGCGTGAGCGACCTCGTGTGGGCGGCTCTGGAGGGAGACGACGAGACAGCCCGCGAGCGCCACCACGAACTCGCGGACCTGAACCGCGCGCTGTTCGCGGAGACGAACCCGATTCCGGTGAAGGCCGCACAGGAACTCAGCGGGCAGGGGCCCGCGAACTATCGGTCGCCGCTGTCGGACGCGACCGACGCGACCCGCGAGCGACTGGAGCGCGCGCTGGACGCGCTCCCGGAACGCGAGGTGACCGCATGAGAGTCGCCGTCACCGGCGCCGACGGACGGATGGGTCGAACCGTCCGTTCGGTCGCCGCGGAGCGCGGCGACGAAATCGCGTTCGCGACGACCCGAGCCGAGGACGAGTTCGCCGACGCGAGCGACTTCGAGAGCCTCCTCTCGGAACACGAACCCGACGCAGTCGTGGACTTCACCGCGCCCGAGGCGAGCGTCGAGTACGCCGCGGCCTGCGCAGACGCCGGCGTCCCAATCGTCGTCGGCACCACTGGGTTCGCCGACGACCAGCGCGTCTCGCTGCGGGCGGCCGGCGAGGAGACGCCCGTCATGCTCGGCGCGAACTTCTCACGGGGCGTGCAGGCCCTGCTCGACGCCGTCGAGGCCGCCGTCGGAGCGCTCCCCGAGTACGACGTGGAGGTCACCGAGACCCACCACAGCGGGAAGCGCGACGCCCCGAGCGGCACCGCGAATCTCGTCCTCGAACGAATCGACGAGACGCGTGGCGACTCGGAGCGCGTCCACGGACGCGTCGGCGACCAGCCCCGAGAAGAGGGCGAAATCGGCGTCCACGCGCGGCGAGCCGGAAGTGTCACGGGCGAGCACGAGGCCCTGCTCGCGGGGAACGGCGAAGTCCTCGAACTGACCCACCGTGCGGGCTCGCGGGACGTGTTCGCGGCGGGCGCGCTGGACGCGGCGGGGTGGCTCGCCGACCAGCCCGCCGGCTTCTACCGGTTCTCGGAGGTGTCGGCGGCAGTATGACCCTCGAACGCGAGATTCGCGACCTGTGGGCGCGCCACGAGGCGGGCGACCTGTCGGCCGACACCGCGACGGCGGGCGACGCCGACAGCCTCGACGCGTTCCTCGACGCGCTCGAAGCCGGCGAGATTCGGGCCGCAGAGAAGCGGGACGGCGACTGGGAGGCCGTCGAGTGGGTGAAGCGCGGCGTCCTCCTGAACTTCGCGCTCCGCGAGACGGAGCGCCGCGAGTACGGCGACGTGGCGTACCACGACGTGCTCCCGCTCCGGGACACCGCCGACCTGCTCGAACGCGGCACGCGGAACACGCCCGACGGCACGACCCTCCGGCGCGGGTCGCACCTCGGCGACGACTGCATCGTGATGTCGCCCGCGTTCGTGAACGTCGGCGCCTACGTCGGGGACGGCACGCTCGTGGACTCCTGTGACACCGTCGGCTCCTGTGCGCAAATCGGCGCGGACGTGAAACTCGGCGCGAACACCCTGATTGGCGGCGTCCTCGAACCCGTGGAGGACGCGCCCGTCGTCGTGGAAGACGGCGTGTCGCTGGGTGCCGGCTGCCGGGTCACGTCGGGGTTCGTCGTCGGCGAGAACTCGGTCGTCGGCGAGAACACCCTCCTGACGCCCCGAATTCCGGTCTACGACCTCGTCGAGGAGGAAATTCTGTACGGCGAACTGCCGCCGGAGCGCCGCGCCTTCACCCGATTCGTGGAGTCCTCGGTGGGCGACCACGACCTGTTCGACGGCGGCGCGTACAAGCCCGCGGTGGTGGCGATGGACCTCGAAGCCGAGACGCTCGACGCCACCCAGCGCGAGGAGGTACTGCGGTCGTGACCCGGAACCCCGCGGTTCGTCGGCTGGCGGACTGGTCGCCCGGCGACCTGCGGGACCTCGCCGCGGAGTACGGCACGCCGCTGTACGTCCAGGACCTCGACCGCGTGCGGGAGAACTACGAGCGCGTCGCGGCGGCGTTCCCCGACGCCCGCATCCACTACGCCGTGAAGGCCAACGCCGGGCGAGCCGTCCTCCGGGCGCTCCGCGAGGCGGGCGCCGGCGCGGAGTGCGCGTCTGCCGGCGAGGTGTACCGCGCGCTCGACGCCGGCTTCGAACCGAGCGAGATTCACTACACGGCGGTCAATCCGCCGGCCCGCGACCTCGACTACGTGCTCGACGCGGCGCCCGACGCGACGTTCGTGGTCGGCGCGCGCGACACCGTCGACCGACTCGCCGAGCGCGGATTCGCGGGACGACTCGCCGTCCGTGTCCACCCGGGCGTCGGTGCCGGCCACAGCGAGGCCGTGGCGACCGGCGCGGATGCGAAGTTCGGCGTCCCCCACGACGAGGCCGCGGCCGTCATCGGGGACGCCGTAGACCGGGGGTTCGACGTGGTCGGCGTCCACGCCCACGTCGGAAGCGGGATGCTCACCGACGACGACGTGGCCGCCCACCGCGAAGTCGTCGAACGCCTCGCCGCGGTCGCACGGAACGCGCCCGCGGACCTAGAGTTCGTGGACGCCGGCGGCGGGTTCGGCGTCCCCTACCGCCCCGACGAGGAACCGCTCGACCTCGGTTCGGTCGCCGACGCCACCCGGACCGCGCTGGCCGACGTGGACGCCGACCTCGTGCTCGAACCGGGACGCTACTTCGTGGCCGACGCGGGCGTCCTGCTGACCGAAGTGAACACGGTGAAGCCGACCGACGGCGCGACGCTCGCGGGCGTCGACGCTGGCATGACGACGCTCCTCCGGCCCGCACTCTACGGCGCCCACCACGAGGTCCGGTCGCTCGCGCCGGACGCCGCCGACCGCGACACCGACGCGGTGGACGTGGTGGGCCCAATCTGCGAGAGCACCGACGTGCTCGCCGAAGACCGACGCCTCCCCGCGCCCGAACGCGGCGACCTGCTCGCCGTCGGGAACGCGGGCGCGTACGGCGTCGAGATGTCCTTCCAGTACAACTCCCGACAGCGACCGGCGGTCGTCGCACTCGACGGCGGCGAGGACTCTCTCGCCCGCGAGCGCGACGGCTTCGACTCCCTGACTGCACCAGAACGATGATTCCCTACGACCGATACCACGGCACCGGCAACGACTTCGCAATCGTCGACGCGACCAACCACGTCCCCGACCGCGGCGCGTTCGCGCAGGCCGTCTGCGCGCGCCTCGGCGTGGACGGCGTGCTCTTCCTCGCGCTCGAAACGCGGTACACGCCGCCCCGCGCGGTGATGACACTCGTCCAGCCCGACGGCTCGACGGCGGACATGTGCGGGAACGGCGCGCGCTGTGCCGCCCGCTGGGTCGCCGAGCAGACCGGCGCCGACGCCGTGATGCTGGACACGCAGGCGGGCACGCGGCGCGCCGACGTGGACGGCGAGACGGTGACCGTGGAGATGGGCGCTCCCGAATTCGACCCCGGCGCCGTCCCGGTCGTCAGCGACGACCCGATGGAGCGCGACGAACTCGCGGGCTACGAGGTGACGGCCGTGAACACGGGCGTCCCGCACGCGGTCGTCTTCGTCGACGACGTCGACGACGTGGACATCGACGCCGACGCCCCCGACATCCGCCACCACGAGGCGTTCCCAGACGGCGCGAACGTCACGTTCGCGTCGCCCGACGGCGAGGACGGCTTCCGCCAGCGCACGTTCGAGCGCGGCGTCGAGGGGGAGACCCAGTCCTGTGGCACGGGCGCCGTCGCCATCGCCGCCGTCGCGCACCGCGAGGGACGCTGCGGCGAGCAGGTGTCAGTACGGCCGCCGGGCGGCGAACTCCACGTCGACCTGTCCGGGGGACGCGCGACGCTCCGCGGCCCGACCGAACACGAGGGCGAGGGCGAAGCCGAAGCGGAGCCCGTCCGACGCGTCGATGCCTGAGTTCGACCCCCTCGCGTTCCACGAGCGCGCCGTCCGCACGCCCTCCCACGAGGACGTGACCGAGATGCGCGCGTTGCTCGTCGACACCCTGCGCGAGCACGGCCACCCGCCCGAGGTGGACGACGCCGGCAACGTCCTCGCGTCCCGGGGCGAGGGGCGACCGCACGTCGTCCTGAACACGCACATCGACACCGTGCCGCCACACGTCGAGTACTCGCGGGACGGCGACGTGGTTCGGGGGCGGGGGGCGTGCGACGCGAAGGGGCCGCTGGCCGCGCTCCTCGCGGCGTTCCTCGCGGTCGAACCCACTGAGGGCCGAGTGACGCTCGCGATTACGCCGGACGAGGAGACCGAGTCGGCGGGCGCGGCGGCGCTCTCCCTCGACGCGGACGCCTACGTCGTCGGCGAGCCCACCGACCTCGCGGCGTGTACGAGCGCCCGCGGCCGCTTCCAGGCGACCGTCTCGCTGTCCGGCGTCGGGGCGCACGCCGCCGACCCCACCTCGGGCGTGAACGCCGTCGCCGCCGCTGAGCAGGCGCTCGCCGCGATTCGCGGGTTCGACGCCGAGCACGGGCCCGAACGCCACCCGGAACTCGGGCCGCCGACGCTCACGCCGACGCGGATTCGGGGCGGGGACGCCGCGAACCGCGTGCCCGACGACTGCGACATCGTCGTCGACCGGCGAACCGTTCCGCCCGAGACGCAGGCGTCGTTCTTCGCGGCCTTCGAGAGCCACGTCCGCGACGCGGTGCCCGCCGACGTGGGCGTCGAGGTGACCCCCGTCGAGCGCGACACGCCGTTCCTCGAAGCGTTCGACACGCCCGACGACGCGGACGTCGTGCGCGCGCTCCGCGACGCCGGCGCGGGCGACTCCCGACCGTTCGGCGCTGCGACCGAGGCGTCTTACTTCGCCGAAGACGCGCCGACGGTCGTCTTCGGGCCGGGCGTATTGGCCGACGACGAGGGGCCGGTCGCGCACGCCCAACGCGAGTACGTGCGCCGGTCGGACGTGGAACGCGCCGCGGAAATCGCGACCGACGCGCTCGACTCGCTGGTGTAGGTTTTTCTCGCTCGCGGGCGACAGTTCGTGGTATGTTGACAGAGGCCATCGACGGGCGCCGGCCGAGCGGCGAGTACCTCGCCGAGGTCGTCTACGGCGCGAACGACGGCATCGTGACGACGTTCGCGGTTGTCGCGGGCGCGGCGGGCGCGGTGCTGGAACCCCGCGTCGTCGTCATCCTCGGCGTCGCGAACCTCTTCGCGGACGGCTTCTCGATGGGGATGAGCAACTACCTCTCGCGGCGCTCGGAACTCGACTACCAGCGCGCCGAGGGCGAAGCCGGCGACGACGGCGGGAAGCCGCCGGCGGTCACCGCGTTCGTGACGTTCCTCGCGTTCGTCGTCGCCGGGTGGACGCCCCTGCTGCCGTACGTCCTCGGGATGGCGGCGTCGTTCCCGGTTTCGGTGGCGGCGGCGGGCGTCGCGTTCTTCGTCGTGGGTGCGGGCCGGAGTCTCGTCACCGAGCGCCGGTGGTGGTTCGCGGGCGTCGAGATGTTCGTCGTCGGGATGCTCGCGGCGGGCGTCGCGTTCGCCGTCGGCGAACTCCTGCGCGGCGTCGCCTAGAGCAGGAGGGGCGCGACGACGATGACGAGCAGGGACGCCGCGATTCCCATCAGCACGTCGAGGGCGACGCCGGCGCGCAGCATCTGGGAGCGCGTGACCGCCCCGGTGCCGTACGCGATTGCGTTCGGGGGCGTGGCGACGGGGAGCGCGAAGCCGAAACTCGCAGCGACGGCACACGCCACCGCGAGCGTGACGCCGGTGCCCTCGGCGCGCCCGAGTTCGACGAGGACGGGCGCGAGGATGGCGGCCGTCGCGGTGTTCGACGCGAGTTCGGAGAGCAGGACGGTGAGCGCGACGACGGCGGCGACGGCGGCGAGAATCGGCGCGCTGACCACGGGGTCGAGCAGGGTGCGCGCGAGCCACGTCGTCGCGCCGGTGTCGGTGAGCGCGTCCGCGAGCGAGAGGCCGCCGCCGAACAACAGCAGGGTCGGCCAGTCGATGCCGCGCACGTCGTCCTCGTCTATCGCGCCGGCGAGCACGAGCGCGACGACGCCGAGGACGCCGACGACGGCGAAGGACAGCACCCCGTCCGCCGCGCCGCCGCCGAACAGGCGCGCGTGGACGCTCGCGGGCAGCCACCGGAACAAAAAGTCGAGGCCGCCGACCACCCAGAGCGTCGCGGTGGCGAGGAACACCGCGCCGACCCGGCGTTGCATCCCGGTGAGCGGGTCGAAGTCGGCGAGCAGGTCGGGGGCGTCGTCGACCGTGCGCTCGCCGGTCTCGGGCGGGTAGAGACGGAGCAACACCACCCAGACGATGGGGAGGGAGGCGACGACGACGGGGACGCCGACGGTCATCCAGTCGAGGAACGACACCTCGACGCCCAAGCCCTGTTCTATCTGGGTGGCGACGATGGCGTTCGCGGGCGTGCCGACGAGCGTCCCGATGCCGCCGACGCTCGCGCCGTACGCGGTGCCCAGGAGCGCGGCGACGTGGAGGTTCGAGTCCGCGGGTGCGTCCGGCCGGACGGCGCGCACGACCCCCGCCGCGACGGGCATCAGCATCGCCGCCGTCGCGGTGTTCGAGACGACCATCGAGAGCGCGGCGGCGGCCACCATCAGGCCGAGGACGAGGCGGCGCGGCGCGGTGCCGACGGCGGCGACGAGGCGGAGCGCCACCCGGCGGTCGAGGCCGACCGACTGGAGCGCCGCGGCCAGCAGAAAGGTGGCGAGGAAGAGCGCGACGACGGGGTCGGCGAACCCCGAGAACGCCGGGTCGACGCGGGGGTAGACGCCGAGGGCCACCAGCCAGACGGGGACGAGGAGCGCGGTAATCGAGAGCGGGAGCGCGCCCGTCACCCAGCAGACGGCGGCGAACCACCCGGTCGCGAGCGCGCCGACGCCCGCCGGCGTCAGTCCCTCCGGGGTCGGCGCGGCGACGACGGCGGCGGCGCCGACGGTGGCGAGCGCGAGCGCGGGGGTGCGCCGAGTCACACCGGGAAAACGGTCCGCGACCCGATAACTCTAGCCGAAGAAGATGTCCGCGAGGTCGGCGCCCCGCGAGTCCACGTCCGCGTACAGTTCGGTGTACCCGCAGGAGGTGCAGGTCACCGTCTGGAAGTTGTTCGTCTGGATGTCGAACATCTTGGAGAGCCCCGAGCCGGTCGTGGAGATGCTCCCCACGTCCACCTCGTCGTGACCACATTTCGGGCAGCCTTCGTCCTGCATGGTCGGACGTGCGGCGCGGTCCGGTAAAAGCCTTCAGGGGACGGTCAGGCGTCCCGCGCGATGTCGGCGCCGAGGCCGGTGTAGGACTCGGGCGTGAGCGCGAGCAGTTCGTCGCGCACGTCCTCGGGGAGGTCCATCGACGCGAACAGTTCGTGGAAGTCCTCCAGCGAGACGCGTTCGCCCCGCGTGAGGGCTTTCACGCGCTCGTAGGCGTCGTCGTGGCCCTCGCGCCGGAGAATCGTCTGGACGGCTTCGCCGATGATTTCGGGGTTCGCGCGCAGGTCCTCGCGCATCACGGCCTCGTTGGGCACGACCTTCCCGAGACCGTCGCCGAGTTTCGTGTACGCGAGCAGGCAGTACGCCAGTGCGCCGCCGATGTTGCGCTTGACCGTCGAGTCCGAGAGGTCCCGCTGGAGGCGACTCGTGGTGAGGTACTCCGAGAGGAACTCCAAGTCCGCGTTCGCCTTCGAGAGGTTGCCCTCGCTGTTCTCGAAGTCGATGGGGTTGACCTTGTGGGGCATCGTCGACGACCCGGTCTCGGTCTTCGCGGCGTCCTGCCCGAGGTAGCGCTGGGAGACGTACAGCCACACGTCCAGGGAGAGGTCTCGGCAGACGTTGTTCGCGCCGCGGAGCGCGTCGAACAGCGCCGCGAGGTCGTCACAGGGGTTGACCTGCGTCGTCGGTTCGACGTACTCCAGTTCGAGGGACTGCACGAACTCCTCGGAGAACGTGCGCCAGTCCACGTCCGGGAAGGCGGCGTGGTGGGCGGCCCACGTGCCCGACGCGCCCGCGAGCTTCCCGGAGAGCGACTCGGCGGCGTCCTCGACGCGAGCGATGGCGCGCCCGAGGCGGGCGGCGTAGACGGCCATCTCCTTCCCGAACGTCGTCGGCGTCGCGGGCTGGCCGTGGGTGCGCGCGAGCATCGGCAGGTCGGCGTAGTCGTGGGCGAACTCCACGAGTTCGTCGCGGCGCGCGCGCAGTTCCGGCACGAGCACGTCCGTGACGGCGGGCTTGGCGAGCAGGCGGTGCGCGAGGTTGTTCACGTCCTCGCTCGTCAGGCCGAAGTGAATCCACGAGTGCGCGCGCTCCGGCGCGGCCTCCCGCACGAAGTACTCGACGGCCTTTACGTCGTGGTTGGTGGCGTCGTAACCGCGGGCGCCCTCGGTCTCGATGCGCTTCACGAGGTCGGCGTCGTCGGCCTCGAAGGCCTCGTAGGCGGCCCGCAGACGCTCGGTCTCGTCGTCGGTGAGTTCCAGCGGGACGGTGTCGAGGTCGGCGAGCGCGAGCAGGTACTCCACTTCGACCTGCACGCGAGCGCGCATCAGCGCGGCTTCGCTCGCGTACGCGGCCAGCGGAGAGGTTCGACCGGCGTACCGGCCGTCGAGGGGCGTGACGGCGTATAGCGGGCTCTCGTCGGTCATGGGGACGAGTGGCGGCGCTCGGGGCAAAAGCCTGCCGGTCGATTCGGGCCACGCTCGTGCATACAAAGTGCGATAGAATCGGCAAGTGCGCGGGTTTCTATACTCGTTCGTGTATACCCACCGGTTCGGAACCGCAACCACTTTGCGGGTCGCGGTCCGTCTTCGAAACATGACTCGCATCGCTGGGCTCGCCAGCAACCGCGGCCGGAACCTCCTGCACGTGGACGACCTCGAACCGGGCGGCGCCGACCTCGCCGTCGTGCTGTCGAACCACGCCGATGCGCCCGTCCTCGACGCCGCCGAGGACCGCGACATTCCCACGGAGGTCGTCGAGCAGGGCGAGGACGAGAGCCGCCGCGACCACGAGAAGCGCGTCGTCGAGGCGCTCGCGGACTACGACGTGGACTTCGTCTGCCTCGACGGCTACATGCGCGTGCTCTCCGAGACGTTCCTCGACTCGGTGCCGCTCACGCTGAACGTCCACCCGAGTCTCCTCCCCGCGTTCCCGGGGATGGACGCCCACGAGCAAGTCCTCGACGCGAACGTCTCCGTCACGGGCTGTACCGTCCACGTCGTCACGGACGCCGTCGGCGACGACGGCGCGGTTCGCGACGAGGACGTGGACGCCGGCCCCATCGTGACACAGGAGCCGGTGCCCGTGTACGCCGACGACGACCGGGCCGACCTGAAAGAGCGCGTGCTGTACGACGCCGAGTTCGAGGCGTACCCGCGCGCGATTCGGTGGTTCGCGAACGGCGACCTCGACGCGAGCGCGGACGGCGTCACCGTCGACGCCGACGACGGCGGCGACTTCCCGGCGCGCCGCCTCGCGAGCGCCGACCGCGCGGACTCGCTCCGGTACGGCGAGAACCCCCATCAGGACGCCGCCGTCTACCGCGACGACACCTGCGAGGAGGCGAGCGTCGTCCACGCCGACCAACTGAACGAGGGCGCGAAGGCGCTCTCGTACAACAACTACAACGACGCCGACGCCGCGCTGAACCTCGTCAAGGAGTTCGACGACCCGGCGGCCGCCGTCATCAAGCACACCAACCCCGCGGGCTGTGCGACCGCCGACACGCTCGCCGACGCGTACTCGGACGCGCTCGCCACCGACGCCAAGTCCGCGTTCGGCGGCATCGTCGCGCTGAACCGAGTCTGCGACGCGGAGACGGCCGAGCGCGTCGCGGACTCGTTCAAGGAAGTCGTCGTCGCGCCCGGCTACACGGACGCCGCGCTCGACGCGCTCCGCGAGAAGTCGAACCTGCGCATCCTGTCTGTCGGTGAACTCGGCGAACCGACCGAACTCCAGACCGAGAAGGCGCTCGTCGGCGGGCGCCTCGTGCAGGAACGGGACCTCTGGGCGCCGAGCACCGAGGACTTCGAAGTCGTCACCGAGCGCGACCCGACCGAGGAGGAAATCGAGACCATGCTGTTCGCGTGGCGCGTCCTCAAGCACGTGAAGTCCAACGGCATCCTGTTCGCGGACGGCACCGAAACCGTGGGTCTCGGCGTCGGGCAGGTCTCTCGCGTGGACGCCGTGGAAATCGCGGCGACGAAGGCCGAACGCGACGCCGAGGGGAAGGACGCCGACGGCGCCGTGATGGCCTCGGACGCCTTCTTCCCGTTCCCGGACGCCGTCGAGGAGGCCGCCGACGCCGGCGTCGAGGCAATCGTCCAGCCCGGCGGGTCGAAGAACGACGACAAGGTCATTGACGCCGCCGACGAGCACGGGATGGCGATGGTGTTCACCGGGCATCGGTGCTTTAGACACGACTGAGCGAAGTGAAGGAGTGCCGGAAGCTCGCGGCGCGAGCGTGTGAGCGACGCGGTGCTTTAGACACGACTGAGCGCCAGCGAAGGAGAGTCTAAAGGCCGCGAGGCGTCTGTCGAGGGCGTAGGAATCGAAGTGGAGGCCGGAGCGCAGAAGTGAATGACAGCGTCTTTGGCCGTCGCGTCAGCGGGTGGTCGGGCGCGCTCCACTCGGTGTGAGTGTTCGTAGTATCAAATAAACGCGGTAAGGACAAACGGCCGTTTGAGGTATCCGGGCTACTCGAAGGCGATGGTGCGCGTCGCGGCGTCGGCGCCCCAGTCGAGTTCCATCTCGAACTCGCTGGCGTCGCCGGCGGCGGGCGCGGTGGCGTCGACGGTGACTGTCTTCTCGGTGCCGGCGGCGATATCGAAGGAGGTGCGCGTGGGTGCGCCCGCGGTGCCGAGGACTTTCGTGACGAACGTCATGGCGTCGCCGGCGTTGTCGACGGTGACGTCGACGGAGAAACTCCCCTCGCTCGCGACGGCGTCGGGCGCGGCGACGTCGGTGACGCTGTACTCGACGTCCTGCGTGATGGTTTCGACGTCGCGCGCGGAGAACTCCCAGGTCGCCGTGGTGTCGCCGGTGTCGAGGTCGACCGAGGCGGTGTACGGCGTCACGTCGTTCGGGACGGGGTACGCGGCGGTGAACTGGTTGAAGCCGCCGCCGAGCGGGAAGACCGGGCTGTCGTACGTCTGGTCGTTGACGGTGAGCGTGACGTTCTCGCCGACGAACGTCTCGTAGTCGTCGATGGCGTCGACCTGGAACGTGACGAGCGTGTACCGGGTGGTGTTCCCGGAGTGGACGGTGCGGCCGCTGCCGTCGGCGGAGACGACGAACGCGGTCGAGTCCGCGTTCTCGACGGACAGCGCGCGGTCGCCGGAGAGGCTGACCTCGTCGCCGAACGCCAGCGGGCCGTCGTCCGTGGTCGTCGTGTCGGTCGATTCGGTGGTGTCGGTCGGTTCGTCGGTCGTGGTGGAGGACTCGTCGCCGTCGTCCTGTCCGCCCATGCAGCCCGCGAGCGCGAGCGGCACGGACGCGGAGACGGACGCGAGGAACCGTCGTCGGTCCATACCCCCTCGTAGAACGACCTCGGTAGAAGTGGGTTCGGATGAGTAAAACAGCCGTTTGACGGTTCGTGATGCCGTGTGCCAGGTTCTCGTGGTTCGTGGCGGCGGCGCGCTCGACGGCCCCCCGGCACCGCGTCCGACAGCCTAATGCGGGCCGCTACGCTCGGTTCGACTATGCGATACGACGAGGCGGCGAACTTCCTCCTCGACCTCCGTCGGTACCGCCCGAAGCCCGGGACGGACTCGACGGCGGACCTCCTGTCGGCGCTCGGCGACCCCCACGAGGGCCCGACGTACGTGCAGGTCGCGGGGTCGAACGGGAAGGGCAGCACCGCCCGGCTGACGGCGTCCGCGCTCCGCGAGGCGGGGTTGGACGTGGGGCTGTACACGTCCCCGCACTTCGACGACGTGCGCGAGCGCGTCACCGTGAACGACCGGCAGATGTCGAAGGCGGCGCTGACGGAGTTCGTAGAGGCCGTGCGACCGCGCGTGAACGAGCGCGCGGCGAACGGGGACGCGCCGACGTTCTTCGAGGTCGTGACCGCGATGGCGCTCTGGCAGTTCGGGCGCGAGGACGTGGACGTGGCCGTCCTCGAAGTCGGCATCGGCGGGAAACTCGACGCGACGAGCGTCGTGGACCCGGCGGCGAGCGCGGTCACGTCGGTCACCCTCGAACACACGGGCGTGCTCGGCGACACGATTGCCGAAATCGCCCGAGACAAGGCTCACGTCGCGCCCGCTGACGCGCCGCTCGTGACGGCGACGACGGGCGAGGCGCTGGACGCGGTTCGCGAGCAGGCCGGCGACGTGCTGACTGTCGGCGCGGACGGCGACGTGCGCGTGGCCTACGAGGGCCGCACGAACCACACCGAGGCCGCCGTCTCGCTCGCCGGCGCGGACTGGTCGGTGGACGCGAAGATTCCGCTGCTCGGCTCGTATCAGGCCGAGAACGCGGGCGTCGCGGCGGCGCTCGCGCGACAGGTCGCGGACGTGGACGAGGCCACGCTCGCTCGCGGCTTCCGGAAGGCGTACTGGCCGGGGCGCTTCGAGGTGATGGGCGCCGACCCGGTGACCGTACTCGACGGCGCGCACAACACCGGCGCGTGCGAGGCGCTCGCCGAGACCATCGGCGAGTTCGACTACGACCGATTGCTCTGCGTGTTCGGCGCGATGCACGACAAGGACCACCGCGGGATGGCGGCGGCGCTCCCGACGCCGGACCGCGCGTGGGTCTGCGAACCCGACTCCGAGCGCTCCGAGGACGCCGACGTGCTGGCGACGGTGTTCGAGGACGCCGGCGCGGACGACACCACGGTCAAGCGCTCCGTCGAGGCGGCCGTCGAAGCGGCGCTGGACGCCGCCGACGAGGACGACTTCGTGCTCGTCACGGGGTCGCTGTTCACGGTCGCGGAGGCCCGCGCGCGCTGGACGCGAACGAACGTCACGAAGCAGGTGCGGGACATCGAGGAGGCCCGCGAGACGCTGGAGGGCGCGCACGTCACGCCGCCCGGCGTCTGGCGGATGCGCGGGAAGGGCGTCCACCGCGTCGTGCAGACGCGCGTCCAGAAGCGCCAAGCGCAGTACCTCAAAGAAGAGATGCTGAGCCTCGGTGGCGAGTGCTCGTTGTCGGGACTGAACTCCCAGCCGCGGGGGACGCTGGACGCCGTGTTGATGGGGACGCTCGCGCAGTTCAAGCGCCTCTGCGAGAAACTCGACGGCCAGCCCTACGGCCTCTCCGTGTTCGCGGACGACCTGCGCGAGACGCTGGGCATCCAGACCGACCCGGAGACCCACGGCTACCCGTGGGAGGACGGCACCGCCGTGATGGGCATCCTGAACGTCACGCCGGACAGTTTCCACGACGGCGGCGAGTACGAGGCAGTCGAGGACGCCGTCGCGCGCGCCGAGGCGATGGTCGATGCGGGCGCGGACGTCATCGACGTGGGCGGGGAGTCCACGCGTCCCGGCGCCGACCCCGTCTCCGTCGCGGACGAAATCGATCGCGTCGTCCCCGTGATAGAGCGCATCGCGGACCTCGACGCGCTCGTCTCCGTGGACACCCGGAAGGCCGAAGTCGGGCGGCGCGCGCTCGAAGCCGGCGCCGACATCCTCAACGACGTGACGGGGCTCGAAGACCCCGAGATGCGGTTCGTCGCCGCCGAACACGGCGCGCCGCTGGTCGTGATGCACTCCATCGACGCCCCGGTGGACCCGAGCACCGAGACCCACTACGACGACGTGGTCGGCGACGTGCTCGCCGAACTCACCGAGCGCGTCCTGCTCGCCGAGAAAGCCGGCCTGCCCCGGGAGAAAATCATCGTCGACCCCGGCCTCGGCTTCGGGAAGGACGCGGGCGAGAGTTTCGAACTCCTCGACCGCACCGACGAGTTCCACGCGCTCGGCTGTCCGGTTCTGATCGGCCACAGTCACAAGTCGATGTTCGACGCCGTGGACCGCTACCCGGACGACGGCGGGTACGCGACGGCCGCGGCGTCCGCCATCGCCGCCGACCGCGGCGCCGATATCGTGCGCGTCCACGACGTCGCGGAGAACGCCGCGGCGGTGCGCGTCGCCGAACGCACGCGAGAGGGCGACCGTGACGACTGACGACACCAACCTCAGAACGGCGGTGCGCCGGGGTTACGACGCGCTCGCCGCCGACTACGACGCCGTCCGCGACGACAGCGAACTTCCGGACACGCTCGTCGACGCGCTCGCGTCGGTCCCCGAGGGAAGCCGCCTGCTCGACGCCGGCTGCGGCGGCGGCCGCGGCGTGCTCGGGCCACTCGGCGACCGCTTCGACGCGGTCGGCCTCGACGTGTCCCGCGCGCAACTCGACCTCGCGGCCGAGCGCGCGCCCGACGCCGCGCTCGCGCAGGGCGACATGTCACGGCTCCCGTACGCCGACGACACGTTCGACGCCGTGACCGCGCTCCACTCGATTATCCACGTGCCGACCGACGAACACGCCGCCGTCTACCGGGAGTTCCGGCGCGTCCTCCGGGACGGCGGCGTCGCGGTCGTGGCGGCCGGCACCGAGAACTGGGAGGGCGAGAACGACGACTGGCTGGACAGCGGCGCGACGATGCGCTGGAGCATCCTCGGAGAGGAAGAGACGGAGGCGGCGCTCGCGGACGCGGGCTTCGAGGTAGTGGAAAGCGAACTCGTGGAGAGCGACGCGGGCGGGACGTGGCGGTACTACTGGCTCGCGTAGTCAGAGCAAGCCCGCGTCGTCCTGAGCGTCCCGGTAGGCGTCGAGGTAGTCCTCCACGAACCGGTCGTGGTCGTACTCCGCGAACGACTCGTCGACGGCCTTCCGTTCGAGGTCGCCCGCCGCAATCAGACACTCCACGATTTCCTCGTCGTTGGTCGCGCGGAAGCCCCGCTCGTAGGTCTCCACGAGTTCGTGGGCGCTCGACTCGGCGTGGTACTCTACGATGCCGACACAGCCGCAGGCCAGCGCCCGCAGCAGGTCGAGCGCGAACGACGTCTTCTCGGCGGTGTGGACGTAGACGTGCGCGTTCTTGAAAATCTCCACGCGCTCCTCGACCGAGCAGTCGCCGACGAACTCGATGCGGTCGTCGATGCGCAGGTCGCGGGCCTGCCGCTCGTACCCCTCGCGCTCGGGGCCGTCGCCGACGATGGTGCAGTTCCAGTCGTACTCGCGGAACTCCGCGAGCGCGAGGAACAGCGACTCGATGTTCGCGTCCCCGTCGAGGCGGCGGCTCGCGACGATGTCAGCGCCCTCGCCCGGCACCGCGCGCCGAATCTGGTCCATGTCGATGCCCGTCGGCACGACTCGCACGTCCTCGCCGTTCCCGCCGCACTCCCGCACGCTCGTCTTCACGGTGCGGGACGGCGCCACGACCGAACTCGGCTTCCGGGCGGCGTACCGGTACGCCCGCCCCCGGAGGCCGTCGCTCGCGTCGTGTGGGTCGTACCAGTCACAGACCACGGGCGCCCCCGCCAGCAGCCCACCCCAGCGAGCGCCGTACACGTGTCCGGGCGTCCGACTCGTCGCGTGAACCACGTCGGGTTCGAGGCGGCGCACGAGCGCGGCCGCCTTCGGCGAGAACCACCGCTGGCCGCGCTCCTCGGTGACCGCGTGATAGGTCACGTCCTCGTACTCGAAGGTGTCTGGTTGGCCCTCCCACCACTGCGCACAGCAGACGTGAACGTCGTGCCCTCGCTCCGCGAGCAAGTCAGCGAGCAACTGCAAGCGAGCCACGTCGTCGCCGTCGGCGTGGTGGGCGGTCGTCTCCGAGACGAACGCCACGCGCATACACGCCGCCACGCAACACGCCACTAAAAACCGTTCTGTTCGTGGACGCCAGCGTGCGCGCTACGCTTCGTCGAAGAGCGTTTCACCGTCGACCATGTGCGCCTCGACGGCGTCCATGTCCAGCGTTACGCCGAGGCCCGGCTTCTCGGGAATCTCGATGTAGCCGTCCTCGATGACGTCCTCCTCCACGAGGTCCGACCACCAGTCGAGTTCGTAGGAGTGGTACTCGACCGCCAGCGAGTTCGGGATGGCCGCGCCGACCTGCGCGCTCGCCATCGTCGCCACCGGACTGGAGACGTTGTGCATCGCCACCGGGACGTAGTACTGGTTCGCCACGTCCGCGACCTTCCGGGTCTCCCGCATCCCGCCGACTTTCGGGAGGTCGGGCGCGACGATGTCGACGGCCTGATTCTCGATGAGCCGGCGCTCCTCGGTCACGCGGTAGCGGTTCTCACCCACCGCGATGGGCGTCGTCGTGGACTTCGTGACCTCCTCCTGTACCTCCAGATTCTCCGGGGGCACGGGGTCTTCGAGCCACCACACGTCGTACTCCTCGATTTCGCTGGCGAGGCGCTTGGCCGACCCGCCGGAGAACGTCCAGTGACAGTCGAAGGCGACGTCCGCCCGGTCCTTCACGCGCTCGGTGACCTGCTCGACGATTTCGGCCTTGTGGCGAATCTCGCCCGGGCGCAGGTGGCGGTTCGCGCGGTCCTTCTCCAGGCCGGAGGGCACGTCGAGGTCGAACTTGAGCGCGTCGTACCCCAGTTCCTCGACCACGCGCTCGGCCTCGTCCGCGCAGGCCTCGGGGTCGGCCTCTTCTTCGGTGTGGCAGTCGCAGTAGACGCGCACCTCGTCGCGGTACTTCCCGCCGAGCAACTGGTAGGCGGGGACGCCCAGCACCTTCCCGGCGAGGTCGTGGAGCGCGACCTCGATGCCCGAAATCGCGGTGACGGTGACGCCCTCGACGGAGCCCTCGCCGCTCATCTTCTGGACGAGGTGCTCGAACAGGCGGTCGATGTCGAGGGGGTTCTCGCCGACGACGAACGGCTTCATGCGCTCGATGAGTTCGGGGACGCCGGCGCCCCAGTAGGCTTCGCCGGTGCCGACGACGCCCGCGTCGGTGTAGACGCGCACGAGCGTCCACGGGAAGTTCCCGTCGACCATCGTGGTCTGGACGTCGGTGATTTCGAGGTCACGTGGCGCGGGTCGCGCGCCGTCCGCGCCCATCGTCTCGGCGGAGAGCTCCCGCATCGTGTACTCCGCGTTCGGGTCGTGGAGGTCGGTGTAGTCCTTGGTCATGGCTGGATGTTCACTCGGCTCGGTGTAAATCTATGGTTTAGAGGAGGTCGAGGTCGGCGAGGTCGGCTTCGAGGGCGGCGCGGTCCTCGGCGTCCATCCCGCGGAGCGGCGACCGGAGCGGTCCCGCGTAGAACCCTCGGAGGTCGAGGGCCGTCTTCACGCCCGCCATATACGGCCCGCGTTTGAGCGCCGAGCGCACATCGTAGACGGTGCTCTGGATGTCCTTCGCGCGGGCCACGTCGCCGTCGTCGTAGGCCTCGTAGAGGTCGACGACGAGCTCCGGGAACGCGTTGGCGACGGCCGACACCATCCCCGAGCAGCCGAGGTCGAGGCCCGGCGCGAGCAGCGAGTCCGACCCCGCGAGAAACGTCAACTCGGGGTGGGCGTCGATGGCCTGCCCGAGCCACGGCACGTCCTTCGAGGAGTCCTTCAGGCCTACCAGGTTCTCGATTTCGGCGAGGGCGTCCAGCGCGTCGAGCGAGAGTTCGTTCCCGGTCTTCGACGGGATGTGGTAGACGTACACCGGAAGGTCGACGGCCGCACAGACGCGCTCGTAGTGCCGGACCGCGGCCTCGCGGTCGAGGGGGTAGTAGTACGGCGTGACGACGACGACGCCGTCCGCGCCGACGGACTCGGCGTGCTCGGCGTGCGCGACGGTCTGTCTGGTCGAGGGCGCGCCGACGCCCGCGATGACCGGCACGTCGCCGCCGACTTCCCCGACGACCGCTTCGACGACGCGGTCGCGCTCGTCGCCCGAGAGCAGGGGGAACTCGCCGTTCGTCCCGAGCGGGAAGACGCCGTGGGCGCCGCGGTCGACGACGAACCGAGCGTGGTCGGCGGTGGTCTCGACGTCGAGCGATTCGTCCTCGTGGAACGCCGTGACGGTCGGCGGGACGACGCCGTGGACGCCGAGCGGGTCGTCGTCGCCGGGTGCGGGCGCGTTCGCTGGCATGCGAGAGCCCTCGCCCGCCGCGAGCATAAGCCCACGGGATTCGTCCAAGTGGTCTTTCGAATGTGAGTAAACTTTTTACGCACGGCAGAGAGAAGGAGTGACATGGACGTCGAGGTGAAGTTGACTGGAACGCTCGCCGCCCGCACCGGCACGCACCGCGCTCGGGTGGGCGTCCCCGAGGACGCGACCGTCGCGGACGTCGTGAACGCGCTCGCCGCAGAGTTCGGCCCGCAGGTCCGCGCGGGCGTCCTCGAAGGCTCCCGACTCCGCACGGACACAGTCGTCGTGCGCGAGTCCCCGGACGGAGAGCCGCTATCCGCGACGAGTACCGTCCACGCCGGCGACACGGTTCGCTTCCGCCTCGCCTGAACGCGACGCGCTTCGATTATTCTGCGAGCAGATTCAGCGCCCACGCCGTTCTGAGAATCTCGTCGGCAGCGCCCCTGTCGAAGACCAGTTCGTCCGTCTGCTGGACGTGTTCGAGCACGCGCTCGGAGGCGTGCTCGGGCGCCGCCGCGATGCCCGCGCCCTCCCCGTGGACCCACTCCATCACGCGCAGGTCGCTCTTCGAGTCGCCCATCACGAGCGCGAACGGGTCGGCCACGCCCAGCACGTCGAAGGCGGCTTCAACGCCCACGACCTTGTTCAGTTCGCGGGACGCGATTTCGGCGGCGTCGGCCTCGTAGTACGCCACGTCGATGCGGTCCAGCACGTCTCGGAGGTCGTCGGGCACGTCGGCGTCCGGCGTCTCCCCGGCGGCTTCGAGCACGCCCGCGATTTCCGGGTCGGCGTCGGCGTAGTACGCCCGCACCGCTTGCTCGGGGGCGTCCAGACAGTCGGCGAGTAGGTCGAGTTCGTAGACGAGCGCCTCGTCGATGAGTTCGCGGGCGCGCTCGCTGCCCGTCTCGAAGTTCGGCTTCAGCGTGACGTTGAACTCGTTGCCCTGCAGGTGACAGCCCCGGCGCACCGTCTCGGGGGCGTCCGGCAGGACCTTCGACCGGAGGTCGTCGAACACGCCGCGCACGTCCTCCCCGAGGTCCTCGTACAGCAGTTGTTTCGTGTCCGGGCCGTGGCCGGGCGTGAACACGCCCGTGCCCGCCTCGTAGACGATGGACACGTCCCCGGAGTGGACGAGTTCGTCGCCGAGCCCCTGGCTCAAGAAGCCCTTGACGTTCTCTAAGGTCTGGCCAGTGCAGATGACGATGGGGACGCCGGCCTCGTGGAACTCCGTGAGCAGGTGGAGGGTCTCGCGGGGAATCTCGTTGTCCGTGCCGCCCGCCGACCGCAGCGTCTCGTCGACGTCCAACACGAGGACGTTCACGCCGCGCTCGTACTTCGCGTGGAGGTCGAGCGCGGCGAACGCCTGGTCGCGGGTGGCGCGCGCCGCGACGTCGGCGAACGCGGGTTCGTCCGGGAACGACGACCGAATCTCGTCCTTGCGGTCGTCGAGTTCGTCGCTCGCGGACTCCCAGTAGTCGAGGGCGACCCGGGAGTCCACCGGGGGAAAGAGGTCCACGAAGTCCTGGTAGGCCCGGAGCGTGTCGGCGTCGAAGTCGTCGTAGAGCGCGTAGAGCCGGTCGTACCGCTGCATACGTCGTAGTGGCGCGGCGGCTACTTGAATCGTGTGTGGGGTGGCCGGGAGAACCGGATGGACACGTGGGACACGCTGGCCACCGCCGGGTTGGAAACTTACTCGATACAGAATAAATCTTTTGCCAGTGTGGGTTCCACAGAGAGGTATGGACGCAATCGTCGTCACGCGCGACGACCCGACGCCGCGGGTCGTCGACCGACCGCGACCAGACCCCGGGCCCGGCGAGGCCCTCGTTCGCACCCTCCGCGTCGGCGTGGACGGCACCGACCACGAGGTCATCGCGGGCGGCCACGGCGGCTTCCCCGACGGCGCCGACTCGATGGTACTCGGCCACGAGGCCGTCGGCGTCGTCGAAGACCCGAACGACACCGACCTCGAACGCGGACAGGTCGTCGTGCCGACGGTTCGCAGACCGAAGGACGGCCACACCGACTACTTCGAGCGCGGCGAACCCGACATGGCGCCGCCCGGCGAGTACGTCGAGCGCGGCATCGACGGCGCGGACGGTTTCATGGCCGAGTACTTCACGAGCCCCGCCGACTGCCTCGTCCCGCTCCCCGACGACCTCGCCGAACTGGGCTTCCTCGTGGAACCCATCAGTATCACCGAGAAGGCAATCGAACTCGCCGAGGCCTCGCGGTCCACGTTCGACTGGCGACCCGAGTCTGCGCTCGTCCTCGGGAACGGCAGCCTCGGCCTGCTCACGCTCGCGATGCTCGACGACTACGAGCGCACGTACTGTCTGGGTCGCCGCGACCGGCCCGACCCCACAATCGACGTCATCGAGGAACTCGGCGCGACGTACGTCGATTCTCGGGAGACGCCGGTCGCCGAGATTCCCGGCGTCCACGAACCGATGGACTTCGTCTACGAGGCCACCGGCTACGCGAAACACGCCTTCGACACCGTCCACGCGCTCGCGCCGAACGGCGTCGGCGCGCTCCTCGGCGTCCCCGAGGCCGGCTGGGAGTTCGAAGTCGCGGGCAGCGACATCCACCGCGAACTCGTGTTGGAGAACAAGGCGCTCGTCGGCAGCGTCAACTCCGGCGTCGACCACTTCGAGGCGGCCATCGACACGCTCGCCGGCCTCCCCGACTGGCTGACCGACGGCGTGGTGACGGGCGTCCACGGCCTCGACGACTTCGAGGCAGCGTTCCGCGACGACGAAACGACCATCAAGACGGCGGTGCAATTCGACTCACAATGAAGAACGTAGACGACCTCATCGACAGCGCGGCGGACCTCGCCGCCCGCGGCCTCTCGCGGGGCGAAATCGCGGACGAACTCAACGTCTCCCGTGAGACCGCGAGTTGGCTCGTCGAGCGCGCCGGCACCACCGCCACCAGCACCGACGACGAACCCGAGGGCGGCCCGCAGGACGTCCACGTCGACTGGAGCAACATCGGCGAAGCCGGTGCCCGACTCTCCGCCGTCGGCGTCGCGCTCGCGGACGCGCTCCGCGACCACAGCCACGACGTCGACCTCATCGTCGGCGTCGAGAAGGCCGGCGTTCCGCTCGCCACCGCCGTCTCGAACGAACTGAAGACCGACCTCGCGACGTACACGCCCGCCAAACACCAGTGGGAGGAAGGCGACATGGAGGACCTCGGCGGCAGTTTCTCCCGGAACTTCGCGCAGGTCGAGGGCCGGGACTGCTTCGTCGTAGACGACACCGTCACCTCCGGCACCACGATGCACGAGGCCGTCGACGCGGTCCGCGACAGCGGCGGCGAACCGGTCGCCTGTGGCGTCCTCGTCGACAAACAGGGGCTCGGCGACGTGGACGACGTGCCCGTCGAGTCGCTGTTGCAGGTCATCCGCGTCGGCGCCGACGACTGACGACGCAAGGCATTTCCTCGCGGTCGCCCTACGAGACGTATGGCCTTCGACCCCCTCGACTCCTCGATGGACCAGGAGGCAGTCGACGACATCGTCGCCACCGCCATCGAGAACAACGAGGTCGTCCTCTTCATGAAGGGCACCCCCCAGATGCCCCAGTGCGGGTTCTCCCAGCGCGCCATCGACCTCGTCACCCAGCACCGCCCGGACGTCCACACCGTCGACGTGCTCCAGAGCATCGACGAGTTCCGGAACGCCCTCGACGACCACAGCGGCTGGGAGACCATCCCCCAGACGTTCGTCCACGGCGAGTTCGTCGGCGGGAGCGACGTGCTCGGCGAACTCGACGAACGCGGCGAACTCGCGGACGAACTCGACGCCGAGAACGCGCCCGACCCCGAGGAAGTCGAGACCGAGTCGGCCGACGACGACGGCGTGCAGTCCCCCTTCTAGCGGTCGTTTCTTTCCGGTGACGAAGCCGGAACCACGTCGTAGAGCGTAGCATACGCGCGGCTTCGCCGCGCGTTTCGCCGCTCGCCTCCGGCGAGCGGCCTTTTTTGGCGTCCTGTCGAGCGAAGCGAGACAGGGCTCGGGAGAGCGCTGCTCTCCCGGCGTAGATTTTTTGCGGGAGTGGTTCCCGCAGGCCGCGCCGCGAGGCGCGGCCGAGGAAACCCGAGCGCAAAAAAGGTACGTTAGTAGATGAGAGAGTCGTCTTTCTCGACCATGTAGACGGTGCGCGCGGAGATGTTGACGGCGTGGTCGCCGATGCGTTCGAGGTCGCGGACGGTGAGCAGGAGGCGGGAGACGTCCTGCATGATGGCTTCGACTTCGGCTTCGTCGGCGTCGGCGTCGACTTCCTTCTCGATGAGGTCGCGCATGACCGTGTCGGAGGCCTGCCGGCAGCGGTCGTCGAGGTCGTCGTCGCGCTCGGCGACGGCGAAGCAGGCGTCGATGTCTTCCTCGGCGTACGCGTCCATGGCGTCCTCGACCATCTCGATGGTGGTGTTGCCGATGGCCTGCACGTCGACCTCGGGGGACATGTCGCGGTCGGCGTCGAGCGTGTACTCCGCGAGGTTCACCGCGAGGTCGGCGATGCGTTCGAGGTCGGTGATGATTTTGAACGACGACGCGATGAGGCGGAGGTCGCCCGCGACCGGCTGCTGGAGCGCGAGCAGGTCGATGCAGTCCTCTTCGAGGTCGAGGTACAGTTGGTTGATTTCGTCGTCACCGTCGATGACGTCCCACGCGGTGTCGTGGTCTTTCTGTTCCATCGACTCCAGCGCGAGGCGGAGTCGGTCCGTGACGACCTCGCTCATGTAGAGGACGTCGTCCTGGAGGGTCTCGAGTTTCTCTTGGTAGCTCTCTCGTGCCATAGTTGGTTACCCGAACTTCCCGGTGATGTAATCTTCGACGCGGTCGCTCTCGGGGTTCTCGAAGATTTTCTCCGTGTCGTCGAACTCGACGAGGCGACCGCCGGTGAGGAACACCGCCGTCTTGTCGGAGATGCGAGCGGCCTGTTGCATGTTGTGCGTGACGATGACGACCGTGTACTCCTCGCGGAGGTCGTCGATGAGGTCCTCGATCTGGCTGGTGGCGACCGGGTCGAGCGCGCTCGCCGGCTCGTCCATCAGGATGACGTCGGGGTCGACGGCGATGGCGCGCGCGATACAGAGGCGCTGTTGCTGGCCGCCGGAGAGGTCGAGCCCGCTCTCGTCGAGTCGGCCCTCGACTTCGTCCCAGAGCGCGGCGTTCTTCAGCGCCTGTTCGACCTTCTCGTCTAAGTTCTCGGTGCGGCCCTGGACGCGCAGGCCGTACGCGACGTTCTCGTAGATGCTCTTCGGGAACGGGTTGGGCTGCTGGAACACCATCCCGATGCGGCGGCGCAGCGCAACCGGGTCGACGTCGTCGTCGTAGACGTTCTTCCCCTCGAAGAGGAGGTCGCCCTCGACGCGCGCGACGTCGATGAGGTCGTTCATCCGGTTGATACACCGGAGGAACGTCGACTTCCCACACCCCGAGGGACCGATCATCGCGGTGACGCGGTTCTCGGGAATTTCGATGTCGACGCTGTCGAGTGCTTGCTCCTCGCCGTAGAACACGTCGAGGTCGCGGGCTTCGACGAGCGTCGTCTCGGGGCCCGCGGTGTCGGTGCTGTCGTCGTCGACCACGGCGCCGGGCTGGGGCGACACGAGCGCGTCGTCCTCGTCGGCGTCGGTGGTGTTCATCTCGTTCTGTGACATTGTCAGTTACGCTGGTATTTGTTCCGAATGACGATTGCGGCGGCGTTCATCGCGAGCAGGACCACGAGCAGGGTGACGACGCCCGCGGCGAGGACGCCGTACCGGAACTCCGCGGCCGGCTTCGTCGACCACGCGAACACCTGCCGGGGCATCGCGCTCGTCGTCTCGAAGAAGCCGCCGGGCGCACGGAAGATGGCGGCCGCGACCCCGATCATCAGCAGCGGTGCGGTCTCGCCGATGGCGCGCCCGAACGCGAGAATCGAACCGGTGAGGATGCCGGGCAGCGCCTCGGGCAGGACGACGTTCCGGACGGTCTGCCACTTCGTCGCGCCCATGCCGTAGGACGCCTGCCGGAGCGAGTCCGGCACGGCGCGAATCGCCTCCTGCGAGGAGATGATGACGATGGGGAGGACGAGCAGGCCGACCGCGAGGCCGCCGAGCACGACGATGCCGGGTTGCATCCCGAGCGTGTTCACGAACACGCCGAGCGCGAGCAGGCCGTAGACGACCGACGGGACGCCCGCGAGGTTCCCGATGTTCACCTCGATGAGTTTCACGACCGCCCCGAGGGCTCCCTCGTGGGTGGCGTACTCTTCGAGGTAGATTGCGGCGGCGACGCCGAGCGGCGCGACGCCGACGATGATGACCAGCATGATCATCACGGACCCGACGATGGCGGGGTAGAAGCCGGCTTGCTCGGGGAATCGAGACGGCAGGCCGGTGAGGAACTGCCAGTCGAGCCACGAGTTCGGGCCGGCGTAGTCGAGAGCGCGGACGGCGAACGCGCCGGCGAGCACGCCGCCGTACAGGACGACCGGGAACGCCAGCGCGCTCCGGTGTTCGTCGAGTCGGAAGAACGACTCGGCGTACAGGAGCGTCGGCACGAACACGGGGAGCGCGAGCACGACGAGGTTCCACGACGGGACGCCGACGGTCGGTGCGAGCGCGACCGCACCGGCGGCCACCGCGACGACGACGCCGGCGGCGGCGAGGCCAGCGCGCGAACTCTCGTGGCGCTCGCGGACGAAGTTACCCGCGTACGCCGCGGCCGGAACGACCAGCGTGAGCACGGCGATTGCGATGTCCGATGGGAGCACCGGGAGGTAGTAGTTGGCGAGTTCGGCGAGGCTCATCACCTCGAAGCCGCGTCCGGTGTAGGGGACGCCGACGACGCCCGCGAGGAACGCGAGCGCCGTGACGACGTTGCGTTCGCCGCTCGCTTCCCGGCGGAAGCGGCGGTGTGCGTAGAAGACCGCGGCGGTCGCCGCCAGCCCGATTGCGACGCCGAACCACGTCAAAAGCGAGTAGACCTGCACGAACACGAGCACGAGTCCCGCGCCGAGGATGAGGCCGAACAGCGGAATCGCCCCGAGGACGACGCCGTTCCAGCCGGCGACGCGGTCGTTCAGCCAGTAGTAACCGAGCAGGCCGGTGGTCGGCGCGACCAGCGTCAGGAAGAACGTCAGGTGCCAGCCGGCGTCCGCCGACAGCGGGCGAATCGCGTCGAGGAACACCTTCACGAGGAAGACGCCGACGAGCGCGAGACCGAACAGGGACGCGCCGAGACAGACAAACCGGAAGACTCGGCTCCGGAACTGGCTGACGCCCTCGCCCTCGCCGTACCACGACGACTGACCGGATTCGGTCGCCATCAGTGCGTCACCTCCGCGTTCATTGGTACTCCTCCCTGTACCGCGACGCCACCCAGTTGCTGAGCAGATTCATGACGAACGTGACGACGAACAGCGTGAGACCGATTGCGAACAGCGACTTGTACGCGACGGTGCCGCCCGCGATTTCGCTGCCGACGAGTTCGACCATCGCGACGGTCATCGTCTCGCCGGACTTGAACACGACCGCCTCGAGGTTTCCGGGGGTCGGCATCCGCGCGCGCATCCCCATCGCGACGGCGACGATCATCGTCTCGCCGATGGCCCGCGAGAGCGCGAGGATGTACGACGAGAAGATGCCGGAGACCGCACCCGGAATGACGACGCCGGTCGACACCTCGTACTTGGTCGCGCCGAGGCCGTAGGCGCCCTGCCGGAGCGAGTCCGGCACGGAACTCATCGCGTCCTCGCTGAGACTCGACACCATCGGGATGATCATCACGCCGACCATGATGGAGGCGCTGAGCGTGGAGAACGCGCCGACCGGGAGGCCGACCCAGTCGAGGAACGGCGTGAGGTAGACGAGCGCGAAGTAGCCGTAGACGACCGTCGGGATGCCCGCGAGGATTTCGAGGCCGGGCTTGAGAACCGAGCGCACGCGGTCGCTCGCGTACTCGCTCAGGTAGACGGCGGCCGCCGTCCCGACGGGAATCGCGATGAGCGCCGAGATGACGGTGACGATGAGCGTCCCGGCCAACAGCGGCAGGACGCCGTACGTCTCCTCGATGCTCGGACTCCACGTCGTCGACAGGAAGAACTCCGTCAGCGGGACGCTGCGGAAGAAACTCAGCGCGTCGAACAGCAGCGTCAGGACGATGCCGACGGTGACGAGTACGGACAGCGCCGCACACGCGAACAGCGTCCACTTGATGGACTGCTCTTTCGCGGAGCGGGCGCGAGCGCCGCCGGCGAAGTCCGGTGTGGTCGATTCCTCACTCATTGCTCGGACACCCGCGGGCGAACCGTAAATGTCCGCCGTTTCGTGAGTAGTGCGGCACAGTACATAGTCGTGTGCCGGTTACTGCACGTCCTCGATTGCGGCGTCGAGCGTGTCGAGGTTCTCGTCGCGCTGGGACTCGCTCTCCGGTACGTAGCCGATTTCCTTCACGAGGTCGGTCTCGGCCTGCTCGATGTAGAAGCGTACGAACTCGCTGACGGTCTGGTTGGCCAGCGACTCCTTCGCGACGTAGATGTACAGCGGGCGCGCGAGCGGGTAACTCCCGTCCTTGGCGTTGTCGAGGCTCGGCGCGGTACAGGTGTCGCTCTCGGAGCGCTTGACTTCGACGGCCTTCACGCGGTCGGAACTCTCCTGGTAGTACGCGTACCCGAAGTAGCCGATGGCGTGCTTGGACTCCTCGATGCCCTGCACGATGACGTTGTCCTTCTCGGTGGCCTCGTAGTCGCTGCGGTGGCCGCGCTCCTCGCCGACGACGTTCGACGTGAACCAGTCGAACGTGCCGGAGGTGGAGGCGGGACCGTAGAGGTCGATCTGTTTGTCGGGCCACTCCGAGCGCACGTCACTCCAGCGCTGGGCGCCGTCCGACCCCCAGATTTGGGTGAGTTCGTCGAAGGTCAGACAGTCGACCCAGTCGGCGTCGTTGTTCACCGCGACGGTGAGCGCGTCGCCCGCGATCTGGAACTTGATCGGTTCGATGTCGTTGCTGGAACACTGCTCGATTTCCGTCTCCTTGATTTCGCGGGACGCGTCGTTGATGTCCGCGTTCCCGGTGCAGAAGTGGTTCTTGAAGCCACCGCCGGTCCCGGTGGAGTCGACCGAGACGTTCGCCTTGGAGTGTGCCTTCTGGAACTCCTCGGCCATCGCGAGCGACACGGGGTAGACCGTCGAACTCCCCTTGATGGTGACAGAGCCCGTGAGTTCGCTCTCCGTAGTCGTCTCGTCGTCGTTCGACCCGCCGCCGGTAGAGCGCGTGCAGCCGGCGATTGCGGCCGCGCCGACGCTACTGAGACCGCCCAATAGTTTCCGCCGAGAGAGACTGGAACGACGTTGGGGTGACTGGTCTGCCATCACCGTAAGAACCGCTCCATTTCAATAAATACCCTACTATTACCAGTAAATAGGCCTATATAGAGTTATGCTGGAAACCTGTATCATGCCCAGAGCAGCGCGCTACGGCGCACGAAATTGGCGGAGAATTTACTCTCCACAGCCCCTCAAAACTCCGAATCGACTGTCAACATAGCGTGTATATATCTATGGCTGGATTTATGGTGGTGGGCGCAAACTGCCGGGTATGGAACGCAGGAAGGTCCAAGTTACGGGCGGTTCCACGTTCACGGTCTCGATTCCGAAAGACTGGGCGCGAGACCACGACGTGGCGGCCGGCGACGAGGTCGGCTTCCACCCCGACAGCGGGTCGCTTCTGTTGACGCCCGTGGCCGACGCCGAAACCGAGGAGGGGACACTCGACGTCTCCGGGATGGCCGGCGACGAACTCATGCGCGCCGTCATGACGATGTACGTCAGCGGCTTCGACGTGCTCGCGCTCGAAGGCGACCGCATCACGGCCGACCAGCGCCGCGTCATCCGGAACGCCACGCAGGGCCTCGTCGGCCTCGAAGTCCTCGAGGAGACCGGCGACCGCGTCGTCATCCAGGACCTCCTGGACTCCTCGGAGCTCTCCATCCACAACGCCGTCCGGCGCATGCACCTCATCTCCGTCTCCATGCTCGGTGACGCACTGGAGGCGCTGCGGGACCGCGACCCCGACATCGCGCGCGACGTCACCGAACGCGACGACGACGTCGACCGCCTCTGGTACGTCGTCTCCCGCATCTTCCGCGGCGCGCTTCGCTCCCCGAAGATAGCACAGGAGATCGGCGTCAGCCGCGAGACGGCCTTCGACTACCATTCCAGCGCCCGGCAACTCGAACGCGTCGCCGACCACGCAGCGAAAATCAGCAACGTCACGCGAGACCTAGAGAGCGACGTCCCGGCGGAGGTCGTCGACGCGCTCGCGGAACTCCAGTCCGACGCCGCCGACATCATCGAGACGGCGATGGAGGCGCTGTTCGCGGAGGACGCCGACGAAGCCACGCGACTCGCGAACGCCGCGCGCGCGGACGTCCGCGCCATCGACGAACACACGCGGACCATCGACGACCTGCTCCACGACCTCGACCCCCACCAGGCACAGCACCTCGGCCTCGTCGTCGACTCGCTGTCCCGGAGCGCCGACTACGGCGGCAACATCGCCGAGACGGCTCTCCAGAAGGCCGCTCCGACGCCGGGCCCGTGAGCCGATAACCACAGGCCTATAAGTAATCGTACCGACCGCCGAGGTATGAGCGAGGAGTTCCCCGACTACCTCGACGTCGACTACAGCGCGGGCGAAGGCGAGTCCCCCGAGGACTACCCGACGCTCCAGGACAAACTCGAGAAAGCAATCGAGGTCACCCGCAAGGGCCTCGAAGAGTACGAGAACCCCGCCATCATGTGGACCGGTGGCAAGGACTCGACGCTCACGCTCTACTTTGTCAAAGAGGTCGCCGAGAAGTTCGACCTCGAAGTCCCGCCCGCCATCTTCATCGACCACTACCAGCACTTCGACGACCTGCACGACTTCGTCGACAAGTGGGCCGAGGAGTGGGACCTCGACGTCGTCTACGCACAGAACACGGATATCGGCGAGTACGTCGACGAAAACGGCCTCGAACCCGGCGACGACATCCCCATCGAGGACCTCAACGAGCAGAACCAGCACCACGTCCGGGACCTCCTCGAGTACGAGGAGGACACGTTCCCGTTCCTGCTGGACACCTACGTCGGCAACCACCTCCTGAAGACCGTCGCGCTCAACAACGCGCTCGAAGAGCACGACGTCGACGGC
This sequence comes from Halobacterium litoreum, assembly GCF_021233415.1. Taxonomy (NCBI): domain Archaea; kingdom Methanobacteriati; phylum Methanobacteriota; class Halobacteria; order Halobacteriales; family Halobacteriaceae; genus Halobacterium; species Halobacterium litoreum. The sequence continues at coordinate 1,904,229 of NZ_CP089466.1, read as the reverse complement.
ATCCTCTCGGGCATCCGCTGGGACGAACAGGAAGCCCGCGCCGACGAGACGTTCTTCAGTCCGCGCCACGACCCCGACGTCTACCCCCCCCACGACCGCATCCAGCCCATCGTCCAGTTCGACGAAGCCGCGGTCTGGGACGCCTTCTGGTACTACGTCGTCCCCGAGACCGTCGAGGACTTCCCGGACGACGGCTACGTCCCGCAGTCCTTCGACGACCTCCCGAACGACCTCACGCACGAGGACATCCCGGTCTCCCCGAAGTACTTCAAGGGCTTCCGGAGCCTCGGCAGCGAAGTCTCCACCGACAAAGCCAGCGAGGAGCCGGCGTGGCTCCAGGACCTCGAGAACACGACCGAGCGCGCGGGCCGCGCCCAGGACAAAGAAGACCTGATGGAGCGCCTGCGCGACCTCGGCTACATGTAAACGGACTGTTTTCGCGCTCGGATTTCCTCGGTTGCGCCTGACGGCGCACCCTGCGGGAACCACTTCTGCTCACGGCACGCAGCGCCGTTCGCACAGCCAGCGGTACTTTCGGCCCCGCTCGGCCGGCAGCATTCCGAAAAGCCTGCTCATCACTTCGCTCGCGCGTCGACGCTGCTCCGCGAAATCACGGTCGAGCGTGCCGATTCCGAGTGAGACCGCCCGGAGAAGCGCACCACCGCGGTTCGCTACGCCGTCAGTTCCACGGGCCGAAGTCCGGGTCGACCTGTCGTTCCGTCCGGTCGATGGCGTCGATTTTCGCGACGTCCTCGTCGTCGAGTTCGAGGTCGAGACTCGCCCAGTTGTCCGCGATGTGGGCCTCGCTGGTCGCCTTCGGGATGGCAGTGACGCCCTTCTCTCGGACCCACGCGAGACTGACCTGTGCCTCGCTCGCGTCGTGTTTCTCGGCGACGTCCTGAATCTCGGGCACGTCGAACACCTTCCCGCGGGCGAGCGGCGAGTACGCGACCAGTTCGATGTCTTCGTTCCCGGCGTACTCGCGGAGTTCCGTCTGCTGGAGGAGCGGGTGGAACTCCACCTGGTTCGCGAACGGGAGTTCCCCGAGCACGTCGCGGGCCTCGTCGAGGTGGCGCGGCTCGAAGTTGCTCACGCCGATGCGCTTGATTGCGCCCTCGCTTTTGAGTTCGGCGAACGCCGGCAGCGTCTCCTCGGCCTGGTACTCGTTGGCCGGCCAGTGGACGTACAGCAGGTCGACGTAGTCGACGCCGAGGCGGTCGAGGCTGTCGGCCGTCGAGGAGTGGACGTCGGCGGGCGCGAGGTTGTCAGTCCACACTTTCGTCGCGAGGAACACGTCCTCGCGGTCCACGTCGGCGTCCGCGAGGCCACGCCCCACGGCGTCCTCGTTCCGGTACGCCTGTGCGGTGTCGACGTGCCGGTAGCCCATGTCGACGGCCGTCCGCACGCTCTCGGCGCACTGGTCGGCGTCCTCGTTCTGCCACGTGCCGAGGCCGAACATCGGCATGCCGTCGGCGAGCGGTGTGCGTCGCTGGGAGTCCTGTGACATACCCGTCCAGAAGCACGGGACGCGGTTAGGGGTTTGGGCTCCGGCGAGCGGGCGTCGCGGTCACTCCGCGAGGCGCTGTTTCGCGAACCGCGCGAGCAACGGCAGGTCGCTCGCGTGGAACAGCTTGGCGAGCGCGCGCCGACTTCCCGCGTTCGCGGCCTCCAACACGTCCTCGCCCGCGTCGTTCAGGTCCGCCATCAGTCGGTCGTAGCGGTCGTTCGACGCGAGGTAGAGCAGTTGTGTCATCGTCAGCCGGGTGCGCATGTTCGGCGCGACGCGCTCGTGCCAGAGGTTGTCGTAAATCGACATGTTCGCGGCGGACGTGTCGCGCTCGCTCCCCATCAGACAGCGGTCCGCGGTGATGGCGGCGACCCGACCGGACTCCATGCACTTCTGGATGCCTTCTCCCCACAGCGGGTCGACCGTCGGCACGGTGTCGCCGATGGCCATGAAGTTGTCCGTGCTGAGGCCGGTCGGCATCTGGATGTGCGCGGAGCCGCGGTGTTGCTTGCCGTCGAGTTTTTCGGCGTTCTGGAGGCGGGGGTCTCGCTCCATCCAGTAGTCGAGGTAGCCGTCGATGCTCATGCCCTCCTTGCCGTACTGCTGGTAGCTCTCGTTCTGGATGTAACAGAGGCCGACCTTCGCGGTGTCCTCGCCGGTGTGGAAGATCCACGAGTAGCCGCCGGGCGCGAGGTCGTGGTCGAGGCGCAGCATCATCGCGTCGTGGAGGTCCGCGTAGCCGTCGTGGGCCACGTCCACGCCCTCCATCTCCCACTCGATGCCGATGGCCTGATTGTGGCGTTTCAGGTCAGTCACGCCGAGTTTCTTCGCGAGCGGCGCGGCGGGACCGCTGGCGTCGACGACGATGTCGGCGTACACCTCCTCGTCGCCGGCGTACTGCACGCCGACGATTTCGCCGCCCTCCGTGATGGGGTTGTTCGCGCGGGCCTCGAAGCGGTACGTCGCGCCGGCGTCCCGGCCCTCCTCGACGAGCCAGTTCTTGAAGTCCGCGAACTCGAGGACGGCGCCCGGCTGGTGCTGGACGAAGTACTCGTTCGGGGATTCGAGGACGACGTCGTCGGTGTACTGCATCACCACGTCGTCGGGAATCCCGAACGCGCCCATCGCGGACGCGAACGTCCCGGCGGTGGACTTGTTCGACTGTCGAGGGAAGTCGCCCTCGGGTTCGGCTTCGAGGACGACAACGTCGTACCCTCGCTCTGCGAGGTCTCGCGCGCACTGTGCTCCTGCCGGGCCGGCGCCGGCGACGACGACGTCGTGGTGGTCAGACATAGCAGATTGGCTCGTGGATGTGGCTCGCGCGCGGCGTCCGGGCCGCGTGGTCGGTCGCGGTGGCCGACGGACGAGCGCCGCGTCGACTGCGGGCGGCGGGAACGAGGTCGGCCGTAGCCATGGTTACTCCATGCAAGTCGGGTCGGAGATAAAAAACACGCGGGAACGTTCGTGACGCCCGCGAGAGGGCGGAATCCGTCACGCGAGCCGGTAGCCGCCGAGTCGTCGCTGGGCGAGGCGGTACGCCGCCGGCGTCGCCGCGGCGACGACGAGGAGCACGCCCCACGCGACCGGACGGACGATGGCCGGCGCGACGGACCACCCGAAGGGGAGCGCGCGCGACACGAGCACGGCGGCGAGGTCTCGCGCGAGGCCGTTCGCGACGACGGCGAACGACGCGACGGTCAGCGTCAGTGACGCGGAGAACGCGCCGTACGCGACCTTGCTCGGCGGGACGGCCTCGCGGGAGCCGGAGAAGCCGACCGCCTCGAACCGAGGGAAGAGGCTCCCGACGCCCGCCGCGAGCACGCAGGCGACGACCGTGGCGCCGAGCGCGCCGGCGACGACGCCCGCGAGTTCGAGGGCGGTGTAGCCTGCGGCGGCGCCGAGCGCCGCGGCGGCGACCGTCGTGACCGGCGCAGCGACCAGCGTCGCGGCGAGTACGTACCCGTGGACGACTTGCCTGCCGGTCGCCCGCGACGCCAGCAGCGTCGGGAGGCCGGCGCCCTGGTCGCCGAGCGGATTCAGCGGCAGGGTCGCGCCGGCCGCCCACGCGCCGTACCAGACGACCACCCACGGCACGTACCACGGGACGGTGCCGGATTCGAGCACGAACTCTGCCAGCGGGAACACCGCAATCAGCGGGAACGCGACGAATACGAGCTGGAGGGGCGCCCGATACAGTCGGAGAAGCGCGGTGCTGGCGACGCCGCGTGTCGCCTGACTGCGCGCGAGCGCGCCGAGCACGCGGTCGACGGCGTGGTCCGGTGGCCGAACCGGGTCGTCGGCGTCGTCGGTCGGCTGCGCGCGGTCCGTCGTCCACGCGAACCGGGCCGCGGGAACCGTGAGCCCCGCCCCGACCGCTGTGGCGCCGACGCCGACGGCCACCGCGCCCACAGCACCGGACAGGCTGGCGCCGGCGCCCGCCGTCGTCGACAGCGAGAGCGCGCCGAGCCAGCCGAGCGGCGGCGCTCGCAGCGCGGGCCGGAGCGCGGCCACCACGTCGGTGAACTCGCCCGTCGCCATCACGCCGAAGTACGCGACGACGAGCGCGCCACCGAGGAGCGGTTTCAGTCGCGTGAGCAGGGAAGATCGGCGGACCAGCGTCTTGGCGGCCAGTCCGACCGGATAGCCGACGGCGGTCGCCGAGAGGATAGTCACGACGAGCGCGGTCGCGGCGCCGGCGAACGGCGCGACCGTGCCGGCGGCGAGTGCGAGGCCCGCGTAACACGGGACGACGGGGACGGCCACCATCGGCCCGAACTTCGCGGCGGCGCTGACGAGTTTCCCGCCGGCGAGGTCCGACGCCGGCCGCAGCGTGAGGTAGTGGCCGTCGTTGTCGAGGTCGCCGTTGGTCGAGAACGCGTCGAAGGCCAGCATCGCCGTGGAGAACAGCCAGACGACGCTCCACGCGGTCGCGGCGCCGCCGTCGAGGAACCACGCCGACCCGCCGCTTGCGAGCGCGGCGCCGGCGTCGTGGCCGATGTCGAACGCGAACAGCGCGATGACAGCGAAGCCAAGCGCGGACAGCGCGCCGTACAGGAGCCAGAAGTCCTGCCCGAGCGCCCACCGCACGCCGCGTTTCACGTCGACGCGAGCGAGTTCGACGGCCACGCGCGGGTCGGGGAGCGCCTCACGCGTCCGGGAGCGGCGCGTCGTCATCCGCGGTCACCTCCATGAAGGCGGCTTCGAGGTCGCTCCCGCCCGAGCGAGCGGTCGCTTTCAGTTCGTCGGGCGCGCCCTCGGCGACGAGGCGGCCGTCGTCGATGACGCCGACGGTGTCCGCGAGTTCGTCGACGACAGGGAGGATGTGCGTGGAGAGGAAGACCGTCGTGTCGCCAGCCGCGAGGTCGGCGACGGTGTCGCGGACGGTGCGGGCGGCCCGCGGGTCCAGTCCCGACGTCGGTTCGTCCAGCAGGACGACCTCGGGGTCGTGGAGCATCGCGCCGACGACGCCGACTTTCTTCGTCATCCCGGTGGAGTACGACGAGATGCGGCGGTCGGCGTCGCCGAGCAGGTCGAACCGGTCGAGGAGTTCCTCGATGCGAGCGTCGGCGTCGCCGTCGGACAGCCCCTGCAGGCGGGCGACGTGGCGCAACTGCTCCCAGCCGGTGAGTTCGTCGAAGACCGGCGGGTCGGCGGGCAGGTAGCCGATGCGGTCGACGAGTCGCCGGCGGTCGGTCGTCGGGACGCCCGCCACTTCGGCGGTGCCGGCGGTCGGTTCGGTGAGCGAGCACAGCAGCCGCATCGTCGTCGTCTTCCCGGCGCCGTTGGGCCCGAGGAACCCGTAGACGGAGCCGCGTGGAATCGATAGCGAGAGGTCGTCGACCGCCACCTCGTCGCCGTAGCGTTTCGTGAGGCCGTCACTGCGAATGGCGGGTCCGGTCATCGCGACCTCCCCTCGAGAGCGACGGCCAGCCACAGCAGTCCGTACAGGAGCGCGAGCGTCACCGGGAACAGTGCGAGAGCCCGGTGGAACTCCGAGAGCGGGAGCGCTTCGGCGACTTCGTGGGAGAGCGCGACGGCGAGCGCGCCGACGAACAGCGCGCTCCACGACGATACGTCCGACATCAGGGAACCGATTCGGGCGTCTATCGGGTTCGTCGTTCGCGCGTCGGCGTTACACTCGGTCGTCATCGGTCTCCTCCGTGAGTCGCCGGCGGTTCGCGGAATCGCTCGCGTGGTCGGGAGAGGCTCGGGTCATGGTCGAGTGTCGAGCGCACTGGTGGTAAAGTACGCTTTACAGTAAAGCGTGCTTTACACTCTCACCTAAATCTGTCGGTGAGTCGAAATCCGGGGGAAATCGGTGCTTCAGGCGTCTTCGACGTCGAAATCCGGGTCGAAGAGGTCCTCGATGCGGCAGTCGAAGTGCCGTGCGAGTTTGAACGCCAACTCGATGGACGGGTCGTAGCGGTCGCGCTCGATGGCGTTGATGGTCTGACGGGTGACGCCGACCGCGGCCGCGAGGTCGGCCTGACTCAGCCCGGCGTCGTCGCGGCGTTCGCGCACGCTGTTTTTCATCGGTACTTGAGGACGGTGTAGACGGCGCCCCACAGCACGAACAGGGCGAAGTACCCGAGGTAGAGGTTCCAGACGAGTTCGGGAACCTCGACGGTTGCCATCTCGCCGATTACGACCAGCGACGTGAACGAGAGCACGCCGATGACGCCGACGACGCCGATTGTCGCGTGACTCGCCCGGCGTTCGAGGGCCGCGTCCCGCTCGTCGAACAGCGTCACCGACGTCCCCTTCCAGATGCCGAAAAACGAGAGGATGCCCGCCCAGTAGACGGCGAGTCCCGCCAGCGGATAGCCGAGTTCGTCCCCGGCGATGAAGCCGGCGACGCCGACGAGTATCGAGGCGTACATCAGTCGCCGGTAGCGCCGAATCTTCGCCAGTCGGTCCGTGCCGTCCACGTTCGTATCTGTCATACTCTCTGTCTCCTCGCGAACCAATCGTAAAACGTCCTTTCCACCCGCGGGACTTCTACCTTTGCACTCGGCGAGCGGAGCGGCTGACCGGTACGAAGCATCGGTGCGCAGAGCGCGCCGTTCACCGCGCCTCCGGCGCGGGCGGCGAGGACCCACGTAGGAGGTCCGACGCCGCTTTTTCCGCAAGTTTTTGCCGCGGGGCGCGCGCGCAGCGCGCACCCCACAGCGCAAAAAGTGCCTAGTAGAACTCGCGGACGAGGTCGGTGGCGCCGTCGGGTGCGCCGTCCGGAATCTCGGCCATGTTCTCGGTGACGCCGTGGGCTTCGTGGTACGGGACGGAGTTTTCGTCCTGGTAGAGCACGCCCATGTACTCCTTGTCGGCGTTGAGGATGGCGTCTTTCGCCTGGTCGTAGTCGTGGCGGTCGTAGTCGTCCTCCTCGGAGAGGTCGACGAGGCTGTCGCGGAAGTAGTCGTACGTGTCCACGTCGTTGAACGTCACGCACGGGCTGAACGTGTTCACGAGGCTGAAGCCGTCGTGTTCGACGGCTTCCTTGACGATTTCCGTGTGGCGCATCGCGTCCGAGGAGAAACTCTGAGCGATGAACGAGCCGCCGGCAGCCATCGCGAGCGCGAGCGGGTTCACGGGCGGCTGCTTCGGGCCTTCCGGCGTGGTGGACGTCTCGAAGTCCGGTCGGCTGGTCGGCGAGGCCTGCCCCTTGGTGAGGCCGTAGATGCGGTTGTCCATGACGACGTACGTCACGTCGACGTTCCGGCGGACGGCGTGGATGAAGTGGCCCGCGCCGATGGAGTAGCCGTCGCCGTCGCCGCCCGCGACCATCACTTCGAGGTCGGGGTTCGCGAGTTTGACGCCGGTGCCCACCGGGAGCGCGCGGCCGTGGACGCCGTGGAGCGCGTACGACCGCATGTACGTGCCAATCTTCCCGGAGCAACCGATACCCGCGACGACGAACGTGTCGTCCGGCGAGTTACCGGTCTCCGCGAGCGCTTTCATCATGCCGTTCATGGTGCCGAAGTCGCCGCAACCCGGACACCACGTCGGCTGCTTGTCGGACTTGAAGTCGGTGAATCGGACGTTCTCTGAGCTCATGCTAGGGCCTCCTTGATGTCGGCGGCGAGTTCGTCCGCCTTGAAGTCGACGCCGTCGTACTTGTTCACGCGCTCGACGCGTTCGAGCACGTCGTGTTCGACGACGTCGGCGAACTGTCCCGTGGCGTTGGCTTCGACGACGAGCACCTCGTCGGCGGCCTGCACGTCCTCGGTGAGGTCGGGACGCGGGAAGATGTACGGCACGGAGATGACGCGCACGTCGATGTCGTCCTCGTCGAGGTAGTCGAGGGCTTCGACGAGTGTCCCCTCGTTGGACCCCCACGAGATGACGAGGTTGTCGGCGTCGGCGTCACCGAACTCGCGGTAGTCGAAGTCCTCCTGTTCGCGAGCGGTGTCGACCTTGCGGTAGCGCTTGTCGACCTGTTCGACGCGCACGTCCGTGTCCTCGGTGCGGCGCCCGAGTTCGTCGTGTTCCAGACCCGTACTCATGTGGACGCCGCCCTCGGTGCCCGGCAGCGCGCGCGGACTGACGCCGTCGGCGGTGACGGCGTGGGGCTTGAACTGGTCTTTTTCGTTCTGCCAGGCGGAAATCTCGTCCTCGTCGACGACCTTCCCGCGGTCGATTTCGACCTCGTCCATGTCGAACTCGTCCGGTTCGTACGTGCGCTCGGTGACCGCCATCGAGAGGTCGGCGGTGAGGTAGACCGGAATCTGGTACTTCTCGGCGAGGTTGAACGCCTCGACGGTCTTGTGGAAACACTCGGAGACGGAGGTCGGTGCGAGCACGAATCGCGGAATCTCGCCGTGACCGCCGTACAGCATCATGTTCAGGTCGCCCTGCTCCTGTTTCGTCGGCATCCCCGTGGAGGGACCCGAGCGCATCACGTTCGTGATGACCAGCGGCGTCTCGCTGGTGGCGACGAGGCCGAACGTCTCGGCCATCAGGTCGATGCCCGGACCGGACGTCGCGGTCATCGCGCGAGCGCCGGCGCGGGCGGCGCCGAGCGCGAGGTTGATGGCGGAGAGTTCGTCCTCGGCCTGAACGACGTGCCCGCCGAACTGGTCGATGCGACCGGTGAGGTACTCCATCACGTCCGTCGCGGGCGTGATGGGGTAACCGGCGTAGAATCGGCAGCCGGCGGCGATGGCGCCCATGCCGATGGCTTCGTCGCCGTTCAGCAGGACGTAGTCCTCGTCCGTGGTCTCCAGTTCGTAGGAGAACTCCACGTCGTCGAACTCGTCGGCGACGTACTCGGCGCCGAGGCGCGCGGCTTCCTTGTTGTTCTCGACGATCTTCTCGCCCTTGTCGCCGAAGCGCTTCTCGAGGGACTCGTCGAGGTTCTCGATGGGGAAGTCGGCGACCTCGCAGACGGCGCCGAGCGCGACGATGTTCCGCATGATGGCGCCGCCGGCGTCCTCGGCGAGTGCCTTCAGCGGGACGTCGAGCCCCGTGGTGTCGTCGGGCGCTTCGAAGTCCGAGAACTCCGTGCGGTCGCCGTCGTAGATGATGACGGAGTCCTCGTGGAGTTCGTCGATGTTCTCGTCGACAGTGCGCTCGGTGAGCGCGATGAGGATGTCGAGGCGGTCGACCACGCTCGCCACCTGGTCGACGGACGTTCGGACCTTGTAGGCCGTGTAGCCACCTCGGATGCGGGACGCGAAGTCCTTCGAGGTGAACACGTGCCGGCCGGCGCGCGAGAGCGCCTGCGCGAAGATTTTGCCGGTCGAAGCGATTCCATCGCCGGCTTCGCCGCCGATGGCCCAGTTCAGGTCGTCGTGCATGTGACTCGGGGTAGCCGGGCCGCCAGCAAAAAGGCTTCTGAAGGCGTACCTCGCGCGAAAACCGACCGAACGGACGCACTCGGTGGTACAACTGGACGTGCGTCTACCAGTACCACGCACCGGCAAACGCGCGGTTGGTGCGCCGGTCCGAGGCGTGAACCCCGGAAGTTGTGCTCGGCGCTCGTCCGGGAAGCGAACCGATTAGGTGCGTGCGGGGCCACGCCGCGGTATGGACGAGACAGCCGTCGCCGTGCGGTCGGTTCGGGACGTCGGCCCGGACACCGTCGCGGTGACCTTCGAGACGCCCGCGGGATTCGTCGCCGAACCGGGACAGTTCGTGCGAGTGCTCGCCGAGTTCGAGGGCGAGGAGGAGGGACGCTACTACACGCTGTCGTCGCCGGACGTCGCGGAGACGTTCGAGGTGACGGTCGGCGTCGACCCCGAGGGGACACTCGGGCCGTGGCTCGCGGACCGAGAACCCGGCGACGAGGTCCGCATCGAGGGGCCGTTCGGCGACGACTACTACGAGGGCGAGGACAGCGTCGTGTTGCTCGCGGGCGGCCCCGGCGTCGGGCCCGCCATCGCTATCGCGGAGCGCGCCCACGACGCGGGCGCCGACGTCACGCTCGTCTACCAGGACGACGAACCCGTCCACGAGGACCGCCTCGCGGCGCTCGCGGACACGGGCGTGACCGTGGTCGTCGTCGCGGCCGACCTCGCCGACGCCGTCGCGTCGGTCGCCGGTCGCACCGACGGCGTCCCGTTCGTCTACGGGTTCGCGGGGTTCTGCGAGGACGCGCTGGACGCGCTGACCGCCACCGGCTTCGACACCGAGGCGGCGAAAGTCGAGAGTTTCGGCCCGGCGCCGTAGCCGGCACGTTCGGCGTCGAGTGAGTGCGGAACGGCCACATGAACTAAAACGATGCCCGAAGACACTGACCGTGTGTCCGCTGCAGGAATCGACGACCCCGTCGGTCGGCAACTCGCGGGCCTCGAACGGGAGTACGGCTCTTTCGACGTCCACACCGAGGAGACGGTCGTCCCGCGTGCGGCGTTCACGGACTGCCTGCGCGCGTCGGAGGCCGGGAATCTCGGCGGCGCTCGGGTGCTCGTCGAGCGCGACGGGAGCGTGTTGCTCGTGCGCTACGAGCACTCGCCGGCGGTCTGGGACCTCCCCGGCGGGTCGACCGAGCGCGGCGAACGCCTCCGTGAGACCGCGCTCGCTCGCGTCGAGGCCGACGCGGGGGTGCTCGCCTCGCTCTCGGACGTGGTTCGCGTCGTCAAACAGCGATTCGCGCTCGTGGAGGGCGGCGACGGCGTCACGGGACTCTGGGTGTTCTTCGAGGGCGAGGCCGACGACGACGCCCTCGAACCCGGCGACGACGTGGCCGAAGCCGCGTGGTTCGACGCCGCCGACCTCCCGGACGCCGTCGCGCCCGAGGTCGCCGACCTGCTGGGTTAGTGTTCGACGAACTCGATTAGCGCCCCGCCCGTGTCTTTCGGGTGGAGAAAGGCGACGTCGTGGCCCCACGCGCCGTCTCGCGGTTCGTCGTCGACGAGTTCGACGCCGGCGTCCCGCGCCGTCGCGAGCGCCGCCTCGATGTCGTCGGTGGCGAGCGCCGTGTGGTGGATGCCGCCGCCGTTCTTGTCGAGATACCGGCCGATTGTCGTGCCGTCCTCGACGGGTTCGAGCAACTCGAAGTAGCCATCTCTCTCCAGTTCGAGGAACACGACGCGCAGGCCGTCGAACGTCTCCTCGTGGGCGACCGGCGCGTCGAACAGTTCGGTGTACAGTTCGGCGAGTCCGGCGGCGTCCTCGGTGGCGACGCCGACGTGGTCTACGTGCATACGCGAGGCGAGGCGGTCGCCGGCCATCAAGCCTGCGGCGCGCGCTCGCCGACTACTCGGGGGCGGGCAGGTCGACGGCGACGCCGGTCAGGTCCTCGGAGACGCTCCAGAGGCGGCGCGCGGTGTCCTCGTCGCGGGACCGGTCGCTCGAATTCTGTTCGGCGGGGTGGCCGCGCATGTTCAGGAGGCCGCCCGGCCCGACGTACTCGCCGCCGTCGATGCTTGGGTCGGTCGCGGCGTAGAGGAGCGGCCACGCGCCGCGCTCGGCGCTCTGTGCGAGCACGGCGTTCGCGGCCTTCATCGCGAGCAGGCGGAGCCGCGACCCCTCGGCCTCGGGGCCGCGGCGCTGGAGGTTCGTGTCCGCGTAGCCGGGGTGGCAGGCGACGCTCGCGACGCTCGCGCCCGCGGCGCGCAGGCGGCGGTCGAGTTCGTACGCGAACAGCACGTTCGCGAGTTTCGACTGCGCGTACGCCTCCCACTTGTCGTAGTCGGCCTCGTGTTGGAGGTCCTCGAAGTCTATTCGGCCGCGCTCGTGGACGCCGCTGGACTGCGTGACGACCCGGGTTCGGCCCTTCGTCCCCCGGAGCGCGCCGAGCAGGCGGCCGGTGAGCGCGAAGTGCCCGAGGTGGTTCACGCCGAACTGCGTCTCGAAGCCGTCCGCTGTCTCCGAGCGCGGAATCGCCATCACGCCCGCGTTGTTGCAGAGGACGTGGAGCGAGTCGTACTCGGCGTCGTACCAGTCGGCGAACGCGCGCACCGAGTCGAGGTCCGCGAGGTCGAGTTCGCGCACCGTCAGCGACGCACCCGGGTACTCGTCGGCGATGGCGTCCCGCGCGTCCTCGCCGCGGTCGGTGCTCCGGCACGCCATCACGACGTGTGCGCCCCGCGCCGCCAGCGCCGCCGTCGCCTCGAAGCCGACGCCGCTGTTCGCGCCCGTCACCACGACGTTCCGGCCCGCCTGCGACGGCATCGCCGTCGGAGTCCAGTCACTCATGGCGCGTGCTTTGCGGGCCAGTGACAAAGTAGGGTCGTCTCGGTCCGCGTCGCCGCGGCCGTCAGACCGCCGCGCCGGGTTCGTGCTCGCCGAACACGTCCCGGAGCGCGTTACAGATTTCGCCGACGCTCGCGTACGCCTTCACCGCGTCCACGATGTACGGCATCACGTTCTCGTCGCCCTCGGCGGCCTCCTTCAGGTCGGCGAGCGCGGCCTCGACCGCTTCGTCGTCGCGGTCGCCCTTCACGTCGTCCAGGCTCTCGATTTGCCGGCGCTCGTCCTCCTCGCTGACCTCCTCGATGTCGGTCTCGGGGTCGTCGTCGACCTCGAACTCGTTGACGCCGACGATGACGCGCTCTTTCTCCTCGATCTCGCGCTGGCGCTCGAACGCCACGTCCTGAATCTGGCGCTGTACCCACTGGTCCTCGACTGCCTGGCGCATCCCGCCGCGGTCCTCGGCCTCGCCGAGAATCTCGCGCGCTTCCTCCTCGATGTCGTCGGTGAGAGACTCGATGTAGTAGGAGCCGGCGAGCGGGTCGATGGTGTCGGCGGCGCCCGACTCGTGGGCGAGAATCTGCTGGGTGCGAAGCGCCGTCCGCACCGAGTCCTCGGTCGGAATCGAGAGCGCCTCGTCTTTCCCGTTCGTGTGGAGGCTCTGCGTGCCGCCGAGCACCGCGGCGAGCGCCTGGTACGCGACGCGGACGATGTTGTTGTCGATCTGCTGGGCGGTCAGGGTGGAGCCGGCGGTCTGCGTGTGGAACTTCAACTGCTTCGATTTCGGGTTCTCGGCGTCGAAGCGCTCCTCCATGATGGCGGCCCACATCCGGCGCGCGGCGCGGAACTTCGCGACCTCTTCGAGGATGTTGTTGTGGGCGTTGAAGAAGAAGGACAACTGGGGCGCGAACTCGTCGACGTCCAGTCCGGCGTCGAGCGCCGTTTCGACGTACTCGATGCCGTCGCCGAGCGTGAACGCGACCTCCTGAGCCGCGGTCGCGCCCGCCTCGCGGATGTGGTAGCCCGAAATCGAGATGGTGTTGAACTTCGGCGTCTCGTCGGCGCAGAACTCGAAGATGTCCGTGATGACGCGCATCGACGGCTCCGGCGGGAAGATGTAGGTGTTGCGCGCGATGTACTCCTTCAGGATGTCGTTCTGGATGGTGCCCCGGAGTTCCTCGCGGTCGACGCCCTGCTTGTCGCCGACCGCGATGTACATCGCGAGCAGGACCGACGCGGGCGCGTTGATGGTCATCGACGTGCTCACTTCGTCCAGCGGGATGCCGTCGAAGACGGTCTCCATGTCCGCGAGCGTGTCGATGGCGACGCCGGACTTCCCGACTTCGCCCTGGGCCATCGTCGCGTCGGAGTCGTACCCCATCTGGGTCGGCAGGTCGAACGCCATCGAGAGACCGGTCTGCCCCTCGTCGAGCAGGTAGTGGAAGCGCTCGTTGGTCTCCGCGGCGGTGCCCATCCCGGCGTACTGGCGCATCGTCCACAGCCGACCGCGGTACATCGTCGGGTAGACGCCCCGGGTGTAGGGCTCCTCGCCGGGGAACCCGAGGTCCTCGTCGTAGTCGGTGTCGGCCACGTCCTCGGGCGTGTACAGGGGGTCGACGGTCTGCCCGCCGGTGTCCGTGGTGAACTCCTCCTTGCGCTCCCCGAACCGGTCGAGCGTGGGGCCGAGCGTGTCCTCCTCCCACTCCTCGCGGCCCTCGCGTATCGCCGCGAGGTCGTCCTCGTCGTACATGCGTGAACGCAGGCGGTTCACCGTCTTAATGGTTGTACGTTCCGGCGACTACCGCACGACGACGCGCTCGGCCTCGGGGTCGACGGTCGCCTCGCGCCCTATCGGGAGCGGCGCAATCGGGTTCGTGTGCCCCCAGTCCAGCCCCATCACGACGGGGGCGTCGGGGTTGTATCGCTCGACCTGCTCGGCGACCGCGTCGTAGACCGCCTCACGGTACGCGTCGCGGTCACCGCGGGGCGGGTCGGCGACGTGGCTCCGCGTGGGCGGTCGGCCGAGGAGAACGGCGCCGAAGCGCTCTAACAGGCCGCGTTCGCCCATCGCCATCAGGCTCCCGCCGACGTCACCGGGGAGCGGGACGTACTCGGAGGTCTCTACGCAGAGAATCTGGCCGTCCAGTCGCGCGGGGTCGGGGAGGTAGCGGTCGCTGGCGAGATGCCAGTCTACGATGGACAGACAGCCGCCCCAGAGCCGCCCCGTCGCGGACTCGTCGCCGCCCGCCCACCGCCAGCCGGGGTTCGGTTCGTACTCGGGTCGCTCGCCCATCAGACTCGGGTCGGTCCACCAGCGACTCGGCTCGTCGGTCCACGCCTCGCTCGGTTCGAGTTCGCCGAGCGTCTCCTCGAAGAACGCCCGCCGGCAGTAGCGCTCGGTGTACTCGGGGACGCCGCCCGGCGTCGCGATTTCGTTCAGCAACTGCGCGCCGTTGTAGGAGACGACGCCCTCGCGCCAGAGGTAGAGGCCCACGTTCGAGTTGTCGCTCATGCCGTAGAACCGCGTCGCGTGCTCGCGGAGCACGTCGCCGTCGAGGTGTTTCAGCACGCGCAGTTGGTCGGCGCCGCCGATGGTCGCGAACACCCCCGAAATCTCGGGGTCGCGGAACGCCGCGTGGAGGTCGGCGGCTCGCGCCCGCGGGTGGTCGGCGAGGAAGTCGTTGCCCTGTCGCGCCGTCGGGTACACGACGGGTTCGAGGTCGAAGGTGTCGCGGAGGCGGTCGAGGGCCAGTTCGAGGAGGTGGCGGGCGTCCTGTGCGCCGCCGGATGAGGGCGCGAGGACGGCGACGCTGTCGCCGGGTTCCATCGCTGGCGGCGTGACGAACTCACTGGGCATACTGGGGTGACCGGGTCCGGGCGGCAAAAGCGTTCAGTGTGCGTGGGACGTCTTCACGCAGTCAGCGCTCGGAGTACGCCGCCGGCCGAGAGCGCGAAGCCGGTGACGACGGCGAGGAAGCTGCTGCCGCCGAACAGTCCGACGAGAGTCAACTGGATGCCGGACAGGACGAACGCGATGCCGGTCAGGGCGGGCCGCAGGTCGCTAGTCGGACTCGCGGCGTCGACTGGAGGGGCGTCGCTCATGTGTGGTCGGACTCCGGAGTGCGAAAAATGCGTGGCGGTATCGACCGGCTATCAGCCGCCGGTGTCGTACTTGTACGTCGCCGTGTCCGGGTCGATGCCGAAGTCCTCGGCGGACTCCTCGTCGCCGTCGTCCTCGTCGTCCGCGAACCGCCGGCGGAGCCGGTCCGGCATCTCGAAGTCGGCGAACGAGAGGTACAGCGACTCGGCCTCGGGCTGGTACTCGCGGACCGCGGCGAGGCGCTCCGGGAGCGGCGCCGGCAGGTCGCTCTCGTCGACGCGCTCGAACCCGAACTGCGTCAGGTAGTCGCCCTCGTCGGTGAGCGCGTACGCGCCGTCGATGCCCTGTGCGCCCGCCTCCTCCACGAGGTGTTCGAGGAGGTGGGCGCCGACGCCGCGACCGCGCCAGTCCTCGCGCACGCCGATGTTCGTGAACTCGCAGACGCGCTCGTCGTCCGCCGTCGCGTCGCCCGAGTGAACCCGGAACCGCGCGAACCCGGCGCGCTCGCGGGTGTCCTCGTCGACGGCGAGGACGTAGTCCCGCGAGCGGAACGCCGGGTCCTCGAACCCGAACTCGTCGAGGCGGTCTAGCAACCACACCTCCTCGTGTTTCTTCGCGTCGCGGGCGTACATCACACCCAGACGTTGGACGGCCCTCGGAAAAGCGTTTGCGGGGCGACGAGTGGAACCGCTGACATCACTCGCAGGCGACCGACTTCGCGACGCTCACGAGCACGTCCACCGGGACGCCCTGCCCGCGGACCGTGTACCGGTAGTCGCCGCAGTTCCACGACACCGACGTCGTGGAACCGACCGACACCGCGGCCTCCGTCTCGCCGAGTGACACCGTGCGGTCGCCGCGCGCCGGGAACGTCCGACTGTACTTCGCGACCGACAGGCTCCCGGTCTCGCTGACGTACTGCACGCCGACGCCCGACACCTCGCCGTTCGTCTTCGACGCGTACGCCAGCCGGAACGACACCGGGACGTCCGGCCGGGGAACCGCGAGGTCGGTCGCCTCGCGCAAGCGGTCGACTGTCGCGTACGTCGTCTGCTCGGGGGTGTCGAGCGTCTCGACGGTGGCGTTCGCGGGCGCGTCGAACGCGAACGCGTCGTCGCCGAGTCCGGGGTCGAACGTGACGTTCTCGTAGGTCGTCGTCACCGACGCCGACTCGCCGCCGTCGGCCCACTCGGTGCGCTGTTTCAGCGGGAAGAAGTGTTCCGCGTCCACCCAGAGCGTCTGCTCGAAGTCGCTCGCCGCGCCCGCCGCTTCGCTTACGCGCAGAACGTACGCTTCGCGGCCGTCCACGGTCGCGGTGCCGTCGAACGAAATGCGGAGGTGGCCCGCGTCGGTGGCCGTCGGCGTCGGGCCGTCGTCCGTCCGCGGCACGACCGGGAGCGGGGAGACGCTCGCGGTGGTCGACGCCGAACCGTCGGGCGCGGTGACGTTCAGTCGCTCGAACAGCGCCTCGATGCGGTCGCCGGGCGTTCGCGGGTCGACCGGCCCGGACAGTCCGAATCGCGCCACGGCGTTGGCGTCCCGGTCGTAGAGCGCGAGCGCGGAACCGTTGGCCACCACCAGTTCGTACCGTCGGTCGGTGGCCGCCTCGACCGCGATGTGCCGGTACTGGGTGCCGGGCCGGAGGCGGACCTCGGCGACCGTCCGGTGTGTCTCGCCGCCGCGCTCGACGACCGTGGTGCGGGTCGCCTGCAGGCCGTCGACGTCGTCGTACGCCTCGCTCGCGTCGAGCCCGATGGGGTCGGGCGTCGGCGCCCCCGGCGACCCGAACGCCAGCACGCCGCCGACGGCCGCCGACGCCGCGAGCGCGACGGCGAGCGCTACGGCGACCAGCGGGGACCGCGTCGACGCTCCGTCCGCGCGCATACACGTTCGAGTCCGCGTGACAGTCTCTTAGTGGTTGTGAACTGGCGGGGTCGCCGGCCCGAAACTGCGAAACTACTTTCACCCGAAGGAAAGTGTTGCCACACATGGATTCGCTCGACGAGGTGGACGAAATCGTCCACGAGCCGACCCAGGAGTTCGTCGAGTCCACGAACGTCTGGCAGTTCATGCAGGCCCACGACGTCGCGGACTACGACGAACTCATCGAGCGCACGACCACCGACCTCGACTGGTTCTGGGGCGAACTCCCGGACTACCTCGGGTTGGAGTTCCACGAGCGGTGGGACGCCGTGCGCGACGAGACGGACGGCCCGCAGTTCACGCAGTGGTACCCGGGCGCGAAACTGAACGTCGCGCACAACACGCTCGACCGGCACGCGCGCGTGAATTCGGGGACGCGCAACCACGTCGCGTGCATCTGGGAGGGCGAGGGCGGCGAGGTCCGCCAGCAGACCTACCACGACCTCCACCGGCAGGCGAACAAGGTGGCCAACGCCCTGACCGACCGCGGCATCGGCGAGGGCGACACGGTCGGTCTCTACATGCCGATGGTGCCGGAGGTCCAGAGCATCCTCTACGGCATCTTCAAGGTCGGCGCCATCGCGGTCCCCATCTTCTCCGGGTTCGGCGTGGACGCCACCGCCACGCGCATCGAGGACTCGGAGTGTTCGGTGCTGTTCACCGGGGACGGCTTCTACCGGCGCGGCGACGAGATTACGCTGAAGGAGACCGCCGACGAGGCCATCGAGCAGGCCGGCCACGTCGAACACACCATCGTCTACGACCGCCTCGGCATCGCGGACAGCGAGGACAAGACCCTGCGGTGGACGCGCCGCGACGAGTGGTGGGACGAGACGGTCGCCGAACAGGACGACGAGTTCGAGACGCGCGTGATGGACGCCAGCGACCCCTGTATGCTCCTGTACTCGTCGGGAACCACGGGGAAGCCGAAGGGCATCGTCCACACGCACGGCGGCGCGCTCGTCCAGCCCGCCAAGGAGATTCACTTCGGGTTCGACCAGAAGCCCGGCGACCGCTTCTTCTGGGTGTCGGACATCGGGTGGATGATGGGGCCGTGGACGCTCATCGGGAACCACGCGTTCGGCGGCACCATCGTGATGTACGAGGGCGCGCCGGACTACCCCGAACCCGACCGCTTCTGGGAGATGATAGACCGCCACGGCGTCACCCAGTTCGGCATCTCGCCGACCGCGATTCGCGCGCTCCGCAAGTACGGCGACGACTACGTGGAGGGCCACGACCTCTCCACGTTGCGCCTGCTCGGGTCGACAGGCGAACCGTGGGACCCCGAGTCCTGGCAGTGGTTCTACGAGGAAATCGGTGGCGGCGACACGCCCATCATCAACATCTCCGGCGGGACCGAGGTGTTCGGCTGTTTCCTGATGCCGATGCCGATTCAGGGACTCAAGCCCTGCACGCTCGGCGGTCCCGGCCTCGGGATGGACATCGACATCGTGGACGAGGACGGCGCGAGCATCGCGGACGAGCACGAACGGGGCTACCTCGTCGCGCGGTCCTCGAACCCCGCGATGACAAAGAGCCTCTGGAGCGGCGACGAGCGATATCTCGAGGAGTACTGGTCGCGCTTCGAGGACGTGTGGAACCACGGCGACTGGGCCCAGAAGGACACCGACGGCTTCTGGTTCCTGCACGGGCGCGCCGACGACGCCATCAACGTCGCCGGGCGCAAAGTCGGTCCCGCCGAGGTGGAGGGCGCGCTCATCGACCACGCGGACGTGAATCAGGCCGCCGCGGTCGGCGTCCCCGACGACACCACGGGCGAGGCCGTCGTCGCGTACGTGATTCTCGAAGACGGCGTCGAGGTCGCGGACGCGCTCCGCGAGGAACTCCGCGAGCACGTCGGCGAGGAACTCGGCAAGCCGTTCCGCCCGCGGGAAATCCTGTTCGTCGACGAGTTCCCGAAGACCCAGTCCGGGAAAATCATCCGGCGCGCCATCGAGGGCGCGTACACGGGCGAGGACATCGGCGACCTCTCCAGCATCGAGAACCCGGACGCGCTCGCGAAACTCAAGGAAGCCCGCTAGAAATTTCTTAGAGGTCCCCGAGCAACCCCTCGGGCCGCAGTTTCTCGCCGTACTTTCGGAAGTCGTCGACGTGGAGCCAACACACCCGCGCCGTCTCGCCGGACTCGGGGTCGTAGACGGTGAACCCCTCCTCGGCGTACACCCACGTCGCGTCCGCGTCCGCCTCGAAGACGCGCACGCCGTCGTACGTGCCGAGCGGCGAGAGGCCGTTCAAACCGACGCCGAGCACGTCCGAGAACTCCTGCTCGACGGCGCCCTCGGGCGACTCTCCGTCGCCGACTCGCCGACCGAGCGGCCGGAACGCGCGCTCGCCGTCGAAGACCTCCTCGACCAACAACTCCTCGTCGCGACGCACGACACAGCGCGCGGTACCCGTCATGGAACCGACCGGACCACAGCCACGCAAAAAAGCGTTATTCTTCGGCCCACTCGCGGCGCAACAGACCGTACTCCACGAAGTCCCGGTACGCGCCGTCCACGAACTCCGCCTCGCGGTGTCGGTACTCCTGCGTGAACCCCAGCGATTCGAGGACGCCGCGGGACGCGTCGTTGAACGCGAACGCGCCGGCGCCGACGCCGTGGACCGACGACGTGCGGAACGCGAGGTCGACGAGCAGGGACGCCGACTCGCGACCGTAGCCCTCGCCGTGGTACTCGGGGAGCAGCCAGTACGCGAGGTGCGCGCGCTCGGTGTCCACGTCGTAGGCGTGTACGAGGCCGATTCGCGTCGTGTCGTCCTCGTCCGGGTGACCCTCTGGGGCGTCCTCGTCGTCCAGACAGACGACGTACGCGAGGCGGTCGCTCCCCTCGTCGTACTGCTCCACGAGGCTCTCCGCCTCGGCGCCGCTGAAGTGAGTGGGCATCCCCAACGGGTACCGGAGGCGGGGGTCGGTCGCCGCGCGCTGGCGGAACTCGGCGTCCTCGCGCTCGACCGTGCGGAACGTCACGCGCTCGCCGCGCGCCACGACCGGCCCCGGCATCTCAGCCCTCCCACTCCCGCCGGAGCAGGTCGTACTGGACGGTGTCACGGTAGTCGCCGTCGATGAACCGGGACTCGCGGCGGCGCGCCACCTCCTCGAACCCCAGCGATTCGAGGAGGCCCCGGGACGCCTCGTTGAAGTCGTAGGCGCCCGCGGTGATGCCGTGGACGGCGAAGTTCCGGAACACGTAGCCGATGCCGGTCTCCGCCATGTCGCGGCCGTAGCCCTCGCCGTGGAACTCGGGGAGCAGCCAGTACGCCAGCCACGCCCGGTCACCGTCGACGTTCCGGGCGGAGAAACACCCGATGGGCGTCGTCTCCTCGGGGTGACCGGGCGCTCGGTCGTCATCGACGCACGCGACGAACACCGCGTTGCCGTCGCCCTCCGCCCAGTGTTCGAGTCCCTCCTCCTGCTCGGCGAGCGACCGGTGGTGGAGGGCGCCGTACGAGTACCGGATGCGGGGGTCGGCGCTCGACCGCTGGACGAGCGGCGCGTCCTCAGATTCGACGGTACGGAACACGACGTCGTCGCCCTCGGTGACGAGTGTCCCCGGCATCAGTCCTCGCTCCACTCCTCGCGGAGCAGTCCGTACTCGGTCACGTCCCGGTACTCGCCCTCGACGAACTGGACCTCGCGGCCGTACCCCTCCTCGACGAAGCCAGCGCCCTCGACGACGGACGCCGCGTAGTCGTCGCCGCCAACGACGGTCGCGCCGACGCTGTGGGCGTCGTACGTGCGGAACAGGGAATCCAACACCAGTTCGAGTGCGGCCGCACCGACGCCGTCCTCCCGGCGCTCGGGCGGAATCCAGAACGCCAGCGACGGCCGGTCGCGGTCGACGTGGTGGCCGTAGACGAACGCCACGCGCGTCGTCTCGTCGTCGTCGGGGTGGTCGTAGTCCGCGCTGTCGTCGTCCCGACACACCATGTAGCCGACGTTGTCGCCGTCCTCGACCTGCTCCTCGATGAGTTCCTCGACCTCGGACTCGGTTTTCGCGGTGCTCTCGTGGAAGCCGAGGCGAGCGAACGGGTCCGCGAACAGTCGCTGGACGAACGCCGCGTCCTCGCGCTCGACGGTGCGCAACACGAGGTCGTCGCCGACCTCGACGATTGGTCCCGGCATCAGTTGTCCTCCCACTCCTCGCGGAGCAGTCCGTACCACACCACGTCGACGTACTCGCCGTCGCGGAACCGGGCGTCTCGAAGCGTCCCCTCGTGGGTGAATCCGAGATTCTCCAACACGCCGACAGACCCCTCGTTCGGCGCGAACGCCTGGGCCTGCAGGCCTCTGATCTCGTGTGCCGAGAACGCGTAGTCGACGAGCAGTTCGACGGCCTCGGTACCGTAGCCGTTCCCGTGGTACTCCGGGAGCACCCAGTACGAGATTTCGGGGCGCGTGTGGTGGAGGTCCATCAGCGACACCTTCCCGACGGGCGTCGGGCCGTCGCCCTCGCCGTCGACGCAGACGAGCAGGCTGACGTTCAGAGGGTCGTCCTCGTACTGCGCGACGTGGGATTCGGCCTCTGACTCGTTCTCGGGTTGGCTCAGTCCGAGCGACACGCCCACGTCGGGGTGGTTGTGCCCCCGTTGGACGAACTCGGCGTCCTCGTGTTCGACCGTGCAGAGGGTGACACGGTCGCCACGACGGAAGACTGTTCCGGGCATACCTCTCCCGTCTCAATCCCCCCGTAAATTGGTTCCGCGAGAATGGTTCGCACTCACTCAGGGGCCGCGTCGTCCGGCAGAATCGCGCGCTCCTCGGGGGCGTCTCCGGTCGTCACCGCGACGGTACCGGTCTCCCCGTCCGACGGCAACAGCACCGACGCACCGGCGACCAGCGGCGCGACGACGCCCGCCGCAACCGTTCCCGGATGCGAGAGCGGCGCGCGCACCGCGACGACGTCCTCGCCGTCTAACTCCGCCGCGACCGACTCGGCGGCCGCCACCAGTTCGCCGTGTGTCACGCCCGGCAGGACTCCGGTCGCCGCGGTCACGTCGGGCTCCGGGAACGCGGGGTTCTCGCTCCACACGTCGCGCTCGAAGTGCATCCACGACGGGTCCGCGGGCGGCGACCCCCAGCCGACGCGCTGGCCGCCCGGCGGCAGGTCGTACTCGCCGAGGCGCTCGGTCGGCCCCGCGAGCACGCGGCTCTCGACCACGCGGTCCGGGCCGAACCGAACCGTCGACCCGAGCAGCGCCGCGCCGAAGAACGCGTGGATGGCCTGCGGCGCGGCGACGTCCAGAATCGCCACGCCCGCGTCCTCCCGCACGCCCCGGTGTCGGAGCGCGTTCCCCGTCTTGTAGATGCGAGAGCGCGTCTCCCGCGCGTCGTGTACTCGCCCCGCGCGAACCGCCGGGCGGTCCGGGTCGTCCAACGAACCGACAACGTCAGCGAGCGTCTCCATACCCGACGCTCGGGCCGCCGCGGACTAACGCCTTTCCGTGTTGAGATACGACCGGCTGTCCGGCTGATAACTGAGCATCCGCGAGCGCCGCGAGGCGGCGAAGCCGCCTCGGAACGCGCGAGCGGTTCACTCCGCGAACGTAGTGAGCGGAGGCTTTTTCCCCAAGTTTTTGCAAGCGAGGCGCGCGCAGCGCGCCTCGCATAGCAAAAAGTGGGCTAGAGTGAGTTCTTCAGTTTCTCGAAGAAGCCCTGTTCGACGTCGATTTCCTCGCCGCCGGCTTCCGCGAAGGCTTCGAGGGCTTCGCGTTGTTCGTCGTTGAGGGAGTCGGGGGTGACGACTTGGACGGTGACGTAGAGGTCGCCGTCGCCGCGGCGGCGCAGGCGGGGCATGCCCTTGCCTTGGAGGCGGAAGGTTTCGCCGCTCTGAGTGCCGGCGTCCAGGTCGAAGGTGGCGCCGCCGTCGAGGGTCGGGACTTCGATTTCGTCGCCGAAGACGGCTTGCGGGAAGGAGACGGCGTGGCGGTGAACGAGGTCGTCGCCGTCGCGCTCGAAGTCGGGGTGGGATTCGACCTCGACTTCGACGAGCAGGTCGCCGTTGCGCGCGCCCTTGTCGCCGGGCGCGCCCTCGCCGTCCATGCGGAGCGTCTGCCCGGAGCGGATGCCGGCGGGCACGTCGACGGTGAGCGTCGCCTGCTCGCGGGTCTGGCCCTGCCCGCTGCAGGTCGAACACGTCTCTGAGTGGAGTTCGCCGTCGCCGCCGCAGCGCGAACACTCCTGTCGCTGCTGGACGCGGCCGAGCGGCGTCTGTCGGACCTGCGTGACGTGGCCTTGGCCGTCACACTGCGGGCACGTGCGCACGTCGGCGTCCTCGGGGTAGCCCGCGCCGTCGCAGTCGGGACAGCGCTCGGGGCGGCGCACGGTCACCTGTTTGGTGACGCCGTCGTAGGCCTCCTGTAGGTCGATGGAAAGGCGCGTGCGGAGGTCGCGGCCCTGTTGGGGGCCGCCACCGCCGCGGCCGCCACCGCCGAAGAACTGGTCGAAGATGTCGCCCATGCCGCCGGCGCCCGCGCCGCCACCGAAGGGGTTGCCGCCCATCCCGCCGCGGCCGCCACCGCCGCCGCCGCCCGCGCCGCGCTTCTCGGCCTCGGTGAACCGTTCGTGGCCGAGTTGGTCGTAGCGCTGGCGCTTCTCGTCGTCCGTGAGGACGTCCTTGGCCTTCTGAATCTGCTTGAACTTCTCCTCGGCGTCGGGGTCGTCGCTCACGTCGGGGTGGTACTCCGACACCTTCTCACGGTACGCCTCGAGTATCTCGTCCTCGCTGGCGTCCCGCCCGACGCCGAGAACGTCGTAGAAGTCGTCGCTCATCTGTGCAGACAGAGTAGGGGGAGCCGGTTAGTTCTCTTCGTCTTCGTCAACGTCTTCGAAGTCGGCGTCGACGAAGTCCTCGCCGTCGCCGTCGGCGCCCGCGGCGCCGCCCATGCCACCGGCACCGCCCATGCCGCCCATGCCGCCAGCACCGCCAGCGCCGCCGGCCGCGCCGGCCTGCGCTTCCTGTTGCTGGTAGGCCTGCTTGCCGATTTCCTGGAGCGTCTCGCTCAGGCTCTCGGTCGCGGCTTCGAGTTCGTCGGCGTCGGCGTCCTCGTCGTCGAGGACTTCCTCGACGTTCTCGATTTCGTCGTGAACGTCGGCTTCGAGGTCGTCGTCGACGAGTTCCTCGTTCTCGTCGAGGAGGTTCTCCGCGCGCTGGATGGCCGTCTCGGCCTCGTTGCGCGCTTCGATGCGCTCGCGGCGCTCCTCGTCTTCCTCGGCGTGGGCCTCGGCCTCTTCTTGCATCTCCTCGATCTGGTCGTCGCTGAGGCCCGCGCCGCCCTCGATGGTGATGGACTCGGCGTTGCCGGAGCCCTTGTCCTCGGCTTCGACGTTCACGATGCCGTCGGCGTCGATTTCGAAGGACACCTCGATTTCGGGGGTGCCGGCGGGCGCCGGCGGGATGCCCGAGAGGTGGAAGTCGCCGAGGAACTCGTTCTCGTCGGCGATTTCGCGCTCGCCCTGGAAGACGCGAATCTGGACGCTCGTCTGGTTGTCAGCCGCCGTGGTGAACACCTTCGAGGCGGTGGTCGGGATGGCGGTGTTCTTCTCGATGAGGCGCTCGAAGAGACCGCCTTTCACTTCGATACCGAGCGAGAGCGGCGTCACGTCCACGAGCACGATGTCGTCGACTTCACCGGAGAGGACGCCGCCCTGCACGGCCGCGCCGAGCGCGACGGCTTCGTCGGGGTTGACGTTCTTCTTCGGTTCCTGCCCGACCAGTTCCTCGACTTTCTCTTGGACCTGGGGCATCCGGGTGGACCCGCCGACGAGGATGACCTCGTCGATGTCGCCCTTGTCGAGGCCGGCGTCTTCGAGGGCCTGCTCCGTCGGGCCGACCGTGCGCTCGATGAGGTCCTCGGTGAGGTTCTCGAACGTGGCGCGCGTGACGTCCTGTTCGAGGTGGACCGGGCCGGAGTCGGTCGCGGTGACGAACGGCAGATTGACCGTCGTCTCCTTCCGCGAGGAGAGTTCGATTTTCGCCTCCTCGGCGGCGTCTTTGAGACGCTGGAGGGCCTGCCGGTCGTCGCGCAGGTCGATGCCGTGGTTGTTCTCGAACTCGTCGGCGAGGTGGTCGATGAGGGCTTCGTCCCAGTCGTCGCCGCCGAGGTCGTTGTCGCCGTTCGTCGCGACGACCTCGTAGACGCCCGCGCCGAGGTCGAGGATGGAGACGTCGAACGTCCCGCCGCCGAGGTCGTAGACGAGGACCGTCTGGTCGCTGTCCTCGTCGAGGCCGTACGCCATCGACGCGGCGGTCGGCTCGTTGACGATGCGTTCGACCTCGAAGCCGGCGATTTCGCCGGCGTCCTTGGTCGCCTGCCGCTGGCGGTCGTTGAAGTAGGCCGGAACGGTAATCACGGCCTTCTCGACGTCGTGGCCGAGGTACTCCTCGGCGTCGCGCTTTATCTTCTGGAGAATCATCGCCGAGACCTGCTCGGGCGTGTACTCCTCGCCGTCGAGTTCGACCGCGTAGTCCTCCTCGCCCATGTGGCGCTTGATGGACTCGACGGTCTCGTCGGGGTTCTGCACGGCCTGATTCTTCGCGGGTTTGCCGATGAGTCGCTCGCCCTCGTCGAACGCGACGACCGACGGGGTGGTGCGGTCGCCTTCGCCGTTCACGATGATTTCGGGGTCGCCGCCCTCCATCACCGCGAACGCGCTGTTCGTGGTGCCGAGGTCGATGCCCAGAATCTTCTCACTCGCCATGTTACCCGATTGTAAGCGGCGTTTGGCGTTTAAACCTTGCTAGTGTGACGGTGTACCACGAGCAGGCGTCGGGCCGCAGTCTTGCGGTTTCCGGTATCTCGCCAGATTCGGGTCGTGTAATTTATGATGAACCGGTGGTCAGTCGCCGCGCAGTCGTGTGGTGTTGCCGGGTGCGTACCGTCTGGTCGCCGTCTGGAAACCACGCTTATCCTGTCACGACGTGAACTGGAATCTATGCAGGACAGACGAGCGTTCCTCCGGCGGTGTGGCGTCGCGGCGGTCGCAGTCGCGAGCGCGGGCTGTATCGAAGCCCCGGCGGGCGGCGGTGGGGGCGACGGAACGACCACCGCGACGACGACCACCGCGACGACGACGGCCACGACGACCGAAGCCGGAAACGTCGTGGACGTGGACGCCGGGCCCGAGGGACGCCTCCGGTTCGACCCCGAGGACGTGGACATCGCGCTCGGAGACACGGTCCGGTGGACGTTCCGCAGTCCCGGCCACAACGTCACCAGTCTCCCCGGCGCGTCCGAGAAATGCCGGAACCCGGAGGGCGCGGAGCCGTTCGCCTCCTACGAGGGGGACGCGCACTTCTCTATCAACGACGTCGGCGAGGTGTTCGAGCACACCTTCGAGGTGGCCGGCGAGTACGTCTACGTCTGTGCGCCCCACGCCGGTCAGGGGATGGTCGGCACGGTCACGGTATCTGGTTAGTACCTCGCGGCCTCCGGCCAACCACGTCGGAAGAACGCACTACTGTCGCCTGCGCGAACTGTTCACACGTATCATGACAGAGCGCGATGCCAGCGACAGACCGACCGGCGACCGAGCACGCGACCGCTACCTGAAGCGTCGGCGCTTCCTGGCCGCGACCGGCGCGACCGGCGTCGCGCTCCTCGCCGGCTGTCAGGGGGGCGACGGCGGGCAGGACACCACGACCACCGAGACGACAGGCACGACCGAAGCGACCACCACTGAGACAACGGAGACAACCGAAACCACCACCGAACCCGAGGGACCGTCGCTCGCCGAGAAGTATCCGGGGTTGCGCATCCTCTCGCCGGAGCCCGAGAACGCCGAGGCCGCGGCCCGCGAGACGTACACCGACTTCGTCACGCCCGTCGAGGAGTTCTACATCCGGAACCACTACGTCTCCCCCGAGATAGAGGAGAGCGAGTGGTCGATATCCCTCACCGGGATGGTCGACGAGGAAGTCGACGTGTCGATGCAGGAACTCAAGGAGGAGTTCCCCACGGAGACCGTCTTCCACACGATGCAGTGCTCGGGGAACGGCCGGTCGTACTTCGAGCCACAGGTCGGCGGGAACCAGTGGACGTTCGGCGCCGTCGGCAACGCCGAGTGGACGGGCACGCCACTCTCCGCAGTCCTCGAAGCCTACGGCGCGGACACAGCCGACGACATGTGGGTGTCCGTGATGGGCGGCGACGCGCCGGACGGCGAGGACATCTTCACGCGCTCCATCCCGATGTCGAAGGTGATGGACGACTGCATGCTCGCCTACGAGATGAACGGCCGCCCGCTCCCGAAGGAACACGGCTTCCCGGTGCGCATCCTCGTCCCCGGGTGGTTCGGCAACAACAACGTGAAGTGGGTGAATCGGCTGCACGTGATGGACATGATGGTGTACGGGGACGAGTGGGAGACCGACGAACAGCGCCTCTACACCCACTGGCAGCAGTACTCCTACCGCATCATCCCGGAGGAGGACGACGAGGCCGAGCAGTACCAGTCCATCGACATCTACGACACGTACGACCAGATGCAGGCGACCGACCAGATTCGGAACGCCTACCTCTACGACCAACTCGTGAAGTCGCTCATCGGCTTCCCCGGCGAGGACTCGACCGTCTCGCCGCGCCGCGACGGCACCATCGAGGTGGTCGGCGCCGCGTGGGCGGGCGACGAGACGGTCGAGACCGTCGAGGTGTCGGCGGACGGCGGCGAGACGTGGAACGAGGCGGAGTTCCTCCAGCCGGCGCTCGGCGAGTACACGTGGCGGCTGTTCCGGTACGTCTGGGAGCCCGAACCCGGTGACTACACGCTC
Source organism: Halobacterium litoreum (assembly GCF_021233415.1). Taxonomy (NCBI): domain Archaea; kingdom Methanobacteriati; phylum Methanobacteriota; class Halobacteria; order Halobacteriales; family Halobacteriaceae; genus Halobacterium; species Halobacterium litoreum. The sequence continues at coordinate 1,876,280 of NZ_CP089466.1, read as the reverse complement.
GTCTCGCGAGCCACGGACGCCCGCGGCCGCAGCCAGCCGGCCACTGTCTCCGCGCCCGAAGACCAACTCCGCGGCATCCAGAACGACCAGTTCCCGTGGAATCAGGACGGCTACGCGAACAACGCCTACATGCCTCACGCCGTGAACGTCACCGTCGAGTGACGGTCACGCTTCGGTCTCGTCGCCCCCGCTCGCCTCCTCGCCGCCACCCACTCCGTCGTTTTCGTCCGGGTTCACGTCGAGCAGTCGCACCTCGAAACTGAGCCGCTCGTCCGCGAGTTCGTGGTTGAAGTCGATTTCGACGCGCTCCTCGCCCACGTCGGTAATCCAGCCGGTCTGCCCGTCCTCGCTCGCGACCAGTTCGCCCTCGGCCGCGTCGGTGTCGCTGCGCGCTTCGAGGTCCTCGCGCGGGACCGACACCACGCGCTCGTCACTCCGCGCCCCGAACACGTCGCCCGCGTCCACCTCGATTTCTCGGGTCTCGCCCGCGTCCATCTGCCGCACCGCGTCCTCGATGGGCGCCAGAACTTCGCCAGCGCCGACCTCGAACACGAGCGGTTCGTAGTCGCGTCGGCCGTAGTACGCGTCCTCGGCGAGCGCTACGTCCACGTCCGTCGTGTCGACCACCGCGCCCGCGTCCTCGCCGGCGAGGCGCGCGACGTAGTGGACGACCGCCCGGTCGCCTGTGGAGACCATGCCCGACAGTTCGACGCCGCCGCCCAACCCAGTTGCCGCCACGTGGTGGCCAGATGCCGACAGAAAAGCCGCTACTCGTCGTCGCTGACCGTGACCTGCGCCGTCCGCAGGACCTTGTCCGCCATCTCGTAGCCCGGCCGGTAGACGTCCTCGACGGTGCCCGCCGGCTGGTCGCTGTCGACGCGCATCATCACCTCGTGGCGCTGGGCGTCCACGTCCGCGCCCGGCTCCGGGCGAATCTCCTCGACGCCCTCCGATTCGAGCACGCGGTCGAACTCCTTGCGCGTCAGTTCCACGCCCTCCCGGAGCGCCTCGACGTCGTCGCTGTCCTCGTCGAGCGCGCGCCCGAGGTTGTCCCGCACGTCCAGTAAGCGCTCCACGAGGTCCTCCGTGGCGCGCTCCCGAATCTGGTCCTGTTTGCGCTTCGCGCGCTGCTTGTAGTTCTGGAAGTCGGCCTGCTTCGTCTGGAGGCGCTCGGTCAGGTCGTCGACCTCCTCGCGGGCGTCCGAAAGCTCGGCTTCCAGTTCCGCGACGCGCGATTCGAGGTCTGCCACGTCGCTGGCGAGGTCGTCGCCCGCTTGCTCGCGCACGCGGTCCGCGAGCGCCTGCTCGGACTCCGCCGGTGCCTGCGCGTCCGCGTCGGCGTCCTCGGCCGCCTCCGCGGCTCCCTCGGCGTCGTTGCTCATACGCGAGAGAAACGCCCGCTCGGGTATACGGATTTCGGGACGCCCCGCGTCTCCCGTCCGCCCGTCTCGCCCTCGACGACCGCTCGGGCGGCGTGACACCTCACGAACCGGTAAATTACTGCCAGTTGTCGGGTGGCGAAAAGGCTACGTGGGCGGCCGAGAGTGCCACCCGCATGCACGGGTTCACGGGCGGGGGTCTCGCGCTCGGATTCGGCTGTGGCGTCTCGCTCGGCGCGGTGCTCGGCGCCGCCAACGACAGCCTCGCGTACCTGCTCCCGGTCGCACTCGGCGTCGGCCTCACGCTCGGCGTCGCCGCGAACGTCCTCGCCGACGAACTGGAGTTCTGAGCCGGGGCAACGGCTATCCCCGCGGCTCGCGTCTCCCTAACCGTGGCCGACGACTTCACGCTCACGCAGTTCGGCGTCGTCACCGGTCTCGTGCTCGGCTTCGGCGTCGCGCTCGTGACCTACCTCACGGCCGCCGATTTGGCGCTCGCACTCGCGCTCGGGTTCGGACTCGGCGCCGCGTTCGCCGTCGTGCTCAGCGCCGCGCAGGCAGACGACTAATGTCGGCCCGGCGCGTACCGCGGGCCGTGACGGTTCGCCTCGCGTTCGAGGACGGCACGCTGCGCGTCGACACCGAGGACCGCGACCTGCTGGACGCGCTCCCCGGCGTCGCCTACGACGAGCGCACGGAGACGGGGCGCGCGCCGGCGATGCGGTACGCCGCGGTCGTAGACGCGCTCCGCCACCGCGGCATCGAGTTCGACGACGACGCGCTCGCCGCGGAGCGACTCGACGTGACGTCGACCTACGAGCTGCGAGACTACCAGCGCGACGCCCTCGACGCGTGGCAGACCAACGACCGGCGGGGGGTACTCGAACTCCCCACCGGCTCCGGGAAGACGGTCATCGGCCTGAAGGCCATCGAGGCGGTCGGCGAGACGGCGCTCGTCGTCGTCCCCACAATCGACTTGCTGACGCAGTGGCGACGCGAACTCGCCCGCGAGTTCGACTGCGAACTCGGCCAGCTCGGCGGCGGCGAGCAGACCGTCGGCGAGATTACGGTGGCGACCTACGACTCCGCGTACCTGCGCGCCGACGACCTCGGCGACCGCTTCGGCCTCGTCGTCTTCGACGAGGTCCACCACCTCGGCGGCGAGGGGTTCCGCGACACCGCCCGACTGCTCGCCGCGCCCGCGCGCCTCGGCCTCACCGCGACGTTCGAGCGCCCCGACGGCGCCCACGAGACAATCGCCGACCTCGTCGGCGACGCGGTCTACCGGCTCTCAGCGGACGACCTCGCGGGCGACCACCTCGCGGACTACGACGTGAAGCGAATCGAGGTCCCCCTGACCGCCGAGGAACGCGAGGCCTACGAGGACGCACAGGGGACGTTCACCGACTACCTCCAGCAGTCGAACATCCAGTTCCGCTCCGGGAGCGACTACCAGGAACTCGTCAAGCGCTCGGGCACCGACCCGCGAGCGCGGGCGGCCCTGCTCGCGAAACAGCGCGCCCGCCGCATCGTCCGCGAGAGCGACGCCAAGGTCGCGGAACTCACGGAGATTCTGGACCGCCACCGGGGCGACCGCGTCATCGTGTTCACCGCGTCGACGGACCTCGTCTACCGGCTCTCCGAGCGCTTCTTGCTCCCCGCCATCACCCACGAGACTGGCGCGAGCGAGCGCCGCGACGTCCTCTCGAAGTTCCGTGACGGCACGTACTCGCGGGTCGTCACCGCGAACGTCCTCGACGAGGGCGTCGACGTGCCGGACGCGAACGTCGCCGTGGTGTTCGCGGGCAGCGGGAGCGAGCGAGAGTTCACCCAGCGCCTCGGGCGCATCCTCCGCCCGAAAGCCGACGGGGAGCGCGCGCTCCTCTACGAACTCGTGAGCGCGGACACCGCCGAAGAACGAGTCGCGGACCGCCGGCGCTAGTCCTCGGTGAGGTCGACGTTCGGCGTGAAGTCCGACACGTTCGCGAACGCCACGTCGTACGTGATGCGGAACGTCGTCGTGGAGTGCGGGCCGAGGTCGACTTGCCTGACCTTCGTGGACGCGTTCCCGTTGAGTTCGCTGTTCACGTAGACGGTGCCCGACGCCTCGCGGTCGCTGGGGTTCGAGATGGTGGCGTCGAAGTAGAGGTGGCCGTCCTCGGTCTCTCCGAAGTCCGTACTCGACACTTGGAGGACGTTCTCGTCGCCGCCGCGGCGCAGACAGCCCGCGAGCGCGAACGCCGCGCCCGCGGCCGCCGTCCGCCCGAGCAGGGTCCGCCGCTTCATACCTCCGAGTCCCGGCCTGCGGGCAAGTATCTTCTGTCTTTTTGTGCGCCCGGCGCCTACCCGGCGCCGTGCTGACGAAAGACCTCCTCCGCGTGTCTCGCGCGGGCGGCGGCTACCACCCGCAGTTCGCCGACGCGACCGACGAGGCGCTCGCCGGGCGCGTCCTCGGGACGTTCCAGGGGCACGTCGGGGAGGAACGCGGCGCGCTCCGGGACGCCCTCTCGGCCCTCGAAACCGACGCCGACGACTTCAAACTCGTCCGGGGATTCGCGCACCTCGTGGAGCGCGACGCCGAGTTCGCCGTCGAGTCTGCGGTCGACCCGCGGAGCGCGCGCCGCGCCGCCTTCGACGCCGGCGAGGACGTCGGCGTCGTCACCGGAGCCGAGCGCGACGAGGCGCTCGCGCTCGCGGCCGACCGGTTCCCCGGCGACCCGACGCCCGACGACATCGCGGCCTCGCTGTACGCCGACCGGGAGACCCGCGAGATGCTGGAGCGCGTCGCGCCGCGCTGGAACCCCGCGTCGCTGGTCGCGCAGTACAACCTCTCGCTCGCGCAGACCGCGCTGTTCGACGCGACCGAGATGCGCGTGCGGTCGTCGGACCCGCGCTCGCTCGTCTCGGCGGTCAAGCGCCTCGGCCTGCTCTACGAGGTCGTTCCGGTCGCGGACGGCCGCGAGGTCGTGCTGACGGGGCCAGACGCGTTATTCCGGAACACGCGCCGGTACGGCACGCGGTTCGCGCGCGTCCTCCGCGCCGTCGCCGACCAACCCGAGTGGCGCGTCGAAGCCACGGTGGACGACCGCGGCACCGAGCGCCTCCTGACGCTCGACGACGGCGACCTCTCGGTGCCGGACGCCGACCCCGTCACGGACGTGTCCTTCGACAGCGGCGTCGAGCGCGAGTTCGCGGCGCGCTTCGGGTCGCTCTCGCTGGACTGGTCGCTCGTCCGGGAACCCGACGTGCTGGACGCCGGCGACCGCCTGATGGTGCCGGACTTCGCGTTCGAGTACGACTACGGCGACGCCCGCGTCTACTTCGAGATTATGGGCTTCTGGACGCCCGAGTACGTCGAGAAGAAACTCGAACAACTCGACGCCACCGACGAGACGCTGCTCGTCGCCGTCGACGCCAGCCTCGGCGTCGGCGAGGAAATCGAGGCGCGCGACCACCGCGTCGTGGAGTACTCGGGGTCGGTGCGCGTCAAGGACGTGGTGAACGCCCTCTCGGACCTCGAAGCCGACCTCGTCGCCGCGAATGCCGACGCGCTCCCCGACGAACTCGCCCCGGACGACGACGCGATTTCCATCGCGGCTCTCGCCGAGCGCCACGGCGTGAGCGCCGACGCCATCGAATCGAAGTCGTTCCCCGACCACGAGCGCCTCGGGCGCACCCTCGTCCGTCCCGCCGTCTTGGACGACATCGCCGCCGACCTCGAAGCCGGACTCTCGAAGGACGACGCCGAGGCTGTCGTCTCTGAGTACGGCATCGACGACCCGAGCGCCGTGTTCTCCCGGCTCGGCTACCGCGTCGAGTGGGAGGGACTGAGCGGCGGGACGCTCCGCGAGAAGGACTAGACCACGTCCCGCTGGTGGCCCTTCGGCATCATCGACTTCAGGGTGCCGTGGGTGAACAGGCCGACGCCGATTGGTTCGACGCCGGCCGCGAGTTCGTGGGCGACGATCAGGTAGCCCCAGTCGCCGTCCCAGTCGAGGTCGATGTCCTCGCCCATGGTGAATCGCTTCGCGCGCTCGTCGTCGAGTTCGAGGACGTTCTTCGTCGCCTCGCCCCCGAACCGCTGGACGGCGTCGGTCGTCGGCTTCCAGTGCTCTTGTCGCGTGCGCAGGAGTTTCAGGCCGAGTGCCTCCACCGGCACCGGGCCGTCGAGGTCGTACGGGAGCGCCCACACCTTCCCCTTGCCCTTCTCCCAGAGCGTGTACTCCGCGAACGCGTCCTCGGGGACGCCGAAGCGCTGGACCCACCAGTCGACGACGGCTTTCCGGCTCGGCCGCCCCTCCACGTCGCGCTCGCTGCCCGTCTCCGGCAGTCGGTCGAACTGCGTGCCGTCGTTTTCTCTCATGCCGTCACCTCCAGTTTCGCCGCGAAGAACCCGCCCGTGTCGTTGTGGTGCGGGTAGTACCGCCGCGTCTTCGTCAGGCTCTCGTCGTACGATTCGCCGCTCCACTCGGTCAGCCCCGGCACCGAATCGAGGCCGGTGTCGAATTCCACCAGTTCGCAGTCGCCCGCGTCGAGGACGGAATCCACGACGGCCTCGTTCTCCTCGGGCGCGAACGTACACGTCGAGTAGACGACGGCGCCGCCCTCGCGAGTGAGTTCGACGGCGCGCTCGAGGATGTCCGACTGGAGCCGGCCGAGATTTTCGCTGGCCTCGGCTCCGGCACCCTCCAGCGCGTCCGGATTCTTCCGAATCGTCCCCTCGCACGTGCAGGGCGCGTCCACCAGCGCGCTGTCGAACGCCTCCACGTTCGGGAACGCGTCCAGCGTCGCCCGGCGCGCGTCCGTGTTCGTCACCGCCGCACAGGTCACGCCGAGCCGGTCGCAGTTCCCGCGGAGCGCCGACAGCCGCCCGAGGTTGTCGTCGTTCGCCACGACCAGCCCGTCGTCCTCGATTTCAGCCGCCAACTGGGCCGTCTTCCCGCCGGGCGCGGCACACGCGTCCCACACCACCGACCCCGGCTCCGGGTCGAGGACGGCCGGCGGCACGCAGGACACCTCCTCTTGTCCGTGAATCCAGCCGTGTACGTACGGCCACGTGTTCCCCGGCTTCCCCGTGTCCACTTCCAGTACGCCCGGATGCCAGTCCCGCTGCTCCACTTCGACCCCGGCGTCTTCGAGCGCCGCCACCGCGCGGTCCGGCGACGCCTCGATGGGGTTCACGCGGACCGTCGTCGGCAGCGGGCGCTCGCAGGCGTCGAGGAACGCGTTGAACTCCTCGATTATCGGCTCGTACCGCGAGAGCGCGTCCATTGACACCGGGTAGGCGGGACGCCGGTTTGTGGGTTGCGCTCCCGCCCCCGGCTTTAAGCGACGGCCGCGCGAAACCGCGACCATGGCTCGCGTCCGCGTCAAAACCGAGTTCGACCTCGACTCGCCCACCCTCGTCGAAGGCCTCCCGGGCGTCGGCCTCGTCGGGAAAATCGCCACCGACCACCTCGTCGACACCTTCGACATGGAGTACGTCGCCAGCGTCGACTGCGACGGCGTCCCCCGCGTCGCCGTCTACGACGGCGGCGACCACGACGTGCTCGCGCCCGTCCGCATCTACGCCGACGAATCCCGGAACCTCCTCGCGCTCCAGAGCGACGTCCCCGTCTCCCGCGGGAACGGCACCGAGTTCTCGGACTGCATCACCGGCTGGCTCGAAGACCGCGACGTCACCCCGCTCTACCTCAGCGGCCTCCCCGCCCAAGACCTCGAAGCCGGCGACCTCCCCGACGTCTTCGGCATCGCCACCGGCGACGCCGGCACCCGCCTCGAAGACGCCGGCATCGACGCCCCGCCCGAGCGCGGCGTCGTCGGCGGCCCCACCGGCGCGCTCGTCAACCGCGCCAGCGAGAACGACCTCGACGCCATCGGCCTCGTCGTCGAATCCGACCCACAGTTCCCCGACCCCGCCGGCGCCAAACGCCTCCTCGACCACGCCATCGAACCGCTCGCCGGCATCGACGTCCCCACCGACGACCTCGTCGACCGCGCCGAAGACATCCGCGACCAGAAAGAACGCCTCGCCCAACGCATGCAGGAAGCCAGCGAAGAAGAGTCGACGCAAGCCCGCCCCATGCGGATGTTCCAGTAGGCGCTTTTACTCTGCGTTCGGCGCGCTTCGCGCGCCTCACTCGGTAAAACCGACACCAAAAGCACTCCTCGCTCCCGTTGTCTGCGGGCGACCCACGAGTCGCCCGCAGGCCTGAGGGACGGCAAAGCCGTCCCTCTCTGGTCGCTCGTCGGCCTGCGCTCACGGCTTCGCCGCTCACGGGTCACTCCGTTCCCCCGTTCGCGCATTCCGAGGCGGCTCCGCCGCCTCGCGCCGCTCGCGCAGTGAACCGCTTCGCTCGGGCTTTTCAAGCCGCTCGCTCGCGGATGCTTGCTATCGGTTGTTTGGGTGGTGTCGATATCGGTTGATCAATCGGCCACGAACTGTGAGAAATCTGGAAACCGCGCTTTTCGGGCCGGAAGTCGTCGTTTTCGTATGCAGGTCGTCTTCCATCACGCGCGCCGCGAGGAGGCCGAGCACGTGCTCGCGAACGTCGAGAATCTGCTCGGCGACGACACTGTCGCCGTCGAGGACGTGGCGGTGGTGGCGAACGCCGACGGCGTGCGCACGCTCACGGCGCGCTCCGAGCACGCGATTCGCGTGCGGACACTCCGCGAGGACGACGGGGTGCGGTTTGCCGCGTGCCGGAACTCCCTGCGCTCGCGGGACATCGAGGCGTCCGCGCTCGCCGACGGCGTCGAAACCGTTCCGGCGGGCGTCGGCGAACTCGCGCGACTGCAGGACGACGGGTATGGGTACGTGAAAGATTGACTGCGGTGTTGCTCGCGTCGGCGAGCGATTGACCGACCACCCCACACCGCCAAGAGTTATCAGGGCCCGCGTCCCCCGTGGTGGTATGACGGAGTTCTCCGAGCGCGTAGAGCAGGTCTCCATCAGCGGCATCCGGGAAGTGTTCGAGGCGGCGGGCGAGGACGCCATCAACCTCGGCCTCGGTCAGCCCGACTTCCCGACGCCCGAGCACGCCCGGCAGGCCGCCGTGGACGCCATCGAAGCCGGGAAGGCCGACGGCTACACGTCCAATCGCGGGACGCCCGGCCTCGTGGACGCCATCGTGGACAAGCACGCTCGGGACCAGGGCGTCGAGGTCGCGCCCGAGGGCGTCATCGCCACCGCGGGCGGGAGCGAGGCGCTCCACCTCGCGCTCGAAGCCCACGTCGACCCCGGCGAGGAAGTCTTGTTCCCGGACCCCGGGTTCGTCTCCTACGACGCGCTCACTCGCATCGCGGGCGGCGAGCCGGTCGGTCTCCCCCTGCGCGACGACCTCACCCTCGACCCCGCGACGGTCGAGGAGCGCATCACCGACGACACCGCGGCGTTCGTCGTGAACTCTCCCGCGAACCCGACTGGCGCGGTCCAATCGACCGAGGACATGCGGGAGTTCGCGCGCATCGCGGACGAACACGACGTGCTCTGCATCTCGGACGAAGTGTACGAGCACATCGTCTTCGAGGGCGAGCACCGCTCGCCGATGGAGTTCGCGGAGACGGACAACGTCGTCGTCGTGAACGCGTGCTCGAAGACGTACTCGATGACGGGGTGGCGACTCGGCTGGGTCGCCGCGAGCGAGCGCCGCGCCGAGCGCATGCTGCGCGTCCACCAGTACGTCCAGGCCTGCGCCAGCGCGCCAGCGCAGTACGCGGCCGAGGCCGCGCTCTCCGGCCCGCAGGACGTGGTCGACGAGATGGTGGCGTCCTTCGAGGAGCGCCGCGACGTGCTCTTAGACGGCCTCGAAGACATGGGGCTGGACGTGCCGACGCCGCAGGGCGCGTTCTACGCGATGCCGAAGGTGCCCGAAGGCTGGGTGGACGCGGTCATCGACGAGGGCGTGGTCGTGGTGCCCGGGTCGGCGTTCGGTGACCACGGCGAGGGGTACGCGCGCATCTCCTACGCCACCGACATGGCGCAACTGGAGGAAGCAATCGAGGCGATGCGCGCCGCGACGAACGCCGTCCGGTAGCGTAAGTACCGACTAACTGTTTTCGCTCGCGCCGAAGCGACTCGGGTGCGTCTCGTCCAGTTCGCGCTCCCAGCCGACAGCCGCGAGTCCGTGCTCGCCGTCCTCGACGACGAGGGCGTCGACTACGTGCTCGTGGACGGCGCCGACGACACGCTCGTCGAATTTCCGCTCCCCGCACAGGCCGTCGAGCCCGTCCTCTCGGAGTTGCGGGACGCCGGCCTCGACGACCGCTACGTCGTCGTCGCGAGCGCCGAGAGCGCCGTCACCGAGCGCTTCGACGACCTCGAAGCACGGTACGTCGAGGGGAGCGAGGCCGACGAGTCCATCGACCCCGACGAACTCGCGGCGACCGCCCGCGACATGACGCCGAACGCCGCGACCTACTACTCGATGACGGTGCTGTCGGCGGTCGTCGCGCTCGCCGGCCTGCTGCTGGACTCGCCCGCGCTGGTCGTCGGGTCGATGGTCATCGCGCCGCAGGTCGGCTCCGCGCTCACCGCCGCCGTCGGCGTCGTGCTCGCCGACCGCGGGATGATTCGCTCGGGCCTCCGCGCGCAGGTCGTCGGCCTCACCGTCGCGGTGGCGGGCGCCGCCGCGGTCGGGTGGCTCGTACAGGCGGCGTCGTTCGTCCCCGGCGCCCTCGACGTGACCACGGTCACGCAAATCAGTCAGCGCATCTCGCCGGGCGCGCTCTCGCTCGTCGTCGGCCTCGCCGCCGGCGCCGCCGGGTCGCTCGGCCTCGCCACCGCGCTCCCCGTCTCGCTGGTCGGCGTGATGATTGCCGCCGCGCTCATCCCCGCGGCCGCCGCCGTCGGCGTCGGCATCGCGTGGGGCCTCCCGGTGGTCGCGGCGGGCGCCGCCCTCCTGCTCGCGTCGAACTTCGCCGCCATCAACGTCGTCTCGCCCGCGGTCCTCTGGACACTCGGCTACCGGCCCGCCGACTGGGGGGACGCGCCGTGGCGGCGGTACGCCCGCGTCGGCGCCGTCGTGCTCGTGCTCGGCGCGGCGTTCGCCGGCGCGGCCGCACTCACCGCCGACCAGATGGCGTTCGAACGAGACGCGAACCGCGCCGTCGCCGACACGCTCGACGCCGACGAGTACGACGACCTGACGCTCGTCGGCGTGCGCTCGACGGTTCCGGTCGCGGGCGGCGACTACGGCGTCACCGTCGTCGTGGAGCGCCCGGACGACCGCTCGTACCCCGAACTGGCGGGCCGGATTCGGGGCGCGCTCGCGGACCGGACCGGGCGATTAGTGCCCGTCGAAGTGCAGTTCGTGGACCGCGACCGCGTGCCGCCCTGACAGTTATGCCCGCATAGACCCATGGTAACAGTATGCACGTCTCGCGGCACGGCGAGGGCGCGCGCGCCGACCTCGCCGCGCTGGCATCGCAGGTCCACCCCGTGTTCATGCTCCCGCCGCTCGCCGCGTCCGCGTTCGGCGCGGTGCTCGCCGGCGAATTCCGCCTCGGCGTCGCCGCCGTCCACCTCACCGCGATGTTCGCGGCCGTCTACACCGCCCACGTCAAGGACGGCTACGTCGACTTCCACCTGCGCGGCGAGGACGACGACCATCCGATGACCGAACCGGGGTGTCGGCGCGCCATCCTCGCGTCGACGCTCGCGTTCTTCGCCTGCACCGCGGTGCTCTGGTGGCTCGTCGGCCCGGGCGCCGCCGCGCTCGCGCTCCCGGCGTGGCTCATCGCGTACCACCACGCCCCCCAACTCGACACGAACCCCGTCACCACGACGACGGGCTACCCCCTCGGCATCGCAATCTCACTGCTCGGCGGCTACTACGTCCAGGTCGGCGCGCTCGCGGTTCGCCCGCTCGCGTTCGCCGTCGTCCTGCTCGTCCTGCTCGCCGGCGTCAAGGTAATCGACGACGCCCAGGACTACGACTACGACCGCTCCATCGACAAGCGAACCGTCGCCGTCGTGCTCGGCAAGCCGGCCGCACGCCGGTTCGCGTTCGGCCTGATGGCGACGGCGATGGCCGGCGTCGTCGCGTTCGCCGCGGCGTCGGTGTTCCCGCCCAGCGCCGTCGCCGCCGTCGGGGCCTTCGGCGTCGTCGCCGCGTTCGCAGCGCGCGCCGACTCCACGATAGCCACGATGCTGCTCGTTCGCGGCTGTTACGTCTTCCTCGCCGTGCTCGTCGCCGCCGTCTGGTTCCGGCCACTGGCCTAACACTTATCCCCGCCCGCGATTCGATGCGGACATGGACAGACTCGCAGTGCTCGGCGGCACCGCCGCCGGTGCGACGGCGATTACCGTCGCAATCGTGCGATTCGGGACGCCCGAAGCCGTGCTCGGCGCGCTCCTCGTCACCGGCGTCCTGACCGGTTCGGTCAGCCGGCGGTTCCAGTCGGAGTTCCTCGACGCGTTCGCCGCCGGCGCGCTCGCGTGGGCGGTCGCGGTGACCGTCGTCGCGTTCGGATTCGACGGAATGGCCGCCGCCAACGAGTTCTCGCGGAGCATCCTCAACGTCGGCCTCCTGATGTACCTCGCCGCCGTCGCGTTCTCGCCGCTGCCGGGCCTGTGTGCCGCCGCCGGTGGCGGCGTCGGCGCGCGCGTCCAGTACGCAGTCCGCGACCGCCTCGACGCGTAGCCGGTGGCCTCAAGGCCGCCGAGTGCTACGCCTTCGGTATGTCCGACTGGCTGGACGACGACGTCCTCGCCGAGCAGTACGCGGACGCGTCGAACCTCGCCGCCCGCCACGTGTTACACGCGCGCTTCTCGACGGCCGACACCGACCGCTACGAGTGGCTGTTCGACCAGTTCGACCTCCCCGAGGACGCCGCCGTGCTCTCGCTGGGCGCCGGCCACGGCGCGCTCTGGGCGACCGACCCCGAGCGCGTCCCCGACGGCTGGGACGTCACCGTCACCGACGCCTACCAGGGGATGGTGATGGACGCCATGGAGGCGCTCGGCGAACTCGACCGGGAGTTCCACTTCGACGTGGTCGACGCCCGCGACGTGCCCTACCCCGACGACTCATTCGACGCCGTCACCGCCCACCACGTCCTCTCGCACCTCGACGACGCCGACCGCCAGACCGCGCTCGCCGAGATTCGCCGCGTCCTGAAGCCCGGCGGGAAACTGTACGCCTCGGCGACCGGCGCCGACCACCTCGCCGAACTGTACGACGCCGCGAGCGCGTTCGGGGACGCGCCCGACCGCTCGGCGTTCTCGCTGTCGAACGGCGCCGACCAACTCCGCGAGCAGTTCGAGGACGTGGAGCGCCGCGACTTCGAGGACGCGCTCGTCGTGGACGCGCCCGCCCCACTGGTCGCGTACGTCGTCTCGCTCCCGGGTTTCGACCCCGCCGACGGCCGCGACCTGGAGGCGGCGTTCCGCGACCGGATGGCCGACGGGTCACTCGAGCTCACCGTCGACGCGGGCGTCTTCGTCGCCACCCACGAACCCTGAGGCGGGTTCGACGCGCCCAAGGCTTATTCGGCGCGTCGGCGTACGTCGCGGTCCATGGACAAGACCCTGCTCGGGCCGGGCTCGGCCGACCTCGCGGAGAGCGACCTCGACCACCTGACGTACTCCGTCGCGGTCGCCACCGAACACGAGACGCACGTCGACGTGAAGTTCTCGGGCGTCGCGTGGCCCGAGGGCGGCCTCGAACACCAGGTCCGCACCGTCCTCGACTTCGTGGAGCGCGCGCTCGGTGACGTGGGCGGGACGCTCGACGACGTGGTGATGCTCCGGTGGTTCGTACTCGACGACCACCTCTCCCGGGAGACGCAGGCCCGCATCAACGACGTGCGGGCGGAGTTCTTCGACCCCGAGCACTACCCGGCGAGCACGATGGTCGGCGTGTCGAGTCTGCTCGACGACGAGATGCGATTCGAACTCGAAGTCGAAGCCGAAGTTCCCCACGACGACTGGACGACCACCGCGTTCGTCGGCGACGAACACGAGGAGGTGCCGGGGGAGACGGTGCGGGACCTGTTCGGGGACGGCGAACAAGCGGCTCCCGGCGACGGGGACGGGGACGGCAGCGAGCAGGCCGAGAACTGACTACTTCGCGGTCGAGACGATTTTCACGACGTCGCCCTCTTCGAGTTCGTACCCCTCGCCGACCTCGCGGTTCGTCTTGGCGTTGACCGCGTGGAGGTAGCCGTCGCCGATGTCGGAGTGGACGGCGTACGCCAGGTCGACGGGCGTCGACCCGGATTCGAGGAGGAACGCGTCGGGCAGGACGTTGCCCTTCGCGTCGGTCCACTTCGACTGGTCCTGCACGGGGTACGCGGTCACCATGTCGAGCAGGTCGTAGACGGCGTAATCGAGGGCCTGCTGGACGCCCGTGCCGCCGTACTCCGCCATCGTCTCGCGGAGCGCGTCGAGGGTCTCGCGTTGCTCGTCGCTGACCTCGCCCGTAATCGCGAAGTCGTCGTCGCCCGGGTCGTAGTCGATAAAGCCCGCGTCGGCGCCCCGGCGGAGCGCGAGTTCGCCCTGCGCCGTCGCCGGAATCACGGGCTTGTCGAGGTCGAGCAGGCGCTCGACGTTCTCCTCGGGGGCCACGTCTATCTTGTTCGCGACGACGACGATGGGTTTCGTGCGCTGGCGGACGCCGCGGGCGAGCGCCTCGCGGTCCTCGTCGGTCCACTGGATCGGGTCCTCCGGGTAGTCGAACTCCCGGAGGACGGCGGCCACGTCGTACTCGGACGCGCCGAACCCCGTCATCAGGTCCGTGACGGCCTCCTCGAGGTCGAAGCCGGGCGAGCGCGACTGGCGCTCGACGGACTCCCAGTTGTCCGCCACGATGCCCGCCAGCCAGAGGTCCATCTCCTCCTCCACGAAGTCGATGTCCTCCACGGGGTCGTGGCTCCCGACTTCGACGGGTTCCCCCTCCTCGTTCGTCGCGCCGGAGGCGTCCACGACGTTCACGATGACGTCCGCGTTCGACAGTTCGTCGAGGAACTGATTCCCGAGGCCCCGTCCCTCGTGGGCGCCCGGAACGAGTCCCGCCACGTCCAGCAGTTCCACGGGGACGTAGCGCTTCCCGTCGCGGCAGTGTTCGTGCCCGCAGCGCTCGTCGCGCGTGAGACACGGGCACTCGGTTCGGACGTGGGTCACGCCGCGGTTCGCGTCGATGGTGGTGAACGGGTAGTTCGCCACGTCCACCTCCGACCGCGTCGCCGCCGTGTAGAACGTCGACTTCCCGGCGTTCGGCTTCCCGGCGAGCGCGATAGAGAGCATACCGTCAGATTCCGTCAGCGCGGGAAAGCGTCTTTCGGTTGGGAAACGCCCGCACCCCGGCCAAAAGAATCATCCGGGTGTTCTGGCAATCCACCGGGTGATGAACGATTTGGAAGTCGCCCTGCGTCTCGTCGCTGGTGTCGGACTGATACTGGCGAACGGCTTCTTCGTGGCCATCGAGTTCGCGCTCACTCGCGCGAGACAGTTCACCGAAGACGAGTTCGTGGACGGGAACTCGCGCCTCGAACGCGCGTGGGAGATGACGAACGACCTCGAACTCTACCTGACCACCTGTCAGGTCGGGATTACGGCGTCAAGCATCGCGGTCGGTATCGTCGCCGAGCCCGCGCTCGCGGCCATCTTCGAGCCGCTGTTCGCCGGCACGACGCTGGCGACGGTGGGCGCCGGCGCGCTCATCGCGTACTTCATCATCAACCTCGTCCACCTCACGCACGGCGAACAGACGCCGACGTACCTCGGCGTCGAGCGCTCCCGGTGGGTGTGCAAGTGGGGCGCCGCTCCGCTGTACTGGTTCTACGTCCTCATCTCGCCGCTCATCAAGCTCGGTGACGCGGTCGCCAAGTGGACGCTGAAACTGTTCGGCGTCGAGATGACGGGCGCGTGGCTCGAAACCGAAGAGGACGTCATCGAGTCCCGCGCCGAACTCCGGAATCGCCTCCACAGCGTCCTCGGGCAGGGGGAACTCTCCGAGGAGCGCCGCGAGGAAGTCCTCGGCGCGCTCGACATCGGCCGCATTCCGGTCGAGGACATCGCCGTCGACCCCGCGGACGTCGTCGCGCTCTCCACCGACGACGACCTCGAGACGAACCTCGAACGGATGTCGACGACGCCCCACGTCCGCTACCCGCTCGTCGGTGAGTCGATGGCCGACTTCCGAGGCATCGTCTACCTCCCGGAGGTGTTCCGCGACCTCGACGACCTCCGGGACGGCACCGCCACGCTCGCCGACATCGCGCACTCCCCGATGACCATCGAGGCCGGCACGTCCGTCAGCGAAGCCATCGACCGCTTCCAGGCCGAACGACAGGAACTCGCGTTCGTCACCGACGGCGACGACGTCCTCGGCCTCGTCACCGTCACCGACGCGCTGGAAGCCATCGCTGGCGAGGTCGAAGACCCGATAGACGACGAGAACTGACGCGCTTTCTCACTCCTGTTCGCGGTCCGCCCGCGATTGCAGGTGCATCTCGCCGCGCGCCCGGATGACGCCGTCGACGTCGGCGTCCGGGTGGACGTAGACGTCGTCGCCCGAGACGTCGCCGAGCACGACGGCGTCGGCCTCGACGCGAACGTCGCCGTCCCGCGTCGTCACGTCGCCGTGAATCTTCGTGCCGGACCCGACGCTCACGTCGTCCTGAGCGCGCAGACTCCCGAACACGTTGTCGTTCGCGCCGACCTCGATTTCGGTGGCGCGGATGTTGCCGTGGAGGCGGCAGTCGCTCCCGATGCGGGCGGGCGTGGAGACGCGCCACGCGTCGTCCGAGACGCTCGCGGAGCGCGGAATCGTCAGCGGTTGGGCGTCCCCGTCGGTCGCGAGTTCGTCCACCAACTCTTGGGCTTCGTCCTCCTCGCCGAGATGCAGGAGGTGGGTGAGGTACATCACGAAGAACGTGATGGTGGGCATCGGGTTCCGAATGACAATCCAACCGGAGGCCTCGAAGCCCTCCTCGATGTCCACGTCGTCGCCGATGTCGAGGTCGCCGCCGACCACGAGGCGGCCCGTGATGTGGGCGCGCTCCCCGAGGTAGGCGTCCTGTTCGACGAGGACGTTGCCGTCGACGTCACACCACATGTCGAGGCGGCAGTCGCCCTCGGCCTCGATGTCGCCGTCGAAGGAGACGCGTTCGCCGGCGACGACGCTCCGGCCGCGAACCCCGAGTTCCACGGTGGACTGGCCGCCGACGAGCACGTCGCCGTCCGTCACCAGGTCGTGTTCCCGGACCGTCGTCCCGTCCGGTATCACGAGTTCCTCGATTGGGTTCGCGCCCAGCACATCCCGTCCCACTCCTCCCATCGCAATAAACCCCGCGAGACCGTCGGACGACCGTCAGACGGCGGACTTTTGTCGGCTGGACGGCTACGCCGCACCATGACTACGCTCTCCTTCGAGGAAGACGGCGTGGACGTCGTCTACGAGGGAACCGAGTTCCGGATGGAGAAGGCGCTCATCGAGGACGCCACCCAGAAGGACTACCACGACGTCACCGACCACGAGGTCCTCCAGTTGGTCGAACCGAACCCGACGCTCTCCGGGGAACCCCGGCGCATCGGCGACATCGTCTCCTGACCACCATGGCAACGTTTACGTCCGACGACGCCGAGGTCGAACCATGACCTCGCCCGTCGACCAGTTCCGGCACGACTCGTGGGTCGCGGCGCTCGGGACGTTCGTCAGCTACGGCCTCGTGCTCGTAGTCATGACCGCTCTCCTGTTCCTCGTGCCCTACGGCCTGTTCCGGTTCCTGTAACCCGGAACGGGCGTCGAGGCCGCCGTTTTGCGCTGTCGCGGTCTGTTCTCACCCGTAGTTTGCGAGACATTAACAATCAGTAGCGCGTACGTCCACCGACCGTGGCGACCGACCAAACCGACCGCGTTCCGGGTGCCGCGAGCCGCGCCGCACGCGGGGACGCCCACGCCGACGCCGCGGCGTACGCCGACCTCGCCGCCGACCTCCGCGAGGCCGTGGACGGCGACGTGCGATTCGACGAGTACGCCCGCGTCCTCTACGCGACCGACGGCAGCATCTACGGCGCGAAACCGGCGGGCGTCGTCGTTCCCCGCGACGTCGAGGACGTGCAGGCGGCGGTGCGCGTCGCCGCCGACCACGACGCGCCGGTGCTCCCGCGGGGCGCCGGCTCCTCGCTCGCCGGGCAGACCGTCGGCCCCGGCTGCGTCGTATTGGACGCGAGCAAGCACTTGAACGACGTTCTCGACGTGGACCCCGAGGCGAAGCAGGCGACCGTCAGGCCCGGCGTCGTGCAGGACGATTTGGACGCCCACCTCGCGCAGCACGGCCTCAAGTTCGCACCCGACCCCGCGTCCGCGAACCGCGCCACGATTGGCGGCGGCATCGGCAACAACTCCACGGGCGCCCACTCCGTCCGGTACGGCATCACGGACGCCTACACCGACTCGCTGCGCGTCGTGCTCGCGGACGGCACGCTGTTCCACGCCCGCGAGGTCGTCCTCGACTCCCCGGAGTGGGACGCCCTCGTCGCGAAGGACGACCGGGAGGCCCACATCTACCGCGAGATTCGCCGACTCGTCGAGGAGAACGCCGACGAAATCGACGCGCGCTACCCCGAACTCAAGCGCTGCGTTTCGGGGTACAACCTCCACAAGGCCGTCTACGAGACCGCGGACGGCGAGACGGCGCTAAACCCCGCGAAACTGCTCGTCGGCGCGGAGGGCACGCTCGGCGTCGTCGTCGAAGCCACCCTCGACTTGGTCTCGGTGCCCGACGAGACGGCACTCGGCGTCTACTGCTTCCGGGACCTCGTGGACGCCGTCGCCGCCGTCCCGCGCGCCCTCGAACTGGACCCGAGCGCCGTCGAACTGATGGACGACGAAGTGTTCGCGCTCGCCGCCGACGCCCCCGAGTACGCCGCGTACGCAGAACCGATTCCCGACGACTGCGAAGCCGCGCTGATGTTGGAGTTCGACGACGAACGCCACGCCGACCTGCGGGAGGCAGTCGGCGGCGCGACCCGCGAGTTCGTCGCGGAGGGCGCTGCGTTCGACGCGCTAGAGGCGTTCGACCCGGACGAGCAGGCCGACCTCTGGAAACTCCGGAAGGCCGCCATCCCCCTCCTGATGAGTCTGGAGGGCGACGCCAAACCCTACCCGTTCATCGAGGACGCGTCGGTGCCGCCCGAGGAACTCGCGGAGTACGTCCAGTCGTTCGAGTCGATTCTCGCCGACCACGACACCTCCGCGGCGTACTTCGCGCACGCCGGCGTCGGCACGCTCCACGTCCGCCCGATTCTGAACCTCAAGGACGGACAGGGCGTCGAGACGATGCGCGCCATCGCCGACGACGTGACGGACCTCGTGTTGGAACACGGCGGCGCGTTCTCCGGCGAACACGGCGACGGCCTCGCGCGGACGTCGTTCAATCCGAAGATGTACGGCCCGGACCTCTGGGCCGCGTTCAAAGACCTCAAGTCGGCGTTCGACCCGGACTGGCGGCTGAATCCGGGGAAGGTCGTCTACCGCGACGAGGGCGACGTGGCCGACCCGAGCGACCTCCGCGAGGGCGAACCCGCCGACGTGCGCGAGTTCCTCCGGTACGGCGCGGCCTACGAGACGGTCGAACCCCAGACCGAACTCGACTTCGCCGACGACGGCGGCTTCGCGCACCTCGTCGAACTCTGCAACGGCTGTGGCACCTGCCGGCAGACCGACTCCGACGTGATGTGTCCGACCTACCGCGCGACCCGCGACGAAATCGAGACCACTCGGGGGCGCGCGAACCTCCTGCGGGCCGCCATCGCCGGCGACCTCCCCGAGAACGAACTGTACACCGAGCGCTTCCAGTCCGAGGTACTCGACCTCTGCGTGGGGTGCAAGGGCTGTGCGAGCGACTGCCCGACCGGCGTCGACCTGGCGAAACTCAAGTCCGAGGTGAAACACCAGTACCACGAGCGCGAGGGCGCGCCTCTCCGCGACCGCCTGTTCGCGGACGTCCACCGGCTGTCGGCGTGGGGGAGCCGGCTCGCACCGGTCTCGAACTGGCTCCCCGAGGTGCCGGGCGCACGCTGGCTCGCCGCCCGAACGCTCGGCGTCGCGCCCGAACGCGACCTCCCGACGTTCCGTCGCACGACGTTCACCGACTGGGCCGAAGCGCGGGAGCCGAGCGTCCCGGACGACCCCGCCGACCGCGTCGTCCTCGTTCCCGACACGTTCACGGAGTTCACCGACCCCGCCCCGGGGAAGGCGGCAGTCGAGGTCCTCGAAGCCGCCGGCGTGCGCGTCGAAATTGCGGACGCCCGACCCACGGGCCGGCCCGCGTACTCGCTGGGGTTCCTCGACCGCGCCCGCGACCGCGCCGCCGCGACCGTGGACGCGCTCGCGCCCCACGTCCGCGACGGCTGGACGCCCGTGTTCGTGGAGCCGGCCGACGCCTCGGTCGTCCGCGACGAGTACCGCGACCTGCTCGACGGCCCGGACGTGGCCCTCGTCTCGGAGGCCGCCCGGGGAATCACGGAGTACCTCGACCGCGAGCGCGCGGACGAACGCCTCGACTTCGGCGACGTGGACGAGTCGCTGACCCACCACGGCCACTGCAATCAGACCGCGCTCGGCACCGACCACCACGCGGTCGGCGTGTTGCGCCGCGCCGGCTACGACGTCGACCCCGTGGACGCGACGTGCTGCGGGATGGCCGGGAGTTTCGGCTACGAGCGCGAACACTACGCGCTCTCGCAGGCAATCGGTGACCGACTGTTCGAGAAAATCGGCACATCAAGCGGCGACAGCGTGGTCGCCTCGGGGACGTCCTGTCGGACGCAACTCCGAGACCGCGAGGACGGATTCCGGGCGGTCCACCCGGTGGAGAAAGTGGCCGAGGCGCTCGCTTAGGCGAACGTCCGGGACGGCTCCGCAGACGCCGCGTCGGCGTCCTGTTCGAGTTTCTCGCGGGCGTTCTCGAAGTCCTGCATCGTGATCTGCTCGCGGTCGTCGCGGATGGCGAACATCCCGGCTTCCGTACAGATTGCCTTCACGTCCGCGCCGGAGAGGTCGTCCGTGTCCGCGGCCAGTTTCGCGTAGTCCACGTCGTCGGCGACGTTCATGCTGCGCGTGTGGATGCGGAAAATCTTCTCGCGGCCGGTGACGTCCGGGTTCGGGACCTCGATGAGGCGGTCGAAGCGGCCCGGCCGGAGGATGGCGCGGTCGAGCATGTCGAAGCGGTTGGTGGCCGCGATGATGCGAATCTCGCCGCGCTCGTCGAAGCCGTCCATCTCCGAGAGCAACTGCATCATCGTGCGCTGAACCTCGGCGTCACCCGACGTCTTCGAGTCCGTGCGCTTGGACGCGATGGCGTCGATTTCGTCGATGAAGACGACGGCGGGCTCGTGGTCGCGGGCGACCTGGAACAGGTCCCGGACGAGTTTCGCGCCCTCGCCGATGAACTTGTGGACGAGTTCGGAGCCGGCCATCTTGATGAAGGTGGCGTCGGTCTGGTTCGCGACCGCCTTCGCCATCAGCGTCTTCCCGGTGCCCGGCGGCCCGTGGAGCAACACGCCGCTCGGCGGGTCGATGCCGACGGTCTCGAACAGTTCGGGGTCCTTCATCGGGAGCTCGACCGTCTCGCGCACCTCGCGGAGTTGGTCGTCGAGGCCGCCGACGTCCTCGTAGCCGACGTCGGGGGACTCCTCGACTTCCATCACGCGAGCGCGGACGTCGGCCTCGTCGTCGAGTCGGCGAACGATAGAGAGTGAGTTGTTGACGGCGACGCGAGCGCCGGGTTCGAGGTCCTCGCGGAGTTCGTCGGTGACCTCGGTGAGCGCCTCCTGGTTGTTGCCGTGCTGTTTGATGACGGCGCCCTCGTCGTTGAGTTCCTGGACGGTGGCGACGAACAGCGGCGACTGCTTGAGTTTCTTGTTCTCGTGGGAGAGGCGTTCGAGTTTCTGCTGGTACTTGTTGTTCTCCGCGTTGGCGTCGAGCAGGCGGTCCCGCATCTCCTCGTTCTCGTCTTCGAGCGAGGAGAGCCGGTCCTCGAGCGCCTCGATTTTCTCCTGCTGGGAGGCGCTCTCGTCGTATGGAAGCTCGACGTCCTCAACGGTCTCGGTCATCACGAGTCGGTAAGGCGCTGGTTCATAAGAGGCTTCGGGTGGTCGCACCCGGCACCCCGTGAATTACTAGTGTGCATTTTCAATAGCGAAACCATTATCTAAGTGCATCCAGAACGAGTGTGTATGAGCGCCACCGCAATCGACGCCGACACGGTCGAAGCGCTGGAGGACCTGCCGCCCAGCGCGAAACTCGTCGCGAAGGTACTGGAGTACAACGACACCCTCACGCAGAGCGAACTCGCCGAGGAGACGCTGCTGCCCGCCCGCACCGTCCGGTACGCGCTCACCCGACTCGAGGAGCGCAACGTCGTCGAGTCCCGGTTCTCGTTCTCGGACGCCCGCAAGCGCCTCTACACGCTCGCCTGACCGCTCGACGCCCTCCGCGACCCCAACCAGACTGTCCCATCCCGCCGCCCGTCTGGTCCTCCACCCGACAAGCGCCGAACCTTTATCCGGCGTAGCGCTACACTCTCACAGCAAATGGCACGCGTCATCCACACGGGGGACACCCACCTCGGGTACCGCCAGTACCACTCCCCCGAGCGGCGCGAGGACTTCCTCGACGCCTTCCGCAGCGTCGTCGACGACGCCGTCGACGAGGACGTGGACGCGGTCGTCCACGCCGGCGACCTCTACCACGACCGCCGCCCCGGCCTCCGGGACATCCTCGGTACCATCTCCGTCCTGCGACCGCTACGGGACGCCGACATCCCCTTCCTCGCCATCGTCGGGAACCACGAGGGCACGCGGGACGCCCAGTGGCTCGACCTCTTCGAGACGCTCGGGCTCGCCGAACGCCTCGACAGTTCCGGGCGGGAAGTCGGCGACACCGTCTTCTACGGCCTCGACTACGTCCCCGAGTCCAAGCGCCCGGACCTCGACTACCAGTTCGAGGCCCGCGACGCCGAACACGCCGCGCTCGTCTCCCACGGCCTGTTCACGCCGTTCGCGCACGCCAACTGGGACCTCGACGAGGTGCTCCGCGAGTCGAACGTCGACTTCGACGCCGTCCTGCTCGGCGACAACCACGCCGCCGGCCAGAAGCGAATCGAGGACACGTGGGTGACGTACTGCGGGTCGACCGAACGCGCGAGCGCCAGCGAGCGCGACCCCCGCGGCTACAACATCGTGGAGTTCGCCGAGGACGTCGGCATCTCGCGGAAGGGACTGGACACCCGCGAGTTCGTGTTCGTGGACGTCGAACTCGGGCCGGAAGACGGCACCGCGTACGTCCGCGAGCGCGTTCGAGAGCGCGACGTGGCGGACGCCGTGGTCGTCGTCACGGTGGAGGGCGACGGCGAGAACGTCACGCCCGCCGACGTGGAGCGCTTCGGCGACGAGCAGGGCGCGCTCCTCACCCGGGTCAACGACCGCCGCGAAGTGGAGACTGACACCGAGGTGGAGGTGTCCTTCGCCGACCCCGACGACGCCGTCCGTGAGCGCGTCCGCGACATGGGACTCGGGGAGGCGAGTCTCGACATCGACGAGACGGTGCGGGACCTCGACCTCGCGGACTCGAACGTCCGGGAGCGCGTGAAACAGCGCGTCGAGGACGTGCTGGAGGACGGCGACGCTGACGGCGAGGACGACATCGAAACCGAGGCGGACGACGAGACGGACGACGGCGCCCGAACCGCCACCATGGAGGAGTTCCGATGAGGTTCACGCGCGTCTCCCTCCGGAACTTCAAGTGCTACGAGGACGCTGACGTGCCCCTCGACCCCGGCGTCACCGTCATCCACGGCCTCAACGGGAGCGGAAAGTCGAGTCTGCTGGAGGCGTGTTTCTTCGCGCTGTACGGCGCGACGGCGCTCGACAAGAACCTCGACGAAATCGTCACCATCGGCGCCGAGGAGGCCGAAATCGACCTCTGGTTCGAGCACGCGGGCGGCGAGTACCACGTCCACCGGCGCGTCCGGAACACCGGCGAGCGCGCGTCCACGCCCGACTGCACGCTGGAGACTCCCTCGGGGAGCATCGACGGCGTACAGGACGTGGAAGCCCACGTCGCCGACCTCCTGCGGATGGACGCCGAGGCGTTCGTGAACTGCGCGTACGTCCGGCAGGGCGAAGTGAACAAACTCATCAACGCCTCTCCGAGCACGCGCCAGGACATGCTCGACGACCTGCTCCAGTTGGGGAAACTGGAGGACTACCGCCAGCGCGCCGGGGACGCCCGCCTCGGCGTCGAGGACGTGAAAAGCAACGTCGCGGGGAAACTCGACCAACTGGACGAGCAAATCGAGGCCAAGGAGGCCGAGGACCCCCACGAGGCGCTCGCCGCGCTCGAATCCGAACTCGCCGACCGAACCGACCAAATCGAGAACTACGAGGAGCAACGCGACAGCGCCCGCGAGACGCTGAACGACGCCGAGGACGTGCTGGAGCGCTACGAGGAGAAACGCGAGGAACTCGCCGACGTGACCGAGAAAATCGCCGACGTCCGGGAGTCGATCGCGGAGACCGAGAGCGAGCGCGACGACCTCGGCGACGAGGCGACCGAGCACCGCGAGCGCGCCGACGAACTCGCGGACGAGGCCGACGACCTGCTCGCGGAGACCGACCTCGACGACGCCGACCCGGGGGCGGTCGACGCGCGACGCGGGGAACTCGCCGAGGAGCGCGAGCAGGTTCAGGCCGACATCTCCGAGGTGGCGCCCGAGGTGTCGAAACTCAAGACGGAGGCCGACAACGCTGACGAGCGCGCCGCCGACCTCGAAGAACGCGCCGAGTCGCTCCGCGAGGACGCCGACGCCCTCACCAGCGAGGCCGAGGACGCCGAGAGCGAGCGCGAGACCGCTGTCGAGCGCATCGCGGAACTGGACGAGGAAATCGAGGCCGCGAAGGCCGACTTCGGGGACGCGCCCGTCGAGTTCGGCGACGCCGAATCGTTCCTCGCCGACGCGAAAGAAGCGCGCGAGGACCTTCGCGAGGAACGCGAGGAGATTGCCGCCGACCTGCAGTCGGCGAGGGACCGCGTCGCGGAGGCCGAGGAACTGCTGGACGCAGGCAAGTGCCCGGAGTGCGGGCAGCCGGTCGACGGGTCGCCCCACGTCGACGGCGTCGAGGAGTACCGGGAGCGCGTCGACGACCTGAAGAGCGAACTCGCCGACGCGGAGGACGACCGCTCGGACGCGACCGAGCGCGTGGAGCGCGCCGAAGCGCTCGTGGAGCGCGAACGCGAGGTCGCGGACCTCGAACGCGACCGCGAACTCGCCGTCGAGAAGCGCGACGAGCAGGCCGAGGCGGCCGCGGAGGCCCGCGAGCAGGCCGACGCGAAGCGCGAGGAAGCGCACGAACTGGAAGCCGAGGCCGAGGACGCCCGGAACGAAGCCGAGGCGAAACGCGAGGAGGCCGAGGCGAAACGCGGGGAACTCGCGGACCTGAACACGCGGGCCGAGGACCTGAAGGAGCGCGTCGAGCGACTCGGCGACCTCGCGGACGTGCTCGACGAGGTGGCCGACCACCGCGAGGAGGTCGAGCGACTCGCCGAGAAGCGCGCGTCGCTCGCCGAGCAAAACGAGGAGCGCCGCGACCGACTCTCGGACCTGCGGGAGCGCAAGCAGTCACTCGAAGCCGACTTCGACGAGGACCGCATCGAGCAGGCCGAGGCGGACAAGGAGCGCGCCGCGGACTACCTCGAACAGGTCGAACCGAAACTCGAATCGCTGCGCGAGGAGCGCGACGAACTGCAGGCGAAGGTCGGCGCCGCCGAGAACGCAATCGAGGAATTGGAGGCCCTGCGAGACCAGCGCGAGCGCGTCGCCGCGCGCTTCGAGGAACTGGACGAGATTCACGGCGAAGTCTCCGAGTTGGAGGCGATGTACGGCGACCTGCGCGCGGAGCTCCGCCAGCAGAACGTGACGAAACTCGAACGCCTCCTGAACGAGACCTTCGAGTTGGTCTACCAGAACGACTCCTACGCGCGCATCGAACTTTCGGGCGAGTACGAGCTCACCGTCTACCAGAAGGACGGCGAACCGCTGGAACCCGAGCAACTCTCGGGCGGTGAGCGCGCGCTGTTCAACCTCAGCCTGCGGTGTGCAATCTACCGCCTGCTCGCAGAGGGCATCGACGGCGAGGCGCCACTCCCGCCGCTCATCCTCGACGAGCCGACCGTGTTCCTCGACTCTGGGCACGTCTCCCAGTTGGTGGAACTGGTGGAGTCGATGCGCCGGATGGGCGTCGAGCAAATCGTCGTGGTGAGCCACGACGACGAACTCGTGGACGCCGCCGACGACGTGGTTCGCGTGATGAAAGACGCCACGTCGAACCGGTCGCGCGTGGTGCGCGACGAGTCGGAACTGCTAGCGGACTGATTCAGTCGCGGAGTCTGTGGATTCCCCGCTCGCCGGTCTCGGTGAGTTCGTAGCCGCGCTCGCCACCGACCGTCGTCTCCGCGACGAGGCCCGCCGCCCGCAGTTCGGTGAGCGCGCCGAGGAAGTCGCTCTCGCAGGCGTCGTAACTCCCGAGCATCTCGCGGGCGGCCAGCGGCCCGCGGTCCGCGAGGTCGACGAGGACGCCGAGATGCCAGTCGTCGTGGCACGCTCCCAGGACGGTACGCACCGCCTCGGGGACGGCGGTGGCGAGCGCGCCGAGCGGTGATTCGCCGCCCGCGGGTTCGAGGTCGTCGTTCGGGCGGTGTTCGGTGTCGCCGGTCGCGGGGTCGCGGACGAGACTGCTGTCGCTGCTTTCCTTCAGGAGAACGTACAGCGTGCCGTCGTCGTCGCGGACCGTGCGCATGGGTAGTTGTGGGTCGAAGCGGGAGTCAGTCGTCTCGGGTGTAGACGCGGTACTTGTAGTAGCCGTAGACGAAGAGGACGACGCCGGCGGCGAAGAGGCTACCGCCGGTCTGGAGGTCGCCTTCGAAGCCGGCGAGCATCGCGCCGATGCTCGCCGCGCCGAGCGCGAAGTTGAACACGAGGACGAGCCACCAGAACTTCCGCTGGAGCTCGGGGCTGGCGTCCGACTCGTCGGGGACGTCGATGGACGGCGCGAGCTCCTGCTCGGCCTCGGACTCCTCGTCGGCGAACGGTACGTCGTCGAGCACACCCGAAACTGCGTGGTGTGGGAGGAAAGCGTTACTGGTTCAGAGGGCGTCGCCCAGCGCGACGGCGTTCGTCGCTTTGAGCCACGCGAGCGGATTCTGGGCGTCGTAGAATACGACCCCGTCCTCTGTGTCGTAGGACTCCACGCTCTCTCGGGCCTCGTCACCCTCGGGCAGCTGTGGGACGTCGTTCTGGCGATGCCGGTCGCCCGCTGCGTGGTCGCTCACGTCTGTCACCTCGAACTTTGGTAAGGAGTAACATGGTATAAGCCTTCTCCCCGTGACTGAATTCGCCGGGGCGGGACGGGCTACTTTTTAGGTCGGACGCCCGAACTACGTCCCAATGGGAAACACGGACCTCTCCGAGTTCATGCACGAGGGTGGCGGGGAGTCGGGTGACGACGCGCCCGACGAGGACACCCGTCGTGCGGAGGCCGAAGTCGTCGCTGGGGACGCCGACCCCGTGGTGAACGAAATCGTGGACGCCGAAGCGGACGCGCTCCCGGACGCGGACGGCGACGTGGAACTGATGGTGACGCAGGTCGACTACACCGTCGAGGGCTCCGGCGACCGCGAACGCCCCGTCCTCCACGTGTTCGGACGCACCGAGGACAACGACGCCGAACACGTCCGCGTCCACGGCTTCCGCCCGTACTTCTACGCGCCGACCGAGAACCTCAACGAGGACGCGCTCACCGACGACGTCATCACGGGCACCGAGGAGGGCTACGAGTCGATTCGGGGCGAGGAACTGACGAAGATTTACGGCCGGACGCCGCGGGACGTCGGGAACATCCGCGACCGGTTCGACCACTACGAGGCCGACATCCTGTTCCCGAACCGCCTGCTCATCGACAAGGACGTCACCAGCGGCGTGCGCGTCCCCGACCGGCGCGCCGACGACGGCGCGCTGTACGTCCACCACGACGAAATCGAGGCCTGTGACGTGGCCGCCGACCTGCGCGTGAACACGTTCGACATCGAGGTCGACGACCGCAACGGCTTCCCGGAGGAGGGCGAGGAGACGGTGGTCTGTCTCACGAGCCACGACTCCTATCGCGACGAGTACGTCGCGTGGCTGTACGAGGCGCCCGACGCGACCACCGACAGCCCCGAGGACCTCTCGAACCACGACCTCCTGGACGAGGACGCCGACGTGGACGTGCGCGTCTTCGACAGCGAGGAAGCGATGCACGATGCGTTCGTCTCGTACATCGAGGAGACCGACCCGGACGTGCTGACGGGCTGGAACTTCGACGACTTCGACGCGCCGTACTACATCGACCGCCTCGACGAACTCGACCCGCGGACCGACTACGACCTCGACTCCGACCGCCTCTCCCGCGTCGAGGAAGTGTGGACCTCCGGCTGGGGCGGCCCGAACGTGAAGGGGCGGGTCGTCTTCGACCTGCTGTACGCCTACCAGCGCACGAAGTACTCCGAACTCGACTCCTACCGACTGGACGCGGTCGGCGAGCAGGAACTCGACGTCGGGAAGGAGCGCTACGCGGGCGACATCGGCGACCTCTGGGAGGACGACCCCGAGCGCTTACTGGAGTACAACCTCCGGGACGTGGAACTCTGCGTCGAAATCGACCGGAAGCAGTCCATCGTGGCGTTCTGGGACGAGGCGCGCAAACTCGTCGGCTGTAAACTGGAGGACGCCACCACGCCCGGCGACGCGGTGGACATGTACGTCCTGCACAAGGCGTTCGGGAACTTCGTGCTGCCGTCGAAGGGCCAACAGGAGGCCGAAGAGTTCGAGGGCGGCGCCGTCTTCGACCCCATCACGGGCGTCAAGGAGAACGTCTCCGTGCTCGACCTGAAGAGCCTCTACCCGATGTCGATGGTGACCATCAACGCGTCGCCGGAGACGAAAGTCGACCCCGAGGAGTACGACGGCGAGACCTACCACACGCCGACGGGCGTCCACTTCCGCAAGGAGCCGGACGGCATCATCCGGGAGATGGTCGACGAACTCCTCACCGAGCGCGAGGACAAGAAGGAACTCCGCGACGACAACGAACCTGGCACCGAGGACTACGAGCGCTACGACCGCCAGCAGGCCGCCGTGAAGGTCATCATGAACAGCCTCTACGGCGTGTTCGGCTGGGACCGGTTCCGGCTGTACGACCGCGCGATGAGCGCGGGCGTCACCTCCACGAACCGCGAGGTCATCGACTTCACCGAGCAGGCCGCCAACGACGTCGGCTACGAGGTGGCGTACGGCGACACCGACTCCGTGATGCTCGAACTCGGCCCGGACCTCTCGAAGGAGGCGGCAATCGAGGAGTCCTTCGACATCGAGGACCACATCAACGAGGCCTACGACGAGTTCGCCCGCGACCGACTGAACGCCGACGAGCACCGCTTCCAGATCGAGTTCGAGAAACTCTACCGGCGATTCTTCCAGGCGGGGAAGAAGAAGCGCTACGCCGGCCACATCGTCTGGAAGGAGGGCAAGCACGTCGACGACGTGGACATCACGGGCTTCGAGTACCAGCGCTCGGACATCGCGCCCATCACGAAGGAAGTTCAGAAGGAGGTCATCGACCTCGTGGTACGAGAGGGCGACGTGGACGCCGTCGAGGAGTACGTCCACGACGTCATCGAGGACTTCCGCGAGGGCGACGTGAGCCTCGACGACATCGGCATCCCGGGCGGCATCGGGAAGCGTTTGGACAACTACGACACGGACACGGCGCAGGTCCGGGGCGCGAAGTACGCGAACCTCCTGTTGGGGACGAACTTCGACCGCGGGTCGAAGCCAAAGCGCGTCTACCTCCAGAAAGTCCACCCGGACTTCTTCCGGCGGGTGGAGGGCGAGAACCCGGACATCCGGGAGGACGACCTGTACGTGGAGTTCAAGACCGACCACGACGTCATCTGTTACGACTACGCCGACCAGATTCCCGAGGAGTTCGAGGTGGACTACGACGTGATGTTGGACAAGACGCTGAAGGGCCCCATCGAGCGCATCCTCGAAGCCCTCGACGTGTCCTGGGACGAGGTCAAGAGCGGGCAGACCCAGACCGGCCTCGGCAGTTTCATGTAACCTGCATCAACGGTTAAGCCGTGCGAGCGCCTACCACACGGTATGGGCGCGAAACTCCTGATGATAGTCGGCGACTTCGGCGAGGACTACGAGATAATGGTACCGTTCCAGGCGCTCCAGGCCGTCGGCCACGAGGTCGACGCGGTGTGCCCCGAGAAGGAGGCCGGTGACACGGTGAAGACCGCGATTCACGACTTCCGCGGCGACCAGACGTACTTAGAGGAGCGCGGCCACGACTTCGAACTGACGGCGGCGATGAGCGACGTGGACCCGACCGAGTACGACGGCCTCGTAGTGCCGGGCGGCCGGGCGCCGGAGTACCTCCGGACCCACGAGGCGGTCATCGACGCCGTCCAGCACTTCTTCGAGGCGGAGAAGCCGGTGGCGACGCTCTGTCACGGCCCCCAGATTCTGGCGGCGGCGGGCGTCCTCGACGGCTACGAGATGACCTCGTATCCGGCCGTCCAGCCGGAGGTCGAGGCCGCCGGCTGCACGTGGGTAGACGAGGTGACGACCGACCGGAATCTCGTGACCGCACAGGCGTGGCCGGACCACCCAGAGTGGATTTCGCAGTTCCTCGACGTGCTCGGGACGGAGATAGAACACGGCGGCGCGGTCGCCGCCGACGACTAACCGGTTCGCGATTAACTAACTCGTTTTTCGGTTTCGGAAAACAGTTGCTGGGGAATGCGTAACCGTTATGGGGCGCACGCGCGTTGTCTAGGACGACCTAATCGATGGCTACGCTCGAACTCAAGAACGTACACGCGGAAGTCGCAGAGGAAGGCGAGAAGATTCTCGAGGGCGTCGACCTCGAGATTCCCTCGGGCGAGATTCACGCCCTGATGGGGCCGAACGGCTCCGGGAAGTCCACGACCGCCAAGATCGTCGCCGGCCACCCGGCCTACGACGTCACCGAGGGTGAGGTACTCCTCCACCTCGAAGACGGCGACTTCGAGGACGTCGACGCGGTTCCGGAAGACGAACGCACGTGGAACCTCCTCGAACTGGAACCGAACGAGCGCGCCGCGCTCGGCATCTACCTCGGCTTCCAGTACCCGGCCGAGATCGAGGGCGTCACCCTCGTGAACTTCCTCCGCACCGCGCTCAACGCGAAACTCGAAGAGCGCGAGGAACTCCTCTTCGGCGAGGACGACGAGGACGAGGAAGAAGAGGACGCGGGCTACGACACCTCCCCGATGGAGGGGCCCGCCGACGAGGGCGAAATCGGCGTCGCGGAGTTCCAGGAGATTCTCTCCGAGAAGATGGAACTCCTCGACATGGACGAGAAGTTCGCCAACCGCTATCTCAACGCCGGCTTCTCCGGCGGCGAGAAGAAACAGAACGAGGTCCTCCAGGCCGCCATCCTCGAGCCGAGCATCGCCGTGCTCGACGAGATCGACTCCGGTCTGGACATCGACCGCCTGCAGGACGTCTCGAAGGGCATCAACGCCCTCCGCGACGAGCAGGGCACCGGCATCCTCCAGATCACCCACTACCAGCGCATCCTCGACTACGTCGAACCCGACCGCATCCACGTCATGCTGGACGGGGAAGTCGTCATGGAGGGCGACGCCGAGCTCGCAGAGAAGCTCGAAGACAAGGGGTACGACTGGGTCCGAGAGCAGGTCTACGAGACCGCGTAAATCACCACCATGAGTTCAGACGAACACCTACAAGAGACCGACACCGAGGCGCGCTTCGAGTTCAAGAAGGAGGAGAACTCCGCCTTCGAGTCGGGCAAGGGCCTCAACGAGGAGACGATTCGACTCATCTCCGAGGACAAGGACGAGCCCGACTGGATGCTAGAGCGGCGCCTCCGCGCGCTGAAACAGTACCAGAAGATGCCGATGCCGACGGACTGGCCGGGCCAACCCGACCTGTCCGAACTCGACGTCGAGGAGATCGTCCCGTACATCCGCCCCGACGTGGACAAGCGGGAAGGCGTCGACGACTGGGACGAACTCCCGGACGACATCAAGGACACGTTCGAACAACTGGGCATCCCGGAGGCCGAGCGGAACGCGCTCTCCGGCGTCGGCGCCCAGTACGAGTCCGAAGTCGTCTACCAGAACATGCAGGAGCGCTGGGAGGAGAAGGGCGTCGTCTTCTGCAACATGGACGAGGCCGTTCAGGAGTACCCCGAACTGGTCAAGGAACACTTCATGACGAAGTGCGTCCCCGCCAGCGACAACAAGTTCGCGGCGCTCCACGGCGCCGTCTGGTCGGGCGGTTCGTTCGTCTACGTCCCCGAGGACGTGACGGTGAACATGCCCGTGCAGGCGTACTTCCGGATGAACTCGGAGGGGATGGGCCAGTTCGAGCACACGCTCATCATCGCCGAGCCCGGTAGCGAAGTCCACTACATCGAGGGCTGTTCCGCGCCGAAGTACGGCACGCACAACCTCCACTCCGGCGGCGTCGAGGTCTTCGTGAAGGAGGACGCGCACGTGCAGTACTCGACCGTGCAGAACTGGTCGAAGAACACGTTCAACCTCAACACGAAACGCGCCATCGTCGAGGAGAACGGCACGATGGAGTGGGTTTCGGGCTCCATGGGGTCGAAGGCGACGATGCTGTACCCGTCCTCGATTCTGAAGGGCCGCGGCGCGACGGACAACCACATCACCATCGCGTTCGCGGGCGAGGGCCAGGACATCGACACCGGCGCGAAGGTCTACCACAACGCGCCGGACACGAAGTCCACCATCGAGTCCAAGTCCATCGCGAAGGACGGCGGCCGCACGAACTACCGCGGCCTCGTCCACATCGCGGACGGCGCTGAGGACTCCTCCACGTCGGTGGAGTGTGACGCGCTGATGTTCGACAACGAGTCCACCAGCGACACCATGCCGTACATGGAGATCAACGAGTCGAAGGTGGACGTCGCCCACGAGGCGACCGTCGGCAAGATCGGCGACGAGGACGTCTTCTACCTCCAGTCCCGCGGGCTGGACGACGACGACGCCAAGCAGATGATCGTCGCCGGCTTCATCGAACCAATCACGGAGGAACTGCCCATCGAGTACGCGGTGGAACTCAACCGCCTCATCGAACTCGAGATGGAGGGGAGCCTCGGATAACATGAGTACGCAGTTACACAACGACATCTCCGAAGAGACGGTGCGACAGTTGGCCGAGGAGCGAGACGAACCCGAGTGGCTCCTCGAGACGCGACTGGACGCACTCGACGCGCTGGACGACCTCGACTACCCGAGCGTCATCGAGACGCCGGGCCGGAAGTGGACGAACCTCGAGGACCTCGATTTCGAGGCGCTGGTCGACCCGCTCGAGCAGACCGAGGACAAAGACCAGGTCGGTCCCGAGGACGTGCGCGTGGAGGCGTTCCACGACGCCCTGCAGGACGACGACCTCGCGGAACTGGTCGAGGACCGGTTCGGGAGCATCGTCGACCCGCAGCAGAACCGCCTGACGGCGCTGTCGACCGCGCTGTTCACCACCGGCACCGTGATTCACGTGCCCGAGGCCGTCGACGCCGAGGACGTGAAGATTCGGACGTCGATGAACTCCCGGTCGCTGTTCAACTACACGCTCGTCGTCACCGAGAAGAACGCCTCCGTGACGATTCTGGAGCGACAGGACACGGGTGACGACGTCGAAGGCGAGCGCTACTACTCCGGCATCGTCGAGGTCGACGCGGGCGAGAACTCGTACGTCCAGTACGGGAGCCTGCAGGACTTCGACCAGCAGACGTACAACTACACGCTGAAGCGCGGCGACGCCGACACGTACAGCACGGTCCACTGGGTCGAGGGGAACCTCGGCAGCCGACTGACGAAGACCGGCGTCTCCACGGAACTCAACGGCGACTCCAGCGAGACGAAAATCGTCGGCGCGTTCTTCGGCCACGACGACCAGCACTTCGACCTCGACGCGAAGGTCTGGCACCGCGCCGAACACACGACCGCCGACCTCGTGACGCGGGGCGTCATCGACGACGAGGCCCGCAGCGTCTACGAGGGCGTTCAGGACGTGGGGCGTGGCGCGTGGGACACGTCGTCCTACCAGCGTGAGAACACGCTGATGCTGAGCGACGAGAGCGAGGCCGACGCCTCCCCGAAGCTCATCATCAACAACCACGACACCGAAGCGAGCCACTCCGCGACCGTCGGTCAGATCGACCAGGAGGACCTGTTCTACATGCGCGGTCGCGCGCTTCCCGAGCAGACGGCGACGAACATGCTCGTCGAGGGCTTCTTCGTCCCGGTGCTCGAGGAGATCGAGGTCGACGAACTCCGCGAGGACCTCGAAGAGCGCATCCACGAGCGCCTCCACTGAGGCGTTCGGACCGGGAGGGAACGGTTTAAGTCCGCCTCTCCCCGATACTGGAACAAGATGCGTGGAGTATCGCCGGCGAGGTGGCTCGCGTGAGTTCGGTCGCGGCGCGCGTCGACTCCGACGAGCAGCTCGCGCGCCTCCTCCAGATCGGCGTCGTTCTAGAGGAGGTCGTGGAGGCGCGCGCACACCGGCACTACCAGTCGCTCCCGGAGGACGAGCGCGACGACGACATCGAGGCGTTGCTCTCGGACGCGAGCGACGAGTCCGCCGAGCACCGGCGGCGACTCGAATCGCTTATCGACGAACTCGACGCCGAGAGCGTCGCCTTCGAGGAGGTGAAGGGACTCGTCGAGCAGTCCTACGGCGCGACCGGACCGGAGGACTTCGACGGCGTGCTCTACGACCAGTTGCACGGCGAGGAGACGGCGTACAAATTCTACGCCGACCTCATCGAGGCCGTG
Source organism: Halobacterium litoreum (assembly GCF_021233415.1). NCBI lineage: Archaea > Methanobacteriati > Methanobacteriota > Halobacteria > Halobacteriales > Halobacteriaceae > Halobacterium > Halobacterium litoreum. The sequence goes on along the minus strand of NZ_CP089466.1, from coordinate 1,841,977 downwards.
GAGGCGAGCGAGGCGTCGTTCGGCGTCGACCGCGACGCCGTCCTCGAGACGCTCCGCGAGATTCGCGAAGCGGAGGCGGGCGGCGTGGAGGCAGTCGCGAAACTGATGGAGGACCGCGCATGAACGCAGACACACACACGACTCGATTGGGCGGCGAGACGGTAGTCGACGGCCACGCCGGCGCTCGGAGGTGTTCGGCGTGAACACCGCGGACCAGTACCTGAAGACCATCTTCCTCGTGGAGCAACTGAACGACGGGCCGGCCGCCACCGGCGAACTCGCGGACCGCCTCGGCGTCAGTCCCGCGAGCGTCAACGAGATGGTGGGGAAACTCGAGGAGCGCGGCCTCGTCTCCCACGAGAAGTACAAGGGCGCGACCGTCACCGACGCCGGTGAGACGCGCGCCCGGGACGCGCTCCAGACGTACTGCATCCTCGAGCGCTTCCTCGCGAACGTCCTCGACGTCGAGGACTTCCGGGAGGAAGCCCGGCAACTCGAACCGGTCATCGACGAGACGGTCGCCGACCGCCTCGACATGATTATCGACCGCGAACCGCAGTGTCCAGACTGTTTCGACGCGGAAGCCGACGCCTGCGGTCTGCTCGTCGAGGAGCGCGTGGAAGCCGACGACTGACTGCGGACCGCATTACTCAAGTGCGGGAGTGCTGTACGAGTGGTTGCAGTCCCGTGGTGTAGTGGCCAATCATATGGGCCTTTGGAGCCTATGACGGCGGTTCGAATCCGCCCGGGACTACTACTTCCGGTAGAAGGCGCGAAAACTGCTTTTTAGCGCATTTGGACGGATCGGAGTACCTCTCAATCTGTTCGCTGTCCGTTCACCGGTCGCGTTCGAGGCGTTCGCGGCGTTCTTCGTACTCGTCGTCGGTGAGGTCGCCGCGCGCGTAGGCGGCGCGCAGTTCTTCGAGCGCGGGGTCGGTGTCGTCGTCGCTGGTGACGGCGCGGTAGAGGAGGTAGGCGCCGCCGAGGAGCGCGACGAAGAACAGGAGACGCATCGCGAACGCGAGGAGGACGACCCAGCCCGCGGTGCCGGCGCCCCACGCGCCGTCCATCATCGGGCCGTATCCCCACGTGCCGTCCATGTGGCCTGCTCCCATCGCGCCGAAGCCGACGAAGACGAGGGGGAGCGCGACGAACAGGGCGAGTGCGAGGACGACGAGCGCGGCGAGTCGTCGGTCTGTCGATGCCATCGTGGCTGAGTATTCGCGTTCGATTGGCAAGTGAGTGGGGGTGGGCCGGGTCGGTGTGCTGTCGCCTGTCGCGTGTGTAACGTCAACACTGTTAAGGCAGGAGCATAATCCGGGGGCATGGACGAGTCGATTCGGGTGCTCCACGTCGACGACGAACCGGGGTTCGCGGAGTTGACGGCGGAGTTCCTCGAAGAAGCGGACGAGCGCATCGAGGTACTCACGGCGTCCCGGGCGAGCGAGGGCTTGGAGCGGTTGGGCGAGGAGCGCGTCGACTGTGTCGTCTCGGACTTCGAGATGCCGGGGATGGACGGCATCGAGTTCTTGGAGGCGGTGCGCGAGGAGTATCCGGCGTTGCCGTTCATCCTCTTCACGGGCCGCGGCAGCGAGGAGGTCGCGAGCGACGCGATTTCGGCGGGAGCGACCGACTATCTCCAGAAGGAGGGCGGGACCGACCAGTACACGATACTGGCGAATCGGGTGTTGAACTACGCGGACACGGCGGCGGCGAAGAGTCAACGCGAGCGCCAACTGGACGCCATCGAGGCGGCCCAGGAGGGCATCAGCATCCTCGACGAGGACGGGGAGTTCACGTACGTGAACGAGGCGTACGCGGACCTCTACGGGTACGACAGCGAGAAGATGCTGGGGATGCACTGGTCGGCGCTCTACCCGGAGGACGAACTGTCGTTCGCGCGCGAGGAGATTCTGTCGACGGCCGAGGAGGAGGGCGGCTGGCACGGGTCGTCGACGGGGGTGCGCGCGGACGGGTCGACGTTCGTGGAGGACCACACGGTGTCGACGACCGAGCGCGGCGAGTTGGTGTGTACGGTGCGGGACGTCACGGAGCGCAAGGAGCGCGGGCGAGCGCTGGCGGCGCTCCACGAGGCGGCGACGGATTTGGAGGCGGCGGAGACGGAAGACGAGGTGTACGACGTGTTGCTGGAGGCGGCCGAGGGAATCCTGGATTTCGACCTCGTGGCGGTCGACGTGGTGGCCGACGACGCGCTCGTGCAGACGGCGTGGACGCTGGATTTGGACACGGAGGGGTACTACGAGGAGACGCCCCTGGACGAGGACACGCTGGCGACGCGGTCGTACCACCGACAGGAGACCATCGTGGTCGACGACCTCTCGGGCCACGAGGTGACGCCGGCGGATCCCGAGTATCGGTCGGTGTTGACCGTGCCGATGGACGAACTGGGGACGTTTCAGGCGGTGTCGCGGGCGACGGGCGCGTTCGACGAGGCGGACCGCGAGTTGACGGAGTTGCTGGTGGGACACGCACGGGAGGCGTTGACGCGCTTGGAGCGCGAGCGCGAACTCCGGCAGCGAACGGAGGCCCTGGAGCGACAGAACGACCGACTGGAGGAGTTCGCGACCATCGTCTCCCACGACCTGCGGTCGCCGCTGAGCGTGGCCGAGGGCCGATTGGAGCTGGTTCGGGAGCGGTACGACGACCCGCACCTCGACGAGTTGTCGAGCGCGCTCGACCGGATGTCGACGCTCATCACGGACACGTTGACACTCGCCCGGCAGGGACAACTGGTGACGGCGCCCGACACGCTGTCGATAGCCGAGGTGGCGAGCCGGTGCTGGGGGCGTGCGCCGACGGCGGACGCGACACTCGACGTGGAGGACGCGACGGTTCGAGCGGACGCCGACCGACTCCAGCAGGTGTTCGAGAACTTGTTCCGGAACGCCGTGGAACACGGCGGCGACGACGTGGCGGTGTCCGTCGGCCTCCTCGATGGCGGTGAGGGGTTCTTCGTCGCCGACGACGGTCCCGGCGTCCCCGAGGCCGAGCGCGGCGAGGTGTTCGAGCGCGGGTACACGACCAGCGAGGACGGCACCGGATTCGGGCTCGCCATCGTGGCGGAAATCGTGGACGCCCACGGCTGGGACGTGTCGCTCGCGGAGAGCGAGGGCGGCGGTGCGAGATTCGAGATTCGGGACGTCGGCGTGGTCGGCAGAGAGACTAAGTAGGTCCGTGGTGAGTGTTCACACGGAGTTCCCGATTATGGCAACCGGTACGGTCGACTTCTTCAACGAGCAGAAGGGTTACGGCTTCATCGAGACCGACGACGCGGACGAGGACGTGTTCTTCCACATGGAAGACGTCGGCGGCCCAGACTTAGAGGAGGGTCAGGAGGTGGAGTTCGACATCGAGGACGCGGACAAGGGACCGCGAGCGACGAACGTCACGCGCCTGTAGCGTGGCGTTCGCGCGGTTCGTCGGACGTTACGACCGCGTGGCGCGAGCCTCGCGTACGTCGCCGCCGTCCCGCACCATGTCGGGGCACTCGGGGCAGACGCGCGGGCGCTCGACGCCCGGAGGTGTGAAGACGCGTGCGTAGTCCTGAGTCACGAACGACCCGCAGTTCTTGCATTCTACCATGTCGTTTCGACGCAACGACGGACCTGTATATATGCTTTGTGTGGATTATCGCGGAGTGAATAAAACGCACACGGCGGGGAACGAACCACATAACCGTCGCGGCCGCCTCGCGGCGGTATGGACGGGACACTGGACTCGCTCCCGGACCGGCCGCTCCGCGAGCGGGAGGTCACGGGGCTCAACCACGCCGACGCCTTCGAACTGGTCGTGCCCGTGAACCGCGAGGAGGCCGTCGAGGCGGACACGCAGGAACCGGTCGTCGTCACCGAACAACTGATTCTCGGCACCGACGGCTGGGTGAAGGGACTGGTGTACGACGACGGCTGGCAGGTCGTCGAGTCGGTCGCCATCGACGACCCGGACGAGGAGCGATTCGACGCGATGCGCGAGTGCGAATCCGCAGTCGCTGAATACGGGCAGTAAGTTCTTCTCGCGTCGCCCCGATTACCCGATGGAGTCGCCCTGAGTGGCCTCCACTACCATGAACGTCGAGCAGTTCAAGACGGCCAACGCGCCGACAGAGAGCGACGCACCGTTCCAACTAGAGAACAGTTACACCCTCGACGTCGCCGTCGAGGGCTCGCTGATGGCGAAAGCCGGGTCGATGATAGCCCACACCGGCGACCTCTCGTTCACGGGGAAGTCGTCGGCGGAAGGCGGCATCCGCGGGTTCCTGAAGGAGGCCGCCACCGGCGAGGGGACGCCCGTGATGGCCGTCGAAGGGGAGGGCCACGTCTACCTCGCCGACCGCGGGAAGAAGATTCAAGTCCTCGAACTCGGCGCCGGCGACGCCATCACCGTCAACGGCGAGGACGTGCTCGCGTTCGAGGACGACCTCGCCTACGAGATTCGGACCATCGACAGCCTCGCCGGGTCGTTCGCCGGCGGCTTCACGAACGTCTACATCGAGGGGCCGGGGTACGTCGCGATTACGACCCACGGCGACCCGCTCGTCGTCGAACCGCCGGTCGCCACCGACCCGAGCGCGACCGTGGCGTGGAGCGGTACGTCGCCGGACGTGCAAGTGAACCGCAGCCTCTCGGACATGGTTGGTCAGGAGTCCGGCGAGCGCTTCCAGATGAACTTCGAGGGCGAGGGCTTCGTCGTCGTCCAGCCCTACGAGGAACACGGCGGCGCGTAACGCTCACTTCGTTCCCCGTCTCGCGGCTCACTCGTCGAGTTCGAAGCGCACGCGCTCTTCGCCTGCTCCCGCCGTCTCGCGTCCCGTAATCGAGAACAAGCCGACCTCGCCCGTGTTCGAGACGTGCGTGCCGGCACACGCCGTGCGGTCGACGTCGCCGCCGCCGATATCGACGATGCGGACCTCCGTAATCGAGTCCGGGAGCAGGTCGAGTCGCGTGCGTTCCGGGTCGAGTTCGGCCTCCGCCGTCTCCCGGTCGAGCGTGTACCACTCGACCGCGTGGTCGGCGTCCACGAGGCCGTTCACCGCTCGCTCTATCGCGTCGAGGTCGGCGTCGTCGAAGCGCTCGTGCTCGCAGTCGAGGCGCGCGCGGTCCGCGTACAACTGGTTCCCCGTCGTCGGCGCGTCGAACTCGTCGAGCAGGACCGCCGACAGCAGGTGTTGGGCGGTGTGGTAGCGGCTGTGAGCGCGCCGCCGGTCGGCGTCCAGTTCGCCTACGACTTCGGTCCCGGCCGCCGGCGGGTCGCCCGCGACCTCGTGGTAGATTGTGTCCCGCTTCTGGACGTCGGTGACGCGCCACTCGTCGCCGTCGGCGCGCAGAACGCCCGTGTCGCTGGGTTGGCCGCCGCCCTCGGGGTAGAAGTGAGTCCCGTCGAGGACGACGCGGTCGCCCGCGACGCGTTCTACCGTCGCGTCGAAGGTCGTCACGCCGCTGTCGTCGAGGTAGCGCGCGTCGGTCACACCCGGGACGTGGCGGCCAGCCGTATTAACCACGTGGTCTGCAAAAGGCCTAAGAGCGAAACTAACCTTCGTCTAGGCAATGATAGACGTACTACGCCACGCAACGGAGGTGAGACGGTGGGCGTCGAGATAAAGGAATCGCCGGTCTCCGACTCGGAGTTCGAGGAGATGGCCGCTTTCGTCCGTGACTACCTCGAAGCCAGCGTCGAGAACGAGGAGGACGGCGGCCGCATGCGGTGGTACCCGTGGCACTCCGCGGAGTACCGCTTCAACCACATCCAGAACGTCGTCGACCTCGGCGAGCGCATCGCTCGCGAGGAGGGCGCCGACGTCGACGTGGTCCGGGTCGCGGCGCTATTCCACGACATCGCGAAACTCGAAGCCGACCAGGAGGAACACGCCGAGGAGGGCGCGCGCATCGCCGAGAAGTACCTCGAAACCCACGGCGACTTCCCCGAGTCGTTCGTCGACCAGGTGTCTCGCGCCGCCGCGAAACACTCCTACCAGGGCGACCTCTCGGACCTCTCGCTGGAGACGCGGTGTCTCATCGAGGCCGACCTGCTGGACAAGGCGGGCGCGAACGGCGCGGCGCTGATGCTCCTGCGGATGGGGTACGAGGCGCGCACGCACGTCGACGCGGCGGAGATGGTCGGGCGCGTGCTCGACCGGAGCACCGACGCCGCGGCGCGCGTCGAGAGCCACACCGCCGAGTCCATCGCCCACGAACGCCTCAAGCGCGTGCGGTGGCTCAAGGAGTGGCTGGAGAGCGAAGTCCCCGGGATGCGGGACTAGAGGCCGACGGCCGTCCGCAGGAACGACACGCCGAACAGCGCCAGCACGACCGCGCTGGCGTACGCGACGCCTTTTCCGAGCGCGTCCACGCGCTCGCCGGCGGCCCGGAGCGCCGCCGGGAAACTCGTAATCCACAGCAGGATGCCCGCGAAGAACCCCGCAATCGTGAGCCCGCCGTTCGCCGCCGACAGTTCGAGGCCGAACGCCGAAATCTCGCTCGGATTGAGCAGGCCGACGCCGGCGGTCAGCCACCACGTCACCTGATAGGGGTTGGCGAGCGCGAGCGCGAACGCCTTCCGGAAGCCCCTGCCGTCGGCGGCCTCGGCGTCGGAGAACGAGCCGGCGTCCTGTATCGCGCCGTACGCGTAGTACAACATCAGCACGCCGCCGACGCCGACCATCGCGGTGCGCACCGTCGGCGCGTCCTCGATGAACGCGACGACGCCCGCGAGCGCGAGCACGAAGAACACCGCGTCCGCCGTCATCGCGCCGAGGCCGGCGGCGAACCCGGACTTCCAGCCGCGGGCGACGCTCTCCTCGGCGATGACGGCGTTCATCGGCCCGGGCGGCGCGGCCAGCGAGAGGCCGAGAACCACGCCCGCGGCGGCGGAGACGGCGGCGTCGAACACACCCGGATTCGGCAGGCCGCCGACTAAAGCGCGCCGGTCACGGCAGAACGGTCGCGTGCGCGAGCGCTCCGATTGCGGCCTCGAGCGCCCACGCCGCGGCCGCGACGAGTTCCTCCCAGACGGAGACACCGAACGCCACCGAGAGCGCGGTGTCGAACGCGAAGAAGAAAAAGAGCGCCGCCGACCCGAGGTGCGCGCGCCGCGCGTCGAACGCGCCGGCGAACCGACTGAAGAACATCGCGTTCAGGATGCTGACGGGGATGATGGCGGCCATCTCGCCGACCCAGATGGCGGGCGTGGCGCCGTAGTCGGCGGCGAGCCCGATGGTGATTATCTGGGTCTTGTCGCCGAACTCACCGAAGAACATCATCGCGAAGATGGGGACGAAGCCGCCGAGGTAGTTCGGGAGGCGGCCGAACCACGAGGAGTCGCCGAAGCGTCCGTCGAGCGCGAGGACGCCGCCGTCGCTGGTCATCGGACCGTCGGCGTCCGCGGCGGGCATCGAGCGCAACAACAGCACGCCGAACGCGACGAACAACACCGCGGTGGCGACGTCGAGGTAGACGCCGGGAATCGCGCGCTTGAGCGCGGAGCCGACGGCGATTTCGACGGCGGTCCAGATGGCGAACGCGCTGCCGGCGGCGGCGACCACGACTTTCGGGTCGTACTCGGTGCTGAGGCCGGCGATGATGAACTGGACCTTCTCGCCGGGGAGCACGGCGAGTTGGGCGGCGAACGCGACGCCGGCGATTTCGAGGAACGTGCTCACGCTTCTCCGACGGCGGACTCGGTCGGTTTCACGCGCAGCGACGTGGCGACGCGCTCGGGGAGATGGACGAGTTCGTCGTCGATGCGCACGACGAACATGCCGATGGGCGCGCGCTCGACGAGTTCCATCTCGGTGCCGGGTTCGACGCCGGCGTCCGCGAGGTACCGGAGTTCCTCCTCGTCGCGGTCGCTGACGCGCGCGACGACGACGCGGTCGCCCTCGGCGTGGTTCGCGAGGACGTCGGTGTCGGTCTCCTCGGGCGGTTCGAGGTCCTCGCCGGGGATGGGGTCGCCGTGGGGGTCGACCGCGGGGTCGCCGAGTTTCTGTGCGAGGCGTGCCTCGAACTCCTCGGAGATGTGGTGTTCGAGGGCGTCGGCCTCGTCGTGGACTTCGTCCCACTCGTAGTCGAGGTGGTCGGCGAGAAAGGCCTCGAGCAGGCGGTGGTGGCGAAGCACCTCGATGGCGACGGTTTCGCCTTCGGCGGTGAGTTCCACGCCCTTGTACTTCTCGCGCTCGACGAGACCGCGGTCCTCGAGTTTCTCCACCATGCTCGTGACCGTCGGCGGCGTCACGTCGAGGTAGTCGGCGATGGCGGAGGTGCGGACCGGCGGGCCGTGCTCTCGCTGGAGCGCGTAGATGGCCTTCAGGTAGTCCTCCATCACGTCGGAGAGCATCTGGATGCCGTGATTTGACTCGTCTAAAACTTAGGTTTGCCGGACGCTACTCCGAACGGTTCCGCCGCGAGACGGCGTACGTACCGACGGCGACGCCGACCGCGATGGGGACCGCTCGGCCCGCTGCAGTCGTCACGGCGTCCCCGAGTGCCACGCCGAGCGCCGTCGCCACCGCGAGCGCTATCGCGGCGACGACCGCGGTGTACGGGAGCGGGTCCGTGAGGTCGACCACTCTAGATGCCCTTGCTCATCAGGTGGGAGCGAATCACGTCGGCGTCCTTGTTCGCCGACCCCGTGTTCAGGAGGACGACGGTGTCGTCCTCGCCGAACTCGCCCTGCTCGGAGAGCTCCCACGCGCCCGACGCGGCCGCCGCGCAGGTCGCGCCCATCTCGACGCCCTCGCGTTTGGCGACGACGGCCGCCGCTTCGAGGATGTCGTCGTCGCTCGTGGCGACGGCGCCGCCGTCGGACTCCCGGAGCGCGTCCAGAATCATCGGGCTGGCGCCCGGGTCCGGAATCTCGATGCCGCCACAGATGGTGTCCGGCGCGTCCCACGGCTCGTGGACGTCCCGGCCCTCCTCGAAGGCGCGCACGACCGGCGCACAGCCCTCGGCCTGCGCGGCGTACATCGCGGGCAGTTCGTCCGTCAGACCGAGGTCGCGGAACTCCTCGGCTGCCTTGTGCATCCCGACGAGGCCGACGCCGCCGCCGGTCGGGTAGACCACCGCGTCGGGCACCTCCCAGTCCAACTGTTCGACGGTCTCGTACAGCATCGTCTTCTTGCCCTCGTGGCGGTACGGCGTGACGAACGTCTTCACCGAGTACCAGTCGTCGTGTTCGTCCATCGCGTCCGCGTACGCCGCGCCGGCGTCCCCGATGCGGCCCTCGACGATGTTCATGTCGCCGCCGTGGACGTTCACCATCGCCTTGTTCGTGAACCCGGCGCGGGACGGCAGGAAGACGTGGGAGTGGAGGTCCGCCCGGCCGGCGTACGCGGCGGCGGCCTGCCCCGCGTTCCCGGCGGAGTTCAGCGCCACCTCCTCGGCGCCGTGCTGGACCGCCGCCGTCACCGCGACGGTCTGCCCGCGGTCCTTGAACGTCCCCGTCGGGTTCCGGCCCTCGTCTTTGATGTACACCTCGCCGACGCCCATCTCGTCAGCGAGTTTCGGGCACTCCACGAGCGGCGTCCCGCCCTCGTTCATCGACACCGCCGAGTCGCGGGTGAACGGGAGCAGTTCCTCGTAGCGCCACATCGAGTCGAAGCGCCGCGATTCGAACGTCTCACGGGTCACGTCGAGTGCGTCGTAGTCGTAGGTCGGGTCGAGGATGCCGTCGCAGTCCGGACACCGGTGCGTCGCCTCGTCCGGGTCGAACGTCTCCTCGCAGTCCACGCACCGAAGCCCCTCGAAGGCCGGCGTCGTCTCCATGCCCGAGCCTTCGCGGGCGGGGAGAAAAGCCCTGTCCCTTCCGGACTCGAACCCTGCAGGTTCTTGCCGGTGCCGCCTGAAACCACGCTCATGACCGACTCCGAAGTCGTCGTCGCGGGCGGCGGACTGGCCGGACTGGTGGCGGCGTCCCGACTCGCCGAGGCGGGCCGCGAGGTGACGCTGTTCGAGCGCGAACCCGAGGTCGGCGGGCGCGTGCGCTCGACGCGCGCCGACGGCTTCACGTTCGACCGCGGGTTCCAGGTGCTGTTCACGGCGTACCCGGCGGCCAAGCGGGAACTCGACTACGACGACCTCGACCTGCGCGCGTTCTCCCCGGGCGCGGTCATCTGCCGCGGCGACCAACGTTCGACGCTCGGCGACCCGTTCCGCGACCTCGGCGCGCTCGTCCCGTCGGTGCTCAACCGCGAAGTGACCACCGCGGACAAACTCCGGACGCTCCGCCTCTCCACCGAACTCCGCAAAACGTCCGTCGAGGACATCTTCGCCGCCGAGGACGCCACCATCGAGGAGTCGCTGGCCGCCCGCGGCTTCTCCCGGAAATACGTCGACCGGTTCGTGCGCCCGTTCTACGGCGGCATCACGCTCGACCGCAGTCTCGGCACGTCGAAGCGAGTCTTCGAGTTCACGTTCAAGATGCTCTCCGAGGGGAAGACCGTCGTGCCCGCCGACGGGATGGGCGCCATCACCGAACAGTTGGCCGACCGCGCCGAGCGCGCGGGCGTCACCATCGAGACGGGGACGCCGGTCGAAGCCGTCCGCGCCGACGAGCCCGCAGTCGAGATTCCCGGCGAGACGGTCGACGCGGACGCCGTGGTGGTCGCCGCCGACCCGAAGTCGAGTCGCGACCTGACGGGCGTGGACGCGATTCCGACAGAGGCGAAGGGCTGTGTCACCCAGCACTTCGCGGTGCCCGAGGGCCACCCAGTCGCGGACAGCGACCGCATCCACCTGAACGCCGGCGGCGACGTGCCGAACACCGTCGCCGCGATGTCCGGCGTCGCCGACGAGTACGCGCCCGACGGCAGCGCGCTCGTCGCCGCGACCACCGTCGGCCGCCGCGACGAGTCCGACGGTGACCTCGAAACCCGGACGCGGGACGCGCTCTCGTCGTGGTTCCCGGCGGCGTCGCTGGGCGACTTCCAGTTGCTCCGCACCGACCGCATCGACTTCGCGCAGTTCGCGCAACCGCCGGGCGTCCACGAGACGCTCCCGGACGTCCGCGATCCCGACGGCGCGGTGTATCTCGCCGGCGACTACACCGAGAACTCTTCGATCAACGGCGCGCTGGAGAGCGGCGCGAACGCGGCGAAGGCGGTCGACGACGACCTCTAGAGCAGACCGCGTAGGTCACCGAGCGCCGGGAAGCCCAGCGCCTCGCCGCCGCTCACGACGATGGGCCGGTAGCCGGTCGGGTCCGAGAGGAGCGGCGACACCGCCGCGCCCTCGGTCAGTCGATTCACCAGCGTCCCCGGAGCGAGGCGCGTGAACGCCGGCAACACGAGCGCGTCGCCGCCCCCGCACTGGTTCGGGCCGTAGAGGAAACACGGGTGGCGCTGCCCCTCGATTTCGACCGCCGGGTGCTGGTGGCCGACGACGTACCGAGACGCCTCGACCGGCGGCTCCTCGTGGCCGTGACACACCACGGTTCCGTCCGCGAGTTCGACGTACGTCTCGGCGTCCACGCCGACGGCATCCAACATCGTATCGTGGTTCCCGCGCACCACGCGGTACGTCGCGCCCGCGCGCTCGGCGGCCGCCGCGAGCGCCTCGACCGTCTCCGTGGTGCCCTCGGGCACGCTCCCGTGGACGTGCAGGAGGTCGCCCGCCACCACCACCGTTCCGGGAGCGAACTCCTCGAGGAGGGCGTCGACGCGCTCCACGACGTCCGCGCGCTCCCCGAGGGGCAGCGAGACGTCCGACGCCGCGTCCCGTCCGGCGTGTACGTCCGCCAACACGAGCGCGTCCGCGTCCGGCAGGTACGCGGCGCGCTCGCCGAACTCGGCCCACGACGGCGTGTCGCTCACGGGCCACCGTGTGGTTTCCGGGTGGTTAGGTGCGGCGGTCCACCGATGCGGTTTTGGCGGCGGCGCCCGACGCCCCCGTATGGTCGACGTCCTCGCGGACAAGCGCACGGCGACGCGCTTCCGCATCCTCGTGGAGATAGCCGACCGACAGCCCGCCGTGAGTCAGGGCGAAGTGGCGAACGCCGTCGGCGTCACGAGCCAAGCGGTCTCCGAGTACATCCGCGAACTCGTCGAGGACGGCCTCGTCACGAAAGAGGGACGGTCCCGGTACCGCGTCACCAAGGAGGGCGTGGACTGGCTCCTGCGAACTTCGGCTGACGTCCGCCGGTACGCCGACCGCGTCTCCGAGGACGTCCTCGGTGCGGTCCAGGAGGACGCCGCAATCGCGCTCGGCGCCGTCGAATCCGGGGACACGGTCACGCTCTCGATGCGCGGCGGCCTCCTGCACGCCGCGCCCGGCGACGACGGCCCCGCGACGGGCGTCGCCACCACCGACGCCGACGAGGGCGAGGAGGTCGGCGTCACGGGCTTCGAGGGCATCATCGACCTCGACCCCGGTGAGGTCACGGTCTACCAGATTCCGTCCGTGCGCTCGGGCGGCAGCGACGCCGTCGACGCCGACCGTCTCCGGGACGCGGTCGCGGATGCGGACCTCGTGCTCGCGGCGGGCGTCGAAGCCGTCGTCGCGCTCCGACAGGCCGACACCGAACCCGACACCGCGTTCGCCGCCGGCGAAGTCGCCGCCGAAGCCGCGAGCAGGGGCCAGCGCGTCGTCGTCGTCGCCGTCGCCGACGCCATCGGGCGCGTCACCGACCCGCTCCGGGACGGCACCGCGAACTACCGCGTCACCGACCTGACGTAGCCGCCTGCCGCGCCGCCGCGTACGCCTCCCGCACGCGCTCGAACGTCTCCCGGTCGCCGCCGCGGTCCGGATGCACCTCCTTCACGCGCTCCCGGTACGCCGCCTTCAGTTCCGACTCGCTCGCCGACCGCGATACGCCCAGCGTCTCGAACGCGTCGCTCACGCGTTCCTCTTCGTCTCGTTCCGCCTCGGGTTCGTCGAACAGTTCCGCCGGGTCCGGCGTCTCGAAGGGCAGGCGACCGCCGAGGTGCGCGCCCGGCATCTCGTGTTCCGCGAGCACGGCGTCCGTCTCGGCGTTCCGAATGCGGAAGTAGTCCGGCGCGTCGAACGTGATGGCGACGTCCCGCCGGGGCAGGTAGAAAGCGACGTGCGTCCCCGCGACGAAGTGGTCCTCCGCGAACGGCTCCTCGATGGCCCGCAGGTACGCGCGAATCTCGCGCCGGCGCTTCCACTCCCCGGAGCGCTCCTCGGCGGGCGTCACGGGCTCGGTCGGGAACAGTCGCTCGCCGAGCACGAACATCGCGGCGACCACTACGGTCACTACGCCCGTGATGGCCAGTCCCCACGCCAGCCACGCCGGTAGCACGCCCTAGAGTTGGTGTCGTCGATAGAAGAATCGTTCGCCGCCCTACGCCGACTGGGCCGCCGTCACCCGATGTACCGCAGGTCCTCGTCGCCGCCGGGGCTCGCGCCCTCCTCCATCTCGCGGAGGCGACCGACGACCTCCTCCATCTCGTCCGCGCGGTCGTCTAAGGCCTCCTCGTCCACCTCGAAGCCGAGCATGGATTCGAGGACGGCGAGCACGACCTTCGCCGCCTTCGGGTCCACGAGGTAGCCCGACGTCTCCCCCATCAGGCACGCCGCGTCGAACCCGCGCTTCCCGCCGAGCCCGAGCAGGAGCCCGCTCGAACCGACGATGCCGCCAGCCGGCTCCTCGCTCCGGAACTCCACGCCCGCGTCTTCGAGGTCCGCCTTCATGTCGGCGTCCGAGACGGCGCCGACCACGTCGTGTTCCTCCACGAGTTCGCCCGTCGGTACGCCGCCGAGGGCGTACACCTCGCTCGCGTCGAACTCCTCGGCGACGTCGAGGAACGCCTCGCAGACGCGGTAGTGCCCGACGTTGTCCTGTGCCTGGTGGTCGCCGGTCAACACGACGAGGTCGCGGCCCTCGGTCTCGACCGCGTACACCTCGGCGGACGCGAGTTCCGCGACGCTGTCGTCGCTCACGGTGACCTGCGGCGGGAAGTGCTCGCTGTGGATGCGACAGACGAGTTCGCTGTCCGTCTCCTCCACGACGTGTTCGGCCACCAACTTCCCCACGTGGCCGACGCCCGGCAGCCCCTCCACGAACACGGGGTCGTCGAGGTCCGGCTCGGCGACCCACGAGATGTCGATTTCGTCCATATCCCTACGGGCGGGTGCGCTCCTTAAGAGAGCGTCGGTAGCGCCCATTCGGGTCCTCGGGGTCGAACGGCGCCGGCGCGCTGTTCGCGGCGTCAGCGCCACACTCGGGACAGGTATCAGAAAGCGTGTACACCGGGCGGTCGTGGCGCTCGCGCCACGCCGAACACACCCGGATGTCGGATTTCATTCCTCTTCGTGCTGGCGCTCCCGGTGGAAGTTACCCTCCCCGCCGAGGTCGCCGATCTTCACGACGGCGCGCTCGCCAGCCGCCTCGAGTTCGGACTCCGCCGTCTTGTAGTTCGGCGCCTGCACGCGCACCCGGTACTCGGGCGCGCCGACGTACGTCACGTCGAGTTCGGCCTCGTCGGGGACTTCGCCGTTCCCCTCGGCGGCCTTCAGCGCCTCCTTCACGTCGTCCACGCCGTCCGAATCCGGGGACGTGAGCGTCACGTACCCCGTGACCGTGACGTACGGCACGGAGACGTTCTCGCGGGCGGTCTCGACGATGGCGTCCTGCTCGTCGTCGTCGAGGTCGGTGCCTTCGAGGGCCTCGTAGCCGTGAATCGCGGCCTGCTCGAACCCCTCGTAGAGGCTCCCGAACGAACCGAGCAGTTCGTTCGCGATGCGGCGGAACTGGTCGTCGTCCATGTCCTCGCCGAACGCGAGCGTGAGCCACTTGTCGGCCTTCTGCTCGTTCTTCCAGTCCTGAATCTTGTCGGAGCGCTGGTGGTCGTTGACGTCCTTCAGCGAGAGGTCGATCTGCTGGGCGGACTCGTCGACGTCCAGCACCTTCGCCACGACCGTCTGGTCCTCGTTGACGTGGTCGCGGACGTTCTTGATCCAGCCGCTGGCCACCTCGCTGACGTGTACGAGGCCGCGTTTGTCCTCGTACTCTTCGAGGTCGACGAACACGCCGAAGTCCTCGATGTCGTCGACCTTCCCGACGACGAGTTCGCCCTGCTCGGGCCAGCCGACGTACTTCATCTCGCCTCGACGGTCTCGACGACCTCACCGAGGAGGTCGGCCTCGCCGCCGGTCGGACGCGCGAGCGTCGTCCCGCAGACGGCACAGGCGACCTCCGTAGAGGCCTTCCCGAAGACGGTCTGTTCGTTCTCGCAATCCGGACACTCGACTTTGTAGAATCCTCCAGCCATTGTTACTCCTGGAACACCAGTCGACCGGTACGCCATCCCTCTCGGAGGTGGGCCTTCCCACACTCGCCACAGCGGTACTTCAGATCCGTCTTCTTCGTCGGCTTGTTGCCGACCGGGACCTTCGAGAAGCGACCGTGGTTCCCGATGGTGCCGTTCGCGCGCTTCGTGCGGCGAGCGTCCCACTTCATCCCGGACGAGCGGCCCGAGCGGACCTTCTCGACCTCGATCTGGTTGTGTTCCTCACAGTGCGGGCAGTAGCTGTTGAAACGTCGTGGCATCTCCATAGGCGGAATCAGCTCTGTTACCCCTCGCTATGACTCGGTTGTTTAAAATCCGTTTGGTTCGGGGGCGGCGGTCGGGGTGCCTTCGAAGCGTTTAATCCGCCATGCTCCGAACCCGCGAGTATGGAACGCCTCATCATCCACGGCGACCCCGGCGTCCGCCGTGACGCCGTCGTCGAGTACGACGGCGAGGAGAAGGTCCTGTTTCAGGTGACGCGGAACGGCGACTGGCACGGACCGGACGAGGTCCAGCTCTGGTGTATCATGGGCGACGCGGACGAACGCGAGGACTACGAGCGGCGGAACTTCGTCCCGCACTTCCTCGACGTCACGACCGCCGACGCCGACGAGTTCGACGTGAAAAAGCGCGCCGGCGACCTCGCGGTCTAGTTCCTCGTCTCCACCAGTTCCGTCTCGTTCACGGCGTAGACGGTGACTTCCTCGTTCCGGTAGGCCGGCGCGATGCCGGGTTCGTCGGCCATCTCCGCGACGTCCCAGCGCTCGCGTTCGAGCGGGCCGACCCAGACGTACTCGACGTCGTGTTTCCGCAGAAGCACCGCCCGGGAGACGGGGTCCTCTGTCTCGTAGAGGATGTCGAGGTCGCTGACGCGCGTCCAGTACGCCTCGTCGCCCCGGTAGATTGTCTCCTGAATCCAGCCCGCGACCGTCGGGATGCCGGTGAGACTCGACGCCGGGTTCTGCCACGTGTACGGTTCGAGGCCGGGCGCCGACGTGATGTGCGGCTGGCCGGGTTTGTCGTTCAGCCACTCGATGGCGTCGGCCTGCGCCGGGTACCTGTCGTGGGCGTCCTCGAAGCCGTCCAGCGACGCGTCGTCCATCGACCCGAAGTGATTGGAGAGCGCCAGCCCGCCGTACACCGACGCCGACACGACGAGCACGACGACGAACGCGGTGCCCGCGGCCGACCGGAGGCGGTCCGCGCTCGGTCGGCGCGCCGCCAGCGACGCGAGCGCGACGCCGCCGGGAATCGACCACAGCGCCCACACCTGCGCGTACACCTTGAAAATCGTGTTGAACCGCCCGCTGAGCGCGTTGTCCACGAGGTACGCGAACTCCACGAGAATCACGAGGCCCGCGCCAGCGACCACGAGCACGCCCTCGTAGCCGACCGTCCGCCGGCGTCGCAGGAGCCACGCGGCGCCGAGTATCGGGCCGGCGAGCGCCACCGCGACCATGTCCAGTCCGACGCCCGCGACCGTCAGGTCGAAGGACGCGCCGAACGCCACCGCCGCGACGGCCGCGAGGCCCGCAATCGCCCAGTCCCGCCAGTCGCGCGCGACCCGAGCGACGAGATAGGCCGCGAACGCCGCGAGGAACAGCCCGTGGACGAGCAGGAACGACCCGAGCCGCGTGGGGTCGGGGAGGAACGCCGGATGGCGGCTGGACGCGCCGACGAGCAGGACGTTCCACACGAACGGCCACACCGCCGCGGCCGCCAGCACCGCCACCAGTCCCGCGACGACGACGCCCACCACGACGCGCTGCACTTCGTCCGCGACGGCGAGCGACCGGTCGGCGTACCGGTCGACCACCGGGAACAGCGACGCGGGCCGTGCGTCAGCGAGCGCGACCGACAGCGCGGTCACGCCGAGAACCGTCGGAAAACTCCACGTGTTCACGGTCAGCATCGTCCCTGCGAGCACGGGCAACACGCCGAACACGAGCGCGCGCCGCCGCCACCGCTCGCCCTCGGGCGTCCGGTAGTACGCCAGCCCGGCGCCGACCACGAGGAACAGCACGGCGACGCTCATCATGTGCCCGTGCAGGTCGCCGTTCAGGTACGCGAACAGCGGGAACTCGTTGATGCCGTTCTCCACCACGCGGCTCGCGTGCCACATGTCGAACGTCTCCGGCGTCGTCGTCGGGTCGCGGTTCGGCTGAATCCCCGCCGCCGCCACGGCGTCCCGGACGACCGGAACCTTCGCCGCGAGCAGTCGCACGGGCGTCACGAGGTTGCTCGCGAACCCGAACGCGAACGCCCCGAGCACGCCCGCTCGCACGCGCCGCGACTGCGTCACCGCCGCGAACGCGAACGCCGCCGGCACAATCGCCACCCACCACGACACGCCGAGTGCCACCAGCGCCGCCGCGAACGCGACGCCCGCGACGCTCAGCGCCGTCGACTGCCGCACCGGCTCGTCGTCGCCGCTTCGCGCGCTCGCAATCGTGCTCGCCAGTCCGTACGCGCCCGTCACCGCCATCGCGTAGAAGCCTGCGAGCGCCGGACTGTACGCGTACCGGCCCTCGGTCCCGGTCAACAGCGCGCCGACGGCCGCCATCAGGTGGCCGCCGTAGTAGTAAATCAGGCGCTCGCCCGCGAACCACATGTCCTGTGGCGGCAGGCGGTCCGCGCGCAGGAGACTCTGCAGAATCCCGAAGTCGAGGAACTTCTCGCCGCCGCCCGGATACACGCCCTGGTCGGCGGCCTGGAGCGCCAGCAGGAACGCGAACGCCACCGAGAACACCGCCACGACCTCGCCGTACGCGCGCCTGTCGACCTCCACACCGCCGCGCGCGAGCCACGCCGACGCCGCCAACACGGCGAGCGCCACGCCGACCACGACCCACGTCCCGAACGCGTACTGCCCCACCCACAGCGTCGGCACCGTCACCAACACCAGCGCCGCCGGCATCGCCAGCGACGCCCCGCGGTCCGGCGCGTCCGGCAACACCCGCGACGCGAACGGCAACCCCACCACCAGCAGGACCTGGTAGAGCAGCCACCACCGAACGACGACACCGTACTCCATCGCCAGAACCGTGCGGACGCGTCGCTAAACGCTTTCGGGTTCGTGACCGAATTCTGCGTCGTCGGGTTTGCAGGAGAAGTAGCGGGAGGTGAACGGGACTATGCCTTCCCGTGGCTTACTCAAACACTCCCACGACTCCATCGGTCTGGTCGCCTCTACCGGCGTCGTGGGTCACGGACGGGGCGTCCACGGCCCCCGATGCCCGCCGTCGCACCTTCCGTACCTGTGGGAGGTTGTTGAGAGCGGGCACATTCCAATTGAGAGCTCGTACTCCTCGTTTCGCGACGTTCAGCGCGGCGTTACGGTCCGCGTGGTCCTGGTGGCCACAGGCTCGACAGCGGAACCGATTCTTTCGCCTGTTCGAGCACGTGGTGTGTTCGCAGTCAGTGACTGCGCACATTTGACTCGTGTACTCGGGGTCGATTCGCATTGTCGGGATGCCACT
Organism: Halobacterium litoreum; assembly: GCF_021233415.1. Lineage (NCBI taxonomy): Archaea > Methanobacteriati > Methanobacteriota > Halobacteria > Halobacteriales > Halobacteriaceae > Halobacterium > Halobacterium litoreum. The sequence continues at coordinate 1,823,239 of NZ_CP089466.1, read as the reverse complement.
GAACGACGCTTTGTACGTGGTGTAGGACTGCAGCGCGCCGAATGGGATGCGGTGTATTCGTTGGTTCATTCGAGCGCCGAGGTCGAGCCCTTCGCGGATGTCTTTGAGGTCTTCAAAGACGATACAGGGTGACTCGAACTGATTCGCAAACTCGGAAATGAAATTCGAGAGTTTGTGGAGACGGTCTCGCACGAACCGTTTCTCTTTCTGTTCCAGCGATTCGAACTGACTCGTCTTTCCGGCCTTCTGAATTCGTTTTCTGATCGTTAGGTATCGATGCCGCTCGGATTTGACCTCCGGGTACTCGACGACTAGTGTCTCCTCCACCCCGTCGTCCGACAGAGCCGCCAGAGCGACGTTATCCTCGTTTACGTCGACCCCGATTATCGTCTCGGACTGCTCCGGGCGTCGAACAGCTGCGTCCGTTTTCGTCACGGTGACGTGGAGTTCGGGGTCTCCGCGTCGGAAGAGCGCTTCTGCCGTTCCGATTTCCCACCCCGAACCGCACAGTGCAGACTTCAGGAGGTCGAGATGAACATCGCTGCCACGCAGTACGCCACGGACTGGATTGTACGGTTTGGTGCTAATTCGGAAGGCGACTTCACCGTCGTCGAGAGTCAGGTCGTATCCCTCGGTGTAGTTCGCTCTGATTGGATAGGGGTCTGACTTGGTGTGACTGGGGAGGCATACATCCGCCTGACTCCGTCCGTTTTCGACCGCATCGAGCGCCTTGTTGACGATACGCTGGGTCGTGTTGCGAACCAAATCGACTTCGTCAGCGACGGTCGGCGCAATGTTCGCCGACTCAACCCCTTCCTTCGCCAGTCGGACTGTCTCGTTGTACGCTCGACGCGATTCTCTGGCTGCGAAGCGCAAATCTGCCTCGTCGCCGCTCTGAATCTCCAACTGAAAGTCTAGTGTCTTCACGAGATCGACGTTTCTCCCCATCAGCCCACAGTCCCACGAAATGACGAACTGACTTCAGGTTTTGTGATGTTCGGTGCTCGCCTCAGGAAGCACGACCTTTCGACACGGCTACGCGGTGAGAAGCAACGCCGAATGCGTCAATTTCAGAAACCAGCAGGATAGCGGGAGGTAGATTTGAACTACCGATCTCCGGGTTATGAGCCCGGCGGAATCTCCTGGCTATCCCATCCCGCTACCCCATCGTAACCCGCTGCGTCAGTTAAGGGTTCTGATTCGGACGCCGTGTGGGAGTTCTCCACCCGACTACGCGTCGAGTTCGTCGAGGAGCGTGCGCGCGGCCGCTGCGGACGACTCCGGGCCGCGAGCCGTGACGAGGTCGCCGTCGACGGTGACGCTCGTGTCGCTGTCGAGTTCCGCGTCCCAGTCGCCGCCCGCCGCGACGACTTCGTCCTCGACCCAGTACGGGAGTTTGCGGCCGTCCGGCATCACGCCGTCGCCGTCGACGATGCCGTCCTCCCACTCGTTCGGGAAGCCCGTGACGGCGCGGCCATCGACGAGGTGGCCGCCGTCGTCGTTCCGCGTCCACGCGAGAATCCCGACGGCGTGACAGACGACCAGCGCCTTCTCGCTGTCGCCCGCGACCGCGTTCCGGAGGAGGCGGCGCGCGTCCCGGTCCTGGTTCACGTCCCACGCGGTGCCGTGGCCGCCGGGGAAGACGACCGCGTCGTAGTCCGCGGCTTCGACGCGCGCCGTCGCCGTCGGGTCGTTCAGGCGGTCGTCGTTCTCGTGGACGTCGCGCACCCACTCGGCGGTGTCCTCACCGACCTCCTCGGGGTCGGCGGACTGCTCGTCGAGGACCGGCGGGTCGCCGCTCGGCGTCGCCACGGTGATGTCGAACCCCTCGCTGTCGAGTGTCGTCAGCGGTTCGACGCACTCCTCGCCCCAGTAGCCGTGCTCGCTCACGACGAATAACGCGGAAGACATGACTGCTCAGACGTACGCGCCCCGCACAGAAAAGTCGCGGACCGTCCGCGAGTTCGACCGCTACCCGTCGCCGTGTTCGTCGACGATGACGACGTCGCCGTCCTCGACGTCGACGTTGATGAGCGTCTTGACGTCCGTGCCGGAGTCGTCGAGTTCGTTCGGCCCGGCCTTCTTGATGACGGCGACGACGTCCGCGACGTCGGCGCCGATGTGTTCGAGCGCGTCCGTGATGGCGCGCAGGGTGCCGCCCGTCGAGAGCACGTCGTCGAGGACGAGCACGCGGTCGCCCTCGTCGACGTCGTTGATGTACATCTCGTTCTCCGAGTAGCCGGTCTGCTGGCTGAGCGCGACCTCGCCGGGGAGGCCGTACTCGCGTTTCCGGATGACGACCAGCGGGATGTCGGTCATCAGGGAGACCGCGGTGGAGATGTGGATGCCCATGGCTGCGGGCGTGACAATCTTGTCTACGTCCTCCAGTTCCGCCTTCCGGATGATGCGGATGACGATTTCGCGGAGGAGTTCGGGTTCCAACATCGGGACCCCGTCGCTGATGGGGTGGACGAAGTAGTGGTAGCCGTCCTTCTCGATGATGGGGGCGTCGAGCAGCGACTGCTTGAGCCGATCCATGCTGGATGTACTTGCGCCGCGAATAAAAGGTGACGGAACGAGACGCGCGCCGAGAACCACGAGCGCCGCCGGTCAGAGGACGGTGACGGCGAGCGCGACGGTGAGCATCACGACGACGAGCAGGATGCTCGCGCTGGTGTCGGCGCGAAGCGACACGCGGTCGCGACCGACGACGCTGCCCGCCGTGGCAGCCGGCGACCGCACGACGCCGGCCGCGGACTTCGCGGCGGCGACGACGACGCGGTCGACCGCGGCGTACAGTTCAGTGACGGCGACCACGAGGTAGCGGGTCGCGTAGAACGACAGCGGGTTGTACGCGTTGTCCACGTCCGGCACGCGACCGAGCCCCGAAAGCGGCTTCTTCACGAGCGCGAAGCCGACGAGGCCGAGGACCGCCAGCGCGACGCCCTCGACGACGTGTGGCACGGTGTACGTGTGGTAGGCGTGGGCGACGACCGACTTCGAGGTCACGTCGAACGGCAGGAGCGCGAACAGCGCGGTGTCGAAGACGCCGTAGAACACGCAGAGCGCGGCGACGGCGACCATCGCGACGGACTGCCCGCGGTTCGCGTCCTTCACGGAGCCGTCGTAGGTGCCGTGGAAGAACGCGTAGTAGCCGAACTTGATGAAGGACATGAACGTCCCGACGCCCCCGATGAGCAACAGCAATTCGAGCGTGTAGAAGTCGCCGACGACGACCGGCCCCTTCTCGAAGGCGTAGTGGCTCGCGGAGATGACGATGCCCTTGCTCACGAACCCGTTGAAGCCCGGGAAGCCCGCAATCGAGAGCGCCGCGACGGAGAACGCGCCCGCCGTCAGCGGCATCTCGGACGCGAGGCCGCCGAGTTTCTTCAGGCTCTCCTCGCCGGTCCGGTAGACGACGACGCCGGCGGCCATGAACAGCAGGCCCTTGTAGAGGATGTGGTTGAAGACGTGGGCGAACGCGCCGGCTTGCGCGAGCGCGCCGCCGATGCCGACGCCCGCGACCATGTAGCCGACCTGCGACTGGATGTGGTAGGAGAGCAGGCGGCGCATGTCGTTCTGGAACAGCGCCATCGTCGCGCCGAACACGGCCATCAGACCGCCCATGTACGCGACTGCGACGCTGCCGTCGGGGAACGCGCGGTACATGCCGTAGACGCCGGTCTTCGTGGTGAACACGCAGAGGAAGACGCTGGCGGCGACGTGCGGCCGCGGGTAGGTGTCGGGGAGCCACGCGTGCAGGCCGATGAACCCGACGTTGACGCCGATGCCGATGCCGGCGAGAATCGGCGCGACGGAGCCCGCGAGGCCCGCGGTCTCGGGGCCGCCGGGCACCGAGCCGAACAGGAACGTCCCCGTCTCGACGAAGTGCCAGATGACCGCGCCCAACAGGAGCGTGCCGCCGATGCCGTGCAGGACCGCGTACCGGAAGCCCGCGCGGACGGCGCGGCCGCCGTAGTGCCAGACGAGCAGCGTGCTGGTGACGGCCATCAGCTCCCAGAAGAAGATGAGCGACAGCCAGTCGCCGGCGAAGACGGCGCCGAGGCTGGTGCCGACGTAGCCGAGCGCGAACGCCGTCTGGACGTTCTCGGCGTCGCTGGCGTACGAGTACAGCACGCCGACGGCGCCGATGAACCCGAAGATGAGCCCCATCAGCACCGAGAACGAGTCGACGTTGAACAGCACGGCGTCGAACCCGAACAGCTTCGTCTGGAGGTAGACGCCCTCGTCGACGAGCCAGACGTACGGCACGACGGCTGCCGTCGCGAGCACGCCGAGCGCGTGCCCGGCCTTCCGGCCGAGGAACGGCAGCAGGGCGGCCGCGAGCAGGACGGGGACGAACGGCGGGACGACGCCGTCCATCACGCCACCACCCCCATCATCGCGGCGTTCGCGACGACTTCGCGCACGATTCGCAGGAACACCGCGGCGTCCGGCACGACGCCGAGTACGAGCGACCCGGCGGCCGCGAACAGAATCGGACCGACGACGAACCACGAGCCCTCGGCGCCGTTCGGCGCGCGGCGCTCGAACGGGCCGCCGCCGTGGTGGTCGTGCCCGCCGTCGGTGGCGTGGCCGTCGTCAGTCGCGTGCCCGCCGTCGGTCCGCGCTTCACGCCCGAAGTAGCCGCCGAGGGGTGCCTCGACGATGGGTTTCTCGTCGGACGCCTCGCTCGTCTCGAAGAACGCGGTGTAGACGACCGGCCAGAAGTACGCGATGTTCAACACGCCAGACAGCAGGAGTGCGGCGGTGAACGCGAGGTTGCCGGCGGAGACGGTGCCGATGAGCAGGAAGTACTTCGAGACGAACCCGGCGACGAGCGGGATGCCCGCCATGCCGGCGGCGGCGACGGCGAACGCCGTCATGGTCAGCGGCATGCGTCTGCCGATGCCGGCCATGTCGGAGATGTCGTCGGTGTGCGTCTCGACGTGGAGCGCGCCCGCACAGAAGAACAGGGTGAGTTTCATGAACGCGTGGGCGGGGATATGCAGGAGGCCGCCGATGAGCGCCCACTTCGTCGCCTCCGAGGGCGCGGCGGCCGCGCCGACGGCGAGCCCCAACACGATGTAGGACAGCTGGCTCACCGTGGAGAACGCGAGGCGGCGCTTGAGGTTGTCCTGTCTGAGCGCGATGACCGACGCGACGACCAGCGTGGCCGCCGCGACGACGGCGAGGAGCGTGCCGACGCCGAGGTCCGCGACGAGGTCGACGCCGAACACGTCGAGCAGGACGCGCGCGATGCCGAACACGCCGGACTTGACGACGGCGACGGCGTGCAGCAGTCCGGAGACGGGCGTCGGCGCGACCATCGCGTCGGGCAGCCACGAGTGCATCGGCATCAGCGCCGCCTTCACGCCGAACCCGGCCGCCAGCAGCGCGAACGCGGCGCGGGCGAGCGTCGGGTCGGAGTTCGCGAGCGCGGCGATGCCGCCCGGCGTAAACGCCGTCGTGCCGGCGAGGTGGACGACGAGCAGCGTCCCGCCGAGCACGGCGACGCCGCCGCCGAACGTGTACGCGAGGTACTTGCGGCCGGCGGCGCGCGCCTCCTCGGTTTCGTCGTGGGCGACCAGCGGGTAGGTCGCCACCGTCAGCAGTTCGTAGAACAGGTAGAGGACGACGAGGTTCGACGCGAACGCGACGCCCACGGCCGACGAAACGCTGCCGGCGAACGCCGCGAAGTACCGCGTCTGACTGTGCTCGTCGAGGCCGCGCATGTAGCCGATGCTGTAGAAACTCGTGACCAGCCAAAGCGTGCTCGCGAGCAGCGCGAACAGCAGCCCGAGCGCGTCCGCCCGCAGCGTGAAGTCGATGTACGGAACGAACGGGCCGAGGTCGGTGACGTAGACGTCGCCGGCGAGGACGCGGGGGACCATGCTCGCGACGACGCCGAGTCCGAGGACGGCGGCGAGCAGGGTCCAGCCCTCGCGGACGTTCGGTCGGCGGTGTGACGCCAGAATCGGGACGACGGCGACTGCCGACACGAGCACCGCAGCGAGTGGCCGGAGTGAGGTGATTTCGGTCATGATAGGAGTGCTTCGATGGTCGGTTGCATGAGGTCTCCGTACTGGAACACGGCGAACCCGAGAGTGACGGCGAGCACGGCCGCCGCGACGACCGCGGCGTACATGCCCAGCGACGCCTCGACGGGTTCGGCGGCGTCTTCGTCGCCGCCGTCGGCGACGGCGCTCGCGGTCTCGCGTTCGGTCTCGGCGTCGAGGTCAGTCGACGGTTCGCGGAAGAACATCCGCTCGACGAGGCGCGCGAAGTACGCCAGCGTCAACACCGTGCTCGCGACGATGACGGCGAGCAGCGCCCACGAACCGGATTCGGCGGCGCCGACGGCGACGTACCACTTGCCGGCGAAGCCGACGGTCGGCGGCACGCCCACCATCGCGACGGCGAGCACACCGAAGACGCCGGCGCCGACCGGCGAGCGCTTCACGAGTCCCGCGTAGTCGTCGACGGTCGTCGCGCCGGTCTCCGTGTCGACGAGACCCGCGGTCAGGAACAGGCCGCCTTTCATGACGGCGTGGCCGACGAGGTGGACGGCGGCGCCAGTCAGCGCCGTGACGTTCCCGATGGAGATGGCGGCGACGACGAGGCCGAACTGCGAGACCGACGAGTACGCCAGCATGCGCTTGACGCGCGTCTGCGAGACGGCGAGCAGGCTGCCGACGACGATGCTTATCGTCGCGCCGGCGACGAGGAGCGAGGTCGCGAGCGGGTTCGCGTCGAGGAAGCCCGCGCCGAACACCGTGTAGACGACGCGCAACAGCGCGTACGCCGCGACGGTGGAGACGAGCGCGGAGATGAGGCCGCTGACGGAGTCCGGCGCGCCCGCGTAGGCGTCGGGCTGCCAGGTGTGCAGCGGGAACACGGCGACCTTGATGAACAGGCCGACGACCATGAGCGCGAACGCCGCCTGCGTCAGCGTCGCGTCGTAGCCGTTCGCCGCGAGTTTCGCGGCGAGGTCGCCCATGTTCAGCGTGCCGGTGCCGATGTACGCGTACCCGATGCCGAGCAGGAACAGCGACGCGCCGACGGTGCCGACGAGCAGGTACTTGAGCGCGGCGACGGCGGACTCGCCGCGGTCGCCGCTGGCGACGAGCGCGTACGCCGCCAGCCCCGTGATTTCGAGGAACACGTACATGTTGAACAGGTCGCCCGTGATGCTCATGCCCGTCAGGCCGGCGACCAACAGCAGGAACACCGCGTAGAACGGGTTCGAGCGCGGGCCGGCGCGACGCGAGTACGCGAGCACGCCCAGCGACACCGCACCGATGAGGACGAGCATCGTCGCGGACAGCCCGTCGACGACGAGTTCGATGCCGTACGGCACTTCGAACCCGCCGACGACGTACTCGATGCGGCCGTCCGCGAACGCGCGCTCCGCGAGCGACGCCGCGGCGGCGAGGTAAGCGACGGTCGCGGCGACCGCCACGTGCCACCCGCTGCGCGACTGCACGAGGGACGCGAGGAACGCGACGAGCGACCCGAGGATGGGGACGGCGACGACGAGCGCGGCGAGGTCACTCACTGCCACGCACCTCCTGGAGGGTGTCCTCGCTGAGCGTCCCGTACTCCGCGTAGATGCGGACGATCATCCCGAGGGCCACCGCCGTCAGCGCGACGCCGACGACGATGGCGGTGAGGATGAGCACGTGCGGGAGCGGACTGACGTGCGGTTCGCTCATCGTCAGTATCGGCGGATTCCCGCCTTCGACGTACGCCGACGCGATGAAGAACAGGAAGATTCCGGTCTGGAAGATGTTCATACCGATGACTTTCTTCACGAGATTCTGGGACGCTATCATCACGTACGACCCGATGCCGAGCAGCAGGAACGTCGCGACGTAGTAGTCCCGTGTTGCGAGCAGGTCTATCATTCGCTGTCACCTCCGTTTTTCCCGGCGTCGATGGCGAACAACAGTCCGGTGATGGTGCTGGCGACGATGACGCCGATGAACAGTTCGACCGCTTCGATGCCGTACTTGACCGCGTGGTGGATGCCGAGTTCCGTCTCGATGACGCGGTACTCGAGGAAACCGCCGCCGAGCGCGACGGTGCTCACGCCGACGGCGAGGAACGCCGCGACGCCGAGCGAGACGAGGGCGACGAGTTTCGACTCACCGACCCACTCCCGGAGCGGGTCGATGCCGAACGCGATGCCGAGCATCACCATCACGGTGGCGACGATGACGCCGCCCTGGAAGCCGCCGCCGGCGGAGTCCGCGCCGTGGAACATCACGAACAGGCCGAACGTGAACACGAACGGCGAGACGACGCGCACCGTCGCCATGATGATGGGGCTCTCCACGTAGTCCCGGAGGTCGCCGGCGGCGTCCGGCGTCTCGTCGGGGGGCGTTTCGCTCACGCGAACACCTCCTTCTTGAGCACGACGAGCAGTCCGACGCCCGCCGAGTAGACGACGACGGCCTCGCCGAGGGTGTCGAACCCGCGGTACGCGGCGAGGACGGCGGTGACGGCGTTCTTCACTTCCGTCTCGGTGTACGCGTTCTCGAGGTAGTAGTTCGTCACCTCGGACGTGATGACTGCGGTGTCCGGACTCCCGATTTCGGGGAGCGAGCCGAGCGTCGTCAGCAGGACGGCAACGAGCAGGACGGACACCGAGAGCGCCGGGACGTCGAGGCGTTCGAACACGCGCTCGCCCGACGGCCGCACCGTCTTCGCGATGGTCAACAGGAACAACACGGTGGTGACGCCGGCGCCGACCGCGGCCTCCGTGAGGCCGACGTCGGGCGCCTGCAACACAACCCAGACCACCGCGATGCCGAGGCTGTACGTCGCGAACGCGATGATGGCGGCGAGCACGTCCCGCAACACCGCGGTCACGAGCGCCGCGCCGAGGACGAACAACAACAGCGGGAGTTCGATGTTCATTCGGCATCACCCTCGTCGTCCGCGGTCCACGGTTCGATGCCTTGGTCTGCCGCGGCGCGCGCGATGGCGTGGGCCGCGGTCGGGTTCGTGATGAACATGAACAGGACGAGCAACACCGCCTTCACGGTGGGGATGTCGGCGCCGAACGTCACGCCGACGGCCGCCAGCGTCAGCCCGGCGCCGAGCGTGTCACTCTTCGACGCGCCGTGAGCGCGCGTGTAGACGTCCGGCAGTCGCAGGATGCCGACGGCGGCGACGAACGTGAAGAACACGCCGCCGCCCACCAGCACGACGACCGCAATCTCTCGGGGCGTCACAGCACACCACCTCGTTCGACGGTGAACTTCGAGATGGCGATGCTCATCACGAAGTTCAACAGCGCGTACACGATGGCGATGTCGAGCGCGCCGGGGTTGCCGGTCGCCGCCGCCACCAGCGCGATGATGACGACGATGTTCGTCCCGATGGCGTTCACCGCGATGACGCGGTCCTGCATCGTCGGGCCGCGGACGACCCGGTAGAGGACGACTGCCGACAGCACGATGAACGCGCCCGCGCCGCCGAGCAGCACGTCGGTGACGAGACTCACGCGTTCTCACCCTCGGATGCGTCGACTGGCGTCTCCGTCACCGACTCGTCGTCGGTCTGGGCGCCGCGCTCGCGCGGGGTCGCGATGCGCATCCCGCGCCGGCCGTAGAACACGAACCGGACCGCGCGTTCGAGGGCGCCGTCCAGGAGGTCCTCGCGGGCCCCCGGCGTGAGGCTGTGGACCGTGAAGTGACGCTGTGTCACGTCGACCGTGAGCGTCCCCGGCGTGAGCGTGATGCTGTTCGCGAGCGTCGTCGCGGGGAGTTCCGACCACACCGCGGCGTCGAACTCGACGACCTTCGGGTCGATGGGGAGACGGGGATGGAGGACGACGCGCGCAATCTGGACGTTCGCTACCACGATTTCCCAGAGGAGGTAGGGGACGTACAGCGCCATGCGACCGAACCAGCCGCCGAGCCGCGAGAGGTCGACTTCGCCGCGGGTCGTGATGCGCCACAGCAGCGAGGCGACGATGCCTGCGCTGATGGCGCCGGTCGCGAGGTCGAACGCGGACAGCGTCCCGCCGACGAGGAGGTAGAACGCGTACGTCGAACAGAACAACACCACGAACTGCCCGAGACCGGCGGGGCGCGTCAGCGGACTCCGGCGCGTCGGGCGCTCGACGGGCGCCATCTCCACCGTCAGCCCGGCGGATTCGAGTTCGCGTTCGAGCGGCGGGAGCAGCGGCGCCATTCCGAGCGGGTTGTACTCCGGGTCGAGGACGACCGTCTCGGCGCCCTGTCGAACCGCGTAGTCCGCGAGGACGCTCGCGTAGTCGCCGGGGTTGAAGAGGTACTCGGCGCCGCCGACGACCGCCGTCTCGACGCGCACGTCGTCGGCGTCGTCGCCGAGGTCTTCTTCCACCCAGACGGTGATTCGGTCGAGGAGTTCGTCGGCGTCCGACGCCGCTCGGTCGCCTTCGCTGCCGTCGCGCCGCTCCGAGAGCGGGTAGACGAAGTACAGCGTCGGTGTGCCTTCCGCGTCCCTGACGCGGTCGGCGACGTGCGCGACCGTCTGCCGGAGCGTCACCGAGTCGTCGACCGGCACGACGATGTCGCCGCCCATCAGGTCACCTCCGGTCGTTCGGGCCGCCGAACCGACGGCGGCCGCGCTGCTATGGTCATTTTCGTGTTCGGCGAGTGGGTGCGGCGTATGATGATACCTTCGGTTTCACGCAAGGTCGCCGGTGTGCGCGAACCGGCCGAGCGCCGTTCGCGCCCGCGGAATCGGTCGTTTTTGTTGCCCCTAGAGGGTCGCCGCGAGTTTGTCGGCCACTCGGAGGCCGAGGCCCTGCTTGTCGCCGGCGTACTCCGCGGTGTCCTCGGCCGTGACGACGAGCGCGCGCGTCTCGTCTGCGCCCATCACGCTCGCGTCGTTCGCCACCACGAACGAGAGGCCGGCGCGCTCTAGAATCTCGCGGGCCGCGGCGACCATCGCGTCGTCGTCGCCCGACGTCTCGGCCTTGAAGCCGACAATCGGGAGGTCCGGGAACTCGGCGCGCACCTCGTCGATGAGTTTCGGCGCCGTCTCCAAATCGAGCGTGAGGTCCTGCCCGGACCGAATCTTCTCCTCGCTCGGCTCGACGGTGTAGTCGCTGATTGCGGCGACGGACACGAGCGCGTCGGCGCCCTCGCAGGCGTCGAGGGTGGCCGCGAGCATCTCCGCCGCCGTCTCCACGCGCACCGTGTCGGCGTACGGCACCGGTTCGCCGTCGTGAACCAGCGTCACGTCGGCGCCGCGGACGTACGCGCCCGCCGCGACCGCGCGGCCCGTCCGACCGGACGACCGGTTCGTGAGCACGCGCACCGGGTCGATCGGCTCGCTCGTCGCGCCCGACGTGACGACGACGCGCTCGCCGTCGAGTGGCCGGTCGCCCGCCGCGCGCGCCGCCGCGAGCACGATGGCCTCCTCGGTCGCAATCTTCGCCTTCCCCTCCTCGACGCGCGGGTCGACGAAGTCGACGCCCCACGACTCCACGCGTTCGATGGCGTCCAAGACGCCGGGGTGGTCGTACATCGGTTCGTGCATCGCGGGCGCGACCACCACGGGCACGCCAGCGCCGAGCGCCGTCGTCGCACACGTCGTCACGGGCGTGTCGTCGATGGCCGCGGCGACCTTCCCGACGGTGTTCGCGGTCGCCGGCGCGACGAGGAACACGTCCGCCCACCCCTCGGTCCCGCACAGTTCGACGTGCTCGACGTCGCCCGTGATTTCGGTGACGACGGGGTTGTCGGTCGCGAACTCCACCGCCCACGGGTGGACGATGCTCTGTGCGCTCTCGGTCATCACCGCTCGCACGTTCGCGCCGCGCCGGCGGAGTTCGTGGGCCAACTCCACGACCTTCACCGCCGCGATGCTGCCCGAGACGCCGAGCGCGACGTTCACTCCGGAGAGCATTCACCGGGCATTCGCACCCCGGCGTATAAAAGCAGTCGCTGCGAGTCCGTCGGTCGGGTCGCGCTCAGTCGTCGTCGCCGTCGACGCTCGGGTGCTGGGTCGGCGGGTCGGCCGGCGACAGCGCTTCGAGGCGTTCGAGGCTCTCGCGCTCGCGCTCCCGGCGCTCGCGTTCCTCGATTTCCTCGCAGCCCGGCGGCACCTCGCGGCCGCGCCCCGAGAAGTAGCCGTCGGGCGCCACCCAGTCGTGGTAGTACGGCTCGTCGCTGTCCTCCACGACGGTCAGCCCCGTCGTCGCGCCGTGGCCCGCCGCGACGACCGCCTGGTGGTACTGCCTCGCGATGCGCCCCGCGGCGTACAGGCCCTCGACGCCGGTGCGCCCGAACTCGTCGACGTCCAGCATCGTCTTCGACCCGCGGTCGATTCGCTCGACGTCGAAGCCGTCGAGGTAGGAGACGTCCGGCCACGACGCCGCAACCACGAAGTCCGCGTCGAACGCGCCCGACTCGGCGGTCTCCACGCGGAATCCCTCGTCGGCGGATTCGACGCGCTCGACGAACGCTTCCTCGAAGTCGGCGCCCGCGCGCTCGGCCTGCTCGCGGGTCGCGTCGAGGAACGTCCGCGCGTTCACGCCCGCCGGGAACCCCGGCACGTTCTCTAGGTGCGCGTTCCGCGCGAGAATCGGTTCGTCGGCGTCGAAGACGGTCGTTTCGAGGCCCGCACGGGCGGTGTACGTGGCGGCCGTCAGGCCCGCCGGCCCGCCGCCCACGATGGCGACTCGCTGTGTCATGGCTCGGAGTTGGAATCGAGGGGATACAAGCCTCGCGGTCGATCGCCGCGCTCGCCGCCGCCGACGGCATGCCTTTCTTCCAGCGCGCCCAACTCGGGGCGTGGACACCGTCGAAGTCAGCACCGACGTTCGCGTGCCGCCCGCCGAAGCGTACGCGTTCCTCCTCGACTTCCCGGGGTACGCGGACTACTCCGAGTACCTCCGGTCGGTCCGCCAGCGCGGCGACGGCGGCGCCGGCACCGAGTACGACCTGACGTTCGCGTGGTGGAAACTCCAGCACACGGTCCGCTCCCGGGTCACCGACACCGACGAACCCAACGAGATTTCGTGGCGCGTGCTCGGCGACCTGCGCGCGAGCGGGAAGTGGCTCGTCGAAGAAACGGACGAGGGGTCGCGCGTGACGCTCGTCGTCACCTACGACGCAGACAGCGCGAGCGGCGTCCTCGACCTGCCAGCGCTCGTCTCGCTGGACTGGGTGGTAGAGCGCGTCGTCGGATTGGTCGTGGACGAGGGACGACGAGTCGTCGAACGCGTCGTCGCGGACCTAGAAGGGAAACGCCGGCCGGTCGAACTGACCGTCGAGACCAAGTAGCGCTACTCGTCGCCTTCGCTGTAGTCGCCGCCGTAGCGCATGAAGAAGTACGTCATGCCGAGCACCGAGGTCATCGAACCGACCGCCGCGACCGCGGCCGTCTTCGCCGAGTCGCCGAGAATCGACTGGTATCCCTCGTTGGACGGCGGGTTGTTCGTGACGACGACGGTGCCCTCCATGCCGAGGCTGGCGTGCGGGTCACAGACGTACTTGTATTCGCCGGTCGGCCCGTCGAACGTGTACTCGTACTCCTTCGGCGGCCCCGTGATTTCGGTGTTCACGCTCCACTCCGCGTCGCTCGGCACGTCCGTCGCGTGAACGTTGTGACCGGGGCCCCGCCAGACCCACTTGACGGTCTGACCGGGCTTGACGTACACCGTCTCCGGCGTGAACTTGTTCCCGTTGGCACCGACCTCGACGACCTTCGGACCGCTCGAACCGCCACCTTCGCCCTCCTGTGCGGCGGCGGTTCCGGTCAGCGCCGCGCCCGCGGCGGCCGCGGTCGCGCCCGTCCGGAGGAACCTGCGGCGTGACACCGGTTCGTCAGCATCCGAGTTCATGGCCGAGGCTAAGGAACGACGGCTACTGAATACTTTGGTTTGCGCGCTACCGCGAGAACGCGGCGTCGCGCCCGCGTCAGAGCGTGTAGCCCTCGGTCCCGTCGAGACTCATCACGAACGCCGCGGTGAGGTCGACGACCTGGTCGACGTCGTGGGCGTGGGCGGCCTCGGTCGGCGTGTGGAGGTAACGCGTCGGCGTCGAAATGGCGCCCACCGGGGTCGCGCCGTGCGTGCGCTGGAACGCGCCGGTGTCGGTGCCGCCGGCGGTCAACACTTCGCGCTGGTAGTCGATGTGCTGATTCTCCGCCACGTCGACGAGGTCGTCGGTGACCTTCGGGTTCGGGAGGACGACGCCGTCCTTGAACTTGATGGCGGCGCCCTCGCCGAGTTCCGTCACGTAGTCCTCCTCGTAGACGAACTGCGGGATGTCGTTCGCGACGGTGGTGTCCAAGTTGAGGACGAGGTCCGGGTCGATGTCGAAGCCGACGGCTTCCGCGCCGCGCAGGCCGACCTCCTCCTGGGTGGTCGCGACCCAGTGGACGGTGACGCGGGGAACCGTCCGACTCGCCGCCTTCAACAGCGCGTAGACGCTCACGCGGTTGTCGATTGCCTTCCCCGTCACGAGGTCGCCGACCGGTTCGAGGGACTGCGAGAGCGTCACGCGGTCGCCGACGTTCACCACGTCCTCGACCTCGTCGGCTGGCAGGCCGACGTCGATGAACACGTCCCGAACGTCGTCTTTGTCCCGCATGTAGGGGTTGTCGTCGGTGTGTGGCGGCGGCGACCCGATGACGCCCGGCAGGTCGCCCTCGTCGGTGTGGACGGTCGCGCGCTCGGCGCGCAGAATGCGGGGGTCCCAGCCGCCCAGCGGGTCGACCTGCACGAACCCGTCGTCGTGGATGTGGCGCACCACGAACCCGATTTCGTCCATGTGGGCCGCGACCAACACCTCGAACTCGGGGTTCTGGCTCCCCTCGACGGTCGCCGCAAGGTTGCCCATCGCGTCGGTTCGAATCTCGTCCACTTCGTCCTCGACGGAGTCACGGACGATGTCGCGGATGCGGTCCTCGTGGCCGGGTGCGCCGCTGGTCTCGGACAGTTCGCCCAGTAGTTCGAGGTCTACTGCCATACGCGAACGGGTGGACGCGCTCGGCTTAAAATCTCGCGTCTCGGCCGTCCGCCGGCGCGACCCCGAAGAAACTCCCGTCCGAGTGTCGAGGGTTCCAGAACCCTTTTGGAAGCCCCCTGTCCACGTTCCCCACATGGCAGACGTCGAATCCGAACTCCGAGACGAACTGAAAGAAGCGTTCTCCGGCGCCGACTTCCCCGTGAAAAACCAGATGGGGCTCGTCCCCGCGCTCCCGAACGGCCCGTCGACGACGTTCGAGGCCGGCGGCCAGTCCTGGACCGCGATGGAACTCGCGACGAAACTCTCCAGTCGCGCCAGCTTCCCGTACGACGACGTCGACTCCCTCGTGGACGACGTCATCGCGGGCCTCAAGGACGAAGGCGAACTGTAACGCGAACCCACCGCGGGCTTCTCCTTCCGTAACGACTTACGTACTGGTCGGTGTCCGTCCAGCCATGACCGACTGGATCGGCGACCTGTTCACCAGCGACACCGGCTGGACCCACCTCGAAACGCTCGTGGACGTGCGCAACCGCATGGCGGGCAGCGACGGCGAACGTGAGGCCGCGGAAGCCACTCGCGACGCGCTCGCCGAATACACCGGGGACGCGTGGCTCGACGAGTTCGACATTCAGGGCTGGGAACGCGGCGACAGCGGCGTCGAGACGCCGGACGGCGTCGAGGACTGCATCGCGCTCCCGCGCAGCCCCAGCGAGGACGCCACCGGCGAACTCGTCGACCTCGGCTACGGCCTCCCGTCGGACTTCGAGGAGACCGACGTCGAGGGGAAACTCGTGCTCGTCGCGTCGGACGTGCCGGACTGGTACGACCGCTACCTCCACCGACGCGAGAAGTACTACCACGCCGTCGAGCAGGGCGCGGCCGGCTTCCTCTACGAGAACCACGTCGAGGGCTGTCTCCCGCCGACCGGGAGCGTCGGCACGAGCGACGACCCCATCGGCGAGATTCCCGCCGTCGGCGTCTCCAGCGAGGTCGGGTCGCGGCTCTCCCGGCGCTACGACGGCGACGAACTCACCGTCTCCGTGACCGCCGACGTCCACGACGCGACGAGTCAGAACGTCCACGCCACGCTCGGCCCGGACACCGACGAGGAACTGCTCGTCACCAGCCACGTCGACGCCCACGACATCGCGGAGGGCGCGATGGACAACGGCGCCGGCACCGCGATGGTCGTCGAAGTCGCTCGCGCGCTCGCCGACCGCGCCGACGAACTCGACACCAAGGTCCACTTCGTCTGCTTCGGCGCCGAAGAGGTCGGCCTCGTCGGGTCCGCCTACGACGCCGAACGCCGCGCCCGCGACCAGATTCGCGCCGTGCTGAACTTCGACGGCGTCACGCGCGGGCGCACCCTGAAGTTCTACGCCCACGGCTTCGACGCGCTCGGCGACGCCGCCCGCGACCTCGGCGACGACTTCGACCACCCGGTCTCGGTCACGCCCGAGATGGGTCCCCACTCCGACCACTGGGAGTACGTCAAGTACGGCGTCCCCGGCTACCACGTCGCCAGCGAGACCGGCGGCTCCGGCCGCGGGTGGGGGCACACGTACGCGGACACGCTCGACAAACTCGAAGTGCGGGACTTCCGCGAGCAAGCAATCCTCCTCACCGCGCTCGCCGTCCGCCTCGCGAGCGACGACTTCGCCGTCGCGCACGCCAGCGAAGCCGACGTCGCCAGCGCGCTCGAAGCCGAGGACCTCGCGGAAGGCATGAAGATTACCGGCGACTGGCCGTACTGACTGCCGCGGCCCGCAGGCTTTTTGCGAGTGCCCCACCGCTTTTCGACCGATGAACGAGACGGCTCTCGGGTGGTCGCGTCGATGACGCGCGTCGGTCTGCTCGGCGCGGCCGCCGCCGACGCCGCGGACGCGGTACGGGACGCGGGCGGCACACCACTCGTCGACGACACAGCGGACGCCGACGTCCTCGCGGCGCTCGACGAGGACGCGCTCTTGGACGCCGCGTTCGACGCCACGGCACCGATTCTCCCCGTCGGCGTCGGCCGCGAGTACGGCGGCGTCGCCGACACCGACCGCGCCGCCGCGCTCGCCGCGCTCGCCGCCGGCGACTACGACGTGACCGAGCGCCCGACGCTGTCCGTGACGACCGAATCCGTCGACGCGCGCGCGCTCGCCGACGCGACGCTCGTCGCCAGCGAGACCGGCGACATCTCGGAGTTCGGCGTGCGAAGCGACGGCCGCGAACTCGACGACGTGCGCGCCGACGGCGTCGTCGCCGCCACCCCCGTCGGCAGTCGCGGGTACGCCGCGGACGCGGACGGCCCCGTCGTCAACTCCGACGTCGACGCCGTCGCCGTCGTCCCGATAGCGCCATTCCGTATCGAACGCACCAACTGGGTCGTCTCGCCGCCCGCGTCGCTCACGGTCGTCCGCGACGAGGCCGCGGTCGACCTCTACGTCGACGGCCGCCGCCGAGGCGCACTCGCCCCCCACGACCCCGTCACCCTCGACTGGGGCGACCCCGTGTCGGTCGCCACCGTCTCCCGGTCCGGCCACCGCGCCGACTGAGCGATTGGAAAAGACATAATACCGCGACACACCGACCAACGCACATGGCAGACCCATCGGTCACGCTCTTCGGGCCCCTCGACACGCTGCTCGCGCCGTACATCGAGTGGGCGCTCCTGGCAATCGTCCTGCTGAACTTCGTCAGCCGGCGTGTCGCACACGGCGCCCACAAGCGGCAGGCCGAAGACGGCGCCGACGCGCTCTCCCGGCACCCCTTCCACGTGTTCACGCTCTGGGGGATGGTGTTGTTGAGTTTCTACTACCTCACGCTCCACCACCACGCCGGCATGGTGTTGTCCACACTCGTTCTCGGGACGTTCATCACGGACATCTTCGAGTTCGAAGCCCGGAAAGTCGAAGCGCGGGAAGGACACGGCATCGAGCGCCCCAAGGGCGCGCTGCTCGCGACGACCGTCACGTTCCTCTACGTCGCCTTCCTCAGCCTGTTCTTCGTCATTCAGCCGTACTGGACGCAGGTCATCTGAGGCGTCGACGCCCGCGGTCGCGACCCCCCTTTCTCGGCAGCTCGTTTTCCGCCGGCGAGTGACGAATCCCGACTCGCGAGTATCGCGCGCTTCCCCAAAGCGTCGAGTGTGGCCACGCGGCGCGTGGACCGATTCGAGTCCGCTGTGCCGACCAGACCGTCGCTCAGTCGAAGCCGCCGCCGACCGCGACGCGACCACTGGTCGCGTGCGAGCCACGAGAAACGACCACGGGACTCGCTCCACGGCCAGCGACGCACCGAGTCCGTGAGCCGGTTCACTCCCAAACGAACATCGATTAGTTCTCGCGGCGCCCGGACGGCTGCGACGCTGCTCGACGAGCGAAACCGGGAGAGAAAGACGGCCGTTATTCGCCGCTGAACTGCGCGTACACTTCGCGGCCGAGCGGCACGCCGACCCAGAACAGAATCGCGCCGAAGATGGCGAGCCAGAACATCGACTCCAGCAGCAACACGGCGATCTGGTCGTACATCGTGAGGTTGTCGGGAATCGCGCCGTAGAGCTGTGCGCCGCTGAAACTCGGCGTGCGATACCAGCCCGCGAGTACCATCCAGATGAGGCCCGCGCCCGTGAGCAAGCCGAGGCCCTTTGCGAACTCGTCAGCCATTATCTGAGGTTTCGTCGTCGCTGTCTTTATCCTTTGCCATTCCGTCAGCCCGGAACCGCGACGCGAACGCGTACACGACCCCCCCGGCGGCGATGAGCGCGACGCCGACCACGACGAGTGGCACGCTCACCTCGCTCGCGGCCGCCCGCCCGGAGTTCGTCGCCACGTCCAGCGACACGAACCCCAGCACGACGGTCACGACCGCGAACAGCGTCGAGAACACCGTCACGGACTTGTAGAGGCGGTCGGGCACGACGACGTCGCGACCGCGCGTGTCGTCTCCCATCGCCTAAGACGACGGCTGGACGGTACTTTACTGCGGCGGAAACACGGCCGAGAACGAGCGAGACAGGAAGAAACGAGA
Organism: Halobacterium litoreum; assembly: GCF_021233415.1. Classification (NCBI taxonomy): domain Archaea; kingdom Methanobacteriati; phylum Methanobacteriota; class Halobacteria; order Halobacteriales; family Halobacteriaceae; genus Halobacterium; species Halobacterium litoreum. The sequence goes on along the minus strand of NZ_CP089466.1, from coordinate 1,804,244 downwards.
CGAAACGGAGCGGAACCGGCTTACTTCGGCGGCCGGAGCTTGTAGTACCGGCGGTTGAGGTCGTACATGTACCCCTCCCGCATCGTCTTGAGCATCGCGTACGCCATCGCGCCCGCAATCGGCGGGACGAGGAACGTCAGGTCGAACAGCAGGTGCGGGTCAATCGGCGTGAGGTTCTTGATGGACAGCGCGCTGATGAACATCGCGAACACGATGCCCATCACGCCCACGGCGCCCCAGAACGGCTGTTCGACGGGGCGGCGCGCGCTTCCCTTGTTCAAGAACGGCACGATGGCGATGATGCCGACGATGACGACGTTGGCGAGCACGCCGTACGTCCGGTCGGCGAGCAACTTCTCGCCGCCGATGATGGCGAGCTCGGGGTTCAGCGGGCCGAGCTTCAGCAGGCCGAACGACCAGTAGAGATACCAGTCGGGCAGGATGATACTCGGCGTCTGACTCGGGTTCGCCGGCGCGCCGAGGTGCGGCGGGAGCGTCGACGCCAGGAAGAAAATCATCCCGACGAAGAAGCTTGTGAGCGCGAGGTTCCGGATGAGCTCGTGGGGCCACACCGGGAACGCGAGGACGTCGCGTTCGACGTAGTCGGACTGCTCGCGGAGGTCCTGGTCCTCGCGGCGGGAGCGCTCGAAGTACTCGTACGTCAGCCGGGAGAGCCCCGTCGTGCGCTCCTTGCGCTCGCGCCACGTCGGGGTCTCGTCGTCTGGCGGGACGATGCCCGTACCGTCGGTGCGGGCCTCGTCCTCGGTGGATTCGTTGTCTGACATTGTTAGTGGGGTTCAGCGATGCCCTGCATCCACACAAGCCCGAGGTGGATGGCGATGACCGCCGTCACCACGAACGGGAGCAGGAACACGTGCAGGATGTACATTCGTTGGAGCGTCGCCTGTCCGAGCGAGAAGCCGCCGAACATCAACTGGGCGACCCACTCGCCGATGAGGGGAATCGAGAGGCTCATCTCGACGCCGATCTGGCCCGCCCAGAACGCCAACTGGTCCCACGGCAGCAGGTAGCCCGTGTACCCGAACACCATCGTGAGGCTGAGCAGGATGATGCCGATGATCCAGTTGACCTCGCGGGGTTCCTTGTACGCGCCCGTGAAGTAGACGCGGAGCATGTGCAGGAACACGGCGGCGGTCATCACCTGCGCGGCCCACCGGTGGACCGATCGGAGCATGAACCCGAAGTTCAACTCCGTCATGATGGACGCCACGCTGCTGTACGCGACGGTCGCCCCTTCGATGCTGGACGCCGCGGCGGCGGCGTTCGACGGCGAGTAGTAGAAGCCGAGCAGCGCTCCCGATATCGCCGCGACGAGGTAGGCGAGCGTCGAGAAGAACCCGAGCGAGTACAGCGGATACCAGTACCAGAACTTGTTGTCGAGGTTGTACTGTTCCGTGTGGCTCTTCGGCATCTGGAGGTTGACGCGATAGTAGAGGCTCTCCAGGAGCTCTAGGTAGTCGACGATGCGGATGCGTTTGTCCAGCCAGACCAGCACCGTGAGGAACGTCGACTCTATCGGCGTCAGGTCCTTCTCTTCGATCCAACTCTCGTGGTCGTGTTCGTCTTTTCGTTCGACACTCATGCTATCACTGCTCCGGCCGCGGGAACGCGACGAAACTCCGGTTCACGATGCTGAACGGGTCGTAGATGGACTGGTGGCACGGACAGTAGATCTTGTTGTCCGCGGTCTGGTAGCCAGACGACCGGAAGCCCGGCACGCAACAGAAGTGCGTACACTTGTTCAGAACGGCCATCATGCCGTCCTGCGTCGCGGCTTCGAGCCACTGGAGTGCCGCGTCGTCGCCGTCGCCGCTCTGAATCTTCTCTTCGAGTCGCTGACTCCGGATGAGCTGGATGGGAATCGCGTTCTCGACGTCCTGGGAGCGCCACGACGCCATCCCGCCTTTCCCGACGTCTGCGTCGCCGACGCCGTTGCCGGGTTCCCAGCTCTGGTAGTCCTCGAAGTCCGCGATGTTGACGCGACCGGAGGTCGGCTGCCAGTCGTAGGAACTCGGACCGCCCGTGTACCGGAAGTAGTTGTCGCCCTCGTAACTCGGACTGAGGCCCGCGTACTCCTGGACGCCGCAGTACTGGAACCAGTCGACTTCGTACGTGGCGCCGCCGAGTTCCATGCGGGCGACTTCGACCGTCTCGCCCTGCCGTTCGACTTCCTGAATATCGGGGTAGACGCCGCGGATGAAGCCCTCGTCGTCGATCTCGATGGGGACCATCGGCATCGCGCGCGGAGCGGGACCGGCGGTGTTCTCCACGCCGAAGTAGGTGGTCTGCCCACCGCCCTGCCCCGTCCGGTTCGTGATCGTGTCGACGGCGGCGACGCCGCCGGCACCGACGCCGGCCATAGCGGCACTGCCGACGACGCCTTTCACGAAGCGACGGCGCCCCGAATCTTCTGGGTACTTGTCACTCATTGGTTACTTCTTGTAGTAGGGGTAGACTGCTTTCTTGAACTGTTCGACCGTGTCACCGAACGTGTCGACGCCGTCAACCTCGTCCTCGCGGACGTAGAGGTCCTCCCACTTCCGGCGGCGCTTCTTGACGATCATCACGTCCGGCAGGAACTCCTTCCGGTACAGCAACAGGATGAACGAGAGGTCGATGAAGATGGCCGCCAGCAGGAACCCGAGGTACATGTTCCCGACTGGGTCCGTGCCGAGGCCCGAGATGAGCCCCCACGCGAACAGTGCGACCAACACGACTTCGATGAGCGTCAGCAGGACGATTGCAATCGTCGCTGCCGTGCTCTCGCGCGCTGGCTCGTACCGGTGGATGTCGCCGTAGTTGGAACCTTTCGAGGACATTTATTCCTTGTTGGGGGCGCTAGCGTGCTGTGATTCGCCGTACTTCAGGACGAAGAACGAGTACACGAGCGTCACGATCATCATGAGGATGGTCGCGATGCCCACGAAGTGCGCCTGGAACGGCACGCCCATCTCGTGGGGGTGGAGTTCCGCTTCGCCGCCCTCGCCACCGGGCGCCTGCCCGGTCTCGTTGACGACGACGGTGCCCTCCATGCCGACGCTGGCGTGCGGGTCACAGACGTAGTTGTACTCGCCGGTCGGCCCGTCGAACGTGTACTCGTACTCGAAGGGTGCAGACGTGATTTCCGTCTGGACGTCCCAGTCGGCGCCCTCGGGAACGCTTTGCGCGTGGACGTTGTGCCCGACCGAGCCCTTCCAGACCCACTTGACGGTGTCGCCCGGCTTCACGTACACCGTCTCCGGGGCGAACACGTTCTGACCGTTCGGACCGACTTCGACGGTCTTCGTCTGGGCTGTGCCGCCACCGCCGCCACCGGAGGTAGTCGTCTCGTTGCCCGTCGTGCCGTTGCCGGAGGTGGTGGTCGTGTTGTTACCTTCCTCCTGCAGGGCGGCGGACGCGGACGTCGACGACTGCGCACCGGCCGCTCCGATGGCCGCGGCACCGCCGGCCGAACCGGTCGCAATCTTCAGAAAGTCCCGCCTCTTCATACATTCAGGAATCAGGATGGCTCCCGCATAAACCCACCGATGGGAGCGCGGCGAGATACCTCACGTATTCGGGTTCTACGTGCCGTTGTGCGGCGTTTCGCGGGGTTACTCTTCGCCGTCGGTCTCGGGGACGAACTCGGGTCGTTCGCCGTCGCCGAGGCCCGCTGCTCGCAGTCGCTCCCGGAACTCCTCGGACCGGAAACGGTCCGAGAGACGGGCGTTCGCGACGATCAACAGCATGAAAACGCCGAACAGCGCGAACCCGAGCCCGGCGACGGCCGCGATGACCGCGGAGTTGCCGAGCGGGTGGAGTTGCAGCGTCGTCCCGGCCACCGTGCAACTGCGCGCGGTCGACCCGGCGACCTGCGGGCACGTCCGCACGAGCGGGTCGTACGTGAACGGCGACAGGAACAGCAGGACGCCGGCGACAATCTGCGCGAGGCCGACGTACTGGAGGAGCGTCGCGCCGATGCCGCTGCTCCCGTCGGGGACCTCCTGCGGGTCGGGGAGCCCCGCGTGTTCGGGCGCGTTCGGCACGTCGTAGTCGTCCATCGAACAGAGCGCGACCGTCGGCTTCACGTCCCGCAGGACGGTGCCGCGGCCTTCGACGGTGCCGTCGCCGTAGACGACGGCGTACCCCTCGTCGGAGTACGCGAGGACGACCGGTTCGCCCTCGATGCTGTCGCGCTCGACGACGGCGAACACGTCACGGGTGGCGACGCGATGGCGGAGGTCGTTTTCCACGCGGTCGAGCAGTTCGTCGCCCGTAATCCACGTGTCCGGGTCGAACGCGGCCTCCCACTCCTCGACGGACATCTCCGACATCTCCCGCGGCCCGAACTCCTCGAAGTCGTACTCCTCGTCGACGCGCTCCGCGAGGTCGTCGGGCGCCGCCCCCTCGTCCGGCGCGGGCGACTCGCCCTCGCCGGCGCTGGAGTCAGTCATCACCTCGAAGTTGCGCGCGGAGCGGGTAAACGCTTCCGACCTACACCATCGCCGACGAGACGCGGGTGTCGTTCTCGTCCACGACGACCTCGTAGTACTCGTAATCTTCGACGGTCGCGTTGAACACGACTTCGCCGCCGCGTTCCACGACGACCGGGACGCCGTGTCCGCGGTCGTGAATCTCGCGCGTGAGCGAGAGCCGGTCGCCCTCCTCGACGACGTACGTCTCGGTGTCGCCGTCCGGTGCGAGCGTGACCGTGACGTTACCCGCGCCGTAGGACGCGCGAACGGAGAGGTGGCGGTCGATGTGCGAGGTGCCGACCGCGGTGTGCGGTTCGGTCGTGGCGTCGGTCGTGCCGGTCGTCTCGACCGTCGTCTCGTCGACGGTAGTCGTGGTGTCGCTCCCGCCGAGGCCCGTACAGCCCGCGACGGCGACGAGGAGGGCGACCGCGACCACTCGTTTCGGGGACATGAACGGAACTGCACGCGCCCTCGGTAAACCTCTTGTGTGCGGTCCGACGCGCCGGTCGTCACTCGCCGAACGCGAGTTCGATGCGGTCGAGGTCGGAGTCTCGGATGCGGTCGGGGTTCGCGCGCAGTTCGGCGACCGGCGCGAAGTACGCGTCGCCGTCCTCGAACTCCGGTTCGAGGTCGCCGTCGACGCGCGAGCGCTCCACCGCGTACGTCAGCAGGTAGAACGCGACGTCCGGGTGTTCGGAGTGTACCACGGTGAGGAACTCGAGGTCTTCGGGGTCGGCTGTGAGGCCGGTCTCCTCCTCGAGTTCTCGGACGACCGACTCGCGGGGTCGCTCTGCGGGCTTGGCGTGCCCGCCGGGGAGGCTCAGGACGCCCTCGTGTTGCGGGATGGGTTCGTCCAGCACGAGCACCGAGTCGTCGTCGCGGACGACGACGTGGCCACCGGGAATCGGGCACTGGGAGAACAGGACGTCGCAGTCCGGACACCACGGGTGGGTTCGGCCCTCGTACTCCCGAGCGTCGACGGCGGCGCCACAGCGGTGACAGTAGTCGGGTTCGACCGCGACGGAGTCGATGGCGTCGAACGAGGCCATGTCGTAGAGTACCTAGACACGGTCGAAAAACGTTGCTACGTAACGGTTGTACACGTGACGCCGTCCGCCCGATTCGGTCGGGCGCGCCCGAGTCGAACCCGTTTTGTCGCCTCGCTCGAACACTCCGACATGGTCGAGGACGTGGTCGTCGCGAGCGTCGCCGCGGCGATGGTCACCGCGAGTTTCCCGCTCTACCTCTACGGAGCGTGGATTATCATCGAGGCGGAGCCGGTGACGTGGGGCGACCTGCGCCACCACCTCTCGTACATCTTCGCGGGCCTCGCGCTCACGACCGTCCCCGTCCTCTTCTGGATGCTCCCGCGGCTGTTCGACCAACTCGGCGGGTTCGCCGTCATGCACGCCTTCTTCGGGGTGCAGGCGTACGCCTTCCTCGCGTTCGCGCTCACCGGTATCGTCCCCATCCTGCGCGCGAAACGCGAGTACAACCTCTACCACGAACCGGACCGAGACGTGGACCTCGACGAGATACACGAGAACATGGGCGCGTGGCGCCTCCGCCTCCGCGCAGGCGTCATCGGCTACGTCGTCTGCTGGCTCGCCGCGTGGGTGCTCGGCGTGATTCGATTCGTCCTGAAGTACCCCTCGCTCCCGGTTTAGCGGTCCCGGTACCAGACGTACGTGAGCGCGAGCGTCAACACGAGCAGGCCCCCCGCGAAGAACACGAGGCCCGGCGGAATACCCTGTGCCGCGGCGTCCGCGACGGTCGCCGTCGTCTCGACTTGTTCCTGCCCCATCACGCCGACCTGGCTCTCCGCCGTCGTGACCGTCTCGTCAGCGGCGTCCCCGCCCGATATCGCGTACTGCGAATCGTCGCCGCCGCCCGCGCCCGACTGCCCGAACAGGCGCTGGACGACGACGCTCGCGATACCGAGCACGCCGAACGCGCCGAGGATGCGGAGCAGTCGGTCCTTCAGCGACGGCTTCGACGCTTCGTCGGACGCGAACACGACGAGCGACTCGCTCGCGGGCGCGTACACCTTCATCTCACGACCCTGCTCGGAGTACCACGTGTCCGCGACCTCCACGAGACCGGCGTCCACGAGTTTCTCGATGTGGTAACTCGCGTTCTGGAGCGACGTGTCGACGGTGTCGGCGACGCTGGACGCGGTGTCGGGCTCCTCGTAGAGCGCCGCGAGAATCTCGCGCGCGGTCCGGGAGGACAGCGCTTCGAACACCTCGTCGGCGGCCTCCTCCCGAATGCCGACGACGTTTGACCCGTCCCCTCGCTCCGCGGTGGAGCGCCCGGGTATGAGACGATTCGCTGGCATCTACGCGAACGTACACGTTCCACCTTCAAAGCATCTCTCAAAACTAAAACCCCGATTTGAGCCCGTGCAAACGGGGCACAAATCACGGCTTATCGCCGCCGCAGTCCCGCGGTTTCCCGCATCGAGTTCGCCGGGGCTACCACTCGCTGCCGTCCGCGAGGTCGACGTCGTGGTCTTCCTTGGAGGACGGACAGATATCTTCGAGCACGCAGTCCCCGCAGTCGGGGTTGCGCGCCGTGCAGGTGTCCCGGCCGTGGCTGATGAGCCAGTGCGTGTAGTGCTTCCAGTGCTCGCGGGGGACGACCGGCATCAGGTCCTCCTCGATGGCTTCCGGACGTTCCTCCTCGGTGATGCCGAGGCGCCGCGAGATGCGCTGAACGTGCGTGTCGACGACGATGCCTTCGGTGATGTCGTGGCCGTGCTGGAGGACGACGTTCGCGGTCTTCCGGCCGACGCCCGAGAGGTCCGTGAGTTCGCTCATCGTGTCCGGCACCTCGCCGTCGTGTTCCTCGACGATGGCGGTGGCGGCGCTCTTGATGTAGCCGGCCTTACTGTTGTAGTACGTGATGGAGTTCAGGTCCTCCGCGAGTTCCTCCTCGTCGGCGTTCGCGTAGTCCTCGGCCGTCTCGTACTTCTCGAAGAGGTGGGCCGTCTCCTTGTTCACGCGCTCGTCGGTACACTGCGCGGAGAGGATGACCGCAATCAGGAGTTCGAGGCGGTTCGAGAAGTTCAGGGAGATTTCGGGCTCCGGGTACTCCTCGCTGAGTCGGTCGATGACCGCCTCGACTTGCGCCTCCCGCGTCTCCAGCATCGTTCCCATACGCGGCCCTCGGACGGCCGCGCCTTCGCTGTAACGGAAGCGGGCGAACGTTCAAATACCAGTCCGGCACCATCTGCCGCCGTGACCTGACCGTCGCGGTGGGGCGTCAGCGGGAGCGCGACACGCCGTCTCACCGGAAGCGAGTGTCGCCTGTCAGCCCACAACCACTGCGAGTCGGCCACCAGCCGTCGCTGCTGGCCGGCTTCCGGGACGTTTATGCGCGCGACAATCCGGCTACGAGGTATGAAAGCGACCGCGCGAGCGCACCCGATTCAGGGCCTGGTGAAGTACCACGGGATGCGCGACGAGGAACTCCGCCTCCCGTACCACGACTCCATCAGCGTCTGCACCGCGCCGAGCAACACCACGACGACCGTCGAGTTCGACCCGGACCGCGACGAGGACATCTACCGCGTGGACGGCGAGGAAGTCGACGGCCGCGGCGCCGAGCGCATCCAGATGGTCCTCGACGAGGTGCGCCGTCGCGCCGGCTTCGACCACCGCGCGCGCCTCGTCAGCGAGAGCAACTTCCCGACGAACATCGGCCTCGGCTCCTCCTCTTCCGGGTTCGCGGCGGCCGCGCTCGCCGCCGTCGAGGCCGCGGGCCTCGACCTGACGCTCCCCGAGGTGTCGACCATCGCGCGCCGCGGGTCGTCGTCGGCGGCGCGCGCCGTCACCGGCGGCTTCTCGGACCTCTACGCGGGCCTCAACGACGAGGACTGCCGGAGCGAGCGCCTCCCAGTGGACGACGAGATGGCCGACGACCTCCGCATCGTCATCGGTAAAGTGCCGGCGTACAAGGAGACCGAGGCCGCCCACGAGGAGGCCGCGGACAGCCACATGTTCGAGGCGCGGCTGGCGCACATCCACGACCAGCTCGCGGAGATGAAAGACGCGCTCCGCGAGGGCGACTTCGACCGCGCGTTCGAGACGGCCGAACACGACTCGCTGTCGCTCGCGGCGACGACGATGACGGGACCCGCCGGCTGGGTGTACTGGAAGCCGGACACCATCGAAATCTTCGACGCGGTGCGCGACCTGCGCGAGGACGGCGTGCCCGCGTACTTCTCGACGGACACCGGCGCGACAGTCTACGTGAACACGCGCGCCGAACACGCCGACGAGGTCGAGGCGACCATCGCGGACTGCGGCGTCGACACCGAGGTCTGGGAGGTCGGCGGACCCGCCCACCTCGTGGACGACGAAGCGCTCTTCTGAGCCGCCGGTAGGCGTACGGTTTTCCGGGCGGCGCCCGTATTCGAGGCCATGCGAGTCGCCGTACTCGGCGCGGGCTACGCGGGCGTGGTGTTGGCCGACCGACTGGAGCGCCGCCTTCCCTCCGACGTGGACCTCGTGGTCGTGGACGACACCGGCAGCCACCTCGTCCAGCACGAACTCCACCGCGCGGTCCGCAGGCCGAGCTTCGAGGACGACATCGTCGTGTCCCTTGACGACATCTTCGACCGGGCGCGCGTGAGACACGCGACCGTCGCGTCTGTCGACCGCGACCGACGCGTCGTCGAGTTCGCGGACGGCGAGGAGATGGCGTACGACGTGGCGGCGGTCTGTCTCGGTGCCGAGACGGCGTACTACGACCTGCCGGGCGTCGAGGAACACTCGATTCCGCTCAAGCGACTGCCCGACGCACGCCGCATCCGCGAGTCGTTTCTCGACACCGTCCGCGCCGGCGGCGGCACCGTCGTGGTCGGTGGCGCCGGGCTCTCGGGCGTGCAGGTCGCGGGCGAACTCGCGGCGTTCGCACGCGAGGAACACGCCGACGACGACGTTGACGTCGTCCTCGTCGAGCAGATGGACGACGTGGCGCCGTCGTTTCCGGCGAAGTTCCAGGACGCCGTGCGCGAGGAACTGGACGCCGAGGGCGTGGACGTCAGGACGGGCGTGACCGTCGAGCAGGCCACCGAGGAAGCAGTCGAAACCGAGAGCGGAGTGATTCCCTACGAGACGTTCGTGTGGACGGGCGGCATCCGCGGTCCGGACGCGCTCGCGGGGGAGCGCGCCGACGTGCGCGCAGACCTCACGCTGGACGACCACACGGTCGCTGTCGGCGACGTCGCGCGCGTGGTGGACGCCGAGGGCGCGGCGGTGCCGGCGAGCGCGGCGGCCGCCGTCCGCGAGGCGAAGGTGGCGGCGCGGAACGTCGAGCGCCTCGTCGACGACCAGCGCGACGTGGACGACGGCTTCCGGCCGCGACTGGAGCGGTACACGTTCGACTCGCCGGGGTGGCTGGTGAGCGTCGGCGACGGCGCCGTCGCGCAGGTCGGCCCGAGCGTGTTCCGCGGGCGCGCCGCGAAAGCCGTGAAGACGGGCGTCGGCGCGAGTTATCTCGCCGCCGCGGGCGACATCCGGAACGCCGTCGGCCTCGTCAGAGAGGAGTTCGATTTCGAGCGCCACGGCGACTGACTGCTCGGTGGTCCCGCCTCAGGCCGGCCCGAGGTAGCCCCACGCGTGCAGACGGTCGCCGTCGCCCGCCACCCACCGGTCGCCGATGTCGTCCCGGTAGTAGAGATTCGGGATGCGAACGTCGCTGACGCGCTCGTAGGCCTGCCGTTGTGCCTCCTGCATCGTCTCTCCCATCCCGGTGACGACGAGTGGCATCCCGGACTCGCCGGCGGCCCGCCACTGGCCGCGTTCGCGCGCTCGCGGGTCGCAGGGCTCCCCGCTCGCCGTTCTCGTGTCGCGCAGCGACACGCACTTCGCGTCCTCGATGTGGACGCCGTCGGGCGGCGTCGTCCCGCCGTCGCCGCCGTCGCTGTCGAACACGATGGCGGCGTTCCGCGAGTTCTCGTCGTACGTCTTCGGATCGTCGAACGGGAACGGTGGCAGGACGACGCGCACGCCCACCTGGTAGCCGTCGTGGACCTCGAAGTCGGGGTCGTTCCCGTGCGCGAGGTCGTGGAAGAACGCGCCGACGGAGGACTCGATGCTCTCGGTTTGGAGCGTTATCGTCGGGTAGCCGAAGCGCGGCGTGAACTCCAGTGGGTGGACGCCGGTGTCGTTGACGATGCAGTTCAGGTCGATGCTCCCGACGTACCCCTCGTCGGCGAGCCACTCCTCCAGCGGGCCGAGCGTGCGCTCGAACAGTTCGTTCCGGCGCGCCCAGAACGCGCTCGTCCCCATCTCGCCCGTCGAGGGACCGATGTTCCCGGGGAACAGGCGCTTGTGTTCGAAGTTGAAGTTCACCGGCTCGGCGAACCGCTCGCCGTCGAAGAACCCACAGATTGCGACCTCGACGCCCTCGACCTTGCGCTGGAGCTGGAACCCCTCCATCCGGTGGCCCCACGCCTTCTCGTACGCTCGGAGCACGTCCACCACGTCGCTGCCGTCGTCTTCCTCGCCGACGTAGACGAGTCGCTTGACGTTCTGCACTTCGCCGAGCGGTTTCACGACGTACGGCCCGGGGTGCTCTTCTACGTGCCGGATGCCGGCCTCGAAGTCCGTGAACTCCTCGTGGTCGATGGTGTTCACGCCGTTGGCCTCCAGTATCTCCATCGCGTACCCGCGGTCTTCCTCCAGTCGGTCGGTGTTCGGGGTGCCACCGACGACGGCCTTCCCCTGCTCGCGGAGTTCCTCGGCGAGCGCGCCCGTGCCAACGTCGTCGCCGACCCAGATGTCGTCGAAGACGACGACGTCCGCCCAGTCGACCTCTGCCTCCCAGTTGTCGGTCTTCGGCACGAAGCCGTCCCCGATCTCGCGGTCGCTCTCGGCCTCGACGTAGTACTTCACGTCGTGGCCCTCCTCGTGGACTTGCCGCGCGACGTCCGCGATGAGCGCGGCGTCCGCCGACACGAACAGGAACTGTTTGGTTTCCATACAGTTCCTACGCGGACGCTCCTCAAAAGCCTGCGTGCCGCCGGCACGCCGCCGCGACGCAGGTACGTGCCAAAGCGTGTCACAGGCGGAACGACTTTATATGATTCCACTCTACGTCGTGGTATGTCACAACGAATCAACCGGCGTGACGTCATTCGCGGAGTCGGCGCAGCGAGCGTCGTCGGCCTCGCTGGCTGTACCGGTGGCGGTGGGGGAGACGGTGACGAGACGACTACGACATCCGGCGGCGGCGGTGGTGGTGGCGACGACACGACGACCACGACGTCCGGCGGCGGCGGTGGGAGTACCGCCCGAACGCTCAAGCAGGGCATCCTGCTGCCGACGACCGGTGGCCTCGCGGACCTCGGCGTCCCCATCAAGAACGGCGCCGAACTGCCCCGCATCGTCCTCGAAGGCGAGACGGACTTCGAACTCGACTTCAACATCCAGGACACGCAGACCGACGCGAACGCGGCACAGTCCGCCGCGCAGTCGCTGCGCAACGGCGGCTATCCCGCGGTCACGGGTGCGGCGTCCTCGGAAGTCACCATGGCGGTGGCCGAGAACGTCTTCATCCCCTCGGGGATGGTCGGCTGTTCCCCGGCGAGCACGTCGCCCGCCATCACCGACCTGAACGACAACGGCCTCATCTACCGGACGCCGCCGACTGACGCCCTGCAGGGAGAAGTCCTCGCGCAGGTCGCGACCGAGCGCCTCGGCGCGTCCACGGCCGCGACGATGTACGTGAACAACTCCTACGGGCAGTTGCTCTCCGAGAGTTTCGCGTCCGCGTTCCAGGACCTCGACGGGCAGGTCTACCAGCAGGTGTCCTTCCAGAAGGCCCAGTCCTCGTACACCTCGCGGCTCTCGCAGGCGTTCAACGACAACCCCGACGTCATCGTCGTCGTCGGCTACCCCGAGTCCGGCAAGCAGCTGTTCCGGAACTTCTACTCGGACTTCGACACCGACGTGCCGGTGCTCGTGACCGACGGCCTGCGCTCCGCGAGTCTCCCGAGCGACGTGGGGAACCCGATGGAGAACGTCACCGGGACCGCGCCGCTGGCGGCCGGTCCGGGCCGCGAGTTCTTCGACGAGCAGTTCCAGGCCGAGTTCGGCAGCGAACCCGGCGTGTTCACCGCGCAGGCGTTCGACGCCACCGCGGTCTGCCTGCTCGCGAACGCCGCGGCCGGCGAGAACAACGGCCAGGCCATCGCCCAGCAGATGCAGGCGGTGGCGAACCCCGGCGGCGAGGAAGTGCTGCCGGACACGCTCGCCGAGGGCCTCCAGATGGCCGCCGAAGGCACGGAAATTCAGTACAAGGGCGCGTCCAGCGCGGTCGACTTCGACACGAACGGCGACCTGAAGGCCGCGACCTACGAGTACTTCGGCTTCGAGGCCGGCGGCGGCATCCGCACCATCGACGAGCTCGCGTTCTCCGCCTGAGGTCACGACTCACCGCTTTTCTTTCGACGCGCACCGGCGCCGTAGCGGATGCGCCGTCGGTTCTCTCGCCGTGCGAACGCCCGTCTCGTGTTTTACCCCGAGAGGTTCTCCGTTCGAACGGACAGCATGTTCACGACACGAAATCGGGGCGCGGCGGTCGCCGCCGCCCTCGTCGTCGTGTCTCTGACCGCGGGCTGTATCGGCGGGCTCAACGGGGGCGCCGTCGACGCGGACGCGGTCGGAGACCGAGTGGAGCAGCGATACGCCGCCCTGGACGGCTACAGCGCGACGGTCACCCGCACCGTCGAGGTCGGCGACAGAACGACAGTACAGCGCGCGCAGGTCGCGGTCGACCGCGGCGACGCGCGCCGCGTCACGTACCGCTCCGGGCCGCGGGCGGGCGAGACCGCCGTCGGGCCGGCCGACGCCGGACCGGTGTTCGACGCCGGCGTGACCGGCGGTCAGCCCGCGACGGCCGCGGGCTACGGCGCGCTCGCGGAAGCGCTCGTCCGGACGAGTGACGTCTCCGTCGAGCGCGTCACCACCTACGACGGCCACCGGACGGCCGTCGTGACGTTCACGCCGACGGCGAACGACAGCGCACGCGACGTGACGCGAACGGTGTGGGTCGACCTCGACCGGCGCGTTCCCCTCCGAGTCACCACGTCGTGGACGACCGCCGACGGTCGCGAGGTCGACGTGACCGTCGCCTACGACGACGTGACGCTGTTCGACAGCGAGCGGGCGGCGAGCGCGGAGGTGGCGGCGTGAGCCGAGCGAGCGCGCGCGGGACGGCTCGAACGGTGACGCTCGTGTTCGCGGTCGTCGGCGTGGTCGCGGGCGCGGCGCTCGCGCCCCAGGCGCTGAGTTACGCTCAGCAGTCCGACGGGAAGGTGGCGGTCGTGGAACTCCACGGCACCATCACCGGCGACTCCGCCAGCGCCGTCGTGCAGAACCTCCGCGAGGCGCGACAGAACGCCTCGATAGAGGCCGTCGTGCTCGACGTGAACAGTCCGGGCGGGACGGCGTCCGCGAGCGAGCAACTCTACCTCGCGGTGAAACGCACCGCGGGCGAGATGCCCGTCGTGACGAGCGTCACCGGCACCGCCGCGTCGGGGTCGTACTACGCGTCGGCGCCGACCGACCACATCTTCGTCACGCCCGCGTCCGTCGTCGGGAGCGTCGGCGTGCGCGCCACCCTCCCGTCGCAGGGCGTGCCGCCCGGCGAAGTCGTCACCGGCCCCGACAAGGGCAGCGGGTCGACGCCCGACGAGGTCCGCCAGCGCGTCGAGACGCTCCGGCGCGCGTTCGTCGGCTCGGTGATGGCCGAGCGCGGCGACGAACTCGAACTCAGCCGCGAGGAGGTCTCGCACGCGAAGGTGTACGCGGGCGCTCGCGGCGTGAACAACGGGCTCGCCGACGAAATCGGCGGCATCGACGCCGCCATCTCGACGGCAGCCGAGGACGCCGGCCTGAACGACTACGACGTGGTGCGGATGGAGTCGCCACAGGTCTCGTTGCTCTCCCAACTCGGGCTGGAGGCCGACGGTGACGTGCCGTCCCCGAGCACCGAGCAGGTGTTCGAGTACCGGGGCGTCGACACGGTGCAGTACCTGATGCTCCACGGCGCCATCGAGACCGACAGCGCCGAACGGACCGACGCGACTGACGCCGACCGAGCGACCGCGAGCCAGTCCGCCGTCGCGGCTCCGGAGGTGGTGGCGTGAACGCGAGCGACCTCGCGCGCGGCGTCGGCGCGCTCGTCGTCGCCGCGGCCGTCGTGCTCGCCGGCGCGTACGGCGCGGGCCTCGCGCTCTCCTCGCCGACGAACGCCGCGCCGGCGCCCGACGCGCCGGCCTACGACACGAGCGAACTCGTCGCCGACCCCGTCGACGACAGCGGGAGCGTCACCGCGCCGAGCGCGGACGAATCGAAGACCGTCGTCGTGGACACGAGCCACGGCAACGCAATCGGCGAGAACAGCCTCCAGCCGCTCGTCGACGCGCTCGTCGCGGCGGGCCACGACGTCCGGTTCTTCTCCGGGTCGTCCGGTAGCACCGGCTTCGGCTCGCAGTCCGGCCCGACGTTCAACAGCACGCTCGACGACGCCGACGCGCTCGTCGTCGCGAGCCCCGCCAGCGCGTACTCCGCGGGCGACGTGACTCGCGTTCGCGAGTTCGCCGACGCGGGCGGCCGCGTGCTGCTCGCGGCGGACCCGCCGAGCACCGCGAGCACGTCCACCACCGTCTCCGTCCCCGGCCTCACGACGGGGTCGTCGGCGTCAGCGAGCGGGCAGCCCGCGAACCTCGCCGCCGAGTTCGGCGTCGCCTTCGGCTCGGGCTACCTCTACGACATGAGCGAGAACGCGAACAACTTCCAGCGCGTCTACGCCTCGGGCGACGGCCGCCTCGCTGACGGCGTCGACCGCGCCGTCTTCCAGGCGGCGACGCCGCTGACGACGGGCGACGCCGCGACGCCCGTGCTCACCGCCGAGGTGTCGAACTCCGCCACGCGGGACGCAGGCACGTACGTCGTCGCGGCGCGCAACGGCGGCGTCCTCGCGGTCGGCGACACCGACTTCCTGACGCCGGACGCCGCGAGCGCTGCGGACACCGACGCGTTCGCGAGCAACGTCGCGGCGTTCCTCGTCACCGGTGAGAAGACGAGCGCCGGTGGTGCGGGCGGTTCCACCGGCAACAGTTCGACGGTCGGCGGCAGCGCTGGGTCGTCCAGCGTCACCGTCGAAGCGTAATCGCGACCCGCCGGGGGTCGCCACCGAAAAGACAGTTCTTTCGCGCGCTATCCGCCGAGGAACTCCTGTCTGACCTCGTCGTCGGCCAGCAGCGCGTCGCCGGCGTCCATGTAACTGTTCTGGCCCTGCACGAGGACGTAGCCGCGGTCACAGCGCCGGAGCGCCTCCTTGGCGTTCTGTTCGACCATCAGAATCGACGTGCCGTCGTCGTTGATGCGGTCGATGCGGTCGAACATCTCGTCGACGAGGTCGGGCGCGAGGCCCGCCGAGGGCTCGTCGAGCATCAGGAGGTCGGGTTCGAGCATCAGCGCGCGCCCCATCGCGAGCATCTGCTGTTGGCCGCCCGACAGCGACCCCGCTTTCTGGGTCTTGCGCTCCTCCAGAATCGGGAACCGGTCGTAGACCGCCTGCAGGCGGTCCTCGGGCACGTCGTCGAGGATGTACGCGCCCATCTCGAGGTTCTCCTTCACGGAGAGCCCGGCGAACACGTTCTCGTTTTGGGGGACGTAGCCGATGCCCTCGTGGATGATCTGCTCGGGGTTGCGCTCCTGAATCTCCTCGCCGCCGAACGTCACCGTGCCGCCCATGTACGTCGTCAGCCCGAACACGGACTTCATGACGGTCGACTTCCCGGCGCCGTTCGGCCCGACGATGGTGACGTACTCGCCGTCGCGCACGTCGAGGTCGACGTCCGTCAGGACCTGCAGGTCGCCGTAGCCCGCATCGAGGTCGCGCACCGCGAGGATGCCCGACTCGCCGTCCGGGAGGCTGGCCTCCCGGGACGCCTGCTGGCTCATACCTCACCTCCGAGGTAGGCCTCGATGACCTCCTCGTTTTCCTTGATGGCTTCCGGCGGCCCCTCGTCGAGGACGCGGCCCTGGTGCATGACGATGACGTGTTCGCAGTTCTCCATGATGAGGTCCATGTCGTGTTCCACGAGCAGGAACGTCAGCCCCTCCTGCTCGCGGAGGTCGTGGATGCGGTCGAGTAGTTTCTCCTCCAGTGTCGGGTTCACGCCCGCGAACGGCTCGTCGAGCAGCATCATGTCGGGTTCGGTCATCAGCGCGCGAGCGAGTTCGAGGAGTTTGCGCTGGCCGCCCGAGAGGTTGCCCGCGTACTCGTCGGCGAGGTGGTCGATTTCGAAGAACTCCAGGGTCTCCCACGCCTCCTCGCGGAGGTCGGTCTCCTGTTCGACCACGTCGCTCCGGAGGCCGGGGACGACCGACCGCGTGATGGACTCGCCGCGCTGGCCGCCCGGCGCGAGCATCATGTTCTCGAGGACGGTCATCTCGTCGAGTTCGCGCGCTATCTGGAACGTCCGCACCAGCCCGCGGTTCGCGATGGCGTGCGGGCGAGCGCCCGTGATGTCCTCGCCCCGGAACTGGACGGTGCCGTCGGTCGGCTCGTGGACGCCCGTGATGCAGTTGAACGTCGTCGACTTCCCGGCGCCGTTCGGGCCGATGAGGCCGGTCAGCGACCCCTCCTCGACCTCGAACGTCGCGCCGTCGACGGCGGTGATGCCGCCGAACTCCTTCCGGAGGCCGGAGACGCGCAGCGGGACGCCGCGTGGCACCTCCTTGGCCTGCTCCTCGACAGGGGAGTCGTCGGCCTCCGGTTCGATGTCTTCGGGGTCGGGCGCGTCGACGTCGTCGGGCAGGTCAGCGTCGGCGGGCCCGTCGCCGGCGTCACTCATCGGTCTCACCTCCGTCGGCCGCGGCAGCGCCGCGCGCGCCGCCGGGGCGCGTGCTCTCGTCGAGTTTGACCGCGGCGGCCGTCTCCTTGCGCGCGCCGAGTAAGCCCTCGGGCCGGCGTTGGACGAGTATCACCAACAACACGCCCATGAAGATGAACCGGAGTGTGTCGATGTTCGCCAGCAGGAAGCCCGCGAGCGGGTCGAAGTTCCCGCTCGCGACCGGCGCCAGCGCCTCGATGAGATTCGCGGGGTCCGCCGACACCTGGAAGTTCTGGCGGATGATGGCGACGATGCGCGGCGGCGCCTCGAACAGGAGGCTGGCGAACAGCGCGCCGCCCAGGATGGAGCCGGTGTTCGACCCGGAGCCGCCGATGATGAGCGCGATGAAGATGTAGAACGTCAACTCGGGCCGGAAGTTCGTCGGGTTCACCGACGCGCGCGGCCCCATCGCGTACCAGACGATGCCCGCCAGCCCCATCAGGCCGCAGCCGAGGGCGAACGCCCGCACCTTGAAGTTCTGGGTGTCCTTCCCGAGCGAGCGCGCCGCCACCTCGTCCTCGCGGATGGCCTTCAGCACGCGCCCGAACGGCGACTTCCCGGTGCGCTCCAACAGGAGGTACACCGCCAGCAGCAACACCAGCACGCCGACGGTGTAGACGATGTTCAGCATCGTGAGCCGCTGGATGCCGTAGTCGCTCCCGAGCGAGAACAGGAAACTCCCGACGCCCGTCGGCTCCGAGAAGATGTTCCCCGGCTGGCTCAACAACAGCGTCCGCACGGGGTTCGTCGGGAGGTTGTCGAAGCCGCTCGCGCCGCCCGTGTACTTCGAGAACGCGGGGGCGTTGTACGTGATGCGGATGATTTCGGAGATGGCGACCGTGACGATGGCGAGGTAGTCGGCTTTCAGCCGGAGCGCCGGCAGCGACGCCACGAGGCCGACTATCGTCGCTGCGAGGACGCCGCCGACGACGCCGACGATGAGCGGGAGACCGTGGCCCGCCGGGTCACCGGTTGGCGACCCCGAGAGCATCGCGACGGTGTACGCGCCGACGGCCATGAAGCCCGCGATGCCGATGTTGAACAGGCCCGCGTACCCCCACTGGATGTTCAACGCGAGCACGGCGAGCGCGTACACCGCCGAGAGGAAGGTGACGCGCCGAATCAGGGAGACGATGAACCCCGTCTGGTAGTTCAGTTGGTCGCCGAAGAACCAGAACAGCGCCCAGATGCTCGCGAACATCGCGAACACCTTCACGGCGTCGTACGCGAACACGCGTTCGAGCGCGTGCCGGACCGATGCGACTGGGTCGCCGGTGTCGGAGTTGTCGTCGTTCGTCATGCGGTTTTCACCCCGCCGAAGATGCCGGACGGACGGAACAGGAGGATGAGAATCATCAGCGCGAACGCGGTCGGGCGCGCGAACGCCGCGAGGTCGCCCTGTAGCCAGACGAGGGAGACGCGGCTCGCGAGGCCGATGACGAGGCCGCCGGCGATGGCGCCGTAGATGGAGCCGATGCCGCCCATGATGACCGCGGCGAAGATGAGCAGGAGGAGCCGCCACCCGCTCGTGAACCCGAGGCCGCTCTGGGAGAGCACGTAGAGGAAGCCGGCGGCCCCCGTGAGGCCGGCGCCGAGCATCCACGTGGTGCGGATGACGCGCTCGGTGGGGATGCCGGTGACGCGCGCGAGGTCGCGGTTGTCGGCCATCGCGCGCATCGCCTTCCCGAGTTTCGTCTGCTGGAGGAGGAGGTGCATCCCGAGCATCAACGCGACGGCGACGACCACGAGGGTTATCTCGTGGAGGTCGATGATGATGGCGGCCTTCGGCGTCGCGAGGATGAAGTCGGGGAGCACGTCCGCGAGCACCTGCGCGAGGTCGAAGGACGGGAGTTTCTCGGTCGAGGTGACGATGCGACGGCTGTTCCCGAACACGAGCGCGATGAGGTACCGGAGGCCGAACGCGACGCCGACCGACGCGATGAGCAGGGAGATGCCGTCGGCGCCCCGCATCGGTTTGTAGACGACGCGGTCGAGTGCGAGCGCGACGAGCAGCGTGAACCCGACGGCGACGACGAGGCCGAGCACGATGGCAATCGGCGAGAGCCACATGTTCGCGCCGGCGTCGCCGGGCGGCGTGCGCAAGAGCACGAGGTTCACGAGGTTCGCGGACTCGAGGCTGTTCCGACCGAGGCCGGTGACGACGTGGAGCGCGCTCTCCAGAATCTTGGTGGCGCCGCCGACGCCCGCGACGATGTAGGCGACCGCCCACCCGGAGAACGCGCCCGCGGTGAGGTAGTCGCCGTGCGCGAAGTTCGCGAAGTTGAGGATGCTGTACGTGAGCGAGAGGCCGATGCTCGCGAGGCCGATGACGAGCCCGATGAGGAGGCCGTTCCAGACGTAGCCGAGGACGGCCAGGAACGGTAACTCACCGCCGAACGGACCGAGCGAGACGAATCCGAGGCGGAGCGGGCCGAGTGAGACGCCCGCGAGCTTCGCGAGTAGGTCGAGGAAGAGGAGGACGGCGAACGCGGTGACGAGCGCGCCCCCGACGCTGCCACGCGCGAACCG
Source organism: Halobacterium litoreum (assembly GCF_021233415.1). Lineage (NCBI taxonomy): Archaea > Methanobacteriati > Methanobacteriota > Halobacteria > Halobacteriales > Halobacteriaceae > Halobacterium > Halobacterium litoreum. The sequence continues at coordinate 1,784,324 of NZ_CP089466.1, read as the reverse complement.
TACGCCCCGTTCGACTGCGTTGTTTGTGTCCATGTGTAACTGTCTCGTGGGACCGTGGGACACGGAGGAATAAATAAACCTCGCCCCGACTCGCAGATTTTGCTACGAAACGAAGGGGAACGACGACGGTGGTGTCTGCGATTCGACCCGAAAACAATCAGAACGCCGACAGTCCGGCGCTGTACGCCCACGTCGAGGACGCAATCGCCGCGAACGCGAGTGCGCCGCCGGCGAGCGCGACGTTCTTCAGGAAACTCGTCATCTCGTCTTGCTGTTGGTCCTCGGGCACCGCCCAGAAGTCGTGCATCGTCACGGCGGACGCGAGCAGGAACGCGGCGAGCGCGACCGCGCCCACCGCGGGGAACGCGCCCGTGACGACGGCGAGGCCGCCGAGCACGAGGACCGCGCCCGACGCGAGCACCGAGAGTTTCGGCGCCGGTAGGCCCTTGTGTTGGGCGTAGCCGGTCATCTGCTCTGTCTGCATGAAGTGGTTGACGCCCATGAACGCGAGCACGCCCCCGAACAGCACGCGCGCCGCGAGCAACGCGACGTCTTCGAGACCCGTCGCCATCAGGCGCTCACCTCGCTGGCGGCGAACTGGGTTGTACGCGACGCGTCCGAACTAACTGTGGCTTCGATAGTCGATTTCACAACGTTACTTGGTTCGGTACGGAACCTACTTGTACGTTCGGCGACGGCGGAGTTACCCGGTTACACGCGCGTCCCCGGCCGTCTCGCGCCGCCGCACACCGCTCACACCTCGCCGTCGAGAAGGGCGTCCAGCATCCCGCCGACCGCCTCGAACTCGTCGTCCGCGACGGCGTGTCCGACGCCGTCGGCGACGCGTTCGGTCACGTCCCCGCCGAGTTCTCGGAAGACGGCGGCCGTCTCGGCGATGCGCTCGGCGTCCACGCGCTCATCGTCACCGCCAACGCCGAGGAATACGGGCGTTCCGTCCAGCGCCCCGGCAAAGTCCCGCGTCTCCCCGACCGGCCCGAGCAGGCCACCGCGGAGCGCCGCGACGCCGCCGAATCGCTGGGGATTTCGCGCGACGTACTCGCTGGCGACACAGGCGCCCTGCGAGAACCCGAACAGGAGCACGCGTTCGGGCGGCACGCCCCACTCTCGAATCTCGGCGAGCGTCCTGTCGACCGCCGCGAGCGCCGACGAGACGTGCGGTTCGTTGCGCTCGACTGGCTCGCCGGCGCCGTGCGGGAACCACCGGCTCCGGGACGCCTGCGGCGCGACCACGGCGACCCCGTGTCGGTACAGCGGTTCGACGAGATTCACCACGCCCTGCGCGGTCGCGCCGCGTCCGTGGAGCGCGAGCACGACGGCGTCCGCGGCCGCCGCCGGTGCGCCCGCCGACACCACCGGCTGGTCGGCGTGCGGGTCCGGGCCCTCGCCGTCAGTCATCGTCGGGCGCCGGGCGTTCGAGGCCTTCCAACTGGCTCTCTATCAGGTCGCGGTCCGCCTCGAAGCGGTCGGGGAGCGCGAGCGACTCCCCGAGGTCGGCCACGTCCTCGCCGCGCGTCAATCCCGGTTTCTCGGTCGCCAACTCGAAGAGGATGCCGCCGGCGTCCCGGACGTACAGCGAATGGAAGAAGTACCGGTCGCGCACCCGGGACACGTCGTAGTCGCGCTCCCGGAGGAGGCTGTGCCACTCGTACAGTTCCTCGACGCTCGCGACGCGCACGGCGACGTGCTGAATCGAGCCCGTGCCCTCGCGCCCGAACCCTGTCGAGGCGTCGAGCACATCGACGACCGTCGCTCGGTCACCGCCCGCGCGGTACCGAATCCGCGCCTCGTCGTCGGATTGCTCCTCGCCCACTAACTCGAAGCCGAGCGTGTCCAGCAGCGCGCCGGTCGCGTAGGGGTTCGTCGGGAGCACCGAGACGCCGTGAATCCCGCGAATCGCGTGGCGCTCGGGCACGCCGTCGCCAGTCCACGGTTCGACCGGCGAGTCCGTCGCGACGAGTTCGACGCGCGTGCCGTCGGGGTCCTCGAAGCGCAGGACCGCATCGCCGAAGCGCTCGGCCTCCTCGGTGTCGACACCCCGCGATTCGAGGCGGTCGGCCCAGTAGGCGAGTGACTCCGGCGGCACGGCGAACGCCATCGCCGAAATCTGTGGTCTGCCAACTCTGCCCGGCGGTTCGTTCGGGTACGGGAACGACGTGAACACGGTCCCCGGCTCTCCGGTCCCGTTCCCGTAAAACAGGTGGTACCGGAGCATGTCCTCCTGATTCACGGTGCGCTTGACGAGGCGCAGGCCGAGCACGCCCGCGTAGAAGTCGAGGTTGCGCTGGGCGTCCGCCGCGAGGCCGGTGACGTGGTGGATGCCGGGCGTGTCGGTGAGCATCGCGTCGGTTCAGACTCCGGCGCCCGTCGCGGCGTTCGGCAGGTCTGCGGGCTCTGCCTCGATGCCGAGTTCCTCCAGTGCGGCCTCCATGTGCTCGTCTTTCGCGTAGTCCGCGCCGTCCTCCTCGCGGATGCGCTGGGCGGTCGCCAACACCTCGCCGCGCCGGTCGTCCGGGATGTCGTACTTGTCCGCCGCCAACTCGATGATGAGGCCGTTGTTGTCCTGCGTGTACAGCGAGAAGAAGATGCCCCGGTCGAAGACGTTGTAGTGGTGGCCCGCCGCTTCGAGAGAGTCCATCACCGTCTCGAACTCCTCCGGGTCGATGGAGAAGGCGAGGTGGTGGACGCCGCCGACCGCGGTACGGAGGCGGCCGCGATTCGAGTCGCGGTCGTCGCTCACGAACACGGTGAGGATGCGGCCGTCCCCGGTGTCGAAAAAGAGGTGGGTCTGTGAGGGGTCGTCGAGGTTCGGCTGTCGCATCACCAGCGGCATTCCGAGCAGGTCGCGGTAGAACTCGATGGTGTCCTCGGCGTTGCTCCCCCACACCGTGATGTGGTCGGTGCCGGTCGTGCGGAACGGGCTGTCGGGCGCGTCGGCGCTCGTGGGAATCGAATCGTCTGCCATACTCTCGGCTACGCCGGCCGCGGGGATAAGCGCTCTCGGGCGTCCGCGCCACCCGGTGACGCGCACGTCATCGGGGGAGATTTACCGGGGACGGTCCTACCTCGTGGCGTGCAAATCGTCGGGTACGACACGGCGCCGGGCGACGGTCCCGCCGCGCTCAAGGTCGCGGACGCGGGCGAGGTCGAGCGCGTGTCGCTCGTCGCCGGCGAACGCCTCGCGTACACGCTCGAATCGCGGCACTGCGCCGGCGACCCGTGGGGCGACGGCCACGAGTCCTGCCCGAACCCGAGCGCGCCGTACTGCGACGACCACACGTCGACGTGGCCCTGTGCGCGCTGTGTCGGGAACTGCACGATGCCCCGCGACTCGTGTCACGAGGAACACGCCGTCTACCTCGCGGCGTTCGCCCCCGACGTGTTCAAGGTCGGCGTCACGCGGAGTTGGCGCCTCGACGAACGACTCCGCGAACAGGGCGCCGACCGCGCGGCGCACGTCCGAACCGTCGAGGACGGCCGGCGCGCGCGACGCATCGAGGCCGGCATTGCGGAGGACATTCCGGACCGCGTGCGCGTCCCGACGAAGGTTCGCGGACTCGGCGAATCGGTCGACGGCGCGGCGTGGAACGACTTGCTCGCGGACTTCGACCCCATCGAGACGTTCGCCTTCGACTACGGCGCCGACCTCGACGCGCGCCCCGTCGCCGAGACGATGGCGACCGGCACCGTCGTCGGGACGAAGGGTCGCGTCCTCCTCCTCGAACGCGGCGGCACGACGTACGCCGTCGACATGCGCGACCTCGTCGGTTACGACGCGACCGAGGGAGCGAGCGAGCGCGACGTGCAGTCGAGTCTCGGGGCGTTCTGAGCGGTCACGTGGTGCCTGCTGATTGGATTACTGGCATCGGGTGGACTGAAAGGGGCCGCTCGCTGGCGTTCGCGTGGTCGTCTCGGTGGCCGCTATCGCGAACGGAGTGAGCGATATGCCAGCGAGCGACCGCCAGCGAGCGGGGGCTTTCGAGGACGCCGAAACGGTATCACGAGCAGGAGTGGACCGAACCGGGAAGCAGGCTTTTTTCAGTGCGGACGGCGAACTCGGGGGTATGGCAGACGACGAACCCCAGAACGACGCCGACGCGGAGAACGGCGAGGAGGAAGAGAAGTCGTTCCGAGAGCGCGTCAAAGAGATTCGCGAGGAGCGCGCGCAGGAACGCGAAGAGGGCGAGGGCGCCGACCCCCGCGAGCGCATGGAGGAGATGGGCGGCGGCCCCGGCGGCATGGGCGGCGGTGGCGGCGGCGGAAACCCGTTCGCGCAGATGATGGGCGGCATGATGGGCGGCGGTGGCGGCCCGCCGGGCATGGGCGGCGGTCCCGGCCGCGAGGAGTCCGGCGGTGGGTCCAGCGAGAAGGTCGAGCGCGAACTCGAACAGCTCCGGAAGGAACTGGAGCGCACGAACAACAAACTCGACCGCATCGCGAACGCGCTCGAAGACTAGAGAAGCGACCGGTAGCGTTCGACCAGGTTGTCGATTGCGCGCCCGACGCTGATGTCGTCGCGGCGCGCGATGCAGTTCTCGCCGAGACGTCCCTTCTCGTCCAGCGTCCGCCGTATCGCGCGCCGGAAGCCCGGAAGGTTCCCGGGTTCGTAGTGGTAGCCGGTCTCGCCGTCGAGAATCGTCTCAGAGAGCGCGCCGGCGTTCACGCCCGCGACCGGCGTGCCGCAGGCGTTGGCTTCCAGGGCGACCAACCCCTCGGTCTCGACGGGGCTCGGGAACGCGAACGCGTCCAGGGCCGAGTAGAACGCCGGCAGGTCGTCGCGGTCGAGGAACCCGAGGAAGCGCGCGTCCACGTCGCGGCGCTCGGCCTCGGCTTCGAGGTCGTCGCGAGCGGGACCGTCGCCGCCGAACGCCACCGTCACGTCCAACTCCTCGGCCGCCGCGAGCACGTCCGAGAGGCGCTTCTCGTAGCCGTGGCGTCCCGTGTAGCCGACGAGCGGGCGGTCCGTCGGGAGGTCGTGGCGCTCCCGGAACGCCGCGCCGTCGACGGGCCGGAAGCGCTCGGTGTCGACGCCGTTCGGGAGCGGTTCGACGGGCGTCTCCACGCCGAGGTCGCGGACGTCCTCTTTGGTCCGCTCGCTCGGCGTCAACACGAGGTCCGCGCGGTCGAGGAACCACCGCTCCCAGCGCTCGCTCGCGCGCCGCACCGCGCCCGTCACCGCGTCCGGGCCGACGTAGGTCGCGTACTCCGCGGTCGGCGTGTGGTACGTCGCGACCAGCGGCACGTCGTTTTGCTCCGCGAGCCGCCAGCCCGCGAGGCCGAGCGCGAACGGCGTGTGCGCGTGAACGACGTCGGCGTCCCGGACTTCGTCGGGCGCGCTCGGAATCGCCATCCGGTAGCCGTCGTAGAACGGGAACGGCAGACTCGACACCGGGTGTTCGGTCTCGTCGGGTTCGTGGTCCGAGCGCGGGTAGACGACCGGCATCGACCCGCCCCGGGCCTGGTACTCCTCGTGCCACGTCGAGACGGTGTACGTGACGCCGTTGACGGTCGGCAGGTAGGAGTCCGTGAACGCCGCGACGGTCGGCAAGTCCTCGGTCACGCTACGCCTCCACGAGTTCGCGGTACGTCTCCTCCAGTCGCTCGCCGACGCGCTCGAGGCTGTGCTCTTCGGCCGTCTCGCGGGCGTTCTCGCCGAGACGCTCGCGCAACTCGGGGTCGTCCGCGAGGCGTTCGAGTGCGGCCTCGAACTCCTCGAACGTCTCGCACATCAGGCAGTCCTCGCCGTCCTCGAAGAACTCCCGGAACACGTCGATGTCCCGGAGGACGACGGGCTTCCCGCAGGCCATCGCTTCGAGCACGGCGATGCCCTGGTTCTCGACTTTCGCGGGGAACAGGTAGACGTCGCCCGCGCCGAACGCCGCGCGCTTGTCCTCCATGAACCCCGTGAACGTCACGTTCTCCGGCGGATTGTTCACCCACTTCCGCGTCGCTTTCCCGGCCTGTGGCCCCTCGTCGTAGGGGCCGAACCACGCGAAGTCGTAGTCGGTGGCCTTCGCGAGTTCGCAGAACGTCGTCAGCCCCTTCCGCTCGAACACCTCGCCGACGGCGTACACCACCATCCCGTCGAGGTCGAAGCGCTCCCGGGTGTCCTCGCGGAACTCCTCGTAGCCCGCCATGCTCTCCGTGTCCACGCCGTTCGACATCGGGCGAATCGGCGCGTCCACGGGGTAGGATTCGAGGACGCCCTTCGTGTACTCGCTCGGGCAGAGCACGAGGTCGGCCTGCGAGTAGAACCACCGGAGGTACGGTTCGAGCGCCGGCGCAATCTGGGTCGACCCCCGGAACGACTCGGCGAAGTCCTCCTTCGTGAAGTGCGCGTGCAACACGAGCGGGATGTCGTTGCGCTTCGCGTGCTGTGCGACGGCGATACTCCCGGGCCCCACGAGGTTGCAGTGGGCCACGTCGTACGACTCGAAGTACCCCTCGCCGGCGAACAGCGTGCCCAGCGACTGCACTGGGTTGCCGGCACGCCACGGCGACTCCACCACCTCGATGTCCGTCGTCGCGAGGGCCTTGCGCTGCTGTCGGGTCGCGGTGACCATCCCCCCGCGGACGTGTTCCTCGAGTTCGAGGTAGTTCAACGCGCGCATTGTCGGGGCAAGCCGGCGATTGCCGATAACCCTACCGGAACTGTCTTGTGCGAGACCGCCCGAGCGCCGGTATGTCCATCGCGGCGGAGCGAATCGACCGCCTGCACGCGCTCGCCCGGGAGGCAGCGCGCGCCGGCGACGACGACCGCGCCCGCGAGTACGTCCGCCGAGCCCGCCGGCTCGCGGAACGCCACCGCCTCCAGTTGCCCCGCGAGTTCCGGCGGTTCACCTGCGACGCCTGCGACACCTACCTCGTGCCCGGTCGGAACGCCCGCGTCCGCACCCGGGACGGCCACGTCGTCGTCACCTGTGACTGCGGCCACCACGAGCGGTACCCCTACGAGTAGCCGTCGCGGCGCTCGCCGCGGGCAACAAGTTTCAAAGCGTCCGCGCCTGTAGGACGGGTAGGAATGTCTGAGGACTTAGCGAAGCAGGCTCACGAGGCCGACGTGACCGTCTGGGTGGGGAAGGCCGGCGTCGAGTCGGTCGTCGACGAACTCGCCGACCAACTGGACGACCGGGACGTGGTGAAGGTGAAGTTCCTTCGGTCGGCGCGCGGCAGCGACGAGACCGAAGACCTCGCCGCCGACCTCGCCGACCGCGTCGGCGCGAACGTCGTGGACGTGCGAGGTAACACGGCGGTGTTCAACTGATGCCGGTCGAGCCGCTGCCGTTCGTGCAGGACGTCGCGCCCGAGTACGCCGTCGCCATCACGCAACTCATCTACTTCGTGGCGTCGTTCCTCGCGGTGTACCTCATCGGTCGCGTCGTGGTGCGGCCGCTGTTCGACCGCGTGCTCAAGCGCCGCAACCTCGACACGCACGCCCGCAAACCCCTCCAGAAGGTGGTGAACATCGCCATCGTCTTCGTCGCCATCGCGGTGGCGTTCGGGTTCGCGGAGTACGGGAATTTCCTGACGAGTCTCGCGACCATCGCGGCGGCCGCGACGCTCGCTATCGGCTTCGCGATGCAGGACGTCATCGCGAACTTCGTCTCCGGCGTGTTCATCTACACGGACGAGCCGTTCCGCATCGGCGACTGGATCGAGTGGGACGACAACGCGGGCATCGTGGAGGACATCAGCCTCCGCGTCACGCGCGTCCGCACGTTCGACAACGAACTGCTGACGGTGCCGAACTCGGTGCTGACCGGCGGCGTCATCAAGAACCCCGTGGCGAAAGACCGCCTCCGACTGCAGTTCCTGTTCGGCATCGGCTACGACGACGACATCGACAAGGCGACCGACATCATCGTCGAGGAGGCCGAGAAGATAGACGGCATCCTCGACGACCCCGGCGTCTCGGTGCGCCTCACCGAACTCGGGAACTCCTACGTCGGCCTCAAGTCGCGGTTCTGGATTTCGGACCCGTCGCGCTCGGACTACGTGAAGATTCGCGCCGACTACGTGCAGGCCGTCAAGGAGCGCTTCGACGAGGAGGGCATCGACATCCCGTACCCGACGCGCACCCTCGAGGGCGAAATCGAGGTCGCGGGCTCGCCGGGCGCTGAGCACCTCGACGAGTAACCTACTCTTCGACTTCGGTTTTCACGACCGTCGCGGGCCGTTCGGTTAGCCGCAGCACGCGGTCGGTGACGCTCCCGAGCAGCGACCGGTACTCCGCGGGCCGGCGCTTTGTCCCGAGGACGACGAGGTCGGCGTCCACGTCGTCCGCGTACGCGACGATGGTCTCCGGCGGTTCGCCGTACCGCATCGCGGTCGCGACGTCGACGCCCGCGCGTTCGGCGCGGTCGCGGAGCGCGTCGAGTGTCTCCTCGCCCAGTTCTTCGAGGCCGTGTTCGGGGCCCTCGGCGCCGTCGACGTACTCGTCGCCGCTGTACGCGGTGTAGACGGACTCGTCGACGACGAACAGCGCGTGCAGGGTGGCGCCGTGTTCCGCCGCGAGTTCGATGGCGTGGGTTTCGGCGTCCTCGGAGGCGGTGCCGCCGTTCGTGGCGAGCAGGATGCTGTCGTACATACCTCGACTTACTACGCGACTGCCAATAAACGCGGGCGTCGTTCTCGCGGTGCGGGACTACGAGTCGCTCACAGCGCGCGCAGCGCGCTGGCCGACGAGCGACTAACACGGCTCTTAGAGCCGCGGCTGGAGGGAGGAGTGCGTTTTGCCGAACGGGCGGCGCTACGCGCCGCTCGTGCAGCGCAAAAGTGCGTATGAATGGTGGACAGCCGGGGTGGCCCGGCGTTCCCGGTCGGGTAGTCCCGGTCGCCTCCTCCACCCCGCGACCCTTCGAGCGACGGACGTTCGGTGGTCCGCTGCTCACTTCCGTGCCTGACGGGTTGGCACCGACGAACCGCGACGGCGACGCCCTTGCAGGCGCGCGCCGCGGACCGCCGTCCCCGAAGGACGAGGCTTCCATGTCGGCTTCCGGGGCCCGAGCGGGGCTGCCGCACTGGCCCGGTGTTCGGCCCCCGCTGATGACTATCTCGCGGGCAGGGGGCGGAGCCAAACCGCCCGGCCTAGTCCACTTTCACGTAGCCGGGTGGTTCTTAAGGGCCTTTCGGGTCGCGGCGTTCGTTGCTTGCTAACGTGGAGCGCGTTAACACTTTCATCGGCGCCAGGAAACCGCTGCACATGGCCGACTTGGCCGACCACTACGCGGCGATTCGCGAGGAGTTCGATTACGACCGCACCGACGTCGCTGTCGGCGACCTCTCCGCTGGGCTGGTGGACCGGGCGTTCGCCGCGACGACCGACGCCGACGCGGTCGCCAGCGCGGGCGACGACACGCTGTTCGTGGCGAGCGCGGGACTCACGGGGACGCCACACGTCGGCACCGTCGCGCAGATGTTCGCCGTCGAGCGCCTCCACGACGCGGGCTTCGACACCCAGTTCCTGCTCGCGGACTACGAGAAGTACGCCGGCAGCGGCCGCGACCTCGACGTGGTCCGGGGGCTCGCCGACGACTATCGCGAGTTTCTGGACGGCGTCGGGTACGAGGGCGGCGTGCGAACGCAGTACGACGACCGGGACGTGATGCACACGGCGTTCCGCCTCGCGCCGTACTTCGAGTTCGAGGACGGCGTCGACTTCGACCGGGACCCGAACGACTGGGAGGCGAAACTGCGCGACGCCTACGACACCCACCAGGTCGAACACGACGACGCGTCGGGAAGCACCGAGTTCGGCGGGCGGATGGCCGCGTTGCTCTGCCTCGCGGACTTCCTCCACCCGACGCTCGCCGACGGCTACGACCAGACCGTCTTCGTACTCGGCATCGACGAACACCCGCTCTACCTGTTCAACGAGCACTACGCCGCGAAGACGCCGTTCGACCCCGCGTTCGACTGCCTGTTCACGCGCATGGTGCCCGGACTCGACGGCTACCCGAAGATGTCCAAGACGATTCCGGGGTCCGGCATCACGATGGATATGGCGCCAGACCGAGTCCGGCGTCTCGTCCACGAGGCCGACGACGGCGCGCCGCCCGCGGCGTCTGCCGTCTACCGGATGATGACGCTCGTCTCCGACTACGACGCCGACCGCCTCACAGACCTCGAAGCGGCGTGTCGGGAGGGCGGCGAGGCGTGGGACGCCGCTCGCGCCGAGTACGCCGACTACCTCGCCGGCCTCGCGAGCGAGTGGCCGGCGTAGGGAAACTGTCAACCTCTCGCGGCCGCTACGACCCTCCATGGGATTCGGTTCGACCGCGAAGAAACTCCAGAAAGTCACCGACTACGCCGAGAAGCTCTACGAGCGATTCGAGAAACTCCGCGAGGAGGTCGAGGAGGTCGAGCAGACCGTCGAGGACACGAACGCGACGGTCGCCGACCTCGAACGCGAACTCGCCGAACAGCGCGCGATTCTCGACGAACTCGCCGAGGAACGCGGCGTCGACGTCGAGGAAGCCGTCGCCAGCGTCGACGTCGGCGAGGAGTCGGATGGCAACGACTAAAGAACGCAGGCAAGAATTACCGCGCAGATGACCACCCACCGGAGGCCGCTGGACTCGGTACTCGACACGGTCGGGGAGACGCCGCTCGTGCGCGTGCAGGCCGCGCCCGACGACGTGCCGGTGTACGCGAAACTGGAGTCGTTCAACCCCGGCGCGAGCGTGAAAGACCGCATCGGGAAGTACATGCTCGAAGCGATGCTCGAATCGGGAGAACTCCCCGAGGGCGGCACCGTCATCGAGCCGACCGCCGGCAACACCGGCATCGGGTTCGCGGTCGCCGCCGGCCAGCTCGGCGTCGACGCCGTCTTCGTCGTGCCCGAGCGCTTCAGCGTCGAGAAACAGCAACTCATGCGCGCGCTCGGCGCCGACGTAATCAACACGCCCACGGAGGATGGGATGGGCGGCGCCATCGACCGCGCGCACGGACTCGCCGAGGAACTCGACGACGCCGTCGTCCCCCAGCAGTTCTCGAACCCCCTGAACGCCGAGGCGCACTACGAGACCACCGGCCCCGAAATCGGCGACGCGCTCGACGACGAGGTCGGCGCACTCGTCGCCGGGTGTGGCACCGCCGGCACCCTGATGGGAACCGGGCGCTACCTCCGCGAGCAGGTGCCCGACCTCCACGTCACCGCCGTCGAACCCACGGGGTCGCTGTACGCCACGACGAAGGGGCGGGACGTCGCGGAGGCCGAGTACAAGACCGAGGGCATCGGCACCCACGACCCCGCCACGAACGAACTGTTCGACCCCGAGTTCGTCGACGACGTGACCCAGATTCCCGACGAGGACACGCACGCCGAGATGCAACGGCTCGCCCGCGAGGAAGGCCAGTTGGTCGCGTCCAGTTCCGCCGCGAACAGCCTCGCCGCGCTCGACGTCGCCGAGCGCGCCGCCGCCGGCGACATCGACCTGCCCCACGACTGCGTCGTCACCGTCTTCCCGGACTCCAGCGAGCGCTACCTCTCGAAGGGCGTCTACGGCGACTACGAGGAGTGGGAGGGCTAGGCCTTCAGTCGCTGGTGCTCGACTTTCATGCACTTGTCCTGAACGACGCGTAGCCCCGCGTCCTCGGCATTCTTCGCGGCGTCGTCGTCCCGGATACCCAACTGCGTCCACACGACTTTCACGTCGTCGCGCTCGATTGCGGCGTCCACGATGCCCGCCACCTCGTCGCTCGGTCGGAACACGTCCACGATGTCGATTTCCTCCTCGACGTCCGCGAGCGAGTCGTAGGCCGCCCGGCCGAAGATTTCCTCGGCGAACGGGTTCACGGGAATCACGTCGTAGCCGTGGTCGCGGAGGTACTTCGGAATCTCGTGGGCCTCCTTCCCCGGCGTGTTCGAACAGCCGACGACCGCAATCGTCTCGTAGTCCAGAATCTCGGCGAGTTCCTCGTCGGATTCGACTGGCATAGCCGGACGTACGCCCGGCGCGGCGAAAAGTCTACAGGCTCCGCCAGTCGTCGCCGCCACTGAGACCCTGCAGGCGCGCCTCGAAGCCGCCGTCGTCGGCCTCGCGGACGGTGACGATGCCGTCGAACAACTGTTTGAGCGTGCTGACGGTCTGCTCGTCGTGCGCGCTCGCGTCGATGACGAACACGCCGAGGGCGTCCGCTGACTGCACGCGCCCCGTGAACACGTGCATGAACCGGAAGACGGTCTGGAGGTCCGAGTACATCAGCAGCGTCGACAGCGAGTGCAGGAGGATGCGGTTGCGCTTGACGCCGCGTTGCTGGTAGAGCGCGCGCAGGAGTTCCGAGAGTTCGATACCGATGCCGGTGAGGTCGACCGGCGAGGACGCGTACCGAATCAGCTCGGACTCCGAGGCCGACCCCATGCCCTGCTGTTTGGTGACGCAGTCGACGACGCCGACGGTCGGTTCGACGTCTCCGACGAGTTCCGCGAAGTCCTCGACGACGCGGTCGGCGTTGTCCTTCGTCGTGACGAATATAGACCCCTCTCCGTTGCGAGCGCCCTCGGCGAGAATCTGGAAGCCCAGCTCGCGCTTGCCGCTCATCGGCGGCCCCTCGACGAGTACGTTCGTGCCCGCGTCGACCTCGACGTCCGAGAACGCGCCCCCAAGTTCGTACATCGCTACGGTTCGCCTCCGGACGGCAACTGGGGGTGACGTGGACCCGGGTGTAACTCCCCCACGCTCATCTGCTCTGATGATATGCCGATTCAGTTATATTCCTTTTGATTGCGAAGGTCACGCGGCGGCCACGCGCCCCACGACGAACGCGAACGCGGCGGCGAACATCCCCAGTTTGAGGAGGCGCTGTCCGGCACTCGGGTCGTCGAAACTCCGGTACGCGGCCGCGAGCATCACGGCGTCGGCGGGCGCGACGGCGACGAGATACCAGACGCCGAACGTCCCGAGCAGATAGGGCACGGGACTCGCCGCGACGGCGACGACGAGCATCGCCGCACCGAGCAGGAGCGCGCGGCGCTCGCCGATGGCGATGGGGAGGGTGTTCAGTCCCTCCTCGCGGTCGCCCTCGATGTCCTCGACGTCCTTCACTATCTCTCGCGTGAGCGTCGAGAGCGCGGCGAGCGCGGCGAGTACGCCGCCCGCCAGCGGGTCGCCGACTGCCGCCGCGCCGAACAGGAACGTCGAGCCGCCGAGGTACGCGACGAGCGCGTTCCCGGCGCCCGGCAGGCCCTTGAAGTACTGCGTGTACGTCACGAGGCCGACGAGGTTCACGGCGGCGATGCCGAGCGCGAGCGGCGGCAGCAGCGCGGCGAGGACGACGGCGCCGAGGAAGAGGACGACGCTGAACGCGAGCGCGCCGCGGGGCGACACCGCGCCGCGGGGAATCGCGCGCTCGGGGTTGTTGATGCGGTCGACCTCGCGGTCGAAGTAGTCGTTGATTGCCATGCCGGCGGCCGTCGCGAACCACGTCGCGCCGACCGCGGCGGCCGTCGCGGCCTGCTGGTCGAACGCGCCGCCCGCGACGAACGCGCCGATGAACGTGAGCACGCCGGCGGCGACGGTGTTCGCCGGGCGCGTCAGTTCGAGGAGCCCCTTCGCGGTGGCCGCGACGTTCATGGCCTGCGGTAGGTCGGGCGCTCGGCATAAAGGAGGCGATACGCGAGAACGAGCGAAACCGACTTCCCGTCTCGCGGCAACGTTCGGACGATGTCCGCCCGTGCCCGCCGCGCCCTCCTCGTCGCGTTCGCGGTCGTCGCCAGCGCGAGCGTCGGCGGCGTCGCGTCCGCCGGTCCGGCCAGTGAGACCGGCGCTCCGACCGCGGTCGAATCCACAGCGTCTGCGTCCGCGCCGTCTCCGCAGACCGCGAAGCCGTCCGCGTCGGCCGCGAACGCCGGGGCAGTCCAGCAGGAAAACGAGTCGGTGTGTTCGTTCGACCACCCGTCGTGGCGCGCGCCCCAACTGCTCGCCGGCGTCCGCATTCAGGCCGAGCAGGCGTGTCGCCCGGACGACCCGAACGTCGTCGCGGCGAGCGTGCTCGGCACGAACAACGTCCCCGACGAGGTGCTCAAGCGCTCCGGGCTCTCCCGTGACGCCGTCGTGAAGGGCAACGACACCGACGGCGACGGCGACCCGGACGTGATTCACATCACGCTCGAGGTGATGGGAATCAACGAGCACAACGCCGCGCTCAACCGGGAAATCGCGCCCGGCGTGTCGCCCGCGTTCTGGGTGTTCGCGCCGAAGACCCGCGGGATGGTGACCGACGGGTCGACCGCCGCGCGACTCGTCCGGATGCCGAGTCCGCCGATTCGCGTCGAGGAAGGCGACCGGGTGAAAATCACCGTCGAGAACACCCACTACGCGCCGCACACGCTCCACCTCCACGGCGTCACCCACGAGTACGAGGTCAACGGGAGCGGGAACGACGGCGTCCCGCAGACCAGCGAAGACCCGATTCTGCCCGGTGAGGAGCGAACCTACGAGTTCACGCCCGAACGCCCCGGCACGAACTTCTATCACTGCCACGTCGCGCCGAGCGTCCACGTCAAGATGGGGCTGTCGGGGATGCTCGTCGTCACGGAGAACCGCTCGGACAACCGCGTCCAGACGTTCAACGTCGGCGGCGGGAAGGTCCGCCACCCCTCCGAGGCGATGACCGAGAAACACGACGCTGTCTACGACCTCCAGTATCAGGGCGTCGACGAGGAACTCCACGAGATTCCCAAGCGCTACGACGACACCCGGGAGATCGCCGAGGCGACGAACCGCGAGTACGACGCGACGAACGCGTCGATGGACTACTTCCTGTTGAACGGCCGGTCGTTCCCGTACACGCTCCGCGAGTCCGTCGTCGCCGTCGAACCGAACGCGTCGTACCGCCTGCGCGTGCTGAACGCCGGGAGTCGCACGCTCTCCCTGCACACGCACGGCCACAAGTTCTCCGTCGAAGCGCTCGACGGCGTCAGCGTCCCCGAGGGCACCGAGCGCACGCGGGACGTGGTCGGCCTCACGGCCGCCCAGCGCGCCGACATCGTGTTGAACACGACGACCGACGGCCGCAACTCGTTCGGCGAGGGCGTCTGGCTGATGCACGACCACCGCGAACCCGCAGTGACCACCGACGGCATCGGCCCGGGCGGCACCGTGACGACCATCGCGTACGACAGTTACCTCCGGTCGAACGGCATCCCCGAGATGAACGCGAACCTCTCCCGGTACTTCGACCCCGCGTACTACGACGGCGAGGTGCCGGCCTGGGGGCACCTCGACGCCGACCTGTACGGCGACTCGCCCGAGGACGCGGCGAGCGCGAACGCCTCGGACGCCGACCAGCCGGTGAGCCGAGTCGGCGGCGACTCCGGCGTTCCGGACCTCGTGCTCCTCGTCGGGAGCATCCTCGGCGGGGCGCTCCTCGTCGGCGCGGGCGTCGCGCTCGGGAGGTGGGCGGAGTGAATCGCTTGCCCGGCGTCGCGCGGTCGCTCCTCGTCGCCGCGCTCGCCGTCTCGCTCGCGCTCGCGGGGAGCGCAACCGCGGGCGACGGCCCGAACCTCGCACACCCCGCGCCCGACGACGACACAACGACGACCGACGACCCCGGCGCCGCCACCTCGTCCGGGTCGCCGACCCGCGTTGCGGTCGACGACGGCGTCTCGGACGCAGTCATCGTCGGCGGCGGCTTCCTCGCCGGCGGCCTGCTCGTCGGCTTCGGCGTCACGCTCGGGAGGTGGCTGCGATGACGCTCCGCCACGCCGGTGCCGCCGTCGCCGTCCTCGTCCTCGCGCTCGCCTCGGTTGTCGGGGCCACCGCGCTCACGGACGCCAGCGTCGCGTCCGGCGACAGCAGCGGATTCGCCCATCCGACGCCCGACGGCGACGCAACCCCCGAGACCACGCTCGTCGAGAACGGCAGCGTGGTCAACGCCAACACCGACACCGCGCCCGGCGGCTGCGCCGAAATCCGGGGCGAACGCCACGTCACCATCCACGCCGGCAGCGAGTACGCCGACCCCGGCGAAGCCTTCGGCTACGACGTCGACACGCTCACCGCGTCCCCCTGCACGCGCCTCGTCGTCACGCTCGTCAACCACGACGACGTCCGCCATCAGTGGATGGCCCACGGCCTCCCGTCCGACACCTACCCGATGGGGATGTTCACCATCGAAGTCGCCGACCGCGGCCGCGTCACCGGCACGTTCGTCACGCCCGCCCAGTCCGGCGAGTACCAGGGTCACTGCTCGCTTCCCCAGCACGAACAGAAGGGGATGCGCCTCCCGCTCGTAATCACCGACGGCCCCGGCGACGCGACGACTCAATCCACGACGACCGAATCCGGCGGAACGTCTCTCCCCGTCCCCGGATTCGGCGCCCTCGCCGCGCTCGCAGCGCTCGCCGCCGCGGCGCTGCTCGCCGTCCGCGACTGACGCCGCCGAACCACGACGTTTAAAACTACCCTCCGTGTACGAAGTGGTACAGGGCGCTTAGCTCAGCTTGGACAGAGCACTTGGCTTCGGACCAAGATGCCGCGGGTTCAAATCCTGCAGCGCCCACTCGCTTTTCACCCGAACGGCGTCCTACTCAGAAGCGGCTTCTATGCGTCTGTACCGCCCACAAATACGGAAATATCCGTTTTCTGCAACCCCCGTCTGAACCGGATACCAACACGAACCGTGTCGCGGCCTCTCGCCGTCTCCGAGTAACGCGCGCCAACTCGGTTCTCACGGGGTGGTCGGCGTGAGCCGCTACCTCCGAGTCGCGGTCTACACGCGGAGCCGCGAGCGCGTCCACCTCGAAATCTGTCCGGCCTGTGGCTACGACTTCGACCGCGACGAGGACCGCCACCACCACATCGCGGACCACGCGCCCGAGGACTTCGGTCTGTCACCGCTCGGTGAGACCGCACCCGACCACGACGAACCGCTGTTCGCGGGTGGTGTCGGTGACTGAAGCCACCGAACTGCCGACCGTCTCCGGCCACGCCCGCGAACGGTTCCTGTTCCGGTCGGACGCGGCGGGCCGCACCGTGGAGACGGCGTGGCACGAGGGCCACGAGATTCCGGGCCGCGATTGGCTTCGCGGCGAGGAGGCGCGCTACGACCCGGCGAGTCGGTGCGTGCTCGTCGTTCGTGACGGCAAGATTCGGACGGCGATCTACGCGCCCGACGCGAAGCACGCGATTCGTCGCGCCATCCGGCACGCGGGGTGGTGGCCGTGAGCCGCGCCCGCACATCGAAGGCGGCGGGCGAGGCGATCGAGGCCGAAGTCATCCAGCAGGTGCCGGCGCTCCGGCACGTGGGCGACAACACCGCCGAGTGGCACGACGCCCGCGTTGACGGCCTGCTCGAACCGAGCGACCGGCTCCCGTTCGTGGGCGTCGTCGTGCTTGAACGCGACACGCCGGTGGAGATCAAGGCCGCCCAGCGCCGCCTCAACTCAGGCGACCGTGGGCGGTACTTCATCCGCCAGCGCCAGCACGAGCGACTTGTCCGCGAGGGTGCGTCCTACCTGTTCGCGGTCTACCAACCGCGTACCGAGCACGTGCTCGCGATGCTTGTGGTACCCGCGTCTGTCGTCGACGGTCTGCTTCCCGACGGGTGGACGAGCGTCGACGGCGACCGCGCCGAGGCCGGCTACCGGCAACTCGCGTGGAGCAACCTCTTCGACCCGACGGAGGTGGAAGGATGACGGCGGCCAGCGACTACTACGCAGGCCTCGAGGGCGCCGAGAGCGACCGCACGCGCGAGGCGAAGGCCATCGTCTGGTACGACCAAGAGACGCCGCTGTACGTCTGCGAGGCGTGCCACGAGCACGCGCTTCCGCTCCGGTTCGCGGGCGACGTGTTCGACGCCAGCGACTACGAGGAGCGCCGTGCCGCCGCGTACAGCCGACTCATCGAGGACGGCGTAGCCTGCGACGTGTGCGGCGGCTGTCTTCCCGAGAAGGTGGCGCCATGAGCGCGGGCGACTCCGAGCGCGCGCCGTTCCGGACTGACAAGTCCGGCATCGCGTACGGGAGCGACGACGGAACGCGGCAGGCGAACCCGTCGAAAGCCATCAACATCTTCGAGCGAACGAACGGCGACGGCGACCGATTCACCGACACACTCCCGCCGCTCCCGATCCCGGGACACGGCACCCGTGACGCGGAGTGTGGCGACGACGTGCCCCGGTTCTGCGCGGACTGCGGCCACGTCTCGCACGTCGGTTCGACGTGCTACTCGTGGGAGTGCCCGCGTTGCTGGAAGGGTGCCGACCGCCGTCGTGCGAAGGCCGTCGTCTCGAAGCTGGAAGCCCTCCGCCGCGCGAAGGAGTCGAAGCGACCGGGGTGGAACGGCTGGAAGTTCCACCACCTCGTGTTGTCGCCGCCAGATGGGTTCGCGGTGGACTCCGAGGACGCGCTCGGTCGCACCGTCGATCTCATCAAGGAGGTGCTGAGTGAGCTCGGCGTAGACACCGGCGCGTGGTTCTACCACCCGTGGCGGGGCGTCGATGGCGACGACCGTGGTTTCTGGAAGCACTTGCTTCCGGACGGCGAGAGTCAGGAGTGGGCGGAGACGCGCGAGGAGTTGTCCTACTCGCCGCACTTCCACGTCGTCGCGCTCTCGAAGAACGTGGACGGTGGTCACGTCACGCGCGCCGTAGAGGACGCGACCGGGTGGCTCATCGAGCGGATCACGAAGGGCGACGACTCGAACGTGAGCATCTACGACCTCCACGACCTTGCTCGCGTCGTGACCTACTGCCTGTCCCACACCGGCGTCGATGACGGGAGTAACCAGTACGGGTACTGGGGCGAGGTTCACAACTTCGTGGCCGAGCCGCACATCGAACGCGAAGCCGATGCCGCCGTGCGCTCGGTCGGCGTGAACACGCTCGGTCTGCCGTACGACTCGGTGGCGTGTACGCTCGAACGGGACAAGCTCGTGACCGAGACCGTCGAAGTGCCGGCGGAGAAGGTGAACCTCGGCGCGGCCCACGGTGACGGTGCGCCGCCGGGCGACGACGTGGTGGAGATCGAGGAGGAACACGAGGTACGCGAGAACTGCGACGGACGGCTGCTCGACATCAAGAACGCACCGGCGTTCCTGACTGACGACGACTGGATGGCTGACGCCGAGCACGCCGACGATCTCCGCGAGACGTGGGCGGCGTGGCGGGAGCGCGTCGACGAGGAACCCGAGGAGCGCCCGCCGGACTGACGGCGCTCCACCGGTCGGGTTCGCTCGGTGGGTAGTGGCGACACTCTCTTTTTCGTCGCCTATAATCAATTTCCGAATGTTTTAGACGCGTATCGAACCTGTTGGCGACGACTGGTGTTTGCAATTCGGGCGTCTCGATGGCGGAGAGTCGCGGTCAGACCACCGAGAGTGAGAGGGTTCTCGCATGAGACTATCTGTCCGTCGTCACCACCGCCTCCGTCGTCGCCGGCGTGCTCGCCGACTTCCCGACGGTGGTCGCGGCGCGGGGCGGTCGCGGTGCGGTAGGGGGCGTAGCCCCCGTATTTTTCGCGCGAGCGTTCAGCGAGCGCGAATCTTATACTTACCCTGCCCTCCGCGCGCCCCCGGGGCGCGCCGGCGGTCTACCCACTCTGTACCCCTCCAAGACCTGATAAATGGGTAAAGTGTGCTGTCCCGGAATCCCGACGCGCGCATGGCAACAAGCGATGTTCTCAGCCTCCACACGAAGGGAGGTTTCGACATGCAGGACGTGCTCGGCGCGCCGTTTTTCGGCCTCGCCGCGGTCGTCCTCACCGGCATCGGCTCGTTCACCATCCTCGGCGTCAGCTTCAACGAAACGCTGTTTTCGGGAAGTGGTGCCAGCATCAGCATCGCGCTCGTCACCGCCGCGCTCCTGCTTGTCCTCTCGTGGGCGACCAACCGCGCGGGGGATGGCTGGGACGACCTTGACGAGGTGGAGTCTGTCGCCGTCGGCGGCGGCACCGTCCTCCTGCTCGGCATGGCGTTCATGCCGTTCATCCAAGACCTCGTGCTCGGCTCCGACATCGTCGGGCTGGTCGCGTTCGTCCTCCTGAGTAGCGCGTACACCGTCGTCTCCTGGTACTGAGGGACAACGCATGCAGAAACTCACTACTCGGGACGTGGCGATGCACGCGCTCGGCGCGCTCGCCACCCTCGTCGGCGTCCTCGTCGGGGTGGTGGTGTGAACCGCCACCTCCGCGCCGCGCTCGCGCTCGTCGCTGGCGTCGTGCTCGTCACCAGTTCGGTCATGGTCGGTGTCGGGCCGGTTCCACAGTCGGCGTCGCCCGTCGAAGACGCGAGCGCCCAAGCGTGGCTGGAAAAGTGCAAGGCTGGCCCGGTGTTCATCCACACGCTTGCATGGACGAACATGTGTCCAGATTCCTCTAAAGCGCTTGAGGAGGCTGATGCGAACGAGACGCTTAGCGCGATCTACTCAAGTGCGAGTCAGCAGGCTCAGAACAACGACGTTGCGCTCACGTCGATGGGGAACTACCTCGAGGACACCCAGAGCATCGCGTTGATGCATGGGAAGAACGAGTTCGTCCGTTACATCAACGGCGGGAAAACTGAGGCTGAGGCGAAGATTGCAGCACAGGAGGCGATTCAGGAGTATTACGCTACCAAGCAGCGACAGCTTATTTCGCAGTGGAATACTGCCGCTGAAGTGGCTATTACTGCTAACGCCCGTGCCGTCAACACCTCGTCTGTGGCTAACGACACCGTTTACGCCCATGACACGGCTGGTGCCGGGCGATTCCGGTACAAAGGCGATACTCACGGTAACTATACTCTCGCGAACAATGAGACGGTAGAGGTTACTCAACTGCGTGTACAGCAAGACCTCTGCTGTGGCAAGCCGATTCACAACGTTGACCCGGTAAGCGACGGCGAAAACTCCTATCACGTCCGGGCGTCTGCGCCTGATGCCGTCTCCGAGAGTTACGTTACGCTGGTCAAACCTGGGCGGTTCCACAATCAATGGGAGAATATTTTGGATCAGAAAGGGGCGGCCAGCGCCCGTATGAGTACCTACGCGAACGCTGCGTGGGAAGCCTACCAAAATGGGGACATATCTACAGAGGATATGGTCGACCCCTACATGGGAATGCGTCAGTACAGCCCTGAAGGCGATTATGGCGCATACACGCAGCGTTCGCTCGCTGCGATGGGGTTGAGTGGTCCGTACAACCTCTCGAACGTCGGCCACATGAACGTCACCTATCAGAACACGACGTACTCGGGTGTGCTGATGTCCGATGGCACGCCGCCGGGTGGGTATCAGGTCGGCTCGACGTACAACGCCAGCGAGATCAACGGCTCGCAGTTCGTCGCGCTCCGGCAGGGCGGCACCGTCAAGCTCGAAGGACAGTTCACGCTCTCTGCGGTGACGCGACCGGACGGCACGGAGGTCGCAGACAACGAGACGGTGGAGTACCGAGAGGTAGAGTACAACGTCTCGAACGCCTCCGAGTTCGTCGCCATGCAAGAACAACTACGCGAGTTGCAGGCGCAGATCAACGCGCGCCAGCAACGCCTCCGCAACTCGGGTGGCGGTGGCTTCCTGAGCGGTGGACTCAACCTCGGGCTCGGCCTCGGCATCGGGCTGCCTGTGCTCCTGATCGCGGGTGGCGCGCTCCTGCTCGCGAACAACTAACCCCCTATTCACCGATTTTATGACGCGATACAGTACGCTGTGCGTAGTCGTCGTGCTCGTCGTTGCTGGCGGAGCGCCGGCGGTGACGGCCCAACCCGGCGACAGCCCACAGCCCACGACCCAACAGAACAGCACCCAACAGGGCGAACAAGTTGATTCGGACTTGCGGCTCGTTTCCTCGGCGTACAACGGGAAGGGGACGGCGACGCTGGTCTTCGAGACGGACACGACGAAAGCGGTGACGCTGTCGGACGCGGGCGGGTTCATCGACGGCGGCACAATCAATCGGCGGACGCTGATCCTCGACGGCGCCGGCACCCACACCGTCACCTTCGACGTAACCGAATCTTCACGCGGCTACGTCGGCGTATCGATCGCCACCCAAGAGGTGCTGTACGCGGAAGTGATCCGGTCGCCAACCCCTTCGCCGTTCGCGGGCGCATCCGGCACGACCGGCTGGCTCGGCGGCGCCAGCATCGTCCTCATCTCGTTCGTGGGAGCGGGCATCTGGGTGGTGTACAACGAGGGCGGTGAACCGACGGAGGCCTCGCCATGAGTGACCTGTCGGCGACGTTCGGGGACTGGCGCGACCGCACGACCTACCTGCTCGCGGAAGCCCAACTACTCGTCGCGGCCGTCCTCGTCGCCTCTGGCCTCGTGTTGTGGTACTTCGATCCGGGCATCCCTGTCCTCCCGCCGTGGGTCGGAGACTTGCTCGTCGGCTGGCTCGTGCTGGCGCCGCCCTCGACGCTCGCCGGGCTGCGGTTCGCGCACTGGCTCCGTACCCGCAACTGGGTGGAGGTTCACCACGTGAATCGCGTCGACGACGTGGTGAAGACGTACTTCGTCCCGCCGGAAGTCTGGGACGCCAAGCGCGTCGACGGTCCGGCGCCGTATCGCGTCAACGACGGGGACGCGGTGGCCGTCCGTGAGTTCGACTGGGCGCCCGAATACGGTGAGAACGGCCAACTCACGGTGTCGGGAGTGTTCCTCTCGGAGTTGGAAGACGTGAAACTCTACACGAGTCGGAAGCACGCCGAACGCTCCTACGAAGAACTCGTGGACTCACACCTCTCGCTGGCGTACTTGCGGGATTCGATTAGCGACCTCGCCGCCAGCCTGCAGACGCGGTTGATCAACGAGATGGCGTACGCTCGCGAGCACGGCGAACACCTCGACAAAGCGGCGGTCCAAGAGGTGACCGACGAATTCCGCGAGCAAGCCGAGAGCGTGACCGAAGCCGAAGTGACCGACCTCTCACCCGAGGACCTGCCGGACTGGACGGCTGACGCCCTGCCCGAGGGGCGTCCCGAGGACGTGGGGATGGAGACGGACGCGCAGAGTCAACCGGCGGCGACTGACGGAGGCACCCCGCGATGAGTGGTGACGACGGCGGCGGTGACGACCTGTACACGCCAGCGCAGTTCCGCGAGCACCAGGACGGCCACGGCGACCGCGACGCCGAAGCCCACACGCATACCGGGCTGACGCGGGACGAACGCCTCTCTCGGTTCCTCTCGGTGGTGGAGGCGGAGTACGACCCGACGGTCCTCTCGGACGAAAAGCAGGCGAAGATGCCGGGGCGGGCCGAGCAGACCACTCTCCACGAGCGCACGCGGCGGATGGAGGCGACCGAGACGGCCCGGCGCGCGCTCGACGGCGGCGACATGCAGACACTCAAGCACCTCACGGGAGACACCGGCCAGCGTGCCGACGTGTCCGGCCTGAAGGCGATCAAGACGCTGGAATCGTTCCTGACGGGGCCGGCGCCGATGTTCTACGAGTGGGCCGAACCCGGCACCGGGAAGAGCAACTTCGCGCTGCTCCTTGGGCAGCTCTGGAAGCGCGAGCATCCGAGTGGGCTCGTCGCGTCGAACGTCCGGACGCTCCGGGAGACCGACGAGTGGACGGACGCGGAGGGTTGCAGGCAGGACGGGTGGCTGTCGAACTTCGAGCAGTTGGAGGCGTGGATGGAGCAGGACGGCGACCCGATGCACAACGACCAGACACCGAAACTGTTCATCTTCGACGAGGCCTCATCGAGCGCCGGCGGTTCGGGTAGTTCGGGGTATCAGACGAAGACGAAGATGGGGCCGATGGCGTACAAAATCCGGAAGTACGGCGGCTCTCTCATCGTGATTGGTCACGACGGGAAGGACGTACACCCGCTGATTCGGGAGATGGGCGTCTGTGTCCACAAGGAGGCGCTGAAGCGAGCAACGTTCTACGAGGACGTGAAGAATCGGCGGGGCGTCGAGCCGATTGCGTCGGTCGACGGGATTCCAGAGACGGACTGGCGGTACGACGACAAGGAGGCGACGACGTGGAGTTGGTCGGACGGCGACGACGAGGATGGGGAGACGGCGCCGGCGGACGTGGCGCGGCGGTCGGCGATCGCGACAGTCGTGCTCGCGAAGGAGGCCGAGCCAGAGAAACCAAACCGCGAGATTGCGGAATTCGTGCCGTACAGCACCGAATGGGTGCGTCAGCGCTGGAACGAGTACGAGCAGGATGGAAAGCACCGCGAGGTGGTTGGCGAGGTGACTGACCTAACTGCATGACGGCGACGGGTCCCGGACAAACCAACCACAACCAACCCCCCGGCGTACTCACTATGTTGGCCCATCGCGTCGGGACTCGCGCCGAGGGCGCTCGCCCCGATGGGCGCGGCGTTCAGGCGGGCCGGAGGAGTGTATATATAAAGCGCGCGTCGGGCGCGAGACGCGTTGCCTCGTGGGGGTCAGAATAATGGGGCGCTCGCAGAAAGCGAACAAGTACGGGACGGCGGTCGAATACCAGATGGCTTCAGAGTACGGCCTCGACCTCGCCCGCGCCTCCTGGAAGGACGCCGACGGTCCCGACGGCGAGCCGCACGAGATCAAGGCGGCGATGCACGAGCACGCCGACGGACAGCCGGGGACGTTCAAACTCTATCGGGAGTACCACGAGAAACTACAGCGCGAGGATGGATACTACGTGTTCGCCGCGTACCGGATTCGCGGGCGGGGTGTCGAAGTGCTCGCCCACGACCGCCGGCACGCGTCTCGATTGCCGACGCTCCGGTGGCACGGTGGTGGTGATCACCGTGGGACCGAGCAGGCGAAGGTGGCGATTAGCGACGTAGTGTAGATTATCAATCGCTGCAGTGAGTGGGAAATATTATCCGAGTCAGCGGGTAGAAGAAAATAGGATGCCCTCAGAGTCGCTTAGTACGGCAATCCCGCTGTTTCAAGCGTCACTCGTCGCACTAACGGTCTGGTTGGGTGTGGCCCGATGGATTCTGGACCGAGACGAGGAGCCGACAACTGCCGAGTTGGGGCTCGTCACTGCTGGAACAACCCTGCTTTGGTGGATGCTGATGAGCTTCTCGGCAGCAATTATGCGGAATTCATCGAGCAACGCGATTATCACGGGTCTGGCGGCGGCTAATGCCCTCATTCTGTTAATCACCGCGGCCGTCATTGCTCTGATGCGAGCGCAATCACAGGATAGCGGATGGCGTGACTTCGCCGTACAGGGGTTAATTGCGATCTCGGTGGTTGCAGCTACCGTTGTGATTGAGGTAGTTATGCGAGCGACAGTTGGTGGATAAGGCCAGATTTTGCTGAAGAGGCTACCCGGTATCGAGGCCAGTCTCAACCTCGTATGAGAGTCGAAATCGACTGGTGCTCAGTATCTCGGCGAGTTCGGGCGTCATGTCGGGGTGCTCCAGCGCCTCCTCTTTCGCGCGGCGGTCCTGTCGAGCGTGCTCGCAGGCGGCGAGGACGGCGGCGGTTTTCGTGTTCTCGTCGAGCGCGTCCATCGCGGCCTCGATGGTGTCTCGTCGGTGGGCGTAGTCGCCGTCGGTGCGGATTCGCATACCTGATTCGTTCACACGACCGGGCAAAACCCATTGAATTTGGCTCACTCGCGGGGGTGATTCGCGGGGAAATCGCCTCGATCTCCCTGGCGACCCGGCCCGAGACGAGCTGACGGTCACGACGAGCGGGCGAATCTGCACACGACCTCGCGCGTCTCGTGTGCATATCTCGGAAACGAATTCTCAGCGCGCAAAACCCCGAGTCAATATAGAGGGGTAGTCGAAACGCAAAAGCTGATTACCAAAAGAGGACTAATAGGGTGCAAAATGGGGACCGACGAAGGATACCCCGAATTTGCAGAGTTGTATTATGAAAGAGATTTACCGATAACTAAGCGAGATCTGCAGGATGGAGAGGGGAGGGTCTGGTTCAGGGACGGAGATTCAACAATCAAAGTTTCAGGCAGTGGGTGGGAATTTATCGCAGCACTCCAAAGTTTGGTTCCAACCATTCGGGATGGTGTTGCGCAATTTATTGATGTGCGAGATACCCCCGCGAAGAATCCGAGGACTCGTGAGCAAAATATGCGGTACTTTCGGTCTGAATATGATGATCCGGTCCAGAGGGCTACTGAAAGGCTCCAAGAAGGAAACGGCGATGCTCCTGAAGAATTTGATGCGAAGGAGGCGTTAAATGCGTCTCTCGAACTTGATCTGGACAATGAAAACCTCATCAAGCTAATAGAGAATTATGCGGAAATTATCGCTATTAAGACATCGGATGCGAATAGACTCAATGCTCCGTACAGGAGATACAAAGACGAGGCGAGTTACGATTCAGAAAGGTTTGAGAGAGTATTTGAAACTGCAGTCGACCTGTTGCAAGAGAAGTATTTGTCAGGATCTCCTCTGACTCGGTTTGAAGAATGGGAAGAAAAGCGGAAAACAGACCTTCTTGAGCTTGGAAATAAAGTTCTAAATTTCAGAGAACGGAAAGAGGCTGAATGGGAGGGACTAAAATCACGAGACTCCCCTTCAGACGAGAACGCAATTATTCACTTTTGGGACACTAACTCAGATTCAGTAGATATTGGGGAAATTGAGGGAGGTCTTGGGATTGAGCGCATTATTGAACAATACGCATATTTGTTTGAACTTGCACGAGAGCCACTACATGATCTAACACTTGCTCTTGACTCGCCCGCTCCGAATAATGCGAGTGATACAACCTCTGTGTTGAAGTCCCTCGATACTAGCAGAGGAGAAAATTTCACAAAGTTAATTGAACCACAGCTTAGGCATGGGTCTTCTCATGCTAGTATTGAAACTGATGATTCAGAAGGACTTGTGCGTATCTACGATGGTCGTGGACGAGACCGAAACCTGATTAAGAAGATGTCATACTATCGAGTTCCAGTTGAGTATTATCGCCTGTCTGATTTGGTGGCTGGTTTACTGTTTGCAATATCTAGAGTAAATAACCGGATTGCTCTCCGGTACATGTCGTCGAAAGAATTCAGATATTGGATAGCGGATAATATCCCTCCTGAGGGGTTACGAACTTAACGGGTGAAGAGTCAACGAGGTTGAAGTCAATGGAACTTCTTCTGACTCGTCATTGCTCATTTCAGTTCATTTGGACATATCCCGTTGCAGAGATAAATAAAGATGTTAGTAGAGTAGTTATGGGAGTTGTATGGGAGATAAATCCGACCCCTCGGTGGAAACTCTTGAACTTGAGCACGAGGAGTTACGAGAGTTGTATAATCACTATACGAATGCCAGTCAGGAGGTTGGGAAAAGAAATCGGCAAATGGGGCGAATCACGCTCCTGCTCTTTGCTGGTCTCTCATCAGTTTTATTCGCTGTAAAAGACGCGATAGTTGATTTGGTCAAGCACCCACAACCTATTGTGAAATCGGGCAATCTGATTATTTCATCACCGATAACGATCGCTGTTACTGCGATTCTTCTCATACTGGGGCTGTTCGGGTTTCTATCAAAATCGGCTCGGAGTTCGAATGTCTCGCCGGAACTTATCCCAGAAGACGCGTCTTCATTCGAAAGTAAGGAAGAGTATCTTAACAGCCGAAATAATGCCTATCGAGAGTATCTGATTAAGAGTTCAGAGAATCTTGATGATTTGAGGACTGTCGAGAGTATTGATATCCTACTCATTTGTCTTGGGATGATTTTGAGTGTGATAATATCATTTGCTGCCACGAGTGGGGAACCCATTAGCATATACTTGTTAGTCGCTATCGCAATTGGATACTTTTTCGTGGTTCTCCGAGCACTCGGTGAACTTGAGTCAGAACTACAGTCGCAAAAACAGTATCTCATGAAGATAATCAACCGCTTAGGTTCTAACTGATCTTTGCCCTCAAAGATAGAGCGGCCTTGATTTTCAGGAATTAAGTCGGGCCTATCACTTTCACTTTCACTTTCACTCCGCGGACGGCTCGCCTTTACACAACGTGCCTACGCACCGGAATTGATGCATGGTGGAAGCAAACCAGACCGCCACTGGATTGAGCCGCCTCGTGACGTTCGAGACGAGCGAACGCGAACAGTTACTCATCAGAGCAGGATTCAGCGAAGTCGAGAACCGAGTCCTCTACCAAGGAGACGTGACCGGACGGTACGCTGTTGTCCCGGTCGACGAACTCGTGGGCGACGAGGATCGCGGCGACGACGTGCTCGGCTTCGACGCGGAGCCGCAGGTCGAGGAGATGCAGATTATCGGCGACGCGGCCCACGTCGGAGCCGACGGAAGCGAACACGTCGCGTTGTATCGCGGTGGGGAGCAGGTCGCAGAATTCGACTCGAAGGGGGCGTACGGACTGCTCTGGATTCCGTACGAGTAGGTGGCTTGAAACCCGATTGAATGGTTTCCTCCTTTCGTTAGAATCAGCGTCGGTTGTTTCTCTTCATTTTCTTCACTTTTCTCTCTAACTCAGACACACGCCCAGACAGACCCCTTCCGCTTATCGCCCCCATTCCAACGGTCTCCTCTAAGTCAGAAATTCGGTCTTCAAGTGAGGGTCTAGCTGTACTTCCTTGAGAGTCAGAGATGAACGAGAATACATCCTCTTTGGTCTGCTCGATTTCTCTCCCTGTTTTCTCTATTTCTCTCCTCGTCTCTTCGACTTCGTTCCGTGTAGATTCTATCTCTTCTTTTGTGTCCGCAACCTCCTTCTGGTTCTGCTCGACCTCTCTCCGAGTTTCTTTGATATCGCTTGCAGTCGTCTTGATCTCGTCTCTTGCATCGCTCACCCTCGCTTCAATTTCAGACATCTCAACATAGACTGTTGCAACGACAAACCACTCGACCAGAGCACCGGAAAGAAAAGGGATCACCCACAGTACGTCTCCTTTCTGCCGAATAAAGGAACTCACCAGTAGTAGCAATGCACCTAATATGAGAACACCAGTCTTGAATGCTAAGCTACGCTCAAGAAAATAATTCGGGAGGAGATCTTGAATCTCAACCATGATAGGCCAAACTCGATAACCGACACGGCAAGAGATTTGGGGATATTCCGTCCGAGATTACGAATTAGTGGTTTATAACTCGAGGAATTAGCTTCTCACTCTGGTTCCGGCGTGTCTCGCAGGTCTGCCTGACCGGCGAGATACCGCTGGCCCTCGTTCGTGATTTGATAGAGTCCCCGGCCGACACGTTCGACAAGTCCGGCATCCATCAATTTCGAGAGTCGTCGTTGGACGGTTTTTCGATGATAGTCGTAAGGCCCTTCGTCAGTCATCGAACTGGGGGTAGAACGGCCTTCAGACTCCAAGAACTCCAGAATCCGGTCGTCAGTTGCCTGCATCCACTCGGCCGGGAGACGATACGCCATACTTCAACTGCGGCCCGGGCACCCAAATGAGTTGGTCTAAGTATCAATTGGATAGTCGGAGTCAATTCGATAATTGACTAGGTGCGCATTCGACAAATGACTCAGAGAATCTATTTGTAGACGGAGTATATCTGTATGTTCCAAGCGGTGCGCGATTCCACCGCTGGGGAGTGAGAATGAGCGAAACCGAACACCAGAATGACACCGACGAACCGACCTCGGAGGAGTCGGAGACGAACGACTTCCTCTACGTCTGTGCGGACTGCTCGAACGTCACGTACAGCCGGATGCCGGAGTGCCCGGCCTGCGAGAGTACCAAGGAGAAGCTGACGCTCGCGGTCGTCAACGAGGAGGGCGAGCGATGAGCGACCTCGACCCGCTGCCGCCGGAGGACGCGGTTGACCTCTACCTCGACGCGCGCCGCGACGACGCGGCGAAGTGGACGGTCACGAGCCACAAGTACCGGCTTCGTCCGTTCGTGGAGTGGTGCCGGGAGGCGGGCATCGAGAACCTGAACGAGGTGAACGGACGCGACCTCTACGAGTACCGCGTCTGGCGCCGTGAGGGCGGGTACAGTAACGCGAACGTGGAGGAGCTTGCGCCGGCCACGCTGGAGTCGGCGCTGCAGACGCTGAAGCGATTCCTGAAGTTCGCGGCGGACATCGAGGCAGTGCCCGAGGACCTCTACACGAAGGTGCCGATTCCCGACCTCTCGAAGACCGACGAGGTGTCGGACAGCAAAATCCCGCCCGAGCGAATCCCGCCGATTCTCGACTACCTCGACCGCTACGAGTACGCGAGTCGGGACCACGTCGTCGTGCTCGTGCTCTGGCACACCGGCGCGCGACTCGGTGGCGTGCGCTCGCTCGACCTCCGTGACCTCGACCTCGACAGCAACTCGCCCGCCATCGAGTTCCACCACCGGCCCGACACGGACACGCCGCTGAAGAACGACGAAGCGAGCGAGCGCCACAACCGAATCAACGCGGGCGTGGCGCAGGTCTTGGAGGACTTCATCGAGGGGCCGCGCCGCGAGATAACCGACGACTACGGTCGTCGCCCACTCGTGACGACGACGCAGGGGCGGGCGTGTCGCGGGACGATTCGGGAGACGGTCTACAAGTGGACGCGCCCCTGCTTCGTCGGCGAGGGGTGCCCACACGGACGGGAGATCGAGGAGTGCGAGGCGACGGCGTTCAAGAAGTCCACGAAGTGCCCGAGTTCGCGGAGTCCCCACGACTTCCGGAAGGCGCGCGTCACGAAGTACCGGAACGACGGCGTCGCTCGGGAAATCGTGTCCGACCGACTGAACGCGTCCGAGGACGTGCTGGACAAGCACTACGACCGCGCGTCGAAGCGCCGGCGCGCCGAACGCCGCTGGGATGCTATTGACCGATGATTCAGAGTACCAACGCCACGGCTCAGACCAGTCCGCGCACCGCGCTGAAATCAGCCGCTATGATGAAGCAAAACTCCGCGCCCTCTGCTTATTTCCACGTTCCTGCAGCGCCCATCATTCTGCGAGAATCTTCGTGGTGAGTGAAGCCTGTGTCGGGGGCTTCGAGTCGTCCCGCGGCGCCGGTGCCGTTCGGTGGGCGTTCTATTCGCTGTAGCGCTCGACGAGCGTCCGGAGTTGGGATTCGTTCTGGACGCCGACGAGTTCCTCGGCCTGTTCGCCGTCGGCGAACAGGACGAGCGTCGGCACGCCGCGGACGCCGTAGGCGGCCGCGAGTTGTTGGTTGGCGTCGACGTCGACTTTCGCGACGGCGGCGTCCGTTTCGGCGGCGATGGTTTCGACGGTCGGTTCGAGCATCTGGCAGGGGCCACACCAGTCGGCGTAGAAGTCCGCGAGGACGACGTCGTTGTTCGCGACGTACTCGTCCAGTTCGGGTTGGCCGTCGATGGCGGTCGGTTCGTTGGGCGTGGTGGCGGGTTCGGTCGTCATCATCACCGACTACGCGCCACCAGCAGTTAACAGTTGTGGATGTATTATACAAGACCGGTTCGCGAGGGCAGCGACTGGCGAAACGTGGTGGAGCTGACCGGGGCAATCGGCGGAGTCAGTGATTACGGGTTCGAGAAACGGAACTACTGTACGCGGTAGCGAGACGGCGTACGTTCGGTCCGCGGCGTCGACTACGGCTCGGCGCTCAGCTCTCGACGGACTGGGTCGCGACGTCGTTTTGCTCGTACTTCGTCTCGAACTCCTGGATGAGTTGCCCCATCTTGGCGTACCAGTCGTTGAGGAGGCGCTGCATGTTGTCGGCGATGCTCGCGGGGTCCGTCGGCCGGTAGACGTGGTAGTAGCCGCCCTGGTCGTAGTTGACCTGCTCTTTCTGGATGAAGCCGGCCTGCAGCAGGCGCTGGACCGCGCGGTACGCCGTCGAGCGTTCGCGGTCGACGGCTTCCGCAATTTCGTCGACGGTCAGCGGTTCGTCGGTGTTGATGAGCGCCTGAAACACGTCCTTGTCGAGTTGCTTGAGGCCGTGGAAACACTCCAGTAGCCCCTCGCAGACCATGTCGCGCTGGAGTTGCTCGGCCATCGAGTCGGGCATTAGTAATCACGTGGACATTCGCGCTCCGCCGTTAAAAGACTTGTGTACGGATTGCACAATCGTACCCACTGAGCGGCGTGAGGGCCGGTCAGTCGGCGGTACTCGTCGTGGTGGAGCCGGTGTCCGAGCGGAGTTCGCGGAGCGAACTGACGACGACGGCGCCGGCGACGAGCGTCGCGGCGCCGAGGATGACGAGCAGCGAGACCGTCTGGAAGACCGGCATCTCGAGGTAGGAACCGACCTCGCGGATGGCGACCGCCAGCGACCCGAGGAGCAACATCACGCCGAAGTACACCTTGATGTCGTCCTCGTCGACGATGCTCGTCGCTGCGGCACCGAGGCGCGCTCCGAGCGCGCTCCCCGCGAGCAGCGGCGCGACGATGGAGAGGTTGACCGCGCCGTCCATCGCGTACAGGAAGCTGCCGATGCCGCCGGAGAACACAATCTCGAAGAGGTCAGTGCCGACCGCAATCGGGACCGGGACGCCGATGAGGTAGAACAGCGCGGGCATGCGGATGAAGCCGCCGCCGACGCCGAGGAACCCCGACAGCAGTCCGGTGACGAACGCGACGCCGAGGATGAGCCACAGCGACACGCTGACGCCGCCGCGGAGGCTCATCATCGGGGGAATCCGGTAGGACTGGATGGTCTTGGCGATATCGGGGATGTCGTCGGCGTCCACTTCGCCGTCGGCGTCGTGGTCGATGCCGCCGTCGTTGCCCTTGACGGCGTTGTAGGTGACGAAGGCCCCGATGGCGCCGAGCAGGCCGACGTAGATGATGCTCACGACGGTGTCGGCGATGCCCATGTCCTGCATCCAGTGGAGGCCGATTTTCCCGACTTCGATGCCGGCGGTCGTCCCCGCGATCATGAGGACGCCGAGTTTGTAGTCGACCTGCCCGAGGTCGCGGTGTTTGAGTGTCGCGATGACGGACGTGGCGAACACGAACGCGAGCCCGGACGCGACGGCGACGTCCGTCTCGTAGCCCATCACCATTAGCGCGGGCGTCACGAGGAACGACCCGCCCATCCCGAAGAACCCGAACAGAATGCCGATGAGGACGCCGAAGCCGGTGAACAGCGCGAGCAGCGAGACTGCCACGCCGAACAGTTCCATCGTCATTCTCCACCGAGTAGGTCCATCAGTTTCGGTCCGAGTAGGCGTTCGAGGGCGCCATACCCGACGTACAGGATGATCGCTTCGACTAGCACGACACCGACGACGAGTAACGCCCCGTCGATGCCGGTCGCGTTCTCAAGCCCGAACATCGTCCAACACCTGGAACTGTATTGTGTGGTTCATGGTATTCTGCGCACTTCCGTCTAGCCCGGTGCCTGACTTAACGGTTTTGGGTCTAGCGCACAATTCTATCTGCAACAGTACGCTGTACGTTACAGCGAACGAACGGCGCCGCGAACGGGCAGTACTCCGGTCGAGAACCGACAGAAAACGACACACTGCGCCTCGGTCGGACCGACGTTGGATGCCCCGGGGCGCTCTCACAGCGCGGCCATCGCCACGCCGTACCCGAGGACGAACGCCAGCGCGAACGAACCGGCCCACGCGCCGACGGTCACCAGAATCTTCCGCGTACTCACCGCGTCCCGGCCGCCGACGGCCGCTCCGCTCCCGATGATGGCGCTGACGACGATTTCGTTGAACGAGACGGGGACGCCCAGCAAAACGGCGGTCTGCGCGATGAGAAACGACGGCACCAGCGCAGCGATGGAGCGCCGCGGCCCCAGACTGGAGTAGTCCTGTGCCAGAGACTTGATCATCCGTGGGGCTCCCGTCCACGACCCCACGAGTATCCCGGCGCCACCGCCGACGAGGACGGCCGTCACCGGCACCACGTCGACGGTGTCCAAAAGCGGGAGTAGCGGCCCCACCGCGAGGCCGACCTGGCTCCCGCCGGCGGAGAACGCGACGAGCGACCCGAGCGCGAGCAACACCCGCCGGAGCCCGCCGGACGGGTCGCGGCGCACGTCCCACGAGACGAGCCCCCCGACCGCGAGCGCGAGCACCGCCGTCGACGACACGGCGACCGAGAGTCCGGTCACCGGCAGCTGGCGCTGGATGACCCCGACCAGCGACCCGGCGGCGCCGCCGGGGCCGAGGTACGCGAACTGCACGTTCGCGAGGACGGCGCCGACGAGCCCGGCGAGGGACGCGACGCTGTACCGCTCTGGGACGTCCTCGCGCGGGAGGACGCTCGCGATGCCGTACGCGAGTCCGCCGCCGACGAACGGCGTCGCGACCCAGACGGCGCCGATCTCCGCGTACTTCCCCCACGCGGGCGAGCCACCGAGCGCCAGGCCGACGCCGACGACGGAGCCGGTGACGGTGAACGCCGTCGCTATCGGGTAGCCGGTCGTGATGCCGATTGCCATCAGCCCCGCGCCGATGGCCAACACGACGATGACGCCGGTTACGGGGAGGCTGACGCCGTCGACGAGGCCACGACCGACGGCTTCGGAGACGTTCGAACCCTGGACGACCGCGCCGGCGAACCCGAAGATGCCGACGACGAACGCCGCTCGCATCGTGGAGACGGCGTTCGCACCGACCGCGGGCGCAAACGGCGTCGCGCCGCTCGACCCGGCGCCGATGACCCACGACATGAACAGGCTCGCGAGCCCGGCGACCAGGAAGAGCGCGATTACTGAAGCTTCCATCTGATGTGTGTGCGGTGGTCAGTCCCGACTAGCGCCGGTGTCCGTCCGGCGCGCTGCCGGGTCAGTCACCCGCGAGGGACTCTTGGCTCGCTGCGCAGTTGTTCGGCCCGAGTTCGAGCGTGAACGCTTCGTCGTCGTCGACGGCGTTCTGCCCGAGGTTCGTCGCGATGATGTCCTCGTAGTTCGCGGGCCGCGGCGGCATGTCCGCGAGGACGAGTTCGACGAAGTCGTCTTCGTCCATCGTGAGCGCGTCCATCTCCTCGACGAGGTCGCCGACGGGCGCGGTGTACGTGCCGTCCGCGGCCGGTTCGGCGGCGTCGCTGAAGTGAGCGCCGCCGACGAGCGTGTCGTCGGGCAGCGAGACGACGCGCTCCTGGAGGGACTCGTAGAGCATCCGGGCGGCGTCGGGCGCGCCGTCGTCGCCCTCTTCGAGGTCCGGGCGGGCGACGCTCTCGATGAACAGGCCGTCGCCGGTCGCGAGCAGGCTGTCGCCGACGAGGTACGACGTCATGCCCGTGGTGTGGCCGGGCGTGTACACCGCTTCGATGGTCGCGTCGCCGACCGCGAAGGTGTCGCCGTCGGCGGCGGTCGTCAGTTCGTCCGCGTACGTGACGCCGCGGTCGACGGCCGCTTCGGGGACGACGCCCTCGACGCCTTCGTCGTCGAGCGCGCGGACGCCGGAGATGTGGTCGGCGTGGATGTGGGTGTCGAGCGCGTACTGCAGGTCGACGCCGAGGTCGTCGGCGTCCGCGAGGTAGCGGTCGGTGAACGCGCGAAGCGGGTCGACGATGGCGGCTTCGCCGTCGTCGTAGAGGAGGTAGCCGAGGCAGCCCGAGGACGGGCGCTGGTACTGGAGGAGCGTGCCGGCGCCGTCGTAGTCGGTGACTTCGACGGCCTCGTAGATGCGCGCCCAGCCGTTCATCCCGTCTTCGAGGTGGTTGACGTCGTAGCCGCGGTCGGCGAGCGTCCCCGCGACGAACTCGCTGGCGCCGCCCTTCGCGCACAGGACGGTGACTTCGCGGTCGTCGGGAATCTGTGCGAGTACGTCCTCGTCGATGTCGTCCTCGAGGAACTCGAAGTAGGGGACGTTGATTGACGTGACGTTCTCGCCGTCGATGCGCCACTCGTCGTAGTCAGACTCCATTCGCGCGTCGAGCAGCGTGACGGATTCGCCCGCGTCGATGCGGTCTTTCAGCGTCTCCGGTTCGACGGTCTCGACGTCTGCGTCCGGCGTCGGGAAGTCTTCGGGGTTCATGCGTACACCCCCTTCTACCGTGCGGCCACACAAAAGGGTTTGCATAGTAGTTCAATCTCTACGCAATACTATTGGTGGGGGACTGAAGTATGGTGTTCGGAGACGGTCTAAAAGGTGCTTTCGAGCGTTCAACAGCCAGAGGGACGAGAACAGTAGTTCTAATCGCGCACAAGAAACGTGGCGCGCGTGCCCGTCGTCGCCCCGGTGCCACGCGGGCGAATTCGGCCGGTCAACAGCGCGTACAGCGTCGCCGTTGGTAGTACAGCAGGGCGGCGAACAGGCCGACGCTCGCCACGCCGAGCAGCGGGCGCAGCGGGTCGAAGTACGTCATCAGCGCCGACGACCCGAACAGCGCCAGTAGCGCGACGTTACAGACCGGGCAGCCGAACGCGAGGACGCCGCCGACGAGGCCGCCGACGGCGAACTGGTCGCCCACGGGGTCGTCGTTCAGCGACCGCTGGTAGACGAACGCGCCCGCGAACGCGGCGGTCGCGGCGAGGAACAGGTAGTCCGCGGGCGTGCGTGAGACCATCCGGACGTAGACCGGGTTCGGAATCAGCCCCGTGACGACGCCGAACAGGACGAAGGCGCCGACGGCGACGCCGACGCTCTTCGCAACTCGCGTCGCGGGACTCACGGGAGACACTCCTCTACGGTGTCGAGGACGTCGTAGACGCCGGGTGAACGGTCGCGGCGCACCGCGGCGACCACGCCCGCCGTCTCGGAGAAGGGAACGACGAACGTCACCACCGAGCCGTAGACTCGGACCGTCGCGTGCAGCGGCTGGTCGTGGTACTCCTCGTACGCGGTGTGGCCGAGGGACTCCAACTGGATGTTCTCGAGGATGTCCCGAATCGCCGCCGGTTCGTACGCCGCCGAGAGCGCGTCGTCCCGGTAGACGACGGACGGGTCGCCGTCTTCGAACGACCCGACGCCGACAACGGCGTCCCCGTACGCGTCGCGCAGTCCGTCCGCGATGCCGTCTGCGAGTTCTTCGGACGTCCGTCCGTCGAGCGTGTCGACGTCGACCAGTCCCGTCATCGTCGGTGCGTTCGCCGCCGACCGACTTAGTTGTTGTGCAAGATAGATGCAATACTGCTTTCTCGTCCGCCGCGTCCAGTGGCGGGCCGGGTCGAGCGCCTCCCCGAACCGAAAACGCAATCCCTGTCCGGTCGCGGCCGCCCGCCGACCGAGTGAGCCGCCGGATGCGAAAATAGTTTGCTCCGTAAACCCAATACTCCACACGAACGATGCTCCCGATTGACCCGAGCGACATCGACCCCGAGGACTACGGCGAGGCCCAGACCACCCTGGAGATGGACCACGAGGACGCAATCGAGCACGTCCGCGACGTGTTCACCGACGCGGGATTCGGTATTCCCGTCGAATTCTCCCCGTCCGAGATGCTGAACGAGAAGGTGGACGCGGGCCGCGACCCCTACTACGTGCTCGGCGCGTGTAATCCCGAAGTCGCAGACCGCGCGCTCGACGCCACGGACGACAAACTCGGCGCGCTGATGCCGTGTAACGTCGTCGTCTGGGAAGAAGAGCCCGGCGTCCAGCGCGTCTACCACGTCTCGATTATGCGCATCGCCCGCCTCCTCGGCCTCCCGGCCGACGACGACGAGATGGCCGACATCGTCGCCCAAACCGGCGAACTCGTCGACGAAGCCTTCGCGAACCTCGGCGAGTGACGCGGTTGACCGCGGGCACCGCCCGCGGCGCGCGGCGAGCCACACGTTCAAGGCGGCGTCGCGCCTTCGTTAGCGTATGAGCGGCTATTCTCGGCGCGCAGTGCTCGCGTCCGCGGCGGCGCTCGGCGCGTCGCTCGCCGGCTGTACGACGGGACGCGACCCCGACAGCACGCCGACCGCGGAGCCGGCGTCCACGACCCCGGAGGCGACGGCGACGCCGTCGGGCGAGCGCACCTCGTGGACCGTTTCCGTGTTGCGCGTCGTGGACGGCGACACCGTCGACGTGGAGTTCGCGAACGGCGTGCAGGACACGATTCGGCTCCTCGGCGTGGACACGCCGGAGACGCGCGCCGGCGACACGAACCCGAGCGAGTGGCCGGGGATTCCCGAGTCGGAGGCGGGCCACCGCCACCTCGCGGCGTGGGGCGAGCGCGCGAAGCAGTTCGCCGTCGAGCAGTTGGGCGGCCGCGACATCTACGTCGAGGCCGACCCGGTGGCCGACCGGCGCGGCGGGTTCGGGCGCTTGCTCGCGTACGTCTCCCAGTCGCCGGACGACCCGGTGTCGTTCAACCGCAAACTCCTGGACGAGGGGTACGCGCGACTCTACGACACGGCGTTCTCGCGGCGCGACGAGTTCGCGGCGGCGGAGGCGGCGGCCCGTGAGGCCGGTCGCGGCGTCTGGACCTTCGACGAGGACGCGACGACGACGCAGGTGGGGTCGGGCGCGCTCCGCATCGCGACGGTCAACGCCGACGCCGAGGGCGACGACCGCACGAACCTGAACGGCGAGTACGTCGTCTTGGAGAACGCGACCGACCGACCCCTCGAACTGGGCGGGTGGACGCTCTCGGACGCGGCGGACCACGAGTACGTGTTCCCCGCCGGGTTCGAACTCGACGCCGGCGCGACGGTGACGGTGTACACGGGGAGCGGCCGGAACTCGGCGACGGAACTCTACTGGGGCGCGGATTCGCCGGTGTGGAACAACAGCGGCGACACGGTCTCGGTTCGGTCCGCCGCCGGCGACCTCGTGGCCGAGTACGCGTACGACTGATGGGGTGGCCCCAAACATGGTTTTCATCCTACACAACGGTTTTGTATAGGCACGCCGACAACAACCGTATGCCGCAATCCGTGGTCGGCAAGCCGGCCGCCGACAACTGGGACCAGGTGTTCGACGCGCTCTCCGCGGAGCCCCGCCGACAGATCGTCGTGTCGCTGCGGGACGCCGCGCCCGACGACGCCCTCGAACTGCCCGACGCGGCCGTCACTGCCCGGCCGCCCGCCGACCGCGACCGCTTCGCCACGAGCCTCTATCACCGCCACCTCCCCGCGCTCGCGACCCCCGAGTACGTCGAGTGGGAGCGAGACCGCGGACTGGTGCGACGCGGCCCGAACTTCGATCAGGTCGCGGCCGTCTTCAGAGCCGTGTACGC
The DNA here is from genome assembly GCF_021233415.1 of Halobacterium litoreum. Classification (NCBI taxonomy): domain Archaea; kingdom Methanobacteriati; phylum Methanobacteriota; class Halobacteria; order Halobacteriales; family Halobacteriaceae; genus Halobacterium; species Halobacterium litoreum. The sequence goes on along the minus strand of NZ_CP089466.1, from coordinate 1,745,446 downwards.
CGACGCGAGCGCGCTCCCGGCGGCGCTCGTTGATGGCTGTCGCGGCCTCGAACGGCGGCGCGGCGACTGACTCGCATCCCGAGCGCGCTCGGTCACGAACACCCCCGCGAGAGCGGCGTTACTCGCCGCGGCCGAGCGTGTAGAACTCGTCGTTCGGGCGCATGTCAGCGAGCGTCGCCATCCGATTCGAGAGGTTGAAAAAGGCCGCCACGGAGCCGATATCCCAGACCGCCTCCTGCGAGAATCCGGCGTCGTACAGCGCCTGCACGTCGTCCTCCGTGACTTCGGCGGGGGACTCGGTGAGTTTCACGGCGAAGTCGAGCATCGCGCGGTGCTCCTCGGACACGTCTGCCACGCGGTGGTTCGTCGCGAGTTGGTCGGCGAGTTTCGGCGCCTCGGCGTAGATGCGGGTGAGCGCGCCGTGGGCGACCACGCAGTAGAGGCAGTCGTTCGCGCCGGAGACCGCCACCACAATCATCTCGACTTCCTCGCGGGCGAGGGGCGTGTCCTCGACGAGCGCGTCGTAGTAGTCGAAGAACGGCCGGAAGTGACTCGGCTTGTACGCGTACGCCGCGAACACGTTCGGCGTGAAGCCGGCGCGCTCGGTCTCGTCCTCGATTCGCTCGCGCAGGTCGTCCGGGAGGTCCGACTCGTCGGGGACGGGGAACCGTCGCATCGCGTCGTCGTTCATGGCTCAATCCGGGGCGGCCGCCACCAAAGCAGTTGTCCCTACCGGAGTCGGTCGCCCGCCGCCAGTCCGGATTCGAGCGCGCGGTGGACGCGCCCCTCGCCGACCACCCAGTCGCCAGCGACGTGCAGGCCGGCGTTCGCGAGCGCGGCCACCGGTTCGCGGTCGACTGCCGCCTCGGGGAGCGCGTACCGCCAGCCCTGCGTGTCCGTCCAGTCCGGGTCGCGCAGGCGGTCGTCGCCCACCAGTTCGGCGGCGAGTTCGGCCGCCGCCTCGGTCTGCTCGCTGGCTGGGTCGTCGTAGTGCTCCCTGGACCAGTCGGGCGCCATCTGCACGACCAGCAGACTCTCGCCGTCCGGAACGTGCCCGGGTTTGCACGCCTCGCGGGAGAGCCACCCCACGTCGTGGGCGTCGTCGGTGTTCACGAGCGCGTACCACTCCCGGTCGAGTTCGAAGGTGTAGTGGAGGACGGCGGTGACGACACTCCGGTACGGAACCGCCGCGACGGCGTCGCGAGCGTCGGCGAGTCGGTCGCCGCCCCAGTCGGTCGCGCCGAGCAGGTCGGCGGTCTGGGGCGCTGGCGGCGTGAGGAGCACGTCCGCGAACGGGCCGTACGTCTCGCCGTCGGCGTCCGTCAGCGTCCACCGGCCGCCCTCGCGGGCGAGCGACTCGATTCGCGTCTCCCGGTGGACCGCGGCGTCGGCTTCCGCGAACAGGCGCTTCGCGAGTTGGGTGATGCCCGCCTCCCACGTCCACTTCGGCCCGTCGCCGTCCCTGCCGGGCGCGACTGCGCCGTCGCCGTCGAACGTCCACACCGGCTCCGCGATGTCGTGGCGCCCCTCGCTCCCGAGTTCGTCGAGCAAGCCCTGAACCGGGCCGTCGCCGGGCTTCACGTAGTTCGCGCCGTGGTCGTACCGACAGCCGTGTTTCCGGCGCGTCGCCGCGCGCCCGCAGACGCCGCGGGACTTCTCGAAGACGGTCACGTCGCGGTCCGCGTCGCGGAGCCGGTAGGCGGCCGCCGCGCCCGCCGCGCCCGCGCCGACGACTGCCAGCGGTTCGGTCATACCGCCGCTTCGGTCGCGCGTGGCTTATTCGTCGCCCCTCCGGCAACCCGCCCGAAAGAGAAAGAGGTTTGCGGGAGCCACAAGCAGGCAAAAATTATGAAGGTACGCATCGGCGGCGGCGCGACCGAGTCCGAAGCGGAAGCGGTCGCGGCGGCGCTCGCCGAACACGTCCGGGACGACGTGGAGGTGTACCTCGGTGACGCCGACGAACCGGCGGCGACCGCCGAGGCGCCCGAGGAACCGACCGACGCGGACGCCGAGGAAGCGTTCGACGACCTCGGCCCGACCGAGCGAGAGGAGCGCCTCCGCGAGGAAATCGCGGACATCCTCGACGGCGGCCCCGAGAAGTACAAGGAACGCCTCAGCGAGCAGGACAAACTGTTCGTCCGGGACCGCCTCGACCTCTGGTTCGGCGAGGAGGACGGCGACGGCGACGGCGACCTCCTGTTCGAGGACGGGAAGTTCGCGAACTTCGACTCGTGGCACCCCGACAGCCCCGAGGTCGAGGAGGCCGACGAGGGCAACCGCCTGCCCGCGGACGGCCTCATCACGGGCGCCGCCGACTTCGACGGCCGCGACCTCCACTTCATGGCCAACGACTTCACCGTGAAGGCGGGGTCGATGGCCGAGCGCGGCGTCGAGAAGTTCCTGCGGATGCAACAGCGCGCGCTCAAGACCGGGAAGCCCGTGCTCTACCTGATGGACTCCTCCGGGGGTCGCATCGACCAGCAGACCGGCTTCTTCGCGAACCGCGAGGGCATCGGGAAGTACTACTTCAACCACAGCCGGCTCTCCGGGCGCGTCCCCCAGATTTGCGTGCTGTACGGGCCGTGTATCGCGGGCGCCGCGTACACGCCGGTGTTCGCGGACTTCACCGTGATGGTCGAGGGGATGTCCGCGATGGCCATCGCGTCTCCGCGGATGGTGAAGATGGTCACCGGCGAGGAAATCGAGATGCAGGACCTCGGCGGCGCCCACGTCCACGCCGAGGAATCCGGGAGCGCCGACCTCGTGGCGAAAGACGAGGAACACGCCCGCGAACTCGTCGCGGACCTCGTCCAGTACCTCCCGGACAACAGCGACGAGAAGCCGCCGAGTCAGCCCGCGAAAGACCCCGCGAAGCCCACTTCGGGCATCGACGGCCTGATTCCGGAAGCCCCGAACCGCGCGTACGACATGCACGACCTCATCGACCGCGTGGTCGACCGGGACTCCTTCTTCGAACTCCAGCCCGAGTACGGGAAGGAAATCATCACGGGGTACGCGCGAATCGACGGCCGCACGGTCGGCATCGTCGCGAACCAGCCCGCCGAGCGCGCCGGCGCCATCTTCCCGGACGCCGCCGAGAAGGCCGCGGAGTTCGTCTGGAAGTCCGACGCGTACAACATCCCGCTGCTCTACCTCTGTGACACGCCCGGCTTCATGGCGGGCAGTCAGGTCGAGAAGGACGCGATTCTGGAGAAGGGCAAGAAGATGATTTACGCCACCAGCGAGGCCACCGTCCCGAAGCAGTCGGTCGTCCTCCGGAAGGCGTACGGCGCCGGCATCTACGCGATGTCCGGCCCCGCCTACGACCCCGAATCCGTCATCGCGCTCCCCTCCGGCGAAATCGGCATCATGGGCCCGGAAGCCGCCATCAACGCGGTCTACGCGAACAAACTCAACGCCATCGACGACCCCGAGGAGCGCAAACAGCGCGAGCAGGAACTCCGCGAGGAGTACCGCGAGGACATCGACGTCCACCGGATGGCGAGCGAGACGGTCATCGACGAAATCGTCCCGCCGTCGGAACTCCGCACCGAACTCGCGAACCGCTTTGCGTTCTACGAGGACGTGGAGAAAGACCGGCCGTCGAAGAAACACGGCACCATCCTGTAATCGGCGCGCCGCCCCGACCGCAAACCGTCGTACGCAACACCTTTGTGCCGGCCCGACTACCGTCCGGTAGCCGATGGAGGGAGTCGAGCGACGGGACCGAGTGGCGGACCGAACCGGGAGACAGTGACCGACGACGCGGCACCGACGCCGCCGTCCGAGCGAATCGTCGGCCTGGACGCGCTCCGCGGGTTCGCGCTCCTCGGCATCCTCGTCATCAACATCCGCCTGTTCTCGATGCCGGAAGCCGTCCTGTTGAACCCGACCGTGTACGGCGACTTCTCCGGGGCGAACTACTGGGCGTGGTTCGCCGGGTACGTGTTCGCCGAGCGGAAGTTCCTCACCCTGTTCACGATGCTGTTCGGCGCGAGCGTGCTGTTGTTCACGCGGAAGTTCGACGACCAACTGACCACGCTGCGCCTGCATTACCGGCGCTCCCTGTGGCTGGTCGTGTTCGGCCTCGCGCACGCGTACCTGCTGTGGTACGGCGACATCCTCGTCTCGTACGGCGTCACCGCGCTGTTCGTCGTGTTCGCGCGCGACGAGTCCGCGAAATTCCTCGCCACCGTCGGTGCCGTGCTGTTCGTCGTGCCGTCGCTGCTCGAATTGCTCACGGCGACGTCCGGCGACGTGTCGTCGTTCGTTCCGGCGTGGCGCCCCGCCGAGTCCGCGCTGCAGGCGGAAGTGGCGACGTACCGCGGCGGCTGGCTGGCCCAGATGGACCACCGCGCGGCGTCGGCGTGGAGCCGACAGACGACGAGTTACCTCGCCGCGACCGGGTGGCGGACCGCCGGCGCGATGTTCGTCGGGATGTCGCTGTTCAAGACCGGCGTCCTGACGAACGAGCGGTCGGCGCGGTTCTACCGCCTGCTGGTCGCGGTCGGCGGCGTCGTCGGCGTCGCCACGATGGTCGCGGGCGCCGCGTACGTCGAGTCGAGTGGCTGGTCGCCGACCGCGGGGCTGTACTGGCAGCAGTTCATCTACTTCGGCGCGTTCCCGATGGCGGGCGCGTACATCGGTGCCGTCATGCTGTTGTCGCGGCGGCGGCCCGGCGGGCGCGTCACGCACGGGCTGGCCGCCATCGGGCGGACCGCGTTCAGCAACTACATCCTCCAGTCGGTGCTCGCGACGACCATCTTCTACGGCCACGGCCTCGGCCTGTTCGGGCGCGTCTCCCGCGTGGAAGCGCTCGGTGTCGTCGCCGCCATCTGGGCGTTCCAAATCGCGGTGTCGGTGGCGTGGCTCCGCCGGTACCGGTACGGACCCCTGGAGTGGCTGTGGCGAACCCTGACGTACGGCGAGCGCCAGCCGATTCGCCGAACCGACCGGTAGCCGCTCAGTTCTCGCCGAGCGCGTCCACGAGCACCGCGAGCGCCAGCCCCGTCAGCCCCACGTCCCGCGCGACCACGTCCCCGAACGCGCCGGTGTCGACCCAGACGACGGTCAGGTACGCGGTGGTCGCCGCGAGCGAGACGGCCGCGACGAGCGCCGCGACCCACGCCCAGCGGTCGGCGAGCAGGAGTGCGGCGAACCCGAGTTCGAGGTAGCCGTTGACGAGCATGAACGCTCGGGGCGAGACGACGAGCCACGGCGCCAGCCAGTCGGCGACGTAGACCGTCCAGCCGGCCGGGTTCAGCAGTTTGTGCGCACCCGCCGCGACGAGCATCAGGCCGAGCCCCCAGCGCGCGATTGTCGCCGGCTCGGGCGCGGTTTCGGCCGCGGCGCTCGCGCGGGTGCGGACGGCGGCGGCACGCGCTCGGACGTCCATGCATGCATCGAGGAAGCGCGCTCGGAAAACTGCTGGCGTCCGCTACCAAGTGGAGTCAGCGAACGCGTCGACGTAGTCGTCGAACCGCGAGACTGCGCGGGAGACGGCGCTCTCGCTCGCGGCGTCGACCCCGAGGTCGGCGAGCAGTTCGACCGCCGGCGCCGACGTGCCGGCTTCGAGGAACGCGACGTAGTCGGTCGGGTCGGTTTTCCCACCGAGGCCGTCAGCCACCGCGAGCGCGCCCGCCGTCCCGAGAATGTAGGGGTAGTGGTGGTAGAGCGGGACGCCGTAGAGGCCGGTCGTCCACCCGGCGCGGAGGCCGTCGGTCTGCGCGACCACGGGGTCGAACTCGGCGAACAGGTCGCCGTACGTCTCGTCCAGCCAGTCCGCCGTGAGACGGTCGCCGGCCGCGACGCGCTCGTGGAGGTGGTGGGTGAACGCCGACCAGCGCGCCGAGTAGAAGAGGTTCGCGCCGACGCTCCGCATCGCCCGCGTCGCGACGGCGGCGCGCTCGTCGCCCGTCGTCGCGTCGAGGAGTTGGTCGACGAGCAGCACCTCGTGGAGTTTGCTCGGGAGTTCCGCGGTCGGCCCGGGGATGCCCGAGGTGACGTGTGGCTGGGCGTCGTCCGCGAACGACGAGTGGACGGCGTGTCCGAGTTCGTGCGCGAGCAGGAACAGGTGGCCGAGCGACCCGTCCCAGCGCGCGAGCACGAACGGCCCGGCGCCGGGCGCGTGCGTCGCGTAGCCCGCGCCCCGCTCGGTCTTTCCGGCGTGGTCGAAGGCGTCGACGCGACGCTCGCCGAAGACGACTTCGAGCCGAGCCCGGTACGCCTCGCCGAGCGGCGAGACGGCGTCCAGAATCAGGTCGCGCGCCTCGTCGAAGTCGTACCGGGGCGCGTCGCCGTCGACTGGCGCGGCCTGCAAGTCCCACGGCCGGAGCGTCTCGACCCCCAGCGCCTCCCGGCGGAGCCGCTGGAGGCGGTGCTTGGGGTCGAGGTTCGCGCGCACGCCGGCGACGAGCGCGTCGTACGTGTCGGTCGGCAGGCGGCCCTGCGGCCGGCACGCGACGTACGGGTCGTCGCCAGCGAGCGCCGCGTCGAGCGCGCTGTCGTAGCCCCTCGCGTCGGCGAGGCGGACGTTCCGGCGCGCCATCGTGTCGAGGTTCGCGGCGAGTGTCGCGCGCCGGTCGCGGAACGCCTCTCTGACCGCCTCGAACGCGCGTCGTCGGACGTCGCGGTCGCCCTCGCTCTGGATTCGGGAGCGCTCGCTCCTCGTCAGGACGACGGCCTCGCCGTCGACCTCGATTTCCGGCGGGTCGAAGTCCCGGTCGACGAGCGCGCGGTGGACGCGCTTCGGGGCGTCGAGCACGTCGTCGAGCGCGGCGAGCAGGTCGCTGGCCGCCGGGTCGAGCGCGCGGTCGGCGCGGCGCTCGATGTCCGCGACGTAGCGGGAGAATCGGCTCGGTACGGCGCCGCGGTAGTCGGCCTCGCGGACGCGGCGCTCCACGTCGTCGCGAACGCGCATCACGTCGCCGTGCAAGCGTTCGGCGCGGTCGCGGTCGGCTGCTCGGTCGTCGTCGCCGGTCGCCACGTCGGCGCGCAGACTGGCGTACGTGCGGAGGCGGTGGTCGCGGGCGGACAGCGCCTCGAAGTCGGCGAGCACGTCGCCGACCGGGCGGTCCGTGTCGAACGTCTCTATCGACTCGGCGAGTGCGTCGGCGGCGTCGGCCCAGTCCTCGCGGCCGTCGAAGATGCGGGTCAGGTCGAAGCGGTGCGTCTCGGGGACGTCGTCGCGTGAATCGTACATCGGTGACTAGCGGGTGTCGGTCGGCGGGCGGCGCTGGCGGACTGCGACGACGCTAGCTGAGCACAGTTCGTCGTCACCGCGAACTGACAAAAGTGTACCGCGGGCGTGCCAGTCGTCGGCACGACGCGAGTCGCCTCCGCGCTACTCGGCGGCGTGCTCGCGCTTGAGCGAGAGGACGGTGCGTTCGAACTCGCAGACCAGCGGCGAATCGCCGCCCTCGTTCTCGCGGTTCACGGCGAACACCTCGACGCGCATCGTGACGACGCCGCGCTCGCCGTCGCTCGTCTCGCGCTTGTCGGTGACGGTGGACTGCACCCGGATGGTGTCTCCGTGGAAGACCGGGTTCGGGTGCTCCACGTCGTCGTACGAGAGGTTCGCGACGATGGTGCCGTCCGTCGTCTCGGGGATGGTGATGCCGACGGCGAGGCTCATCGTGTAGAGTCCGTTGACGAGGCGCTCCCCGAACTGCGTCTCGGACGCGAACTCCGCGTCGAGGTGCAGCGGCTGTTGGTTCATCGTCATGTCGCAGAACTGCTGGTTGTCCGACTCCGAGACGGTGCGTCGCCGGTCGTGCTCGATTGTCTCCCCCTCCTCGAACTCCTCGTAGTACAGGCCGGGCATACTCGGGACGTTTCTCGCCTCCGGCAAAACGACTCCGGAAGTTCGTCTCGTTTCTCGGTGTCAGTGGCGACGACTCCAACAGTTGGTAGGCCGCTTCGAAAGCCCCGACGCGGTGGACTCGGTGCGCTCGCTGTGCGCCTCGGTCGCGTCGCTCCCTCGGTGCTTGCGTCGCGCGCCGGGGCTTTCTAAACAGCGTCGGCGGCGAGTCGATAGCCACCGAATCCGCGTCCTCAACACAGTCCGGAAACCTACAAGGCACGCGGTTCACTCGTTCCGGTATGGTCAGACGAAGCGTGCTGTTCTCGCCGGGCGACCAGCCCGAGTTGATGCGGAAGGCGCCCGGCGCGGGCGCCGACGTGGTGGTGTTCGACCTCGAAGACGCAGTCGCGCCGGGGCAGAAAGACGAGGCGCGGGCGGCGGTCCGGGGCGTGCTCGACGACGCCGAGTTCGACCCGGACTGCGAGGTGTGCGTGCGCGTCAACCCCGTCGGGTCGGGCGCGGGCGACGACGTGGAAGCCGTCCTCTCGGATGGCGGATTCGACGCGGTGATGCTCCCGAAGACGGGCGACGCGGACGACGTGGCGACGCTCGGTCGCCTGCTGGACGAACACGACGCCGAGGCGCCGGTGCTCGCGCTCGTGGAGTCGGCGGCGGGCGTGCTGAACGCTCAATCCATCGCCGCCGAGGAACCGACCGACGCGCTCGTGTTCGGCGCCGAGGACCTCTCTGCGGACATCGGCGCGACGCGCACCGACGAGGGAACCGAGGTTCTACACGCGCGCGAACACGTCGTGCTCGCGGCGAGCGCGGCGGACGTCGACGCCATCGACACCGTCTACACGGACATCGAGGACACCGACGGTCTCGCCGCTGAGACGCGGTTCGCGGCGGGCCTCGGGTTCGACGGGAAGATGGCGATTCACCCCGCGCAGGTCGCGCCCATCAACGACGCGTACACGCCCGACCCCGAGCAGGTGGAGTGGGCAGAGCGCGTCCTCGAAGCCAAGCGAGCGGCCGACGAGGAAGGGAGAGGCGTGTTCCGCGTGGACGGCGAGATGATAGACGCGCCGCTGATTGCGCAGGCCGAGCGAATCGTGGCGCGCGCGAACGCGGCCGACCGCTAATCCGCCGTCAATCGCGTATCATCCCCGTCAATCCGCCACGCTTAACCCGACACCCGGAATCGAGACAAATGATGACACAGTCCAATCCGTTCGAGAACCTGCAGGAGCAACTCGACGACGCAGGCGAGTATCTCGACGTGCGGGACGACGTCCTCCGGCGCCTCAAACACCCCGAGCGCGTGCTGGAGACCACCCTGTCCGTGGAGATGGACGACGGCACCATCGAGACGTTCACGGCGTTCCGCTCGCAGTTCAACGGCGACCGCGGCCCGTACAAGGGCGGCATCCGCTACCACCCGGGCGTCACCCGCGACGAGGTGAAGGCGCTCTCCGGCTGGATGGTGTACAAGACCGCCGTCGTCGACATCCCGTACGGCGGCGGGAAGGGCGGCATCGTCATCGACCCGAGCGACTACTCCGAGGACGAACTCGAACGCATCACGCGAGCGTTCGCGAAGGAACTCCGCCCGCTCATCGGCGAGGACAAGGACGTGCCCGCGCCGGACGTGAACACCGGCCAGCGGGAGATGAACTGGATCAAAGACACCTACGAGAAACTCGAGAACACCACCGCGCCCGGCGTCATCACGGGGAAGGCCCTGGAGAACGGCGGGAGCGAGGGCCGCGTCGAGGCGACCGGTCGCTCCACGATGTTCGCCGCCCGCGAGGTGTTCGACTACCTCGACCGCGACATCGAGGGCGCGAGCGTCGCCGTACAGGGGTACGGGAACGCCGGCTCCATCGCCGCCTACCTCATCGAGGACCTCGGCGCGAACGTCGTCGCCGTCTCCGACTCCTCGGGCGCCATCTACAACGAGGACGGCCTCGACGCCCGAGACGTCAAGGAGTACAAGGCCGAATCCGGGAGCGTCACCGGCTACGACGGCGCAACCGAGGAGATGACCAACGAGGACCTCCTGACCCTCGACGTCGACCTCCTCGTCCCCGCCGCGCTCGAGAACGCCATCGACGGCGACCTCGCGCACGACGTGGACGCTGACGTGGTCGTGGAGGCCGCCAACGGCCCGCTCACGCCGGACGCCGACGACGTGCTCACGGAGCGCGGCATCACCGTCGTACCGGACATTCTCGCGAACGCGGGCGGCGTCACCGTCTCGTACTTCGAGTGGGTGCAGAACCGCCAGCGCTTCCAGTGGACCGAACAACGCGTCAACGAGGAACTCGAAGCCGTCATCACGGACGCCTTCGACGCGATGACCGACGCTTTCGAGGACACCGGCGCGCCGAACCTCCGCACCGCCGCGTACGTCGTCGCCGTCCAGCGCGTCGTCGACGCCTACGAGGGCAGCGGCAGCTGGCCGTGACCTAACCCAGCAACTCTTCGAGCGCGTTCTGTTCTGCTCTCGTCCCAACCGTCACGAGGAGGTCGCCGTCCGCCACCTCGAACTCGGGGTCGGGGTTCGCAATCGTCTCGTCGCCGCGCTGGACGGCGATGACCGAGACGCCTGTCTCCGCTCGCACGTTCATCTCCGCGAGCGTCCGCCCGGCGAACGACGACCCGTCCTCGACCTCCCACCACTCGATGATGGCGTCCCCGAGCGGGACCGTGAGCGACCCGACGTCCACGGACTCGAAGTACGCGCCCTCGAGGATGGAGCCGAGTTTGTTCGCTTGGTCGCTGGAGAGGTCGAGGAGTTTCTCGCTGTCGGCGTCCGGGTCCGGCCGCCGGAACACCTCGCATCGCCTGTCGTGGTGGACGACGACCACGACGCGCTCGCCGCCGCCGATGTCCATCTCGAACTTCCGACCGACGCCCGGAATGTCGGTCTCGTAGACGGTCATGGTCGGACTTCCGGCGGCCGGAGCAAAAGCCTACCGTCGGTCCGGCGTGACTACCCGGTGGCCGGGAGGTACCGCTCGACCGCCCCCGAGTACTGCATCAACACGGTGCCGAGGACGCTCATCACGAGCACGTAACCGACTGCGAACGCGTACACGTCGTTCGCGAGCGCGACGGGAATGGTGGTGCCGGCGGCCGCCGTCGCGGCGGCGGCGATGATGAGCGAGAACTCGCCGCGGGTCACGAGCGCGAGCCCGACGCGCAGCGACCGCCGGTCGGTGAGCCCGTACGCCTGACCGCCGTAGTAGCCGCTCACGACCTTCGCGGGCGCGGAAACGGCGACCGCGACGGCGAGGACGTCGAGGACGCCGACCACCGCGGCCGGGTCGGTGAGGAGGCCGATCCAGAAGAAGAAGACGGCCGCGAACGTGTCTTTCACGGGTGTCAGGCGCTCCTCGACGACGTGCGCGAACTCCGTCGTGCCGAGCGCGGTGCCGACGAAGAACGCGGCGACCGCTTCGCTGACGCCGACCGCGAGTGCCGCGCCGGCGACGAGGACCGTCAGGCCGACCACGCGCAAAACGAAGTACTCCGCGGAGTTCGTGTCCAACAGCCTGGCGAGCGCCGGTTCGCCGACGGCGACGAGCACGCCGAGGACGGCGAGGAAGCCGACGGCGACGCCGACAGTCGGCGCGGCTTCCGCCAGCGTGCCGCCGCCGAGGACGACCGCCGAGACGACGGCGAGGTACACCGCGATGACGAGGTCCTCGAAGACGAGCGTCCCGAGGACGGGCCCGCTCTCCGGGTTCGCAATCCACCCGAGGTCGAGTAGCGTCTTCGTGATGACGGCGCTCGACGAGATGTAGACGATGCCGGCGACGAGTACGCCGGCGCGCAGCGACCCGAACAGCGCCCACCCGAGCGCGAGCCCGACGGCGAAGTTCACGGCGAAGTCCGCGACACCCGCTCGGAGGAGACTCGACCGCTCGCGCACCAACCGCCCGAGGTCGAACTCCAGGCCGAGGAACAACAGCAAGAAGACGATGCCGAGTTCCGCGCCGACGGCGACGAACTCGCTCTCGTGGACGTACGGGAGTCCGGCGCCGCCCGCGACGTACTCGTTGACGGCGATGCCGGCGACGATGTAGAGCGGAATCGGTGAGACGCCCGCTCTGTCGGCGAGCACGCCCACGGCTGCCACCGCCGCGAACATCACGCCCGCCTGCAAGAGGAGTGTCTCGGCCATCGTCTTTCCTCTCCGCGGGCAGCGACTTAAGCGGTCGTGTCCCGGCTACAGGTAGCCGGCGTCTGCGAGTCGCTCGACGGCTTCTTCGAGTCGCTCGGTGCTCGCCGCGTACGAGAGGCGCGCGTACCCCGGCGCGCCGAACGCCGACCCCGGAACGGTCGCGACGTGCGCGTCCTTCAGCGCGTCCTGGCACCACTGTTGGTCATCTTCTGTTACGGGGAGCATCAGGTAGAATGCGCCGTCCGGCGTGGTCACGTCCTTCCCGTGTTCGGCGAACAACTCGACGAGGCGGTCGCGGCGGGCCTCGAACGCCTCGACCATCTCCGCGACGGACTCGTCGGTGTTCTCCAGCGCCTCGACGCCCGCGCGCTGGACGAAGTTCGTCGCCGACGACACGGAGTGCGACTGCACCTTCCCCGCCTGCGAGACGACTTCCTCCGGCGCCGCGAGGTAGCCGAGTCGCCACCCGGTCATCGCGTACGCCTTCGAGAAGCCGTTGATGGTGACCGTGCGCTCGAACATCCCGTCCAACGCCGCGAGGCTGACGTGCTCGCGGCCGTAGTTGATGTGCTGGTAGATTTCGTCGGAGACGACGGTCAGGTCGTGTTCGACCGCGAGGTCGCGGACGCCCTCCATCGCCTCGCGGGAGTACACCGCGCCCGTCGGGTTGCTCGGGGAGTTCACCACGAGCAACGCGGTGTCGTCCGAGACTGCCTCGGCGAGGTCGTCGAGCGCCGGTTCCAGTTGGAAGTCGTGGGCCGCGAGGTCGACACGCGAGAGTTCGCCGCCGGCGAGTTTCGCCATCGCCTCGTAGGACACCCACGCCGGGTCCAAGAGGACGACCTCGTCGCCGTCGTCCACGAGCGTCTGGAACGTCTCGTAGAGGGCCTGCTTCGCGCCCGGCGTCACGATGACGTTCCCGGCGTCGTAGTCGAGGCCGTCGTCGCGGAGCTTCGACGCGATTGCCTCCCGGAGTTCCGGCACGCCGTTCGACGGCGCGTACCCCGTGTGGCCGGCGTCCATCGCGTCCTTCCCGGCCTGCTTGATGTTCTCGGGCGTGTCGAAATCCGGTTCGCCCACCGAGAGGTCGACGACGTCCACGCCGTCCGCTTCCAGTTCGCTCGCGAGGTTGCTCACCGCGAGGGTCGCACTCGGTTCGACGCTGGTGACTCTGTCCGTGAATCTCATAGTTCCTCCACGAGGGCTATCGCGCCCTCGACCGCGTCCGCTCCCTTGTCCACGCGCTCCCGTGCTTCGGCCCCGGACATTCCCGGCCCCAACACGCCGTACGTCACCGGCGTGTCCCGGTCGAGGCTCACGTCCGTGAGTTTCTGTGCCGCCGCGTTCGCGATGACCTGGTCGTGGTCCGTGTCGCCGGTGACGATTGCGCCGACGACGGCGACCGCGTCGACTTCGTCTCGTCGCGCGAGTCGGTCCGCCGCCAGCGGCGCGTCGTACGCCCCTGGCACGTGTACCGTCTCCACCACGTCAGCGTCCGCGTCGGCGGCCGCGTCGCGCGCCGCGGACTCCATCTGTTCGGTGACGCTGCGGTTGAACTCCGCAACGACCAGCCCGAGACCTACCATACTCGGACGGTGGCCCGGCCCGGACAAAGACCTACCGCTACCAGGCAACGCTGGCCAAACGCAGCGCCGTTCACACGGAAAACTTGTATGCACCCGGGTCCGTTGGGCGAACAACGCATGGTCTCTGCCCGGTCAGGACGCCGCCGTGCCGTCGTCGCCGTCGCCGCCGCCACCCTCCTCGCGCTCGCCCTCCGCTTTGCGTTCCTCGGCGAACGCGTCTTCCACTGGGACGAGGCCCGGGTCGGCTACTGGATTCTCCAGTACCAGGCCTCCGGCGAGTACGCCTACCGCGCCATCGTCCACGGTCCGTTCGTCTTCCACGTCAACGAGTTCCTGTTCGGTCTGTTCGGCACCTCGGACTTCGTCGCGCGCGCCGTCGTCGCCGCCGTCGGCGGCCTCTTCCCGCTCTCTGCGCTCCTCTTTCGCACGCGCCTCGACGACGTGGAGGTCGCCGCGCTCGCCGGCCTGCTCGCGCTGAACCCGCTGCTCGTCTACTACTCGCGGTTCATGCGCAGCGACGTGCTCGTCGCCGCGTTCGCCGTCACCGCACTCGGCCTCGTCGTGCGCGCGATGGACACCCGGAAGGGCGGCTACCTCGTCGCCGCCGGCGCGTTCCTCGCGCTCGCGTTCGCCTCCAAGGAGAACGCGCTCGTCTACGTCGGAATGTTCGCCGGCGCGACCGCGCTGCTGTTCGACGCGCGCCTGTTCACCGCCCGAACGCGGGGCGAGTCCTGGGAGTCCGCCGCCCACGACCAACTCCGGTGGGCGGCCCGCGGCCTGCTCGCGTGGCGGCGCGCGCTCGCCGGCGCCGCACTCGCCTTCCTCGCGGTCACCGTCCTCTTCTACGCGCCCCGGCCCGCGTTCTACGACGCGTTCGGCGACCCGTCGCTGATTCCGGGCGTGCTCGCCGACGCGACGTGGGGCGCGTGGCAGGAGTTCTGGGGGACGTGGGGCGTCGGCGGCGTCAGCCGCGAGCAGAGTTACGTCGCGTTCCTCGAACACGCCGTCCGCACCCTCGGCGCCACGTCGCTGATGCTGTCGGCGGCCGCCGTCGTCGGCTTCCTCGCGGAGCGCTACGTCGCCGACGACCCCCGGGATTTGGTGCTGTTCGCGGGCTACTGGGGCGTCGCGAGCGTCGTCGTCTACCCCGTCATCACCGACATCTCCGGGCACTGGTCGGTCACGCACGCGGTCGTCCCGCTCGCGATTCCCGCGGCGGTCGGCTTCCGCCTCGTCGTGGACCGCGGGCGGCGCGCGCTCCAGTCCGACGACCGCGTCGGCGTCGGGCTCGCCGCGCTCGTGTTGCTCGCCGCCGTCGCCCAGATGGGCGTCGTCACCGCCGAAACGTCGTACATCATGCCACAGGACGACGACAACACGCTCGTCCAGTACGGCCAGCCGGCGAGTGACATGCGGGAGACGCTGGACGCCGTCGAGTCCGTCGCCGAATCCCACGACGACGGCACGGACGTGTTGTTCTTCGGCGACCACTTCCACGTGTACGGCGACTACGACAAGACCGAACCGAGCGGCGTCGCGGACACGAACTGGTTCAACCGCCTGCCGCTCCCGTGGTATCTCGAACGCGCGGGCGCGGTCACCGACTCGACGGTGTCGGTGTCCGACCTCACGAACTGCGAGCGCTCGGTGACCGACCGCGAGTTCGAGTCGTGTCGCGCGCCGGTTGTCATCGCTCGCGCGGGACACTACGGCGACCTGAACCCGGTTCTCTCCGAGCGCGGCTACGAGAGTTGGACGTACGAACTCACGTCCCGGAACACAATCTTCGTCGTCTGGGTCGACACCGACGCCGCGGGATATCCGAGTTCGTGAACACTACCCGGGTGCGTTCGACAATTCTTATGCAGGAGTAGGCGCAAGTCATCGCTGATGACGGTGCCCGTACCCGGCGCGACAGTCGGCGTCGTCGGCGGCGGCCAACTCGGTCGCATGCTCGCCGAGGCCGCCAGCCCGCTCGGCGTCGACGTGGTCGCGCTCGACCCGACGCCCGACTGCCCGGCCGTCCCGCCGGCCACAGCACAGGTCACAGCCGCGTTCGACGACGCCGAGGGCGTCCGCGAACTCGCAGAGCGCGCGGACGTGCTCACGTACGAAATCGAACTCGCGGACCCCGACCTCCTCGAATCCGTTGCCGCCGATGCCGACGTGGAAGTCCACCCGACCCCGGACACCCTGCGCACGATTCAGGACAAACTCGTGCAGAACCGCGCGCTCGAAGACGCCGGCGTTCCCGTCCCCGACTTCACCGCCGTGGACGACGCCGACGACCTCGAAGCCGCGTTCGACGACCTCGGGTCGCCGCTGATGGTGAAAGCGCGCACCGGCGGCTACGACGGCCGCGGCAACGCGCCCGTCGAGTCGGTCGCGGAAGCGAGAGAAGCCTTCGACGGCCTCGACGGCCTCGTCGCCGAGGAACTCGTGGACTTCGAGCGCGAACTCTCGGTCATTGCGGTGCGGGGCGACGGCGAGACGGCGACGTTCCCCGTCGCCGAGAACGTCCACGAGGACGAGATTCTCCGCGAGTCCGTCGTCCCGGCGCGCACCAGCGAGGACGTCCGAGAACACGCGACCGCTGTCGCCCGCGACGTCCTCGGTGCGCTCGACGGTCGCGGCGTGTTCGGAATCGAGTTGTTCGAGCGCGAGACCGACGACGGCACCGAGATTCTCGTCAACGAAATCGCGCCCCGGCCCCACAACTCCGGGCACTACACAATCGAGGGCTGTCACACCTCCCAGTTCGAGCAGTTCGCGCGCGCAGTCTGTGGCCTCCCGCTCGGCGCGACCGGGCTCCGCGGCCCCGCCGTGATGGCGAACATTCTCGGCGACCCGGACGCCGAAAAACGACCCGCAGACCTCGCGGGCGCCCCCGACGCGCTCGCGAAGCCCGGCGTCTCCCTGCACTGGTACGGGAAACGCGAGGTTCGTCCGCTCCGCAAGATGGGTCACGTCACCGCCGTCGGCGCTGACCGCGAGACGCTCCTCGACCGCGCTCGAGCCGCCCGCGACGCGACTGGCTTCGAGTAACCCGCGCCTACCGCAACAATCTACTCACACCAATGACGACTGTCACCGACCTCGTCGACCTGTTCGAATCGGAAGCCGACCGCGACCGCCCCAGCGAGGAGACACCCGACGTGGGCATCGTGATGGGGAGCGACTCCGACCTCGACGTGATGATGGGAACCGAGGACGAGAAGGGCGCCTACGACGCGCTCACCGACCTCGGCTTCGCCGAAGTCACGGACTACGACGACGCCCCCGTGGGCTACTCCTTCGAGACGTGGGTCGTCTCCGCCCACCGCACTCCCGACCTGATGTACGCGTACGCCGAGACGGCCGCCGACCGCGGCCTCGACGTGATTATCGCGGGGGCCGGCGGGAAGTCCGCCGACCTCCCGAACATGACCGCGTCGCTCGCGTACCCCATCCCCGTCGTCGGGGTTCCCGTCCAGGAGAAGTCCGTCGACTCGGTCATCGGCATGCCGACCGGCGCACCCATCACCGCCGTCGACGCCGGGAAGTCCTACAACGCCGGCCTGTCGGCGGTCCAGATGCTCGCCACGGACGACGACGAACTCGCCCGTCGACTCCGAGACCTGCACGCCGACCAGTCCGCCGGCGTCGCCGACGTCTCCCGCGAACTCCACGAGCGCGGCACCCCCGAATTTCGCGCCTCGCGAGACTGACTGACAACTCCCGTCGGCGCCAATCCGCGAGGCGGCCTGAAACTCCCGAAAACGCGCCCCTCGGGGCGTAAAGGCATAAATCAACGTTTATGGGCGTGCGGTTCGAACCCCCGCACGTCACGGAGATAATCCTATGAATCCATGGATCGCCATCGGTATGCTGGCGCTCGTAGGCGTGCTCATCCCAGTCGGGATGATGACCGTCTCGGCACTCCTGCGACCCAGCGTACCTGAACAAGGGAAACGAGCCACGTATGAGAGTGGTGAGATACCGACGGGGAACGCGCGCCTCCAGTTCAACATCCAGTACTACATGGTGGCGCTGCTGTTCGTCGTCTTCGACATCGAAACCGTTCTCATCTTCCCGTGGACCGTCATCTACCGCGACGCCCTGCAACTGCCCGGCGTCGGCCTGACCGAGGTACTCGCCCCGATGCTCGTCTTCATCGGCGTCCTCGTCGTCGGCCTCGCATGGGCGTGGCGCAAAGGCGTCGTCCAGTGGGTGCGCTCACCACGGCACGAACGGAGGAAACCAAATGAGCAGTGACCAGCCACGCGACAGTATCAAGGGGACCAGCGACCCGCTGACCGCCACGCGCGAAGACCGCATGGGCGAAGGCGTCGACAGCCGGTTCAACTCGAAACTCCGGGAGGCGTTCGGCTCCACGCCGTTCATCCTCACGAAGTTCGACAAGTTCATGAACTGGGTGCGCGGGTCGAGTATGTTCATGCTGCAGTTCGGTATCGCCTGCTGCAGCATCGAGATGATGCACACGTACGCGGTGAAACACGACCTCGACCGATTCGGGTCCGGGGTTCCGCGTGCGTCGCCGCGGCAAGCCGACGTGATGATCGTCCCGGGGACGATCGTCTCGAAGTTCGCGCCGCGCATGAAGCGCGTCTACGACCAGATGCCGGAGCCGAAGTTCGTCGTCAACATGGGGAACTGTTCGACGTCCGGCGGCCCCTTCCAGGAGGGGTACAACGTCGTGAAGGGCGCCGAGGAGGTCATCCCCGTGGACATCCACGTTCCGGGTTGCCCGCCGCGCCCCGAGGCGCTCGTCTACGGCGTCGCCAAACTCCAGGAGCGCGTCGCCAACGGCGAGTCCTCGCCGGTGACGGTGAAGCCGTACGAACTCGAGCAGTTCGGCGACCTCGAACGCGACGAGATGGTAGAGAAGATGGCCGAGGACATCGACGAGGAGACCCTCGTCATGCGCTACAACTGGGCTGATTCGCCATGAGCACGCAGAAGGAATCCGACGCCGGCGCGGACGCCCCCGCGACGACGGGCGGCCTCGACGGCGACGACATCGAAGCGCTGCTCGGCGAGCACGTCCTCGACCGCGAGGAGCACAACAACGCTCCCGCGTTCGTCGTGCGCGCCGACGCGGTCCAGGACGTCCTCAGCACGCTCAAAGAGGAGGCCGGCTTCGACCACCTCTCCTGTGTCACCGCCGAGGAACACGAGGACCGCTTCGAGAGCATCTACCACCTCAAGCAGTACGACGACCCGACCGAGGAGGTCAGCGTCGTCGTGCCGACCAGCCGCGAGGAACCGGTCAGCCAGACCGCTGAGCCCGTGTTCCGCGCGGCCGACTGGCACGAACGCGAAGCCTACGACCTCGTCGGCGTGAACTACGAGGGGCACCCGAACCACGAACGAATCCTGCTCCCCGACACGTGGCAGGGCCACCCGCTGGGGCTCGACTACAACCAGGACAAACCCCAGATTGTCACGTTCGAGGAGAACAAGAACCCACTCGAAG
Organism: Halobacterium litoreum; assembly: GCF_021233415.1. Lineage (NCBI taxonomy): Archaea > Methanobacteriati > Methanobacteriota > Halobacteria > Halobacteriales > Halobacteriaceae > Halobacterium > Halobacterium litoreum. Next base: position 1,726,391 of record NZ_CP089466.1, on the reverse strand, counting down.
GACACCAGCGCGGCGCGGAGGACTCGGACACGATGTACCTCAACGTCGGTCCCCACCACCCCGCCACGCACGGCGTCCTCCACGTCGAGACGGTCCTCGACGGCGAACAGATTGCGGACGTCAGCCCCGACATCGGCTACCTCCACCGCTGCGAGGAGCAGATGGCCCAGAAGGGCACGTACCGCTACCAGATTATGCCGTACCCCGACCGCTGGGACTACGGCCCCGGCGGCATCATCAACGAGTGGGCGTACGCCCGCGCGGCCGAGGACCTCGCGGACATCGAGGTCCCCGAGTACGCACAGGTCATCCGCACGATGGGCTCGGAGATGTGCCGCATCGCGTGTCACATGCTCGCGCTCGGGACGTTCTGTCTCGACATCTACGGCGACTTCACGGCAATCTTCATGTACGCCATGCGCGACCGCGAGGAAGTCCAGAACCTCCTGGAGGACCTCACGGGCCAGCGCATGATGTTCAACTACCTCCGCCTCGGCGGCGTCGTCTGGGACATCCCCGAGCCCCGCGAGGAGTACTTCGAGAAGGTCCGTGACTTCCTCGACGGCCTCCCGGGCAAACTCGACGAGTACAACGACCTCATCACGGACAACGAGGTCTTCCAGTCCCGGACCGTCGACACCGGCTACCTCGACCCCGAGGTTGCCAAGGACTACGGCGTCACCGGTCCGGTCGCGCGAGCGTCCGGCGTCGACTACGACATCCGTCGCGACGACCCCTACGGCTACTACGACGAACTCGACTGGGACGTCGTCACCGAGGACGGCGGCGACAACTACGCCCGCCTCCTCGTCCGCATGCGCGAAGTCGAGCAGTCCGCGCGCATCATCGAGCAGTGCGTCGACCTGCTCGAGGACTGGCCCGAAGAGGACCGCGAGATTCAGGCCAACGTCCCCCGCACCCTCAAGCCCGACGCGGGCACGGAGACCTACAAGACCGTCGAGGGCGCGAAGGGCGAACTCGGCATCTACATCCGCGCCGACGGCACCGAGAAACCCGGCCGCTTCAAGATCAAGAGCCCGGCGTTCTGTAACCTCGCCGCGCTCCAGGAGATGGCGACCGGCGAGTACATCCCGGACCTCATCGCCACGCTCGGCAGCCTCGACGTGATTCTCGGGGAGGTGGACCGATAGATGGCGACGCCGACGCCACTCCCCGACACCATCGCCGACCTGCTCGGCCTCACCGGGTTCCTCGGTGAAGCCGTCGCGATGTTCATCGCGGCGTTCCTCATCGGGAACATCATGCTCGCCAACGCAGGCGTCGCCGGTCCGTGGGCGAAACGCAAGATCACGGCGGCGTTCACCGACCGCATCGCGGTCAACCGCATCGGGCCGTTCGGACTGCTCATCATTCCCGCGTCCGCAGTCCAACTGATGGCGAAAGAACTCATCATCCCCGAGGAGGTCGACCGTCCGGCGTACGACCTCGCGCCGGTCGTGCTGGCGTTCTCGGCCCTGCTCGGATTCGCCGTCATCCCGATGGGTAACGGCATCCACCTCGCGGACCCGGAGAGCGGCCTCGTGTTCGTCTTCGCCGTCGCATCGATTGCGAGCCTCGGGCTCCTGATGGGCGGGTACGGGTCGAACAACAAGTTCAGTCTGCTCGGCGGCCTGCGCGCCGTCGCACAGAACGTCGCTTACGAGATTCCGCTCGTCGTCACCGCGGCGTCCGTCGTGTTGTTCACGGGCACGCTCCAGATGAGCGGTATCGTCGCGGCGCAGACGGAGACGCTCGTGACCATCGCGGGTATCCGCATCCCCGCGTGGTTCGCGTTCGTGAACCCGTTCGCGTTCGTGCTGTTCATGGTGGCGAACCTCGCGGAAGTCGGGCGTAACCCGTTCGACACGCCCGAAGCGCCGACCGAGATTGTCGCCGGGTACATGACCGAGTACTCGAGTATCTACTTCGTCCTGTTCTACATGGGCGAGTTCATCCACATCTTCCTCGGCGGCGCCATCGTGACGACGCTGTTCCTCGGTGGACCCGCGGGGCCGGTGTTGCCCGGCTTCGTCTGGTTCATCATCAAGATCTGGTCGGTGTTCCTGTTCACGCAGTGGTGTCGCTCCGCGATGCCCCGCGTGCGCATCGACCAACTCATCGAGATTGGCTGGAAGGGCATGCTCGTCCTCTCCTTCGTCAATCTCGTACTCACTGCTGCGATTCTCGGGGTGACCGGACTATGATAGGCCTCCTGAAGTCGATGGCAACGACGATGAAACACGCGCTCAGCGGGGAGACGTTCACCGTCGAGTACCCCGAAGAAGCGCCGGAAGTCAGTCCGCGCTTCCGCGGCGTCCACAAGTTCAGCCAGGAGCGTTGCATCTGGTGTCGACAGTGCGAGAACGTCTGTCCGAACGACACCATCCAGATCGTGACGGACAAGCAGCGCAACGGCGAGCAGTACAACCTCCACGTCGGCCAGTGCATCTACTGCCGGCTCTGCGAGGAGGTCTGCCCCGTGGACGCCATCCTGCTCACCCAGAACTTCGAGTTCACTGGGGACACGAAACACGACCTCGTGTTCAACAAAGAGCAGTTGAAGAACGTACCGTGGTACAACGACATCGACCCGCTCGCGTCTCGCGAACCCGACCGCGGTGCGTGGATCGGCGAGGGCGAAGGCGAGGTTGACTACCAGTAAGACTCGCGCCCGTCTCGAAACCTACAAAGGGCGTATTTGCGAACCACAAGGTGACTGAAATGGTATACGAAACACTCGCGTTCGGGCTGTTCGCGCTACTGACCGTGGCGTGTAGCCTCGGCGCTATACTGGTGCGGGACGTGTGGCACTCCGCGCTTTTGCTCGGCGGCTCGCTGTTGAGCTTCGCCGTGCACTACGTGATGCTACAGGCGGAGTTCGTCGCCGCGGTGCAGATTCTCGTCTACGTCGGCGGCGTCCTCATCCTCATCACGTTCGCGGTGATGCTCACACGTCAAGACAGACGTACAGAGGAGGTGACTAACGCATGACGACGCGTCCGGAACTTCGAAACCCGTCGACGTTCGTTCCCGGCATCCTCGCCGTGGCGTTGTTCGGCGTGTTCGCGGCCGTGTTCCTCGGTGCCGGATTCGGGGACCCGGTCGGTTTCGGTGACGCGAACATCACGGCGTCCATCGGCTACGCGCTCATCGGCCTGCTGGACGCCGCCGGCGACAGCGTTGTCGCCAGCGAGGGGTTCCTCGCCTCGTTCATCATCGTCGCGTTGCTGCTGGACGCCGCACTCGAGGGTGCGGTGTTGCTCGCGAAGCGGGACGACCAGGGAGGTGACGGCGAATAATGGCGGTCGCCGTCGAGTACTACCTCCTGTTGTCCGCGGCCGTGTTCTGCACGGGCGTCTTCGGCGTGCTCACGCGCGAGAACGCACTGATGTTCCTCATCAGCGTCGAGTTGATGCTGAACGCCGCGAACATCAACTTCGTCGCGTTCTCGCACTTCTACGGCAACCTCACCGGGCAGGTGTTCAGCCTGTTCGTGATGGGGTTGGCCGCCGCCGAAGTCGCCGTCGGCCTCGGCATCATCCTCGTGTTGTACCGGAACTTCGACGACATCGACGTGCGGAACGCAACGACGATGAGGTGGTAAGATGGTAGGTGCATTCGACTTCGCGCCCGCGATTCCGTTGCTGCCGTTCGCGTCGTTCCTCATCGCCCTGCTCGTGGGGTACTTCGCCCCGCGGCTGCTGCCGAAGGGCGGCGCGATTCCCGGCGTCGTAGCGACCGCTGGCTCACTCCTGCTGTCGGCGTGGATGTTCTTCACGGTGAGTCAGGGAGACTACTACACCGAGTCCCTCTACACGTGGGTCGTCGGTGACGGCACGTTCAGCCTCCACTTCGGCCTCCTCGTCGACCCGCTGTCGGCGATGATGCTCGTCGTGGTGTCGCTGGTCGCGTTCCTCGTCCACGTGTTCAGCCTCGGCTACATGAACGACGAGGACGAGTCGGGCCTCCCCCGGTACTACGCCGGCCTCGGCCTGTTCACGTTCTCGATGCTGTCGTTCGTCGTCGCGGACAACCTCCTGATGGCGTTCATGTTCTTCGAACTGGTGGGGCTGTGTTCCTACCTGCTCATCGGGTTCTGGTTCCGCGAACAGGGGCCGCCCTCCGCCGCGAAGAAGGCGTTCCTCGTCACCCGCTTCGGTGACTACTTCTTCCTCATCGGCGTGGTCGGCATCTTCGCGACGTTCGGCACGTCGCGGTTCGTCGCCGGCGGCGGCGTCGAGAGCTTCCCGCACATGGCCGAGCAGGCGCTGCTCGCCGTGAGCGGTGAGGGCACGATGCCGACCGAGGTCGCGTCGTTCCTCGACGTCGTCGGGTTCGACGCCCAGACGTGGTTCGCGATTCTCGGCCTGCTCGTGCTCGGCGGCGTCATCGGGAAGTCCGCGCAGTTCCCGCTACACACGTGGCTCCCCGACGCGATGGAGGGTCCGACGCCCGTCTCCGCGCTGATTCACGCGGCGACGATGGTCGCGGCAGGCGTCTACCTCGTCGCGCGCATGTACGGGTTCTACTCCCTGCTCCCGACCGTCCTCGCGCTCATCGCGCTGGTCGGCGGGTTCACCGCGCTGTTCGCGGCGTCCATGGGCGTCGTGAAAGACGAGATCAAGCAGGTGCTCGCGTACTCCACCATCAGCCAGTACGGCTACATCATGCTCGGACTGGGTGCGGGTGGCTACATCGCGGCGTCGTTCCACCTGCTCACGCACGCAATCTTCAAGGCGCTCCTGTTCCTCGGCGCCGGTTCGGTCATCATCGCGATGCACCACAACGAGGACATGTGGGACATGGGCGGCCTCAAGGAGCGGATGCCGGTGACGTACTACACGTTCCTCTCCGGGTCGCTCGCGCTCGCCGGCATCGTGCCGTTCGCGGGCTTCTGGTCGAAAGACGAGATTCTCTACGAGACGCTCATCTACGGCGCCGGCGAGAGCCCGATTCTGCTCGCCGCGTACGCGATGGGTCTGCTCGCCGTGTTCTTCACGGGCTTCTACACGTTCCGGATGGTGTTCCTCACCTTCCACGGCGAACCCCGCAGCGACACCGCCGAGAACCCCCACGGCGTGCGCTGGAACGTGAAGTTCCCGCTGGTCGTGCTCGGCGTGCTCGCCGCGACGGTCGGCCTCGTGAACATGACGCCCGTCGCGAAGGTCACGGGCGCGCACATCGAGTTCCTCAAGGAGTGGCTCACCATCGGCGAGATGAGTGAGTTCTCCGCGCTCGGTTACGACCACTACCACCACCTGCTCCACGACTTCTCCGGCTACACGGCGGCGGACATCGGTCCGCTCGTCCCGGCCGCGGTGTCGCTGGCGCTCGCGCTGTCGGGCGCCGGCCTCGCGTGGATGCTGTACAACAAGCCCGCGCCCGAGGAGCACACGGAGAAACTCGGTTCGGTGAAGACGGTACTGTACAACAACTACTACCAGGACGAGTACCAGGTGTGGCTCGCCGAGGGCCTCACGCTCCCCGTCGCGCGCGCCGCCGACACCTTCGACCAGGGTGTCATCGACGGCGTCGTCAACGGCGTCAGTAGCGTGAGCCTGTTCAGCGGCAGCCGCCTCAAGCGCATTCAGGACGGCGTGGTGACTCACTACGCCGCCATGCTGACGCTGGGACTGATCGCGTTGCTGGTAGCCTTCGGCCTGCTCGGGGGGTGGTTCTGAATGATGATCGAAGCACTCATCGCGGTGACGCTTATCTCGGCCGTCGCAGTGATGCTCGCGCCCGACGAGATCGCGGGCAAACTCGCGTTCGGCCTCAGTCTGCTCCCCGTCGCGGGGAGCCTCTGGATGTTCGCGCAGTTCGACGCGGTCGGCAACGCGCTCTTCGAGAGCGGGAGCCTCGCGTTCGAGACGACGGCGAAGTGGATCACGGTCGGTCCGTACACGCTGAACTGGCACGTCGGCGTGGACGGCATCAGCATGCCGCTGGTCGTGCTCTCGACGGTGCTCACGTCGCTCGCCATCATGAGCGCGTGGACGCCCATCAAGGAGCGCCAGAGCCAGTTCTACGGCCTGATGCTGTTCATGGAGGCGAGCCTGCTGGGCGTGTTCACGTCCCTGGACTTCTTCGTGTGGTTCGTCTTCTGGGAGTTCGTCCTCGTGCCGATGTACTTCCTCATCGGCGTGTGGGGCGGCCCGCGCCGGAAGTACGCCGCGATCAAGTTCTTCGTCTACACGAACGTCGCCTCGCTGGTGATGTTCATCGGGTTCATGGCGCTCGTGTTCGCCCTGCCCGTGCAGACGATGGACCTGCCGGCCATCGCGGAAGCGCTCCGCGCCGGTGAGTTCCAGACGACGTACGGCCTCGGCGCCGAGACCCTGAAGGTCGTCGCGTTCTTCGCGATGTTCCTCGGGTTCGCGGTGAAGGTGCCGACGGTGCCCCTGCACACGTGGCTGCCGGACGCCCACGTTGAGGCGCCGACGCCGGCGTCCGTGATGCTGGCGGGCGTCCTCCTGAAGATGGGGACGTACGCCCTGCTCCGGTTCAACTTCACGATGCTGCCGGGCGTCGCGAGCGACTACGCGGTGTTCATCGCCGCGCTCGCCGTGGTGTCCGTCATCTACGGCGCAATGCTCGCGCTCGCCCAGCAGGACCTCAAGCGCATCGTCGCGTACTCCTCCGTGTCCTCGATGGGGTACGTGATTCTCGGGCTCGTCGCGTACAACACGTACGGGCTCGGCGGCGCGACGTTCCAGATGGTCGCCCACGGCCTCATCTCGGGGCTGATGTTCATGTGCGTCGGCGTCATCTACAACACGGCGCACACGCGCATGGTCGGCGACCTCTCCGGTATCGCGGACCGGATGCCCGTCACCGCGGCGGTGTTCGTCGCCGCCGCGTTCGGCTACATGGGCCTCCCGCTGATGGCCGGGTTCGCCGGGGAACTGTTCATCTTCCTCGGCGGGTTCCAGGCGACGTTCGCGTACGCCCAACTGTTCACGGCGCTGGCGATGTTCGGCATCGTCATCGTCGCGGGCTACCTGCTGTTCGCGATGCAGCGCGTGCTGTTCGGGCCGTTCCGCGCGGACACGGACTACGACATCGTGCCCGCGTCGGCCCACGACACCGTGCCCATCGTCGTGCTCGTCCTGCTGGTCATCCTGCTCGGCACCGTGCCGGACCTGTTCTACGGGATGATTCAGGACGCCGTCAACCCGATGGTGGAGTCGATGCCGTCTGCAATCGCCGCGCCGTTCGGAGGTGAGTTCCTGTGACCGAACTCTCGCCGCTGACGCCCCAGTTGATTCTGGGCCTGACCGCGCTCCTCGTGTTGGGCGTGGACGCAATCGCACCGAAGAGCAAGAAGAACGCGCTGCTGGCGTCCATCACGACCATCGGCAGCGCGCTGACGGCCGGCGTCGCCGCGTGGTTCCTCGCGAAGGCGGCGACGGTGGACTACGAGTACCGGTTCGTCCAGTTCGACGGCGCGCTCGTCGTCGACGAACTGAGCCTGTTCTTCGCGTTCGTCGTCGGTAGCGTCACGACCCTCGTCGCGGTCGCGAGCTACGACTACGTCGCGGAGGAGGACAACGTGCCGGGCTACTACTCGCTCGTGTTGCTCGCCGCGACCGGCATGTCGCTGATGGCGTCGGCCAACAGCCTCGTGACGGTGTTCGTGAGCCTCGAACTCGCGAGCCTCCCGTCGTACGCGCTGGTCGCGTTCCTGAAGAAGAACCGGGGCAGCGTCGAGGGCGGCTTGAAGTACTTCCTCGTCGGTGCGCTGTCCTCCGCGGTGATGGCGTACGGTATCAGCCTCGTGTACGCCGCCACCGGGACGATGCTCCTGCAGGGCGTCGCCGAGACGGTCGCGGGCACGGAGTTCGCCGGCGTGCTCGGCCTCGGTATCGTGATGCTCGTCGGCGGGTTCGCGTTCAAGACTGCTTCCGTGCCGTTCCACTTCTGGGCGCCGGAGGCCTACGAGGGCGCGCCCGCGCCGATTTCGGCGTTCATCTCGTCGGCGTCGAAGGCCGCCGGGTTCGCGGTGGCGTTCCGCGTGCTCACGACCGCGTTCCCGCTGGAGGTCGTGGCGAACACGGTCGTCGACTGGTCGCTGCTGTTCGCGGTGCTCGCCGTCGTCACGATGACGCTCGGTAACTTCGCCGCGGCGACTCAGGACAACGTCAAGCGGATGCTCGCGTACTCCAGTGTGGGGCACGCGGGCTACGTGCTCATCGGCCTCGCCGCGCTCCAGAGCGGCGCGGGCGCGGAGAACTCCTTCGTGCTCGGCGCGTCGATGATGCACCTGCTCGTCTACGGCTTCATGAACACGGGCGCGTTCCTGTTCGTCGCGCTCGCCGAGTACTGGGGCGTCGGACGGACGTTCGAGGACTACAACGGCCTCGCGAAGCGCGCCCCCGTGGCGTCTGTCGCGATGACCGTGTTCATGTTCAGCCTCGCCGGCCTGCCGGTCGGCGGCGGCTTCCTCTCGAAGTACCTGCTGTTCGCTGGTGCCGTGCAGTCCGGGTTCGCGTGGCTCGCGGCCGTCGCGGCCATCAACAGCGCGTTGTCGCTGTTCTACTACTCCCGGGTCGTGAAGGCGCTCTGGATCGAGGAGCCTGACGGCGACCTCGACCTGCGTGGCACGCCGACCGGCCTGTACGCGGCGGTCGTCGCCGCTGCCGTGGCGACGGTCGTGTTGCTGGTCGCGTTCGACCCCGTCGCGCAGACCGCGATTCACGCCGCTGGCGCGCTGTTCGGCGCCTGACGCCGGCGCGCCCCCACAGCGGTACCTTTTAGCGGTCGCAGTCGATACCGCTACACCGAATGGTTTCTCGGCTCGTGTTGGGCTGTGGGACGACGGGCCACGCTCTCGTCGAGACGCTCTCGGAGTGGCGTGGCGAGCTGTTCGTCCTCGACGGCGACGAGAGCCGAGTGGAGTCGCTGCGAAACGAGAAGGTCGCCGCCGAAGTCAGGGACGTCACGGACCCGGACGCGATTCGGCACGTCGAACAGGACGTCGACGTGGTGGTGGTGGCGACCGACGCCGCGGACACGAATCGGCTCGCGGCCGAGGCCGCCCGCGAGGTGTACCCGGACGCCGAGTTGGTGGCGTACCTGGGGTTCGACGCGACCGACGTCGACCGGCGGGAACTCGACGCGCTCGCGGACCGCGTGGTGGACCCCGGCGAGGCGATTCTCGACCGCGTCGAGGAGTTGACGGCCTCTGGGGCGTCCGAGCGATTGCAGGCGCTCCGCGAGACGCTGAACGGCATCGACGGGACACTCGGCGTGTTCATGCACGACAACCCCGACCCGGACGCCATCGCTGCGGCCGTGGGCCTCCAGCGCATCGCGGAGGATGCGGGCGTCCCGACGGAGGCGTGTTACTTCGGGGATATCTCCCACCAGGAGAACCGCGCGTTCGTGAACCTCCTCGAACTGCAGGTGCGCAACGTCAGCCCGGAGGACGACCTGGACTTCGACGCGGTGGCGCTCGTCGACCACTCGGCGCCCGGCGTGAACGACCAACTCGACCCGGAGACCGAGATATCCATCGTCGTCGACCACCACCCGCCGAAGGGCGACGTGGACGCGGACTTCGTGGACATCCGCGAGGACGTCGGCGCGTCCAGTACGATTCTCGTGGAGTACGTGCGCGGCTACGGCCTCGACCTCGGGACGGCGGTGGCGACCGGGTTGCTGTACGGGATTCGCGTGGACACGAAGGACTTCGCGCGCGAAATCACGACCGACGACTTCGAGGCGGGGGCGTGGCTGCTGCCGCGGGCCGACATCGACATCCTAGAGCGCATCGAGAGCCCGTCGATGAGCGCGGACACGTTCGACACCATCGCGCGCGCCATCCGCAACCGGGAACTCGACGGGTCGATTCTGGCGTCCTGCGTCGGCGCCATCGCGGACCGGGACACGCTCGCGCAGGCCGCCGACCGCCTGCTCGCGATGCGCGGCGTGACGGTGACGTTCGTGTACGGGTACGCCGACGGCACTATCTACGTCTCCGCGCGCTCCCGCGGGAAGGAAGTGGACCTCGGTGAGGTGTTGCGGTCGGCGTTCGGTGACATCGGCTCCGCGGGCGGGCACGCCGACATGGCGGGCGCCCAACTCCCTCTCGGCCTGTTCGACGACGTGGGCGAAGAGGCGGAGGCGACGCTGACGGAGATGGTCGAGGACGTGGTCGCGACGCGTTTCTTCGACGCGATTCGCGGGGAGTGAGTTTTTGACGGTCGCCGCCCTACGTGGGGGCGATGGACGAGGCGCTGGAACACAACGGGGACAAGCCGGTCGTGGGGGACTACATGACTCGGGACGTGGCGACGGTGTCGCCGGACGACACCGTGCGGGACGTGGCACAACGTATCGCGGAGAGCGAACACAACGGCTTCCCGGTGTGTGACGGCCGCCGCGTCGAGGGGTTCGTGTCGGCCCGCGACCTCCTGCTCTCCGACCCCGGGGAACTCGTGTTCAAGGTGATGAGCGACGACCTCGTGGTCGCACACCCCGAGATGGACGTCAACGACGCGGCCCGCGTCATCCTGCGGTCGGGCATCCAGAAACTCCCGGTGGTCGACGACGCGGGGAACCTCGTCGGCATCATCTCGAACTCCGACGTCATCCGCTCGCAGATAGAGCGCGCGACCCCGGAGAAGGTCGGGAAACTCAAGCGCACGCTGGAGACGATTCACGGCGTCGAGGCGAGCGAGGAGCGCCGCACGGTCGACCTCGCAGACCTGGTGCCGACCCAGGGAAAGGTGTACGCGGACGAACTGGAGGGGCGGAGTTACGAACTCGAACACGGCCTCGCGGAGCCGCTGGTCGTCATCGACAACGGCGGGAACGGCGACGGCGAGAACGGCGACCTGCTGCTCGCCGACGGCCACCATCGCGTGATGGCGGCCGAGCGCTCGGGCGTCGAGGAGATGGACGCGTACGTCATCGTGCTCGGGAAGCGCGTGGACCTCGGGATGGCGCGCACCGCGAACAAGGAGGGGTTGGAGTCCATCGAGGACATCAACGTCGTGGACTACGCGCGCCACCCGCTCGTGGAGACCGTCGAACGCCTCCAGTAGTCCGCGCGTCGCCGGCACTCAGACTTCTCGTACGTCGAGGTCGTCGTCGATGCGGAGCGTCACCGCGTCGCCGCCGACCGAGACGGTCAGTTCGACTTCTACCGGGTCTTCGACGACGATTTTGGCGTCCTCGCGCGCGCCGACGAACTCGAAGTCGGTGAGAAAGCGGTCGCGGACGTCGACGCCGTGGTCGTAGAACAGGGCGACGACGGCGGGGTGTCGGAGCGCCGCGACGCCGACCGGGAGTCGGGTCGACATCCAGCAGTTCTCGCAGTCCAACTCGACGTTCAGGTGGGCGGCCTCCCCGCGCTCTATCGGGCCCGTGACTACGCGCCCGGAGCACATCGGGCAGACGCCGTCGACGAGCGCTTCCACGTCGCGCTGGATGTCGCCGACGACGAACGCCACGATGTCCTCGATGGTGGCGTCGGCCGCCGCGGCGGGCGGAACCGCGGTCTGCACCGTCGTCGCGTTCGCTTCGCTCTCGCACTCGACGGTGACGGTTTGGTCCTCGTAGGTCGCCGTGAGCGGGTCGCCACACGACGGGCAGTCGTAGTCGATGGTTCCCGAGCGCGCTTCGAGGTCGTTCGTGTACGTCCCGGCTTCCACGGAGCCGATTGCTTTCAGTCCGACCGCCGTCGGCACGTAGCCGTCCTCGCGTTTGACGACGAACCGGTCGCGGAGTTTCCCGAGGTGGTAGTTGAAGCGGCCGGCGTCGTCGAACCCGGTCGCGCGCCGGAGTTCCGAGAACTCGACGGGGTTGCCCTCAATCGCGTGGACGCGGTCGGCGAGTTCGCAGAGGATGGCGACCCGCGAGGGGTCCGAGAGCACGTCGAAGGCGTCTGCGGCGGCGTCGGCGTCGGTCATGTTCGGGACTCGCTCCCCGACCGGCAAAAACCCCACTCCAGTCAGAACGCTTAGAGAACGTTCGTTCTGGAAGCGGAGAAACAGAACGTTCATTCTGGAAACCATTATGCCCACCCGAGCGCTGGATGTGTCCATGAGTCAGGCGACACAGCGAGAACGACCGCCCGACGAGTCGGCCCCCGAGAGCGAGACGGTGCTCGCAGTGGACGACCTCCGGAAGACGTACGGCGACGGCGAGGACGCGGTACAGGCCGTCGACGGCGTCTCCTTCGAGGTGAACCGCGGCGAAGTCGTCGGCGTGCTCGGTCCGAACGGCGCCGGGAAGACGACCACCATCAAGTCCGTCCTCGGTCTCGTCGTTCCCTCCTCGGGCACCGTCGAGATAGCCGGCGTGGACGCCCACGAGAACCCCCGCGGCGTTTACAAGCACGTCGGCGCGATGCTGGAGGGCGCGCGGAACACCTACTGGAAACTCACCGTCCGCGAGAACCTCGAGTTCTTCGCCGCGCTCGGCGGCAACGACCCGGAGGCCGCCCGCGCCCGGCACGACAAACTCCTCGACCGATTCAACCTCGCCGAGAAGGCGGACGAAGCGGTCAACGAACTCTCCCGCGGCCAGAAACAGAAGGTGTCGCTGGCGGCGACGCTCGCGCGCGGCACGGACGTCGTGTTCCTCGACGAACCGACGCTCGGGCTCGACGTGGAGGCGTCCGTGGAACTCCGGCGAGAACTCCGACGGCTCGCCGACGAGGAGTCCATCACGGTCGTCCTCTCCAGTCACGACATGGACGTGGTCGAGCAGGTCTGTGACCGGGTGGTCATCCTCTCTGACGGCGAAGTCATCGCCGACGACGCCGTCGAGGACCTCGTCGGCGTCTTCGAGACGCAGGCCTACCAACTGGAAGTCGAGGGCGCGGTCTCCGAGCGGGCGCGCGACCGACTCGAACGCGCGTTCATCGTGGAGAACTGGGAGGCCCTCGCCGACCGCACGCGCTTCGAGGTGACACTCGCCGACGACCACACGCTCTACGGGGTCCTCGACGTCCTCCGAGACGCCGACTGCACGCTGCTCGATGTGGACGGCCTCGAACCCGATTTGGAGGACGTGTTCCTCGACGTGACCGGCCGCGCCCCCGGAGGTGACGGGGAATGAGCGCCGCCGCGCCCGCCGGCGACATCGACACCGGCGCCCGTGGCTACCTGCGGTTCTGTCGCGCGTCCCTGCGCAAGCGCGTCCTCCTGATGATTCGGTACCCGGTGAACTTCTTCTCCCAGATTGCGACGATGTTCATCCTCTTCGCCGGCGTGTTCCTCGGCGGCCGGGCCATCGCGCCCGCCGCCATCTCGGACACCATCGGCGGCATCATCGTCGGCTATCTGCTGTGGTCGCTGTCGATGAGCGCGTTCTCCGGGCTCTCCTGGAACGTCACCCGCGAGTCCCAGTGGGGCACCCTCGAACAGTTGTTCATGTCGCCGTTCGGGTTCGGGCCGGTGATGCTCGCGAAGACCGTCGTGAACGTCCTCGTCTCGTTTTTCACCGGGGCGCTCGTGTTGCTGTTCATGATGACGCTCACCGGGACGTGGCTCGCGGTCAACCCGCTCACGCTGCTTCCCCTCGGCGTGCTCGCCGTCGCGCCCGCGCTCGGCGTCGGGTTCGCGCTCGGCGGCCTCGCGATTCGGTTCAAGCGCGTCGAGAACCTCTTCCAGATAATGCAGTTCGTGTTCGTCGCGCTCATCGCGGCGCCCGTCGACCAGTACCCGCTGTTGAAGTGGGTGCCCCTCGCACAGGGCAGCCAACTGCTCCAGGCCGCGATGAGAGACGGCGTCGCGCTCTGGGAGTTCCCCGCCGGCGAACTCGGCGTGCTCGTCGCCACCGCCGTCGGCTACCTCGCGCTCGGGTACGCCGCGTTCTACTACTGCCAGCGGTGGGCGCGCCGCGAGGGCGTCATGGGCCACTACTGACGCGTTCGCCCGGCCGCTTCCGGGTCGCGCCAATTTTGCCTCGAAACCTCTATCAGGCTTCCACCAGACCTTACAGGCATGTACGACGAGGACGACCTCGCTGACATCCGCGAGGCGCGCGAGGACTGGGAGGAGGAGACACTCGACCCGGTACTCGACGCCTACGGCGAGCGAAAGGACCGGTTCGCGACGGTCTCGAACATGGAGGTGGGTCGACTCTACACGCCCGAGGACGTGGCCGACACCGACTACGACGAGGACCTCGGGTTCCCCGGCGAGTTCCCGTACACTCGGGGCGTCTACCCGACCGGCTACCGCGGCCGGACGTGGACGATGCGCCAGTTCGCGGGCTTCGGCACCGCCGAGGAGACCAACGAGCGCTTCCACTACCTCATCGACGAGGGCCAGACCGGGCTGTCGACGGCCTTCGACATGCCGTCGCTGATGGGACTCGACTCCGACGACCCGATGAGCCTCGGAGAAGTCGGGAAGGAGGGCGTCGCCGTGGACACGCTCCGCGACATGGAAATTCTGTTCGACGGCATCGACCTCGACGAGGTCTCGACCTCCTTCACCATCAACCCCAGCGCGCCGGTCATCTACGCGATGTACCTCGCGCTCGCCGACCAGCAGGGCGTCCCCCGCGAGGAGATTCGAGGCACCCTCCAGAACGACATGCTCAAGGAGTTCATCGCGCAGAAGGAGTGGGTGACGCCGCCCGAGTCCTCGCTCGACCTCGTCACCGACGTGGTGGAGTACTGCGCCGGGGAGACGCCGAAGTTCCACCCCATCTCGATTTCGGGCTACCACATCCGGGAGGCCGGGTCGACCGCGGTCCAGGAACTCGCGTTCACGCTCGCGGACGGCTTCGCGTACGTCGAGGACGCGATGGAGCGCGGCCTCGACGTCGACGAGTTCGCGCCGACGCTGAGTTTCTTCTTCAACTCCCACAACTCCATCTTCGAGGAGGTGGCGAAGTTCCGCGCCGCCCGCCGCATCTACGCCCGCGTGATGGACGAGTGGTACGACGCCGAGGCCGACGCGTCGAAGGAACTCAAGTTCCACACGCAGACCGCCGGACAGAGCCTGACCGCCCAGCAGCCCAAGAACAACATCGCTCGCGTCACCCTACAGGCGCTGGCGGCCGTCCTCGGCGGCTCTCAGAGCATCCACACGAACTCCTTCGACGAGGCACTCGCGCTCCCAAGCGAGGAGGCCGTGCGGGTCGCGCTCCGCACCCAGCAGATTATCGCCGAGGAGTCCGGCGCCGCCGACATCGTCGACCCGCTCGGCGGCAGTTTCGCCGTCGAGTCCCTCACCGACGAGGTCGAGGAGGAGGCGATGGCGTACATCGAGGAGATCAAGGAGATGGGCGACGGTTCCGTCCGCGACGGCGTCCTCACGGGCATCGAGGAGGGGTACTTCCACCGCGAGATTCAGGAGTCCGCCTACGAGTACCAGTCCCGCGTGGACGACGGCGAGGAGACGGTCGTCGGCGTCAACGAGTACGAGATAGAGGAGGACACCAGCCCCGACCTGCTCCACGTCGACGAGGACGAGACGCGGGAGCGCCAGCTCTCCCGCCTCGCATCCGTCAAGGAAGACCGCGACGACAGCGAGGTGGAGGCGACCCTCGACGCGCTCCGCGACGCCATCCACGCCGACGAGAACACGATTCCGTACATCGTGGACGCGGTGAAGGCGTACGCCACGATGGGCGAAATCATGCAGGTGTTCGAGGACGAGTTCGGGAGTTACCAGGAGACCGCCGCGGTCGCCTGACCGTCGAACGCAGTTTTTCTCCGCGCCGTCACCGCGAGAGGTAGCCGCCGATACCGCCGAACACGACGGGGTAGAGCACGCCCATGAAGATCACGGAGTCCCCGAGTTTCGGCGAGGCGTTCCCCTCGGTGAAGACGAACGTCCCGACGACGGCGAGCACGAGGTAGCCGACGGCGACGAGCGCGCCGGCTTTCGCGCCGTCCATCGGTTCGCTCCCGACCGACTGGCCGGCGCGCGTGTTCGCGAAGGTGTAGCCGGCGAACGCGAGCACGATTGGCGGCACCGCCCAGAGGATTTCGAGCGCGCTCTCCTGGGACGTGGCCGCCTGGAGGAAGTTCAGGCTCAGCATCGACGTGCCGATATCGACGTTGTGCGCGCCGTAGAACGTCGCACCGATGCCGAAGACGTCGAAGTCGAAGCCGTCGACGAAGATGGCCAGCACGACGACGGTCACCGCGAGACCGGCGACGTACGCGCCGACTGCGTACTTCGAGGCGGCGATCGCGTGGTCGGTGTCGAGCGACGAACTGGTCCTGGTTCGTTGTGCCATGAGTCGGTCTCACACCACCACTTGAAGAACGTTCCGGTGAAACGACACGTGGCGGCACGCCGCCCGTCGACGCGGGCCGTCTGGTCGCGCCACTAACCCTTATTGGTATGGTAACCCATATCTCGAACGATGTCCGAAGACCCAGAACTCGAAGCCCGCCTCGCGGAACAGGACTCCTTCGAACCGCCCGAATCGTTCGTCGAGCAGGCGAACGTCTCGGACCCCGAGATTTACGAGGAGTTCGAGGAGAACTGGCCGGGGGCGTGGGAGCGCGCCGCCGACCTGCTGGACTGGAAGACCGAGTACGACGAGGTGCTAGACGACTCGAATCCGCCGTTCTACGAGTGGTTCACCGGCGGCGAACTCAACGCGAGTTACAACTGCGTCGACCGCCACCTCGACGAGCGCGGCGACGAAGTCGCCATCGAGTGGGTGGGCGAACCGACAGACGAGGCGAACCGAACGTACACGTATCGAGACCTCTACGACGAGGTCAACGAGTTCGCGGCGGCGCTGCGGGCGTTGGGCGTCGAGGAGGACGACGTGGTGACGATGTACCTCCCGATGATTCCCGAACTCCCGATTGCGATGTTGGCGTGTGCGCGCATCGGTGCGCCTCACTCCGTGGTGTTCGCGGGGTTCTCCGCGGACGCGCTCGCGACGCGCATGAACGCCGCCGACTCCGACTATCTCGTGACCTGTGACGGCTACTACCGGCGCGGCGACCCCCTCGACCACCTCGGGAAAGCGAACGAGGGCCTCGACGGCGTCGGACACGACACCGAGACCGTCGTGGTGGACCGCCTCGGCGACGACGGCTTCGGGCACGGCCTCGGCGACGACCAGTACGACTACGACGACCTCGTCGCCGAGCAGTCCGGCACCGCCGTCGAGCCGGTGACGCGGGACGCCGAGGACATGCTGTTTTTGATGTACACCTCGGGGACGACCGGGGAGCCCAAGGGCGTCAAGCACACGACCGGCGGCTACCTCTCGTACGTCGCGTGGACGAGCCAGGCGGTCCTGGACGTGAAACCCGAGGACACGTACTTCTGCCCCGCCGACATCGGCTGGATTACCGGTCACTCCTACATCGTGTATGGCCCGCTCGCGCTCGGCACGACGACGATGATGTACGAGGGGACGCCCGACTACCCGGAGCGCGACCGGATGTGGGAAATCGTCGAGGAGTACGAGGCCGACCAGTTCTACACCGCCCCGACCGCCATCCGGGCGTTCATGAAGTGGGGCTCGGAGTACCCCGAGGGACACGACCTCTCTTCGCTGCGCCTGCTCGGGACCGTCGGCGAGCCAATCAATCCGCGTGCGTGGAAGTGGTACTACAAGCACGTCGGCAACGAGGACTGTCCCATCGTAGACACGTGGTGGCAGACCGAGACCGGCGGCATGATGGTGACGGGGCTGCCGGGAATCTCCACGATGAAACCGGGGTCGGCAGGCCGCCCGCTCCCGGGTATCGACGCGCGCGTCGTCGACGCCGCCGGCGAGGAGGTCGACGCGGGGAAAGCCGGCTACTTGACGGTGAACAAGCCGTGGCCGGGGATGTTGCGCACGCTGTACAACAACGACGAGCGGTTCGTCTCCGAGTACTGGACTGAGTACTCGGACACCGACTCCGACGACCCGTCGGACTGGGTGTACTTCCCGGAGGACGGGGCGAAGATAGACGACGACGGCTACATCACCGTGCTCGGGCGCGTGGACGACGTCATCAACGTCTCCGGGCACCGCCTCGGCACGATGGAAATCGAGTCCGCCATCGTCGGCGTCGAGGGCGTCGCCGAAGCCGCCGTCGTCGGCGGCGCACACGAGGTGAAAGGGGAGGCCGTCTACGCCTACGTCATCCTCGAAGACGGCTACGAGGGCGACGACGAGATGGAGGCCGCCATCGTCGAGGGGGTGGAGGACGCAATCGGCCCCATCGCGCGCCCCGAGTCCGTCGTGTTCACGCCGGAACTCCCGAAGACTCGCTCCGGCAAAATCATGCGCCGTCTCCTCGAAGACATCGCCAACGACGAGGGACTCGGCGACACCTCCACGCTCCGCAACCCCGAAATCGTCGAGGACATCCGGGAGAGCGTCCAGGACTAGGTGGCGTCGCCGTTCAGCCACTCGCCGACGCAGGCCGCGTCACAGAAATAGTGGCGTTCGCCCGCGTCGGCGTTCCCGCGCGTGAGCGTGACGAGGACGTGGCGGTCCGCGAGTTCGAACTCTTCCCCGCAGTTCGGGCAGTCGTCCCGCGACTCGCGCTTCGGCGACCACCGGCGGTGGTGCGTGACGTGTTCCACGGTGGCCGACGCGTCGGTCGCCGGACTCGCGCCCTCGTACTCCGTCAGGTCCATACCGTCGAATCGGTCCGAACCACCAAATTCGTTACTACGAATTGGTATTTTCGAGGGGCGTCGTCTCCCGAGGCCTCTACAGGTACGCCGAGTCCCACCGCGTCGCCCGGCGCTTGTTCCCGCAG
Organism: Halobacterium litoreum; assembly: GCF_021233415.1. Taxonomy (NCBI): domain Archaea; kingdom Methanobacteriati; phylum Methanobacteriota; class Halobacteria; order Halobacteriales; family Halobacteriaceae; genus Halobacterium; species Halobacterium litoreum. Next base: position 1,707,694 of record NZ_CP089466.1, on the reverse strand, counting down.
TTCGCACACTCCACGCGCCCCATCGAATCCATCGACGTGTCCACGGACTCGCAGTTCGCGCAGTAGAACCCGAACCGGTCGTTCCGGTCCTCGGTGCGGTACGCCGAGTAAAACGGCGCCTTCGAGCCGCGCTCGCGCTCGTCGAACGCCACGTACAGCGTCCCCTCCGCGGTCTCCCGCGGTTCGATTAGGGTGGGGTCCTCGCTCTCGGGAAGTTTCACGTAGAGGTTCTCCGTGTGGTCGCTGCCGGCCACCGACAGCGTCCGCGCGCCCGTCCGCACGTAACCGTGGTCCTGGTAGAACTCGTTGCCCGACTGGTTCGCCGCGATGACCCGCCCCTCGATTCGGTTCGCGCCCCGCTCCAGCAACTCGGCTTCGGTGCGCTCCAGCAACTCCACGCCCAACCCCCGTTCCCGGTGGTCGGGGTGGACGTGCAGCCACTCGATGGCCGCCGCCGCGTCCCCGTCGAGTTCGCTCTCCGAGAACGCGACCACGTCGCCGTCGTCCGCCGCGACGAGGAACTGGACGCTCTCGTCGTCGAGCCGGTCGGCGAGACGGCCGTTCCGGTACCACTCGTCGACGGCCTCGGCCACGACGTCCTCGCCGAGCGCGTCGGCGTACGTCGCCTCGAGGGAGGCACTGGCTACTCGACGAATCCCCTCGGCGTCCGCGCTGGTCGCTTCTCGAACGTCCATACCACCACCGACGGCGCCCGCCCACTAATACCTACCCGCGGCGACACCTACTGTGCGACGCGCTCGCTGTTCGACACGTACACGATGGCCGCCAGCGCCACGCCGAGCATGGTGCCGACCATCACGACGCCGAACAGCGCGAGATTCAGCGGCGTCAACTCGAAGGTCACCGGGCCGAACGTCCCGTACTGCGGCGCGGGCCCCTCGGCGAGTGGCCCGGTCGGCCCGCCGCTTCCGTACACGATGACACCCAGGAAGTACCCGAAGATGCCCGCGACGGCCACCGCACCCGCGTACATCCAGAGGACGACGCGCCGTCCACCTCGCTCGCGTTCGTTCACACTCGCCCGTAGGCGACCGAGTGAGTAGCCTTTTGCGGTGTCGCGCGCAACTCAACGGTATGGAAGACAAAGAAGTACTGCTCCTGTTGCTCGGCGGCCTCGCGGTACTGATGTTCGTCACCGGCTTCGTGCTCGTCCTCGCACCGTCGCTGTCGTAGCCGAACGAAACACCGAGAGAAGAGTCGCTACCGCGTCAGTCCGCGGACTGCGGGTCGGCGTCCTCGTCGTCGCCGCCGTCCGGAACCGGCTTCTTGCGCTTCGCTTCGAACCACGTCCACTCCTTGGTCTTCTGTCCGTGGTTCTCGAGGTCCCACGGGTCCGCGGAGTCGACTTTCGTCCCCTCCTTCCAGGAGACGACCATGTTCCACAGCCAGAACAGGGTGCTGATGCCGATGAGGAACGCTCCGAACGTCGCAATCTGGTGGGCGTCCACGAACCGCGGCAGGTACGTCGCGTACCGGCGCGGCATGCCGCCGTAGCCGAGCCACAGCATCGCGAGGAACGTCAGGTTCGACCCGACGAGCGCCAGCCAGAAGTGAGCGTGCGCGAGGCGCTTCTGGTACATCCGGCCCGTGAACATCGGGAACCAGTAGTAGGTCCCCGCGAACAGCGCGAAGCCGATGGCGCCGTACACGATGAAGTGGAAGTGACCGACGACGTAGTAGGTGTCGTGGAGGATGAGGTCGACGGGAATCGCCGCGAGGAAGATGCCCGTGACGCCGCCGATGATGAAGTTCTGGACGAACCCGATGCAGAACAGCATCGGCGCGGTGAGGCGGAGCCGACCGTTCCACATCGTCGTAATCCAGTTGAACACCTTCACCGCGGACGGAATCGCGATGGCGAGTGACACCGCCATGAAGCTAGCCCGCAGGCGCGGGTCGATGCCCGTGGTGAACATGTGGTGAGCCCACACGCCGAAACTCAGCACCCCGATTGCGAGCGTGGAGTAGACGACGAATTTGAATCCGAACAGTTTCCGGCCGGAGAACTTCGGCAGGATGAGACTGACCAGCCCCATCGGCGGGAGCACCAGGATGTACACTTCGGGGTGGCCGAAGAACCAGAACAGGTGCTGCCAGAGGATGGGGTCGCCGCCAGCGACCGTGAAGAACGTCGTGCCGAAGTTCCGGTCGAGGAGCAACATGATGAGCGCGCTGCCGAGCAGCGGGAACGCGAACAGGATGAGCCCCGACTGCGTGAGCATCGTCCACGAGAAGATGTCGAGTTGCGGCCACCCGATGTCGTCGCCGCGCTCCGTGAAGATGGTCGCGATGAAGTTAATCGCGCCCATCGTCGCCGAGACCCCCGTGAGATGGAGCCCGAGCAACATCATGTCGATTGCGGGGCTCGGCATCTGGATGGACAGCGGCGTGTACATCGTCCACGACGTCGCCGCGGGGTTGACGCCCAGCGGCTGGAGGAAGAAGCCAGCCCAGATGAGCAGCGCGCCCGGCGGCAGCAGCCAGAACGCGATGGCGTTGATGCGCGGGAACGCCATGTCGTCCGCGCCGATCAAAAGCGGGATGAAGTAGTTACCGAACGCCGCGATCATCGGCGTCCCGAACAGGAACAGCATCGTGATGCCGTGGCTGGTCAGGAAGCCGTTGTAGAGGTTCGGGCTGATGAGGTTCACGCCCGGTGCGACGAGTTCGATGCGCATGATGAGGACGGCGAGGCCGCCCCACGCGAACGCGATCGTGCCGTAGAGTCCGTAGAGGATGCCGATGTCCTTGTGGTCGACCGTGGTGAACCACCGAATGAGACCGCCCGGTTTCTCTTCGTGCCCGTAGTCGGTGCGCTCCCCGAGCGCACCGCCGACGTCGCTGAGGGGAGTGTAGGACCGCCAGTCCTCTAAGCGCGCGAGGAAAGCGGCCACACCGACGAGGAGTATCCCCATCAGGACGGTAAGCACCAGTGATGACGAGGCCATGCCGAACAGTCAGTACCGGACCGTAAAGAAAGCTTAGGATTGGTCGCGGCGAGGAGAGAACGGGAACCGCGTGACAGAACGACGACCAGAGTGTGTCGCTGACAGGTCCGTCCGCGCGCCGTTCGGTTACGACTCGTCGTCCGCGTCGTCGGCGTCTGTCGTCTCGGCGTCCGCGTCGTCGGTCTCTTCAGCCGCCTCGTGTTCCTCGATGCCGGCGTGCCACGGCTCGACCTCTTCGCCGGTCTCGATGCGCGTGGCGGCGACGTACGTGAGCACGGCGAGGCCGATGAGAATCCACGCGACGAGGACGAACTGGAGGACGCGCTCCAGCGTGAAGCCGCCGGCCCACGGGTTCAACGCGACGAACACCACGATGAAGAACGCCATGATGACCAGCGGAATCACGTTGACCGAGATGTCGAGGAGCGTGTCCTTCGTGAATATTCTGGAACTCATTGTCGGGAGTAGGTCGGGGCGAACAAATATAGGTTGAGGATTCAGAGCCGTTCGGTCTCGTAGAGGAACGCCGCGAGCGACCCGGCCGCGACCACGACTGCGCTCCCGAGGAGCGCGAGACCGCGGGCGTCGGCCGCCGTCCACCCGTACAGCGCGCCGCCGGCCGCGCCGAACAGGACGGCGACGACGAGCGCGGGTTTCCAGAGCGTGCGCGAGAAGTCCGACTCCCGGAGGATGCCGACGACGCTCACGGCGAACAACAACAGTCCGCCGACGGCGACGGGGAGGAGTCCGTCGAACACGATGCCGATTTCGGAGATGACGATGCCGAGCACGACGGGAATCGGCCACGGACTGGCGCGAGTGTACTGGTCGCTCAACCCCGCTTCCTGTTGTTCGGCCATACGGGGACGTTCGGCGCGCCGCGTTAGAAACCCATCGCTTCCGTCACAGCGTGACGAGCGCGTAGAGGATGAGGAACCCGAAGTAGAGGACGACGAGCGCGGCGAGCGCGCGGATGCGGAACGACCGGAGGTCGGTCTCCTCGTCGCGGTAGGCGTCCTCGTAGGCGTCGCGTTCGTCGTCGTCGATGCGGTCGTAGTGTTCGAGGCCGCGGTGGAGGTCGCGGAGGCGTTCGTCGGGGAACGCGTCGCCGCAGTACGAACACCGCGGAGCGTCCTCGGGTGGCGTCTGTCGTGTCATAGGAACGGTGGGGTGACGCTGGGTTGGCCGATTATCCAGAGGCTGGTCATCGTGTAGAACACCATCGCGGCGGTCAGCGGGTACTGACTCCGAATGGCCTGCAGGCGACCGGGGAACTGGTCGTAGGCGGTGCCGTGGGCGACCCAGATGGCGAGCAGGTGGCCGAGCAGGACGGCGGCGACGCCGACGCCGGACACCCAACTCGGGAGGACGAGCGTGCGCGCGACGGGCGGGTCGAGGGGCGCGAGGACCGCGCCGACAAGCGACGGCGACAGCGAGAGGAAGTAGACGAGGTAGTGCGCGAGGTGGTAGCCGGCGGCGATGGCGAGCAGCGACGGCGCGAACCGGACCGCGAGCGTCTCCGGGTCGTCGTACGTCGGCGCGGTCTCGCAGGCCTTCCGGGCGGCCCACCAGTAGACGCGGTGGAACACGACGAAGCCGCCGGCGAGCGCCGCGGGGTAGAGGACGGGCGCGGGGACGCCGAGCGAGACGAGTTCTCGCGCGAACGACGCCCACGCGGGCGTGCCGACGAGGCCGTCGTAGGTCGTCCCCCAGAGGACGGCGACGACGAACGCGACGCCGCCGCGAGTCGTCACCACGCGCTCGCTGAGACGGGTCGCGGGCAACCGGAGGCGGATGCCGTCGTCGGTTCGCTGAATCGGTGCGACCGCGCCGTACATCCGGAACAGGCGCGCGAGCGGGTCGACGCGCTCGAACCACGCGCCGTGCCCGACGACGGCCACGCCGGCGACGGCGACCGCGAGGTAGCCGACCGCGGCCGCGGCGAGCAGTCGCGGCTCCTCGGCGAGCGGACTGACGATTTCGACCCAGACGAGCGCGAGGAGGAGCGCCGCGCTCGCCCACGCGCCGCGCTCGGTCGATACGCCCGCCGTGTGTCCGGACAGCCGCGCTCGCGCCCACTCGACGGGCCGCGAGAGCGTGCGGAACGGGTCGACCGCGGGCCACGCGTTCCCGACGAGGTACGTCGCCATCACGAACCCGGCCCACCAGCCGACCCAGACGACCATCACGGCGGCGTTCCGGAGTTCGTCCGTCGGCCCGACGAAGCCGGTGCCGAGGACGAGCGCGAACCCGCCGACGCCGACGACGCGACCGGCCCACGCGAGCGCTCGCCGCGGGACGGGAATCGCTCGCCGCCACTCGTGGACGGCGGCGACGAACGCGCGGTCGGTGACGAAACTCGCGAGCAGGAACGACGCGCCGACGACCGCGCCGCCGGTCGAGAGGAACAGCCACGTCGGCACCGCGAGTTCCTGCTGGGTGGCGTTGCGGAGACTCCCCCCGTGTGCGAGCGCGACCCCGCACACGAGCGACAGTCCGACGACGACACCGGCGACGCGCGCCCCGCGACGGTACATGCGCGGCGCTTGGTCGCGGTCGCCCCTGAGGATTCCGGTCCGGCGTCGGGCCCGACGCGGTTGGATGGGTTTTTAGTGCTCGCCACGCAAGCCGCTGGTATGAGCGTAGCGGACGATTCGACGGAGGACCACGGGCACCACCTACCGGCCGTGGAAGACTGGCCGAAGGGCTTCGGCGAGGCCAGCTGGTGGCCATTCATCACCGCGCTCGGCGCCGCCGGCTTCTACCTCGGCGCCGCGCTGTACGTACTCGGGCGCGGGCAGAACGCGCTCGTCGGGCCGATGGTCGGACCGGGCGTGTTCGTGGCCAGCACGTTCGCCTTCCTCACGGGGCTCTACGGCTGGGTCTACCACGCGTTCGTGAAGGCGTACTGGAGCAAGGACGCCGGACACAACAGCGCGCTCCGGTGGGGGATGATGCTGTTCCTCGGCACGGAAATCGCGACGTTCGGCGCCGGGTTCGTCTACTACTTCTTCATCCGCGCGGGGAGCCAGTGGACGACCGCCGTCGAGGCCGTCCCCGATGGCTTCCTCGGCGCGCTCGTCATCGGGAACACCGCCATCCTCGTGGTGTCGAGTTTCACGCTGCACTTCGCGCACGTCGCGCTCCGGAAGGGCAACCGGAGTCGCTTCCTCGCGTTGCTCGTGTCCACGCTCGTCCTCGGCGTGGTGTTCATCGCCGGCCAGATTTACGAGTACTACGAGTTCATCGTCCACGAGGGCCTCACGTTCTCCGGCGGGATGTTCGAGAGCGCGTTCTTCGGGCTGACCGGGCTGCACGGCCTCCACGTCACGCTCGGCGCCGTTCTCATCGGTATCATCACCGTGCGCGCGTTCCAGGGTCAGTACTCGGCCGAGCGCCACACCTCGGTGAGCACCGTCTCGATGTACTGGCACTTCGTCGACGCCGTCTGGATCTTCCTCGTCGTCGTGCTGTACGCCGGCGCGGTCGTGTAACGCGGGCTTTTTTCTCGGTCGCCGCGAACGTCGCGGCATGCCAATCGACCCCGACGAGTTGCGCGAGCGCGTCGACGCGCCGCTCGTCCACCGGGAGTCGTGTCCGAGCACGAACGACGTCGCGCGAGCCGAAGGCAGAGACGGCGCGGCTCACGGGACGTTCGTCGTCGCCGACGAGCAGACCGCGGGCCGCGGTCGCACCGGGAACGTCTGGGCGTCTCCGCCGGGCGGCGTCTGGTCGAGTACGCTCGTTCGGCCGGCGTTCGACGCGCGCCACGTCGGCCGTCTCACGTTCGCCGGCGGCCTCGCCGCCGCGGAGACCGCCGAGGCGTTCGGCGCCGACGCCCGCCTAAAGTGGCCCAACGACGTGGTCGTCGAGTCGGACGGCGAGCGCGCGAAACTCTGTGGCGTCCTCACGGAGGCCGTCGTCGACGAGGTGCCGATTGCGGGCAAGCCCGTCGACGACGTGCTCCCTGGTACCGACCCGGCCGACGCCGACCTCTCCTTTGCGGTGCTCGGCGTCGGCGTGAACGCGAACCCCGCGCCCGACGACCTCGACGTCGACCGGCCGGTGACGACGCTACGGAACGAGGTCGGCGACGTGGACGAGACCGAGGTCGCGGCGACGCTCCACGACCGCCTCCTGGACTGGTCGTCGCGCGTCGAGTCCGACGCCGGCTTCGAGGCGGCGGTCGACGCGTGGCGCGACCGGAGCGCGACGCTCGGCGAGCGCGTGCGCGTCCAGCGCCGGAACGGCGACGACGTGATCGGTGACGCCGTGGCGGTCACGGACCGCGGCGCGCTCGTCGTCGATACCGGCGGCTCGCGAGTGGAAGTGACGGAAGGAGAGTGTGCGCGACTGCGGCGCGCTTAGACGGAGACGTTCTCGGGGTCCTCGACCCACTCCTCGTACTTCTCTTCCTCGACGACCTCGATGGTGCCGAGCATCTCGGAGTGGCCCTGCCCGCAGAACTCAGCGCAGTAGAGCTGGTAGGTGCCCTTCTCGGTGACTTCGGTGATGAGGTAGTTCGTCTGGCCCGGCACTGCGTCGGCCTTCAGGCCGATTTCGGGCGCGTGGAACGCGTGGATCACGTCCTCGGAGTGCGTCCGTATCACGAGTTTGGTGTCCTCGGGTATCACCATCGGTTGATTCCCGACGTCGACGCCGCTGACAGCCGGCCCGGAGCTGGTCGTGAGGTTCTCCTCGGGGTACTCGTACTTCCAGTACCACTGCACGCCGACGGTGTCCACGACGACGGTGTCGTCCTCGGCGATGGCCTCCTGAGCGTCTGCCTGCGTGGCGGTGACGGCGGTCTGACCCATCACGCCGTAGGCGGCGACACCGACGAACAGCAACACGACGGCGGTGGCGACGGTCCACGTGATCTCCAGTCGGCGGTTCTCCTTGGTGGGTTTCGCCTCGTCCGCGTTCCGGAACTTCCAGACCGTGTAGACGAGGATGCCCTCGACCAACAGGGTGATTGGGAGCGCGGCCGCGAGCATCATCGAATTCAGGTCGCGGATGAGTTCCTCGGTCACCGACTGGTACTGCGCAGCGGCGACCGGGTCCACGAAGGCGACGAGGAACCCGACGGCGGCGACGAGAACGGGAGCGAGCCGCTTGCCTCTCATACTGTTCGCAGGTTGGGAGTGGTTCCATAAATAGGTGCTGAATCCCCGCGTCCGCGAGTCGGACAGGCTAAGTGTACCCGGTCGTAATCCCCGGACGAGAGACGCACGTGACTCGACACTCACCAGACCGGTTCACCGCCGTGCTCGCCGCGGCCGCGATGGGCGTCTACACCCTGCTCGTCGTCGGCGCGACGACGGCGCTGACCGGCGCGGCGGACGCGTGTCGCTCGTGGCCCGCGTGTGGCGGGCGCTGGTACGCCCTGGACTCCACGTCGCTCGCCATCGTCTGGGGCCACCGCACCGCCGCTGTCGTCACCGGGCTGCTCGTGGTCGCCGCCACCGTCATGGCGTGGCGGCGCGGCGAATCCACGCGGGTTCGGGGCGCCGTGAGCGCGGCGTTCCTGCTGTACCCGGTGCAGGTCGGGGTCGGCGCGCTCACCGCGACCACCGGGTCGTCGGCGGCGCTCGCCGGCGCGCACCTCGCGCTCGGCGTCGCCATCTTCGCGTCGCTCGTGCTCGCGCTCGCGTGGACGCTGGAAACCCAGACGGGCGACCTGCCGTCCAAGGAGTGGGAGGGCGCGGCTCGCGGCGACGACGAACCCGCGACCCAGCCGGGCACCGGCCCGCTCGCGACGGCGTACGCGTACTTCCGCCTGATGAAGCCGCGGTTGATGTGGCTGCTCTGTCTGGTCGCGTCGGCGGGCATGGCGCTCGCCGCCGGGAGCGACCTCCAGACCGGGACGGTGCTCGCGACGCTCGGCGGCGGCGTGCTCGCCATCGGTGCGTCCGGGACGTTCAACCACGTCCTCGAACGCGAGAAGGACAAGAAGATGCAGCGCACGAACGACCGCCCGGTCGTCACCGACCGCATCCCGATTCGGAACGCAGTCGCGTTCGGGGTCGCGCTCGCGGTGGCGTCGCTGGCGGCGTTCTACGCGGTGAACGCGCTCACCGCCTTCCTCGGGCTGACCGCCATCGTGTTCTACTCCGTGATTTACACGCTCGTGTTGAAGCCGAACACGCGACAGAGCACGGTCATCGGCGGCGCGGCGGGCGCCCTGCCTGCGCTCATCGGGTGGGCGGCGGTCACCGGGAACGTGGGCGTCGCGGGCATCGCGCTCGCGACGGTCATCTTCCTGTGGACGCCCGCGCACTTCTACAACCTCGCGCTCGCGTACAAGGACGACTACGAGCGCGGCGGCTTCCCGCTGATGCCCGTCGTGAAAGGCGAGGCGACGACGCGCAAGCACATCCTCTACTACCTCGGCGCGACGCTCGTCTCCGCCGTGGCGCTCGCCGCGCTCACCGGTCTCGGCGCGCTGTTCGCGGGGACCACCGTCGCGCTGGGCGCGGTGTTCCTCTACTTCGCGGTGCGCCTCCACCGGGAGCGCGACCGCGCCGCCGCGATGCGGTCGTTCCACGCGTCGAACGCCTACCTCGGCTGTCTGCTCGTCGCCGTCGTCCTCGACGCGATGGTGGTCTGAAATGAGTGTGAACGTGTCCGCCGACGGACTGGCGCCCTCGAGCAAGACGCTGTTGTACGGCGCGCTCCTGTTGAACGGCGAACTCGCGCTCGTGTTGTTCTACTTCTCGGTGTCGAGTTCCACGCCCGCCGACCTCGCGTTCCTCGCGTACCCCTTCGTGTGGATAAACGCCGCCATCTGGGGGGTTTCTCGGGTGGACCTCCCGGACGCGCCGGCGAAGCGCAAGTGGGGGGCGTTCGCGGTCGGTGCGGCGTACTTCCTGTTGCTCGGCGGCGTCGGCGGCCTCTACATGCTCCACGGCGCCGGGCTCGGCGCGCGAATCGCGTGGCTCTCTCCCGGCTGGGGGCCGGCGCTCGTCTACAGCGGGACCGGCCTGACGGTGAGCCTGCTCCCGTTCAAGGTAATCGGCTACGGGGCGCTCGCGTACCTCGTCGTCGCGACGATACTCGATGCCACCCGGTCCGGCGTCGCGGGCTTGCTCGGTCTGTTCGCGTGCGTGAGTTGTACGTGGCCGGTCGCTGCGACGCTGCTCACGGGCGCGTTCGGGAGTGCGTCGGCGCTCGCCTCGGTCGCCACGAACCAGCCGTACGCGCTCTCGACGGCCATCTACGTCTCCTCGGTCGTCCTGCTGGCGTGGCGCCCGACGCGGTAGGGTCCGCGGGCGCGCCGAAGTCGCAGTCCTTTATTCGACTCGCCACCCAGCCAGAGACATGGATTCGGTACTCGTCGCCGACGGCGTCGCGAAGTCGTACGGCGACACCGCCGCGCTCGCGGGCGTCTCGCTGGCCGTCGACGCGGGCGAGGTGTTCGCGCTCGTCGGGCCGAACGGCGCGGGGAAGACGACGCTCGTGCGCTGTCTCACCGGCACCGCGACCCCCGACGCGGGCGACGTGTCGCTGCTCGGGGCGGACCCGCGGGCGGCGCGCAAGCAGCGCGTCGGCCTGCTCCCGCAGGACTTCTCGCCGCCCGACCGGCTGACCGCGAGCGAACTCGTCGCGTACTACGCGGGCCTCTACGACGACGCCCGCGACCCGGACGCCGTGCTCCGCGAGGTCGGCCTCGACCCGGACTCGGAGACGTGGTACGGCGACCTCTCGGGCGGCGAGAAGCGCCGCGCCTGCGTCGCCGCGGCGCTCGTGAACGACCCGGACGTGCTGTTCCTCGACGAACCGACGACCGCCGTCGACCCGGCGGGGCGGCGCGCGCTCTGGTCGCTGTTCGAGGACCTCGCGGACGCCGGCACCACCATCCTCCTCACCACCCACGACATGGCCGAGGCCGAACGGCTCGCGGACCGCGTCGCCCTGCTCGCTGACGGCGCGGTGGCGGCGACCGGTACGCCGAGCGAACTCGTCGCCGACCACGCCGGCGACCCCCGACTCGTCGTCGACACCGACGCCGATTCGGCCGACTTCGGCGACCCCGGCGGCTCCGGTTTCGCGCCCGAACGCACCGAGGAGGGGCTCGTGTTCCGGGACGTGTCGCCCGAGGACATCGGCGACGTGGTCGCCGCGCTCGACGACGCCGGCGTCCCCTTCGAGGCGCTGTCGTGGCGCGAACCGACGCTTGAGGACGCGTACCTCGCGCTCGCCGGTGCCGCCGAGCGCGCGGAGGTGACGCGATGAGCCGCGCGAAGCGCGTGCTCGCGGAAGCCACCGCGACCTACCGGACGTTCCTCCGGCGGCGCACCGCGGTGTTCTTCACGTTCTTCTTCCCCGTGTTGCTCATCGTCATCTTCGCCGGGCTCGTGCGCACGCAGTCCGGGAGCGGCGGCCTGTTCTCGGAGCCGACCGGCTACTACGTCCCCGGCTACCTCGCGACGGTCGTGTTGTTCACGCCGCTGTCGCGGGTCGGCAGCACGGTCGCGCGCCACCGCGAGGGTAACCGCTTCGAGAAACTCTCGACGACACCGCTCACGCGCGCCGAGTGGCTCGCCGCGCACTCGCTCGTGAACGTCGCGCTCATCGCCGCGGCGTGTTTCGTCCTGCTCGTCGCGCTCCTGCTCACGGGCGCGCAGTTCACGCTCTCGCCGTGGCTCGCCGTGCTCGTGCCCGTCGCGTCCGTGCTGTTCTGTGGCATCGGGGCGGTGCTGGGGAGTCTCGCGGACGGACAGGACGGCGCCATCGCCGCGAGCAACGGCGTCGCGCTCCCCCTCTTGTTCCTCTCGGAGACGTTCGTCCAACCGGACCTGTTCCCTGCGTGGTTCCGGCCGCTACTGGATTTCTCCCCGCTCGTCTACTTCTCGCGGGGCGTGCGCGCCGCCACCTACTCGGGTGGCGACGTGACGACGAACGTCGCGGTTGTCGTCGCGCTCGCGGTCGTCGCGTTCGGCGTCGGCGCCGCGCTCATTCCGTGGACGGAGTGACTCACTCCGCGACGAGTTCGCCGACGCGGTCCGAGACGGCGAGCAGGACGGTCGCGACGAAGAAGACCAGCGCGAGCACGCCGACCGATAGCGCGCCCGTGAACATGACCGCGCGGAGTTGGCTGCCGGCGCCGACGACGGTGTAGGCGCCCGCGAAACAGCACGCGACGGCGACGCTGACGGCGGTCGCGCGTGTCGTCGCGGTTCTGACGCGGACGACGCGCGGGGACGTCACGTTCGTCGGCGTCGTGGCGTCCGGGGACGCGAGCGACGTGTCGTTCGTGAAGTCGTCGGTGGCGGCGTCGCCCGCGACGAACGTCGTCCCCCAGCAGTTCTCGCAGGGCGGGTCGGGGTCGCGCTGGCGCTTCCCGCAGTCCTTACAGCGCCACGTCTCCGCGTCGTCGGGCGTCTCCGAGTCGGTGGGTGTCGCCGGACCGTCCGGCGCGTCTGCCGTGCCCATCGGTACTACGTGCGTGTACCGGGCTTTTGAATCTACCCGACTGGCGTCACCGCACCGTCCACGTGTAGACGTGGTTGAGCATGAAGTACGTGACCACGCCGAGGAACAGCGACAGCGCCCACGACGTGACGGCGATGCGGCCGTACTTCGCGTGACTCGTCTCCCGGAGTTCCTCCGGGGTGTGGGTCAGCCCGAGAATCACGGCGTACAACACGACGGGAACGGCGACGACGGAGAGGAAGATGTGGACGCCGAGCATCAGGAGGTAGAGCAGTTCGACGGTCCCCGCGTACTGACCGAGGAACATCCCCTCCTCGATGACGATGGACTTCTCGAAGCCGCCGCCGACCTTCCAGAGGTAGAGCACGAGGAACGCGCAGATGAGCCCGAACGCGGTGAGCATCGCAACGCGGTGTTTCCGAACCTCGCCCCGCTTGATGAACGCGGCGCCCGCGAGCAGACTGGTGAGCGCGAGCGTGTTCACGACGGCGATGGCGTCCGAGAACAGCAGTACGGTTTCCCGGGAGAGGTCGGGGAACAGGGGGATGAGTCCTTCGAAGGCGCCGATGACGAGCGCGTACCCGATGACCGAGAGGACGGCGGTGAGGCGGCGGGGGTTCGCTCTCGCGTAGCCGGAGAGGTCGGCGGATGCCATACCCGGCGTTTGGGAGGCCGGGGTCTACCCGCTTTCGCTTCAACCTCAGTTGTTGTAGTACAACCGAGGCGTGGCCCGAGTCCGTTAGAGTGAAACCCTCATCCGGCGAAATCCGGGACATGAGTCAGGACGCTCAACGGAACATCCGGTGTCTCGTGGCCAAGGTCGGCCTCGACGGCCACGACCGCGGCGCACACGTCATCACGCGGGCGTTCCGCGACGCCGGCTTCGAGGTCATCTACTCCGGGCTCCACAAGGCCCCCGAGGAAATCGTGCAGGCGACGGTCCAGGAGGACGTCGACGTACTCGGCATCTCCATCCTCTCGGGCGCCCACAACACGCTCGTCCCGAAGATTATCGAGGGCCTAGAGGAGTACGACGCGTTCGACGACACCCTCCTCATCGTCGGCGGCATCATCCCCGAGGAGGACCGCCCCGGCCTCGAGGAGGAAGGCGTCGACGCCGTCTTCGGCCCGGGCACGCCGATGGAGGAGACCATCGAGTTCGTCCGGGAGAACGTGAAGCGACGTGACTGAGATGGCGACCACCGACGAGCCCGAACTCGTCCGAGAGTTGCTCGCGGGCAAGCACCGGGCGCTCGCTCGCGCCATCACGAAGATAGAGAACCGGACGCCCGGCTACCGCGACGTGGTGTCGGCGCTCTACCCGCACACGGGCGACGCCGACGTCATCGGCATCACCGGCAGCCCCGGCTCCGGGAAGTCGACGCTGGTGGACAAGATGGCGAAGACGTACCGCGACCGCGGGCTGACCGTCGGCGTCATCGCCGTCGACCCGTCCTCGCCGTTCACGGGCGGCGCGGTGCTCGGCGACCGCATCCGGATGTCCTCGACGGCGACGGACATGGACGTGTTCTTCCGGTCGATGTCCGCTCGCGGCAGCCTCGGCGGGCTCTCGACGGCGACCGCGGACGCGGTGAAAGCCCTCGACGCGTTCGGGAAGGACAAGATAATCATCGAGACGGTCGGCGCCGGGCAAAACGAGGTCGACGTGGTGAAGACCGCGGACACCGTCGCGGTGCTCGTGCCGCCGTCTTCCGGCGACGACGTCCAGATGCTGAAGGCGGGCATCCTCGAAATCGGGGACGTGTTCGTCGTGAACAAGGCCGACCTCGCGGGCGCGAACCAGACCGTCACCGAACTCCGGAACATGCTCGACCTCCGGGAGGGCGAGGAGGGCGACTGGGAGCCGGAAATCGCCGAAACCGTCGCGAAGGACGGCGACGGCGTCGACGAACTGCTCGACGTGTTCCAGTCCCACGCGGACTGGCTCGACGACTCCGGGCGCCGCGCGGAGAAGCGCCACACCAGGTACGCCGAGGAACTCCGGAACCTCCTCCGGGAGGACGCCAGCGAACTCCTCGAAGCCGAAATCGAGGCGCGGGGCGGCATCGACGACCTCGTCGCGCGCATCGACGCCGGCGAGACGACGCCGTACGAACTCGCGGACGACATCGTCGCGCCCGTCGCGGACGCGCTCGGCCGCGACCGTCACAACGGCTAAACGACTGGCGGTCCTCGATTCTCGCATGCGACTTCGCAGACTACTCGCCGGAGCCGTGGGTGGCCTCGCCGTGACCGAACTGGCCAACCGCGCCCTGCGCGCCCGCGCCGGCACCCTCCAGCCGGCGCTCGGCGGCGACCAGCGCACGCACCGGTGGCGCGGCTTCGACGTGGCGTACGCCGAGGCTGGCGACCCGGACGCCCCTGACGTGGTCCTCCTGCACGGCGTCCACGCGGCCGGGTCCAGCCGCGAGTTCGCGGACGTGTTCGACGCGCTCGCCGAGGACTACCACGTGCTCGCCCCCGACCTCCCCGGATTCGGGCGCACTGACCGGCCCGCCGTGGCGTACACGTCGAACCTCTACGAGGGGTTCGTCGCGGACTTCCTCTCCGAGGTGGCCGACGATCCGGTCGTCGTCGCGTCCTCGCTCACCGGGTCGTGGGCCGCGATGGCCGCGAACGACGCCGACGTGTCGGGGCTCGTCTTGGTCTGCCCGACCGCCGACACCGGCGCGCGCCGCCCGTGGGTGCGCCGCCTCGTCCGGACGCCGGTCGTCGGCTCGGGGCTGTTCAACGCGCTCACGAGCAAGCCCGCGCTCCGGAAGTTCGACGAGCGCGACGGCTACTACCGCGCCGACCGCGTCACCGACGACCTCGTGGACTACCAGTGGCGGACCGCCCACCAGTCCGGCGCGCGGTTCGCGCCCGCGTCGTTCGCCGGCGGCTTCCTCGACCCTCAAGTGGACCTCGCGGACGAACTCGCCGCCGTCGACTGCCCGGTGACGCTCGTCTGGGGTCGCGAAGCGAAGATTACGCCGCTCTCCGAGGGCCGTCGGCTCGCCGAGGAAGTGGACGCGCGGCTGGTCGTCCTAGACGACACGAGTCTCCTCCCGCACGCGGAACAGCCCGAGTCGTTTCTCGAAGCGGTGCGCGAGGAACTACCGCAACTCGAACGCCACTAACCGGTCGCCCTCCGTCGCCGTCTCGGTGACGGTCGGCGCGACCGTCGACCCGATTTCCACGTCCTCGGGGTCGGCGAGCACCTGCCCCGTGACTCGCACCGGCCCGAAGTCCACGACGGCGACGACGTACGGCGCGTCGTCGGCGAACGACGGCGTCGGCACGTGAATCTCGGTGCAGGACTCGACGGTCCCGGTCTCGGGGAGCGGTTCCTCCGAGAGGTCGCGGCTCGCGCAGTGCGGGCACGCGCGCCGCGGCGGCAGGCTGCCGTGGCCCTCGTCGCATTCCACGTAGTAGCCCTCGCCGTCTGCGAGCGCGTCCACGAAGTCGTCGTAGCCGGCGTCGCGAACGTCGCTCATGCTTCCACCTCCTCTAAGACGTGGACGACTGCACTCGCCACGGTCCCACCGGCGTTGTGCGCGACGGCCGTGGTCGCGTCGGGGACGTGCTCGCTGTTCACGTGGTCGCCGCGCAGGAGTTTCGTCAACTCCGCGACCTGGCTCGTGCCCGTCGCGCCGACCGGGTGGCCCTTCGCCTTCAGGCCGCCCGAGAGATTCACCGGGAGGTCGCCGTCGCTCGTGGTGACGCCCCGCCGGGCGGCGTCGACGCCCTCGCCGGTCTCGAAGAAGCCCAGCGACTCGGTCGCCAGCACCTCCGCGATGGTGAAACAGTCGTGGACCTCCGCGAGGTCAACGTCGTCCGCGCTCACGCCGGCGTCCTCGTACGCCTCCTCCGCGGCGTCGGTCGCGGCCGGGGACGTGGCGACGTCCTCGCGGTCGTGGAGCGCCATCTTGTCGCCGCCCTGCCCGGTGCCCGTGACCGCCACGGGCGCGTCGAGGTCCTCGGACTCCGCGTACGCCTCGCCGACGAGGACGACCGCACTCGCGCCGTCCGTGACGGGACACGCGTCGTAGAGGTGGAGCGGCGACGCGACCGGCGGCGACTCCATCGCGTCCTCGACGGTAATCTCCTTTTGGTACTGCGCGTGGTCGTTCCCGAGCGCGTTCGCGTGGTTCTTCACCGCGACGTGCGCGAGGTCCTCGCGGGAGCCGCCGAACTGCTCGAAGTACGCCGACGCCATCAGCGCGTACGCCCCCGGGAACGTCATCCCCGCGCGCACCTCGTAGAGGTCGTCGGCCGCGATGGCCAGCGCCTCCGTCGACTCGGCGGTCTCGAGGTTGTTCATGCGCTCGGCGCCGCCGACGACGGCCACGTCGACTTCGCCGTTGCGCACGTCCCGGACGGCCTGCCGGAGCGCCACGCCGCTGGACGCACACGCGCTCTCGTACCGCGTGGCGGGCGCGTCCACGCCGAGCGCCTCGGCGGCCAGCGGGCCCTGGTGGCCCTGGTGCTCGCTGAGTTCGCCCATGAAGTTCCCGTAGTACACCGACTCGACGTCGCCGGCCGCCACGTCGGCGTCGTCGAGCGCGGACAGCCCTGCCTCCGCGAACAGGTCGCGGCTCGTTCGCTCTGGGTGGTGACCGAAGTGGGTCAAGCCGACCCCGGCCACGCGGACGTTCGTCATACTACACGATTGTCCGAGAGGGTTCAAAAGGTGTGCGGAACCGGGGGCGATGCGACACTAACTTTCATGTACGTGAACGTATCACATTCACGGGTATGCCCTCCACCACCGCTCGCACCGGACGGACAGTCGCACCGCCCGCCAACCCTGACTCGTGACGATGCGTCGACGCGCCTTCCTCGGTGCGCTCGCCGCCGGCACCGCCGGCACGACGCTCCCCGGCTTCGGCGCCGGCGCGTCCGCGACCACTGCCGACCCGCCGCGAATCGACCCCGCGTTCGTCGTCAACGCGCCCGGTACCGAGGAGATACTCCCCGGCGCAGACGGCCGGTACGTGTACGGCGCGGCCGGCGATCGGCTCCTCGTCGTCGACTTCGACACCCTCGACGAACCGTCGGTCGTCGCCGAGGTCGAACCCACGTTGGACAGCGACGCGATGGGCGGCGTGGGCGACCTCGTCCGCGACGGCGACCGCGTCGCAGTCGTCGGGCCGACCGGCCTCGCCGACGGTGATCCGCCGTCCGGAGCCGCCGTGTTCGACGTGAGCACCCCGACAAGTCCCGAGCAGGTCGTCGAACTCCAGACTGACCACAGCATCCACAACGCCGCCTTCGGCGACGGTGTCCTCTACATCACCGCGAACCTCCGCGAGCACTCGCCGATGGTCGCGTACGACCTCGCCGGCGACGAACCGACCGAGGTGTCGACGTGGTCGGTCGTCGACGCGAACGATGACTGGGCGGCCGTCCCGAGCACGCTCCACCAGACCCACGACGTCACGGTCCGCGACGGCTACGCGTACGTCTCGAACTGGGACGCCGGGACGTGGCTCGTGGACGTCTCGGACCCGGCAAACCCCAGCGCCGTGTCCCAAGTCGGCGGCGTCGACCCCGAAGCCTACGAGTCGCTGAGCAGGGACGAGGCGTTCGCCCGCCTCCGAACCGTCCCAGGGAACGCCCACAACATCGCGCTCTCCGACGACGGGTCACTGCTCGCGGTCGGCCGCGAGTCGTTCGGCGACGGGAGCGGCGACGACTACAGCGGCCCCGGCGGCATCGAACTGTACGACATCGGCGACAAGTCCAGTCCCGAGCGGACGAGCGCGCTCCGACCGCCCGTCGTCACGAACGGGGACGGCGAGAAGAGCGTCTCGACGGCGCACAACTGCCACTTCCGCGGTGACCGCCTGTACGCGGCGTGGTACGAGAGCGGCGTCCGCGTCTACGATGCGAGCGACCCCACCGCCCCGGAGACCCTCGGCGCGTGGGCGTCACCGAGAACTACGTCGTTCTGGACGGCGGTCCCCCTCGACGAGGGGTTCGTCGCGTCCAGTTACTACGACCCGTCTGCGCCCGAGAGCGCGCGGCGGGACGGCGAGAACGCGAGCATCTACGCGTTCCCCGAACCCGACGCGAGCGACGCCGTGGCCGCGACCACTTACGAGGTGAACGCGACCGGCGTCCCCGAGCAGGTGCCGCTGTTCGACTTCTCGCGTGTCGAGACGACCACGACAACCACCGACACCGCCGCGAACACGACTGCCGCCACGACGACCGAAGCGACCACGGAGGTCACGCCGGCCGACCCCCCGCCGACGACCACCGAGTCGACGGACGAGTCCTCGGGCGGTTCGACGCCCGGATTCGGCGTCGGCGCCGCCGTCGCTGGCACCGCACTCGCGGCGCTCCACCGACTCCGCGACGACTGACGGGGCGCCGGCCGCCTCCTACATCCCCATGTCGGCTGCCGCGTCGGGTACCGGTAGGTCGTTCGGCGCGACGCCGAGCAGTTCCGCCGCGTGGTCGAGCGCCATGTCGAAGCCGTAGTACCGCTCCAGTTCGTCGCCGTCGGCCGTCGGGCGCACCTTCAACATCGCGTACCCCTCGACGTTCTGGGCGACCGCGGCGGTCCCGCCCGGCCCCGAGAACTCGAGGACGCGCTCGGTCTCCGTCTCGTAGTACCGGGCAGTGACGCCGTCGGCCTCCGCGGTCTCCTCGGTCATCGCCGGAGGTTCGACCGGCGCCGGCAAAAACACGGCGACTGGCGGCCCGCTCCCGGCCGATTCTGCCACCGCTCCGAATCGTTTTCACGGCCGGAGCCCTCGGTCGATTCGATGCGAGCAGCCGAACGGAGGGCCAGCGGTGGCTGACGTCGACCAGAGGGGCGACCGGCCAGACGCGACTGGGGACGGCAACGGCGAGCAAATGACGTTCACACTCGCGGGATTCCGGGAGGGGTTCGTCGCCGGTGCCCCGGTCGCGCTCGGCGTCGCCGGCTACGGCGTCGTCTTCGGCGTCGTCGCCGCGGGCGCCGGACTGAGCGTCGCCGAGGCCGCGCTGATGAGCGCGGCCGTGCTCGCCGGCGCCGCCCAACTCGTCGCCGTCGAACTCTGGGCCGACCCGATTCCGGTGGTCGCAGTCGTCACCACGACCGCCATCGTGAACCTCCGGTACGTCCTGATGGGCGCGGCGCTCCGGCCGTGGTTCGAGGACCTCACGGCCGGCCAGGCGTACACGAGCCTGTTCTTCTTCGCGGACGAGAACTGGGCGCTCACCGTCGCCAAACTCCGCGAGGGCAGCACCCGCGGCGCGTTCCTGCTCGGGAGCGGCGTCGTGCTCTGGCTGCTGTGGGTCGCTTCGACGGTCGTCGGCGTGACCGCGGGCGACCTCGTCGGCGACCCCGCGCAGTACGGCCTCGATTTCGTCGTCACCGCGCTGTTCCTCACGCTCGCCGCCGGCTTCTGGGAAGGCCGCGAGTCGCTCCGGCCCTGGCTCGCGGCCGCGGCCGTCGCGCTCGCACTCGACGCCCTCGCCCCAGGCCAGTGGTACATCATGGGCGGCGCGCTCGCCGGCGCGGCCGTGGAGGTGCTGACTCACGATGACTGACGCGCTCGCACTCGACCCGGCCGTCGTCGCCGTGGTTCTCGCGATGGCCGTCGCCACTTACGGCACGAAGAGCGTCGGCTACTGGGTCGTCGGCCAGGTCGACCTCTCGGACCGCGTCGAGGCCGGCATCGACGTGCTCCCCGGTGCCGTCGTCGTCGCCTTCGTCGCGCCCGCGCTCGCCCGCGGCGGCCCGCCGGAGTGGGCCGCCGCCGCCGCCACGCTCGCCGCCGCCCGGAAGACGGGGAACCTGTTGCTGTCCCTCGCCGTCGGCGTCGGCACGGTCCTCGCGTTCAGAACCGCACTGTGAGAAGGTGAACTGACCGCGTTACTTCATCAGCCGGCGCGCGATCGTATTCCGGAGCACCTCGCTGGTGCCCTCGTAGATTTCGTTGAGTTTCGAGTCGCGGTAGTACCGCTCCACGTCGAAGTCCTTCGTGTAGCCGTAGCCGCCGTGAATCTGGATGCCCTCGTTCGTGACCTCCCGGCTGATTTCGGAGGCGTACAGTTTCGCCTGCGCGGCGTCTTTGATGAAGTCCTCACCGCGCATCTTCTTGTCAGCGGCCTTGTGCATCAGCAACTCGGCGGACTGAATCTTCGTGTCCATGTCCGCGAGCTTGTGCTGGATGGTCTGGAACTCCGAGATGGGCTGTTCGAACTGCTCGCGGTCTTGAGCGTACTCCAGGGAATCCTCGAGGGCGGCGCGCGCGAGGCCGATGGAGCGCGCGGCGATGGTGATGCGCCCGCCGTTGAGGGTTTCGAGCGCGTGCGTGAAGCCGTCGCCCTCCTCGCCGAGCAGGCGGCTCTCCGGGATGCGCATGTCGTCGAACCGGAGTTCCGCGGTCGGACAGCCCTTGTCGCCGAGTTTGTCCTCGGTGCCCTCGACGTAGAAGCCGTCGTCTTCCTCGGGTCGCACGACGAACGAGGAGATGCCGCGGTGGCCGCCGTCGGGGTCGGTCTTCGCGAACAGCGTCACCGTGTTCGCGACGCTCCCGTTCGAAATCCAGAGTTTGTCGCCGTTGACGACGTACTCGTCGCCGTCCTTCTCCGCGGTCGTCTCCATCGACGGCACGTCGGAGCCGGCGCCCGCCTCGGAGAGCGCGAACGCGCCGACGTCGTCGCCGCGGTTCATCGGCGCGAGGAACTCGGTCTTCTGCTCGTCGTTCCCGTACGCGTTCAGCATGTTCCCCGCGAGGCTCGTGTGGGCCGCGACGACGGTGCCGAGGCCGCCGCTTCCGCGCGCAATCTCCTCGAGCGCGATGGCGTAGGAGTGGTAGTCGAGGCCCGCGCCGTCGTACTCCTCGGGGAACGGCATCCCCATCAGGCCGAGTTCGCTCATCTCCTCGACGAGGTCCCACGGGAACTCGTCGTCCGCGTCGATTTCGGAGGCGCGCGGTTTCACCTCTTCGTCGACGAACTCCGCGACCATGTCGCGAATCTGCTGTTGCTCGGCGGTGAGGCTGAAGTCCATGCTTGAACCTCGCCGCGTCCGTCCTTTACTTTTCTCATCGACGCACGCCCAATCCCTTTTTGCACTCCGCCCCTAAGGGGCAGAGAGTGATGGACAGAGGGCAGTCCTCGAGGACCGGCGCAGCGGAGCGCGCTTGGTGTCACGAGGCCGTACAGGACGTGTCGCGCACGTTCGCGTTGACGATAGAGGCACTGGAAGAACCGATGGCGTCCCGCATCTGCGTCGGCTACCTCCTCTGCCGGGTCGCGGACACCGTCGAGGACTCGACCTCGATTCCGCCGCGGGAGCAGGCGTCGCTGCTACGGACGTACGACGCCGTTCTCGACCCAGAGAGCGGGGTAACTCCCGCGGAGTTCCGCGCGGAGATAGCCGACTACGTCCCCGAGGACCCGGACGCGGACTGGACGGTCGTCGCGGAGACGCCGCGCGTGTTCCGCGCGTTCGACAGCCTCGACCCCGACGCGAGAGAAGCGATTCGACCGACCGTCCGCGAGATGGCGACCGGGATGGCGTCGTTCGTGGAGCGCTACGAGGACGCCGGCGGTCTCCGCATCCAGTCGCCGGACGAACTCGAGGAGTACTGCTGGTACGTCGCGGGCACCGTCGGCGAACTCGTCACGGAACTGCTCGCGGGCGACGCGACCACCGACGAGGCCGAGGCGATGCGGGAGAACGCGCGGTCGTTCGCGCTCCTCCTCCAACTCGTGAACGTCGCGAAAGACGTGCGCCCGGACTACCGCGAGGAGAACAACGTCTACCTCCCGGCCACGTGGCTCGACGAACACGACCTCGACCCCGAGGAGGTCGCCGAGCCGTCGAACGCCTCCCGCGTCGGGTCGGTCGTCGAGCGCGTGACCGACCGCGCCCGCGGCTACGTCGACGGCGCACAGCGCTGGCTGGAAGTGATGCCGACCTCCAGCGGGAACACGCTCGCCGCGTGGACGGTGCCGTTCCTGCTCGCCGTCGGCACGATGCGCGAACTCCGCGACCGCCCCGGCGACGTGGTCGCGGACGGCGACGTGAAGGTGTCCCGCGAGGAGGTCGCGGCCGTCCTCGAGCGCGTCTACGGCGACTTCGACCGCGCCGCCATCGGGACGCTGCGCGAGCGCATCGCCACCAGCCAGCTCTCCTGAGCGCGCGACTCGCGCAGCACCTGCCCCTGTCCGCGGTTTTCGCCGGTTCGAAAACCACTCCCAGCGACAGCCACTGCACAACGGCGACCACCCACCAAGATATACACGAACGTGGTTATTATCTAGTTCTGTTTCGGATATAGTAGCACGTTTCCGCAACTTACTAAGTCGAGGCTCTCACAGCGAGCACATGGCGACAGACTCCTCGGAGGGAAGCGGGCCGTCATCGGGCCCGAGAATCGCGTACGGCATCGAAGAGCAACCGCCGCTCCCGAAAGCGACGCTTCTCGGCGTTCAACACGTTCTTGCGATGTTCCTCGGGAACGTCGCGCCCGCAATCATCATCGCCGGCGCGCTCGGCGCGCTCTCCGGCCAGACTGCCTACCTCGTGCAGGTCGCGCTCGTCGTCGCCGGCGCCGCCACCATCGTCCAAGCCTACCCCATCGGCCCCGTCGGCGCGCGCCTCCCCATCGTCATGGGCACCAGTTTCCCGTTCGTCGGCGCCATCATCGGCATCGGGAACACCTACGGTCTCGCCGCCGTCTTCGGCGCCTGCCTCGTCGGCGCGCTCGTCGAATCCACCATCGGCTTCTCCTTCGGCCGCGTCAAGCAGTTCTTCCCGCCGCTCGTCAACGGCATCGTCGTGATGCTCATCGGCCTCACGCTCATCCCCGTCGGCATGGACTACCTCGCCGGCGGCGCCGGCGCCGCCGACTACGGCGCCATCGAGAACCTCGCGCTCGGCGGCCTCGTGCTCGCGGTCACGCTCGCCCTCAACCAACTGTTCGACGGCTTCCTCCGCATCGCCAGCGTCTTCGTCGGCATCGTCGCCGGCTACCTCGCCGCCATCCCCCTCGGCATGGTCGACTTCTCGGCCGTCCAGTCCGCCGGCTGGCTCGCGCTCCCCGAACTCCTCCCGTACGGCGTCGCCTTCGAACCCGGCGCCATCGTCACCGTCACCTTCCTCTACGTCACCACGGCCATGGAGACCATCGGCGACATCTCCGGCACCACCAGCGCCGTCGGCCGCGACGCGACCGAAGACGAACTCAAGGGCGGCCTGATTGCTGACGGCGTTATGAGCGCCGTCGGCTCGCTCGTCGGCGCGTTCCCCAACACCTCCTTCTCCCAGAACGTCGGCCTCGTCAACCTCACCGGCGTCGCCAGTCGTCACGTCGTCGCCATCGGCGGCGCGTTCCTCCTCGTCCTCGGCTTCGTCCCCAAGGTCGGCGCCGTCGTCTCCGCCATGCCCGCGCCCGTCCTCGGCGGCGGCGCGCTCCTCGTCTTCTCCATGATTTTCTCCAGTGGCGTCCGCATCATCTACGACGACGTCGCCCTCACCCACCGCAACATGACCATCGTCGCGACTTCCATCGGTCTCGGCCTCGCTGTCAAACTCCGCCCCGAAGCCCTCGCCCAACTCCCGCAGGACGCCCAACTGTTCTTCGGCTCCGGCCTCATCACCGGCGGCTTCGCCGCCCTCATCCTCAACGTCGTTCTCCCCGAAGACGCGCCCCTCAGCGACCGCACGGCCGCAGACACCACCGTCTCCGCCGACGACTAATTCGCACTTTTTGCGCTGCACGAGGCGCGGCGTGGCCGCGCCTCGTTCGGCAAAAACTTGCGGAAAAAGCGGCGTCGGACCCCACTTCGGGGGTCCTCGCCGCCTGCGCTCGCTCCGCTCGCGCAGTGAATCGCGGCGCTCGGGACCTTCGGACCACTCGCGCCGCGAATGCTAGCCGGACGGCGCGCGTAGATTCAAATAGCAAGCCGGGACCATCCCGGCGCGTGACCTGAGCAATCGACCGGTGTGCGCACCCGGAACGGCGGCGTCGCACGCCGGAGTCGTCAGTCGCCTGCTCGCCCTAGTCGTACTCGTAGAAGCCCTTGCCCGTCTTCTTCCCGAGGTCGCCGGCGTCGACCTTGCGCTTGAGGAGGTACGCGGGCTTGTAGCGGTCGCCGAGTTCCTCGTGGAGCGTCTGGCTCGCGTCCAGACAGATGTCGAGGCCGATGTGGTCGGCGAGTTCGAGGGGTCCCATCGGGACGTTCGTGCCGAGTTTCATCCCCTTGTCCATGTCCTCCTTCGAGGCGACGCCCTCGTCGTACGCGCGGATGCCCTCGTTGATCCACGGCATCAGCACGCGGTTGGTCACGAACCCGGGCTTGTCGTCGGACTCCCACGTCTCCTTCTCCAGTTCCTCGGCGAACGCGTGCGCGAACGCCACGACCTCGTCGTCGGTCTTCTCGCCGCGGACGACTTCGACGCCCGTCATGATGGGGACGGGGTTCATGAAGTGGAGGCCGACGACCTCGTCGGCGCGGTCGGTCGCCGACGCGATGGTCGTAATCGAGAGCGTCGACGTGTTCGTCGCGAGCGCCACGTCCTCGGGGAGTTCGTCGTCGAGGTCCGCGAAGATGTCCTGCTTGATGTCCATGTTCTCGACGGCCGCCTCCACGACGAAGTCACAGGACGCGAGGTCCGAGAGTTCCGTCGTGCCCTCGATGCGGTCGAGGACGTCGTCTTTCTCGCCCTCGGTGAGTTTGTCCTTCGAGACGAACCGGTCGAGGGAGTCCTCGATGCTGTCGAACCCGCGCTCGACGTACTCGGTCTCGATGTCCCGCATCACGACGTCGTAGCCGTTCGTCGCGGCGACCTGCGCGATGCCGGCGCCCATCGTGCCGGCGCCGACGACGCCGACGGTGTCGATGTCTTCGAGTGCTCGCATAGTCGTGAGGTGCAACGGGCGCGCACCTAAGCGTTCGGAAACGTGGAAACACTCAAGCCCCTCCGGTGGCTTCCATCCGGCAACCGTGCCACCGGAGGACCCCCGCGAGGAGTTACTCGACTTGCGCTGTGTCGGCCCGGCGACGGCCGACGTGCTGGCGGCCGCCGACGTGGACGCGGCCGCCGTCGAGTCGAAGGCCGTCTCGCACGCCGACCTCGTGGAGGCCGGCGTCAATCCGGGGGTGGCTGCGCGCATCCGCCGCGAGCACTCCCTCCAGTGGTCGTTCGAGGGCGGGCAGGACTTAGACCGGCGCGCCGAGCAGGTCCGAGGCCTCCACGACGAGGAACGCGAGTGGGTCGCCGCGAGCTACGGCGCCGACGACGCGGAGGCCGACGGGAGCGGCGGCGCTGCGGCCGAAGAGGCCGCGTGGCAGGACCGCGACCCGTCCGGCGGCGGCTCCGAGGCCGAGACGGATACCGCCGAACGCGACGAGGCGGCGTGGCGCGACCGTTCGTGGCCGAACGGCGACGACAGCGACGAGGCGGCGAGCGACGAGCGCGAGTGGCGCGAACAGTCGACGCCGACGCCCATCACCGCGCTGGACGGCGTCGACGAGGAGGCAGCCGAGCTGTTGTCGCGGGCCGGCGTCACGTCGGTCCGCAGTCTCGCGACGGCGCACGTCGAACACGTCGCGGACTCGCTGGAGGTTCCGGCCGAGCGCGTGGCGGCGTGGAAGGACGCCGCGAGGAGCGCGGAGCAGTTCACTCGGTAGAGAGTTAACTTCCGGATATCGGGCGCGTGGCGCCCGCTCGCGGACAGTTAGACACTTATACGTCCTCGCCGCACGTTGAGTTGATGCGCCCCTTCGAGGACTCTCCGATTTCGCGCGACGGGAAAGTACTGATTCTCGCGTACGACCACGGGCTCGAACACGGTCCCGTGGACTTCGAGGACGTGCCGGAGACGATGAACCCCGAGACCGTCTGGGAGACCGCGACCCACGACGCGGTGTCCGCCCTCGCGGTCCAGAAGGGCATCGCGGAGGCGTACTACCCGTCCTACGAGGACGACGTCAACCTCCTGGCGAAGCTCAACGGCACGTCGAACCTCTGGATGGGCGAACCGGACTCCGCCGTGAACTGGTCTGTCGACTACGCGGCGGAGGTCGGCGCGGACGCCGTCGGCTTCACGATGTACGGCGGGTCGAACAAGGAAGTCGAGATGGCCGAGGAGTTCCGGAAGGCCCAGGAGGCCGCTCGGAAACACGACCTGCCCGTGGTGATGTGGTCGTACCCGCGCGGACAGGGACTGAAAAACGACAAGAAGCCCGACACCATCGCGTACGCGGCGCGGCAGGCGCTGGAACTCGGCGCGGACGTCGCGAAGGTGAAGTACCCCGGTAGTTCCGAGAAGATGGAGTTCGCCGTGGACATGGCGGGCCCGACGCAGGTCGTGATGTCCGGCGGGTCGAAGACGAGCGACCGCGACTTCCTCTCGACCGTGAAGGGCGCCATCGACGCCGGCGCCGTGGGGCTGGCGGTCGGGCGGAACGTCTGGCAGCGCGAGAACCCGACCCAGTTCCTCGACGCGCTGGAGGCCGTCATCTACGAGGAGACGAGCGTCGAGGAGGCGCTGTCCCGAATCTGATGTCGGGGCCGGTGGAGCGCGTCTTCGACGCCGCCGCGGACGCGGCGCCGGAGATTCGCGGCGGCCTGCCGGAGCGCCGCGCGAAGGCGGAGTCGGAGAACGAGAGCGGCGAGGTCCAACTGGAGGCGGACGTGTGGGCCGACGACCTGCTGTTCGACCGCATCGCGGACATCGAGGGCGTGAACTGGTACGCGAGCGAGGAACGCGAGGACGTGTTGACTGTCGGGGACGCCGACGACGGGTACGCCGTCGCGCTCGACCCGCTCGACGGCTCCTCGAACGTCAAGTCGAACAATCCCTGCGGGACCGTCGTCGGCGTCTACGACCAGCCCCTGCCGGCGCCCGGCAGCAGCCTCGTCGCCGCCGGGTTCGTGCTGTACGGCCCGACGACGACGATGGTGGTGGCGCGTGACGGCGAGGCGACCGAGTACCTCGTGGAGGCCGACGGCCGCACCGACCTCGGGCCCGTGGAACTCCCCGAGGAGCCGACGGTGTACGGGTTCGGCGGGCGCGTGCCCGATTGGACCGAGGCGTTCGAGGCGTTCGTGCGCGACGTGGAGGACGACCTGAAGCTCCGGTACGGCGGCGCGATGATCGCCGACGTGAACCAGGTGCTGGTGTACGGCGGCGCCTTCGGCTATCCGGGTCTGCGGTCGGCGCCCGAGGGGAAACTGCGCGCGCACTTCGAGTCGATGCCGGTGGCGTACGTCGTGGAGTGCGCGGGCGGCGCGTCGAGCGACGGTTCGGGGTCTCTCCTCGACCTCGACCCCGACAGCGTCCACGAGCGCACGCCGACGTTCGTCGGTCACCGCTCGGTGATGGACGACCTCGAAGCCGCGCTATCGGACTGACTTTGAGGTAGCGGCCCCTTTTTCGGAGCATGTGTGGCCGGTACGCGCTGTTCACCGAACCCGACGACCTCGCGGCGGCGTTCGACCTGACCGAGGCGACGTACGAGCCGACGTACAACGCCGCGCCGAGCGAGGAGTTGCCGGTAATTCTCGACGAGTCGCCCGAGCGCGTGGCCTCGGCGCGCTGGGGGCTGGTGCCGTCGTGGTCCGACGGGCCGCGGGAGAGCCCCGACCCCATCAACGCCCGTGCGGAGACGCTCACCGAGAAGCGCCACTTCCGGGAGGCGTACCGCGAGCGCCGGTGTCTCGTGCCCGTCGACGGCTTCTACGAGTGGGGCGCGGACGGCGGCGGGAAGACGCCGCACTTCGTGTCGCGGGCGGACGGCGAGCCGTTCCTGCTCGCGGGCCTCTGGGAGACGTGGACGCCCGAGCAGAAACAGACCGGTCTCGGCGAGTTCGGGTCGGGCGGACCGAGTCGCCAGGCCGACACGGTGCGCTCCTTTACCGTCGTCACCACCGAGCCGAACGACTTCTTGACGGACTACCACCACCGGATGGCGGTGATACTGGACCGCGAGGCCGGCCAGCGGTGGCTGACCGCTGACGACCCACAGGGGTTACTCGAACCCCGAGACGCCGAACTGCAGGCGTGGCCGGTCTCCGAGGCCGTGAACGACCCGTCGAACGACCGACCGGGGCTCGTGGAGTCGGTCTCGTAATCTGGGAGACGGGCGAACACACTTGGTGACAGCCCGCGAACCAGTCTGGTATGACTGGCATCGAGTACGCGGACTTCGTGGACACCGGCTACCGGCCGACAGACACCGACCTCGTCTGCGAGTTCGTGCTGGAACCGGGCGAGGGAATGGACATGATGGACGCCGCGGGCCGCGTCGCCTCGGAGAGTTCGAACGGCACGTGGGCGGCGCTGAACGTCTCCGACCGCGTCACCGAACTCAGCGCGACGGCGTTCGACGTGGGCGACGGCCGCATCGCCGTGGCGTACCCCGGTGCCCTCTTCGAGGGCGGGAACATGCCACAGGTGCTGTCCTGCATCGCGGGCAACATTATGGGGATGAAGGCCGTCGAGTCGATTCGGCTCGCGGACTGCGAGTGGCCCGAGGAACTGGCCACGTCGTTTCCCGGCCCGCAGTTCGGGTCGCGCGTGAAGACCGAGATTCTCGACGCCGAGGGGCGGCCCGCGACCGCGACGGTCCCGAAGCCGAAGGTCGGCCTCTCCACCGAGGAGCACGCGCAGGTCGGCTACGACGCGTGGGTGGGCGGCGTCGACCTGCTGAAAGACGACGAGAACCTGACGGACCAGTCGTTCAACCGCTTCGACGAGCGCGTCAAGCGGTCCTTCGAGATGCGTGACCGCGCGGAAGACGAGACGGGCGACCGCAAAGACTACCTCGTGAACATAACGGCGGAGACGGAGACGATGCTCGACCGCCTCGAACTCGTCGCCGAGCAGGGCGGCGGGTTCGTGATGGTGGACGTGGTGACGTGTGGCTGGTCGTCGGTGCAGACGGTCCGCGAGCACGCCGAGAAACACGGGCTCGCGATTCACGCCCACCGCGCGATGCACGCGGCGTTCGACCGGCTGGAACACCACGGCGTGTCGATGCGCGTGCTCGCGCAGGTCGCCCGGCTCTGTGGCGTCGACCACATCCACACCGGGACCGCGGGCCTCGGGAAACTGGAGAACGAGGACACGGTCGGCATCAACGACTGGCTCAAGTCCGACCTCTACGGGACGACCGACGTGTTGCCGTGTGCGTCGGGCGGCCTCCACCCGGGCATCGTCGAGCCGCTGTTGGACGCCATCGGGACGGACGTGATAGTGCAGGCGGGCGGCGGCATCCACGGCCACCCGGACGGGACGGCGGCAGGCGCTCGCGCGTTCCGGCAGGCCATCGACGCGTACCAGGCGGGCGTCCCGGCCGCCGAGTACGCCGAGGACCACGCGGAACTGGCGGCGGCGCTCGACAAGTGGGGAACCGACACGCCGCGCTGACGAGTCGAGGACGGTAGAATGCGCACTCGGCCGCTCCGCGGGCCGCCGGCGGGCGCCGGCGGCGCGGAGGGTGTCAGAGGCACAGCCGGTGTATCCACACCAGCACGCGACTGTTTCCACGCAGACTCCTTTACGTTACTCGTTGGCGCACTCTCCGAAACTTACGGTATGGTATTTAAGTTTTTCGTGCCTTTATGCCACATTTTTTGTATCAGCGTTCGTATGAAGCACCAGTGACCAGTCCGCCGTCGGACACCCTCGACCTCGTCGTTCGCCGCGCCGACCTGCTCGGCGAACTCCGAGACGGCCCCCGCACGAAACCCGAGTTAGTGGCGGGACTCGCCGTCTCCCGGTCGACGGTCGACCGCGCGGTCCGGACTCTCGAATCACGCGGCCTCGTCGAACGCCGCGGCGGCGTCTCGCTGACGCTCCGCGGGCGTCTCGCGCTCGAAAGTCACGAGACGTTCGCTGACAGCGTGAGCGCGCTCCGCGACGCCGAGTCGGCCCTCGAACCGCTCCCGGCAGCAGCCACCATCGCCCCGGAGCTGTTGGCCGGCGCGACCGTCGAGAACCCCGACCGGGACGCGCCACAGCGCGCGACCACGTCGTTCCTCGCGGAAGTCGAGCGGGCGGAGGCGATCCGCGGCTTCCCGTCCGCGGTCCTCCCGCCGACCGTCGACGTGTTCCACGAGCGAATCGTCGACCACGGCGCCACGGTCGACCTCACGGTCCCCGAGAGCGTCCTCGACGAACTCCTCGCGTCCCACAGCGACCGCGTCCACGAGGCGCTCGACAGTGGACGGTTCACGCTCCGCGAAGCCACCACCGAACTGTCGTACAGCCTTCTGCTGGTCGAACAGCCCGCGCGCACCGTCGCAACCGCGCTCGTCTACGGCGACCACGGCCTCGCCGCCGTCGTGAAAAACGACACCGAGGACGCGGTCGCGTGGACCGAGGACGTCTACGCGGACCTGCGCGAGGACGCGAACCCGCTGCCGACGTAGCGCCGCCTGCCGTCTCCCCACGCCTTATGCCCCCGGCGCGTGACGACCCCGTATGATTTCGGTCAGGGGGCTGGCGAAGCGCTACGGCGACGTGACCGCCGTCGACGGCGTCAGTTTCGAGGTGGGCGCCGGCGAGGTGTTCGGCCTCGTCGGGCCGAACGGCGCCGGGAAGACGTCGACGCTGAAGATGCTGTGTGGCCTCGTCGACCCGAGCGAGGGCGACATCACCGTCAACGGCTACGACGCCGGCGAGACGGAGATGCGGCGCTCGCTGGGCTTCCTCCCGGAGGAGTCCCCGCTCTACGACGAGATGAGCCCGCGCTCGTACCTGCGCTTCTTCGCGGACCTCTACGACGTCGACCGCGAGACCGCCGACGAGCGCATCGAGGCGGCGCTCGACCGCCTCGACCTCGACGCCCGCGACCGCCCGGTGGGGGACTTCTCGAAGGGGATGAAGCGGAAGGTCGCCATCGCGCGCTCGCTCGTGAACGACCCGGACGTGCTCGTCTACGACGAACCCGCGAGCGGCCTCGACCCCATCACGACGAACACCGTCGTGGAGTTCACGCGCGAACTCGCCGCGGACGGGAAGACGGTCGTGTTCAGCGCCCACGACCTCCACCACGTCGAGAGCGTCTGCGACCGCGTCGCCATCATGCGCGACGGCGAAATCGCCGCCACCGGCACGCTCGCCGACATCCGCGCCGAACACGGACGCGTGGAGTACCGCGTGTTCACGGACGTCTCGGTGGACGGCACCGAGCCGGCGGGCGACCGGTACGTCACCACCGTCGCGTCGATGGACGCCGTCGAGGACCTTCGCGAGGCGGCCCGCGACGCGGGCGGCGAGGTCGTCGACATCCGCACCGACGAGTCGACGCTCGAAGACGTGTTCCTCGACGTGGCCGGCGCATGAACGCGCGCAACGTCCTCCGCATCGCGCGCTGGGAGACCACCCGGAGCGCGGGCGACGTGGACCGGAAGACCGCGGTGGCGTTCGTCGCCGTGCTCGTCGCGCTCGCGGCGCTCGTCCCCGCCCTGCTCGCGGTCGGCCCGACGCCCGGCGAGGGCATCTACCGCGTCGGCGTGAGCGACGACAGCGACTACCGACCCGTCGTGGAGCGCGACCCCGCGCTCGCCGCCGTCGAACCGAGCCAGGGCGCCGTCGCCGACGGCCGCGTCGACGTCCAAATCACGGACCGCGGCGTCGTCTTCCGTGACTCCGAGAAGAGCCGCGCGGCGCTCGCGGCGCTCCGCTCCGCGACCGTCTCCTACAACGACCACGTGATGCGGTCCGAACCGAACCAGTCCGCCGCGTTCCCCGTCGTCGTCTCGCTGGAGTACGTCGAGCAGTCCATCTCCGTCGCCGGAACGGCGGACTCGGCCCAACAGACCGAGGACCCGGACGGCGCGGGCGGTGGTGGCGCGGGCGACGGCGGAGCCGGTGGAAGTGACGGCTCCGGGCAGGCCGGCACCGGGAGCGACGGCCTGCCGGCCGGGTCGGGCGGCGGCATCGGCGGCCTGCTCGGGCAGAGCCAGTCCGGCACGCCGTCGTCGCTGTCGCCGCCGTTCCCGCTGCGGTCGCTCGTGTTCGCGTTCGCGTTCCTGCTCCCGCTGAACGTCGTGATTCAGGCGTACGGCTCCAGCGTGCTCGCCGAGCGCATCAACCGCCGGGGCGAACCGATGCTCGTCGCGCCCGTCTCGCGGGGCGACATCGTCGCCGGGAAGACGCTCCCGTACTTCGCCGGCGCGCTCGCGCTCATCTCCGTCATCGCCGTCGCCGTCGGCGCCGGCCCGCTCGCCGTCGCCGCCATCGCGCCGCTCGCCGCGCTGTTCCTCGCGTCGACGTTCCTCGGCGCGATGCTCGCGCGCTCCTACAAGGAACTCACGTTCGTCACCGTCACTGTCAGCGTCACGCTCACCGCGTACGCGTTCGTCCCCGCGGTGTTCGCGGAAGTCCACCCTATCGCCGCCATCTCGCCGCTCACCGTCGTCGTCGACTCCATCACTGGCGGCGGGACGACGGCGGGCGCGTTCGCGCTGTCGACGCTCCCGCCCGCGCTCGCCGCGACGGTGCTGTTCGGCCTCGGCACGGGCGTCTACCGCGAGGAGGACATGTTCACCCAGCTCCCGATTCCGTCGAAGTTCCTCGACGCGCTCGCCGCGCCCCTCGACTCGGCGCGCCGGGCGGGCGTCTGGACGGCGCTGTTCATCCCGTTCGTCCTCGTAGCCGAACTGTTCGCCGTCGCCGTGCTGTTCGTCGCGCCCGTCGAACTCTCGGTGCCGCTGTTGCTCGGCGTCGTCGCCGTCGTCGAGGAGATAGCCAAGAGTATCCACGTCTTCGCCGGGTTCGAGCGCGGGAAGTTCTCGCGGACGGCGAGGACGGCGCTGGTCGCGGGCGCGGCGTCGGGCGTCGGTTTCTTCCTCGCCGAGAAACTGCTGCTCGTCACCCAACTGGTCGGCCTGCCCGGCATCGAGGTCGCCCAAGCCGCGTTCTCCCCGGCGGCCGTCGGGCTCCCGCCCGGCGTGCTGTTGGTCGCTCCGTTGGCCCTGCACGTCGTCACGGCCGCCATCTCGGCGCTCGGCGCGATGCGCTCCCGGCTCGCCTACGTCGGCGCGCTCGCCGTCGCCGTGCTCGTCCACGTCGCCTACAACCTCGCGGTGGTGGTCTCCCTTGCGTAGACTCGCCCTCGCGAAGCGCACGCTCGGGTCGCTGCGCTCCGAGAAGACCATCGTGCTCGCGCTCGCCATCCAGTTGTTCATCGCGGCGTTCTCCTCGTTCCTCGTCGTCGGCCTCGTCTCGCTGTACGACCCCGGCTCCGCGGGCGGCGCGTACGTCGTCGACGTCGGCGTCTCCGGCAACGCCACGGACGACGTGGCGCCCGTCGTCGCGGCCGGCGACTCGCGGCGCGTCGCCACCTACGACTCGCAGGCCGCCGCGCTCGCCGACTTCCAGAACGGGTCGATAGACGCCGTGATGCACAGCACGGAACAGCCGGGAGGGCGGGTGCTAGTCGCCGCGACTGCGCCCGAGGGGTCGTTCCGCACGACCCTCGTGGTGTCCGAACTCAAGGACGCGCTCTCGGAGTTGGAGCGCCAGCGCCGGAGCGAACTGTCGTCGTCGCTCACGCGCCACCCCCTCGACCTGCCCCCCGAGCGCTCGGCCAACCCGTACTTCTCCTTTACCTACACCGTCTTGCTCCCGCTGCTGGCGTTCCTCCCGGCGTTCATCTCCGGGAGCGTGATGGCGGACACGCTCGCCGAGGAACTGGAGCGAGGGACGCTCGAACTGCTCCGCGTCGCGCCGCTCTCGCTTCCCGAAATCGTCGACGGGAAGGCCCTCGCGTTGGTCGCCATCGCCCCCGCGCAGGTCGCGCTCTGGCTCGCGCTCCTCGCGTACAACGGCACTCCCGTCTCGAATCCCGTCCCGTTGCTCGCGCTCGTCACCGGCGTCGCCGCCGTCCTCGTCGCCGGCGGCGCGGCACTCGCGCTCGGCATCGGCGCGCGCCGGGAAGCCCAACTGCTGTACTCGTTCGTCGCGCTCGGCGCGTTCGGCGCGGCGAGCCTGCTCCCCCAGAGCCTCCAGAACGTCGTCGCACGCCTCGCCGTCGGCAGTCCCACCCGACTGACGTGGCTCACGGTCGGCGCCGTGCTCGTCGCCGCGGCGGCGGGGTACGCGGTCTTGCGCCGGACGACCGCCTGACAGACTGCCGGCGGGCGAACGACTTTGGTCTGCGGTTCCGACAGCCCGGACATGGAGTACACGACGCTCGGCGACACGGGGATGGAGGTCTCGAAAATCTGTCTGGGCTGCATGAGCTTCGGGTCGCCGGACTGGCGCCCGTGGGTCTTAGACGAAGAGGAGTCCCGCCCCGTCATCGAGCGCGCCATCGAACTCGGTGTGAACTTCTTCGACACCGCGAACATGTACTCGGACGGCGAGTCAGAGCGCGTGCTCGGGAACGTCCTCGCGGACTACGACCGCGACGAGTTCGTCGTCGCGACGAAGGGCTACTTCCAGATGGACGAGGACGACCCGAACTCGGGCGGCCTCTCACGGAAGGCAATCGAGCAGGAACTGTCGAACTCGCTGGACCGCCTCGGGATGGAGACAATCGACCTCTACCAGACCCACCGGTGGGACTACGACACGCCCATCGAGCAGACGCTCGCCGCGCTCGACGACGCGGTGCGGCGCGGACAGGTGCGGTACGTCGGCGCGTCCTCCCAGTGGGCCCACCAGTTCGCGGACGCGCTCGGCGCCAGCGACGCGCTCGGCTACGAGCGCTTCGTGACGATGCAGAACCACTACAATCTCGTCTACCGCGAGGAGGAACGCGAGATGCTCCCGCTCTGCCAGAAGGAGGGCGTGGGCGTGCTGCCGTGGTCGCCGCTCGCGCGCGGCTACCTCACCCGGCCCCACGAGGACGTCGACGCCACCGAGCGCGGGAGCACCGAGGAACACCTCTACGAGCACCCCTACCGGGAGGGCGGCGGCCCCGAAATCAACGAGCGCGTGCAGGAACTCGCCGCCGAGAAGGGCGTGAAGATGGCCCAAATATCGCTCGCGTGGCTGTTCCACAAGGACTGGGTGGACGCCCCCATCGTCGGCACGACGAGCGTCGAACACCTCGAAGACGCCGTCGAAGCGCTCGACATCGACCTCTCGGCGTCGGACATCGCGTACCTCGAAGAGCCCTACGAGCCGGTTCGCGTCTCCGGCCACGAGTAGGCCGCCCGAAAGCATACTACGGTTCGACACGACTGGCCGAGCATGAAAATGGGGTTGGAGTGGGCGCTGATACTCGTCGTCTCCGTCGGAATCACGCTGTACGCGCTGTACACGTTCTACAACCTCTCGAACTTCCTCGGCGACTACCTGCGGTCCTGATAGAACTGGCGAGGCCGGGACCGCAAGACCGAATCCGCCTCCGCCGTCACAGTCACGCATGGAACCGGGCACGTACACGCTCCTCGTTTCTCTCCCCGAGGCCGCCACAATCGAGTTCGGCGCGGCAGGCCCCCGCGACCTCGAACCCGGCTGGTACGCGTACACCGGCTCCGCGTTCGGCGCGGGCGGCCTGAAACGCGTGACGCGCCACCGCGAACTCGCGGCGGGCGAGCGCGACGCCCGGCACTGGCACGCCGACTACCTGCTCGGACACGACGGGAGCGCACTCGAAGCCGTCTACGTCACCGAACGCGAGGACGCGGAGTGCGAGACGGCGCGGGCTCTGAGCGACGCCGCGAGTGCGGTCTCGGGGCTCGGCGCGTCCGACTGCGACTGCCCGAGTCACCTCGCGTTCGCGTCGGAGCGAACGCTCCTCGAATCTTCCCTCGTGGCCCGTCACGACCGCGCGCTGGACTGACTACTCGGGGAGGTCGTGGAGGAACGTCTGGAACTCCAGCGTTCGCCCCTCGGGGTCCTCGCCGAAGAACTGGTAGATGTCGTACTGCTCGTTTTCGCGGGGGTCGTCGGTCGCCACGTCGTCGAGGCGCTCGCGGGCCGCGTCGACCTCCTCGCGAGTGTCGTAGTACAGCGTGACGATGCCCTCGGTCTCGGACTCGTCGCCGTCGCAGAACCCGAGTTTCAGGTCGTCGTGGCGGAGAATCGTACAGCCGTCCTGGTCGACCCACGTCTCGAAGCCGAGTCGCTCGCGGTAGAAGTCGACGACCGCCTCGCGCTCGGCGGTGCGAAAGAAGACGATGCCGCTCACGACAGCGCCACCCAGCCGGTCGGCGAAGCCGTGACGCCGCGGACGCGCGCCTCACGGTCGCCGTCGTCGGTCAAGCGGAGTTCCAGGACGCCGTCGAACAGTTGACTGATGGTGTTGATGGTCTGGTCGTCGTGGCTCTCCGGGTCGACGGAGAACACGCCGAGCCAGTTCTGTGACTGAATCTGGCTCGTGAACACGTGCAGGAACCGGAACAGCCGCTGGAGGTCGACGTACATCAGGAGCGGGGACAGCGAGTCGAACCCGACGCGCAGCCCCGAGACGCCGGCGTCACCGGCGTTCTGCGCGACCTCCGAGAACTCGATGCCCATGCCGGTGAGGTCGCTGGGCGAGGACACGTACCGCACGCGGTCGCCGCCCGTCGCGCTCCCGCTCTGGGAACTCACGCAGTCGACGAGGCGGAGGAACCGACTCTCGCCCCCGAGGACGTCCTCGTACTCCTCGGCGACTTCGGTCGCCGGGTCGCGGGACGTGACGACGACCGAGCCCTCGCTGTCGGCCTCGCCGCGAGCGAGCAACTCGAGCAGAACGCGTCGCTTTCCGGACATCGGCGGCCCGCTCAACAGGAGGTTCGTCCCCGGGTCGAGCTCCGTCACGAGCGAATCCGGCAACACTCCGTCGACGTTGTAGGTCATCTTTGAAACTGTCTGAACTGCGCGAACCCGTCCTTCCTCGTGATTCCGAACCGGAGACACATAAGTGTGGGCGGGATGTCCACAGCCCGAACCGTTATACTGAGTGGCTTCGACGCCCTCGACGTGACCGACTCGTCAGTTCCCCGACTGGCCCGGAACGCCGGCGTCGCGGCCGTCGCCGTGTCGTTCGCGGGTATCCTCGCCGCCGTCGCCACCGACCCCGCGTTCTCGTGGACCGGGAGCGCGCTCTCCGACCTCGGGGTCGCCGGCGACGAGACCGCCCTCCTGTTCAACTACGGTCTGCTCGCCGGCGGCGCGCTCGGCGTGCCGTTCGCGGCGTGGTACTGGACCGCCGCCGAGACGCGCGCCGGCCGCCTCGCCGCCGGAACGTTCGCGGTCGCGTCGGTCTGCATGGCGGGCGTCGGCGCGTTCCCGAGCGATACCGACCTCCACGCGCCCGTCGCCATCGGTTTCTACGTACTGGGAACCGTGGCGCTCGCGCTGGACGCCAGCGACGCGGTGCTCGTCGGCGACGCGCGTCGCGCGCTCGTCTGGCTGTGGGTCGCGCTCGCCCACCTCCTGTTCTGGTTCGCGTGGCTCGGACTGATGGCGGGCACGGGAATCGACGGTATCGCGATTCCGGAGACGGCGGGCGCGCTCGCGGTCGGCGCGTGGGTCGTCACGACGACTCGCCGAACGCGCCGGCGGCCTCGTTGAACGCCGCGATGTCCTCGTCCGCGCCCGCGACGACGAGCGCGTCCGTCGGTTGGATGCGGAAGTCGGCGTCGAGTTCCGAGACGACCGTGCCGTCGCGCTCCACCGCGATGACGGTGACGCCGGTGCGGTGTCGGATGTCCGCTTCCGCGAGCGTCTGTCCCTCGAAGTTCGGGGCCTGCGTCCGCACGATGTCTATCTGCTTGTCGAGGGCCATCACGTCCTCGCCGAGAATCGACTGCGCGAGCATCCGGCCCGCGACAGTCGACAGCGAGAGCACGTAGTCGGCGCCCGCCGCGTACAGCTTCGGCACGCTCTCCGTGTCGTTCGCGCGACAGATTATCTCGACGTCCTCGCTCGCTTCGCGCGCGACGAGCGTCGAGAACACGGTCGCCGTGTCGTCGCCGAGCGCGAGGATGAGCGCGCTCGCGTCCCCGATGCCCGCCTGCGAGAGCGTCCCCTCCTCGGTCACGTCTCCGACCACGTCGACGCCCGGGAGGTCCCGTTCGTCCACGACGGTCGTGTCGATGTCCTCGCTGTCGAGCACTTCCCGCACCGCCGTCCCGACTTCGCCGTACCCCGCGACGATGACGCGTTCCGTCCGCCGACTCCGGCCCTCGGCGAGCGTAATCCGTTTCAGCGACTCCAGTTGGGCTTCCCGGCCCGCCACCAGGAGGATGGTGTTCCGGTCGAGCGCGCGGTCCGGGTCCGGCGACCCGACGAACTCCCCGGCGAACCACGCGCCGATGACGTTCACGCCCGTGCGCTCCCGGATGCCCGAGGATTCGAGGCTCACGCCCTCGATTTCGCTGTCGTGTTGAATCGGCATCTCCACGATTTCGAAGTCCTCGCCGACCTCCACGGCGTCTCCGAGCTGGGGCGTGACCGCGGCGGTGACCTTCTGGGCGAGACTCCGCCCGAGAATCTGTCGGGGGCTGAGCACGCGGTCGGCGCCCGCGTACCGGAGGTAGTCCGCCAGCGACGGGTCTTCCACGAAACAGACCGTCTGCACGCCGGGCGCGAGTTCGTCGACGGTGAGCGCGATGGTGGCGTTCAGTTCGTCGTTCTCGTCCAGCACCACGGCGCGCGCGTCGGCGACGTCGGCGCGTTCGAGCGTCTGCGTCGACTCCGGGTCGCCGTGTACCACGGGGTGGCCGTCCTCGTGGAGCGCGAGCGCGTCGTCCCGGTCGGCGTCGACGATGACGTAGTCGACGCCCTGCGCGTCGAACTCGGACGCGAGCGTCTTGCCGCGCTCGCCGAACCCACAGATGACGACGTGGTCCTCGAGGTCGACGGCCGTCGGCGGTTCGATTTCGAGGCGTTCCTCGACCCACGGAACCACGAACATCGGGAGTGTGAGGAACAACAGGAACACGCCCGTGACCTGCATCAGGTCGACGAACAGCAACATGACGGTGGTCTCCCACTCCGCGAACTCGCCGTACCCCGTGGTGGTCAGCGTCTCGATGACGAAGTGAAACGACTGCACGTAACTCACGTGGTACCCCTCGAAGGCCGCCATCCCGAACTTGTAGAGGACCGTGAACGTCAGCGCGACGGCGACGAGGAGAACGACGTAGGCGATTCCACGCCGCTGCTGTCGATTCATCGTCTCTGGGTATCTGTGCGTCGAACATAAACCCCGAACGTTGAGGGCGTGGCGTGCCAACGCTCGGACGTGACAGTCGTCGACTTCGCCGTGGACCTCGCACTCGGCGCGTGGCTGGGGAGTGTCGTGTTCTTCTCGTTCGTCGCCGCGCCCGCGCTGTTCGACGAACTCGGGAAAGACCGCGCCGGTGACGCCGTGAACGTCGTGTTCCCGAGGTACTACGCGTTCGGCCTCGGCGCCGGCCTCCTCGCGCTCGCGTCGTGGGCCGTCGGCACCCTCGCGCTCGACGCGCCGGAACCGCCGCTGGTCGCCGTCGGTGCGGTGGTCGCCGCGGTCGGCGCGAACGCGTACGCCCGCTTCGTCCTGATTCCGAAGATGGAGGCCGCCGGGTCCGACGCGTTCGCCCGATACCACAAGCAGTCTATCGTTCTGAATCTCGTCGCGCTCGTCGGCGTCGGCGTCGCACTCGGCGCCACCAACCTCTGACCGACCGCCCGATTCCCCGACTCGGCTTCGGTTTCGAAAGTTCGGCCCCGATGTAGCCGAACAGACGAAGGGAGAAACCGCTTGAAAGAGTAGCCCGTACACTACTCCATGACCCAGCGTACTGTCCACGTCGACGTCGGCGGGATGACGTGTGCGAACTGCGCGTCAACGGTGAGCGACGCCGTGCGCGCGGTCGACGGCGTCACCGACGCGGACGTGAACTTCGCGACGGACGGCGGCACAGTCACGTACGACGCCGACGAGGCGACGCTCGGCGAGATATTCGACGCCATCGAGGACGCGGGCTACGACCCCGTCACCGGCGAACTGTCCATCTCGGTGCAGGGGATGACGTGTGCGAACTGCGCGTCCACCATCGAGGACGCGCTCGCGGACGTGCCGGGCGTCGTCGACGCCACCGCGAACTACGCCACCGACGACGTCCGCGTCACGTACAATCCCGGCGACTTCGACCGCGAGGACGCCTACGCCGCCATCGAGGACGCGGGCTACGACCCGGTCCGGGAGTCCGGCGACGCGGGCGCCGACCGCGACGCGGCAGACGCCGCCAGGAACGAGGAACTCCATCGCCAGCGCCGCCTCACGCTGTTCGGCGCCGCGCTCTCCGCGCCGCTCGTGTTCTTCATCGCGGAGAAGTTCCTGCTCGGCGGGAGCGTGCTCCCCGAGACGCTGTCGCTGTTCGGCACTGAGGTGGCGTTCGGGTGGGTGCAGTTCGCGCTCGCGACGCCCGTCTACCTCGTGCTCGGGAAGGAGTTCCTCGTGAACTCCTACAAGGCGCTCGTGAGGAACCGGACGGCGAACATGGACGTGCTCATCGCGCTCGGCTCCACGACGGCGTACGTCTACTCTGTCGTCGCGCTCCTCGAACTCCTCCCGAAGGCGGGGCTCTACTTCGACACCGCCGCGCTCATCCTCGTGTTCATCACGCTCGGGAACTACCTCGAAGCGCGCTCGAAGAGCCAGGCCGGCGACGCGCTCCGCGAACTCCTCGAAATGGAGGCGGACACCGCCCGCGTCGTCCGCGAGGACGGCACCGAGGAGGAGATTCCCCTCGCCGACGTGGCCGTGGGCGACCGCCTGAAGGTCAAGCCCGGCGAGCAGATTCCCACGGACGGCGTGGTCGTCGAGGGCGAGTCCGCGGTCGACGAGTCGATGGTCACCGGCGAGTCCGTCCCCGTCTCGAAGGAGTCCGGCGACGAGGTGGTCGGCTCCACTATCAACGAGAACGGCGTGCTCGTCGTCGAGGCGACGAAGGTCGGCGAGGACACCGCCATCCAGCAGATCGTCCAGACCGTCGAGGAAGCACAGTCCCGCCAGCCCGACATCCAGAACCTCGCCGACCGCATCTCAGCGTACTTCGTGCCCGCGGTCATCGCGAACGCGGCGTTCTGGGCGGTCGTCTGGTACGCCTTCCCCGGCGCGCTCGCTGACGTGGTGAACGCGCTCCCGGTGTGGGGGCTGGTCGGCGGCGGACCCGCCGCCGTCGGCGCCTTCGAGTTCGCAATCGTGGTGTTCGCGTCCGCCGTCCTCATCGCGTGTCCCTGCGCGCTCGGCCTCGCGACGCCCGCCGCGACGATGGTCGGGACGAGCATCGGCGCGAAAAACGGCGTCCTCTTCGAGGGCGGCGACGTGCTCGAACGCGTCAGGGACGTGGACAGCGTCGTCTTCGACAAGACGGGGACGCTCACCGAGGGCGAGATGGAACTCACCGACGTCGTGGTCGTGAACGGCGCGCGCGCCGACGGCGGCGAAACCGCGGACGGCGGCGTCGTCGAGCGGGAAATCGACGAGTCGTTCGTCCTCCGGGTCGCCGCGAGCGCCGAGCGCAACAGCGAACACCCGCTCGCGGACGCCATCGTCGCGGGCGCCGAGGAGCGCGGCGTCGACCTCGCTGACACCGAGGACTTCGAGAACGTCCCCGGGCACGGCGTGCGAGCGACCGTCGACGGCGAAACCGTGCTCGTCGGCAATCGGAAACTCCTCGAAGACGAAGGCGTCGACCCGTCGCCAGCCGAGGACGACCTCGAACGCCTCGAACGCGAGGGGAAGACCGCGATGCTCGTCGCGTACGGCGGTCGCGTCGTCGGCGTCGTCGCGGACGCCGACACCGTCAAAGAGAGCGCCGCGAGCGCCGTCACCGCGCTCCGCGAGCGCGGCCTCGACGTCCACATGATTACGGGCGACAACGAGCGCACCGCGCGCGCCGTCGCCGAGGAGGTCGGCGTCGACCCGGCTAACGTCCGCGCGGGCGTTCTCCCCGACGAGAAGGCCGACGCCGTCGACGCGATTCAGGCCGACGGCTCGAAGGCGATGATGGTGGGGGACGGCGTGAACGACGCGCCCGCGCTCGCCGCCGCGTTCGTCGGCGTCGCCATCGGCTCCGGCACCGACGTCGCCATCGAGGCGGCGGACGTGACGCTGATGCGCGACGACCCCGAGGACGTCCTGAAGGCCATCCGCGTCAGTGAGGGGACACTCGCGAAGATAAAGCAGAACCTCTTCTGGGCGCTCGGCTACAACACCGCGATGATTCCGCTGGCGTCGCTGGGCCTGCTTCAGCCGGTGCTCGCCGCCGTCGCGATGGCGATTTCGAGCGTGAGCGTGCTGACGAACAGCCTCCTGTTCAGGAGATACACGCCCGACGAGGACTACCGCCTCCTGGGCCGATAGTCCGGTAGCCACGCCGACCGGCTCGATTTTCTCGGCTCGGTTCGCGGAGCCACAAGACCCTAACCACTCCTTCGTCTATCCCCGGTCGTCATGTCGCGGACACTCTCCGTAGACGGCATGGGCTGTGACGGCTGCGAGGACATCGTGGAGAACGCCTTGAACGGCGTGGACGGGGTGACGGACGCCGAGGCCGACCACGAGGCGGGGGCGGCGACCGTGGAGGGCGACGCCGACCGGGAGGACCTCCTGCGGAGCGTCGAACTCGCGGGCTACGAGGCCGCGGTAGACGGCGCGTAACTCCGACTCGACGCCCCGACGCCCGGAGGTGGTTACCCGACGGTAACCGGCTCACACCACCGTTACCGAGCGCTAAAGGGGATGGAGCACCCAGTACCGAGTAGATGACCGCGACCGACGAACTCGTTCAGGACCTGCCGCCGAGTGCGAAACTCGTGTTGAAGGTGCTGGAATACAACGGTGGACTGACCCAGAAACAGATCGTCGAGAACTCGCGGCTGTCCCAGCGCACCGTGCGGGACGCGCTCGACCGCTTGCAGGAGGCCGACGTGGTCGAGAAGGATATCTACATCCCGGACGCCCGACAGAACCTCTACCGGCTCTCCATCGAGGACGAATCGGAGGCAGAGACCGACGAACAAGAGCAGGCGGCGGAAGCGGAAGTCGTCCTCGACTAGACGACCGACGACGCTTTCTCTTCGACGGGGTCTAAGTGCTGTTCGCCCCACTCGGCGAGCGACATCACGACCGGTTCGAGTGATTCGCCGAGGTCGGTGAGCGCGTACTCGACGCGCACGGGCTTCTCGCTGACGATGGTGCGGGAGACGATGCGCTTCTCCTCGAGGTCGTCGAGGCTCTCCGAGAGCACCTTGCTGGAGATGCCGTCGACTTCCTCCTGGAGGGCGTTGAAGCCGAGTGCGCCCTCGCTGAGGAGGCGGTGGATGATGACCGGGTGCCACTTCTTCCCGACGAGCGAGGCGGTCGCGGTAATCGAACACCAGCCCTCCCCGGGGCACCAGGCGGGCAGCCGCTCGGTGTCTTCCATGCCCCCGGATTGGGACGCGCCGAAGTTAAGGCTACCTCACGACAGTTACTTACGTGCACGTAATCGGGTGCTCGCCGGTCGCCCGAGGCGGCGTCACAGGTCGCCCGAGGCGGCAGCGTCCCGCACGGCCCTCGCGCGCTTCCGAATCGCGGCGAGGTCGCCGGCGTCGCGCTTGTCGTCCAGATGCGAGTAGACGAGGCCCATCCGGTGGTTCGAGCGCAGGCGGTCCTCGTGTTCCGCGAGGAAGTCCCAGTAGAGGCTGTTGAACGGGCAGGCGCGCTCTCCCGTCGTCGCGTCGGGGTCGTACCGACAGCCCCCGCAGTGGTCGCTCATCCGGTTCACGTAGTTCGCCGAGGACGCGTACGGCTTCGAGGTGA
The DNA here is from genome assembly GCF_021233415.1 of Halobacterium litoreum. Classification (NCBI taxonomy): domain Archaea; kingdom Methanobacteriati; phylum Methanobacteriota; class Halobacteria; order Halobacteriales; family Halobacteriaceae; genus Halobacterium; species Halobacterium litoreum. Next base: position 1,663,586 of record NZ_CP089466.1, on the reverse strand, counting down.
ACGCGTCCGTGCCGAACGCGCCCATACCGACGACGTTCGGCGTGACGACCCAGTGGTAGGCGTCCACGAACCCGCCGTAGAACCACTCGTTGAGCGCCTGCGGCGTGGCGCCGTACGTCAGCGCGAAGTTCGAGAGGAGCATCAGGCGCTCGATGTGGTGGGCGTACCCGCGGTCGTAGACGTGGCCGACCGACGACGATAGGCACGCCATCTCGGTGGCGTCGGGGTCCCAGTAGAGCGGGGGAAGGTCGCGCTCGGCGCCGAGTTGGTTCGCGCTCGCCAGTCCGGGCATCTCGCGGTCGTAGACGTGGCGCATGAACTCCCGCCAGCCGAGGACTTGCCGGACGAACCCCTCGACGGAGTGCAGGGGCACGCCGTCGCGCTCGCGGTACGCGGCAATCGCGCGCTCGACCACTTCGTCCGGGTCGAGCAAGCCGATGTTCAGCGCCGAGGAGAGCAGACTGTGGTCGAGGTGCCAGTCGTCGGCGAGGAGTGCGTCCTGATACGGGCCGAAGTCCGGGAGCCGATTCTCGACGAAGTCGTCGAGCGCGCGCTCCGCCTGCGCCCGCGTCACGGGCCAATTGAACCCCTGGAGGTCGCCCCACGTTTCCACGTCCTCGCGAACCCACTCCTGCACGTCGGCGAGGTGGTCGCCGTACTCGAACGCGGGAAGCGGCGGCGACTCGTAGTCGTCGGGCGGCGTCTCGCGGTTCCGGTCGTCGTAGTTCCACTCGCCGCCCTCCGGGTCGTCGCCGTCCATCAGGTAGCCGGTCTCCCGGCGCACCGCCCGGTAGAACGTCTCGTGTTCAAACGGCGGGTCGCCCAGCCAGCCGTCGAACTGCTCGCGCGTCGTCAGGAAGTTCCGATTTCGGACGACGCGCAGGCTCCCGCCCCGAGATTCTACGAGGTCGCGGAGGCGGTCGGCGGCGCCGTGCGCGGGCGGGCGCTGGACGACTAATTCGTCGCCCGGGTGTGTGTCGAAGTACGCGTCTAACCCCTCGCCGAACGTCTCGCAGCGCTCGTAGACGACGTCCACGCCGTCCGCGCGGAGTTCGTCCCGCAGACGGCGCATCGCGGTGAACACGAGCGCGAGCTTCTGCGGGTGGTAGCGCCGACGCTCGGCGAACGCCCGCGCCTCCACCAGCAGGACGCGGTCGGGGTCGTCCGCGAGCGGGCCGCGCCGCCGCGACAACTGGTCGCCGAGCACCCAGACGGTGGTCATGTCCCTTCCCACGGCCGCCGGGCCGATAGGCGTGTGGGCACGCATAAGTCGCCGCCGGTCGTCGTGCCGACACGATGCCCTCCACGCTCTCCCGCGCCGGCCGCATCGCCGGGCGCGTCGCCCCGCTCGCCGTCGTTCCGTTCGCGCTGTCGCTGCTCGCGTTCGAGAAGGTGACCGCCGTGGCGAGCACGCACGGCACGTCTATCAGCGTGAAGTTCGCGCTTCCGGCAGACGTCGCGACGCTCTGGACGCTCGTCGACCCGCCGACGCAGGGCGTCGCGGTTCACTCGCCCGTCCCGCTGCTCTTCGTGCCCGTCTTCCTCGCCGTCGAGGCCGCGGTCGTCGCGGGCTATCTCGGGTCGATTCGGGACGCCTACCGCGACCGACGGCCGGACTTCGTCGGCGCGGCGGGCGACTACTGGCTGTCGATTCTCGGCGTCCGGGTCGCGCAGTTCTTGCTGTTCGTCGGCCTCGCTCTCGCGGCCGTCGGCGGCGGCGTTGTGGGCGTGCTATTCCTGATTCCCTTGATTTTCTTGCTGGGGTACCTCCTGTGGGCGGCGCCCTACCTCGTGGTACTCCGGGACGCCGACGCCCTGACCGCGCTCTCGGCGAGCGCGAACCTCGGGGCGAAGGGCGGGCGCTACCTCGCGTTCTCCGTCGGCTACGCCGTCGTCGCCGCGGGCGGGTCGCTCGTCGTGTCGCCGCTCGTCACGTCGTCGGGGCTGACCGGCGTGCTCGTCGGCGCGGCGCTCGTCGCGTACCCGTCGCTTGTCGGGAGCGCGGCCGCAACCGTCGTCGTGGACGAGGTGGCGGCTGCGGTGGAATCTCGCGGCGCTTAAGGCCTGCCGGCGGCTACCCGACAGCGTGCAGAACGTCACGGACCGAACGAGCAACCCCTTCGACATGCAGCCACCGTGTGAGTCGTTCGTCCCGGGGTACGGCGACGCGAACGCGGACTTCCACGTCGTCGGCGACCACCCCGGAATCCACGGCGGCGCGGACACCGGCGTCCCGTTCACGGGCACGCTCGCTGGCGACCGCCTTCGCGACGCGCTCGCCGCCGCCGGCCTGCTCGACGCCGACGGCGAGCCGGTCGACACCTTCCTCTCCTACCTCCACATGTGCGTGCCCGACGGCGCGCCGACGCAGGCCGACTACACCGAACTCGAACCGTTCTTCGACGCGGAACTGCGCGCCATCACCGCCCACGTCCTCCTGCCGGTCGGGGAGCGCGCGACCCGCCACGTCCTCGCGAACTACACCGCCATCCACCCCGACGAGGTTGACCTGACCGAGGCGCACGCGACGGAACTCCGCGGGAGCGGGTGGCTCGTCGTGCCCGCCCTCGACCCCGCGGAGTGGACCGACAGCGAGGAATCGCGGTACGTCGCCGCGCTCCGAGACCTCCGAGAGACCGACTACCACCGCGAGGCGGACCTCGGTCGGTTCCTCGTCGGGCCGGAGCCGTACACGGTCAGATAGTCATTTATTCGCCCGCCGACTACCGGGTGGCGTGTACCACATCCAGTTGACGAACGCCGCCTTCGAGGGGCGGAACAGCGTCTACCTCCTCGGGGCGGACGACGCCGGCGCGCCGACGACGCTCGTCGACACGGGCATCGCGACGCCCGACGTGGACGCGGAACTGCGGGACGCCCTCGCCGACCACGGTGTGGCGTTCGCCGACGTCGACGCCGTCCTCCTGACGCACTGGCACCACGACCACGCCGGTCTCGCGGGGGCGATTCAGGCCGAGAGCGACGCCACCGTCTACGTCCACGAGGCCGACGCGCCGATGATTCGGCAGGCCGACGGCGCGATGGCGGAGATGGCAGACACCCAACGGGAGTACCTCGATGACTGGGGGATGCCCGCCGACAAGCAACGGGAACTCCTCGATTTCATGGACGGCCACGACGGCCTGCGCGGACAGGACGCCGACGTGACCGAAGTCGCCGACGGCGAAACCGTCCCGCTCGGCCCCTACGAGGCCGAAGTCGTCCATCTCCCCGGGCACGCCGCCGGCCTCGTCGCGTACGTCGTGGAACGCGACGGCCGCCGCGAGGCGTTCGTCGGCGACGCCGTCCTCCCGAAGTACACGCCGAACGTCGGCGGCGCGGACGTGCGCGTCGAGCGCCCGCTCCAGCAGTACCTCGACAGCCTCGAACGCGTCGAATCGCTGGACTTGGACCGCGCGTGGCCCGGCCACCGCGGCCCAATCTTCGCCTCCAGCGAGCGCGCCCGCGACATCGCCGCCCACCACGACGAGCGCACCGAGCGCGTGCGCCGCGTCGTCGCCGAACAGGGCCCGGTGTCCGCGTGGGAAGTCAGCGCCGAACTGTTCGGGTCGCTCTCCACCATCCACATCCTCCACGGCCCCGGTGAGGCGTACGCCCACCTCGACCACCTCGTCCGCGAGGGCGACCTCGAACGCACCGACAACGGCTACGTCGTCGCCTGACCCGCCGGAACCCAACCGTTTTCCTCGCGCCGACCCCTACCTGCGGGTATGGTCGAGATGGAATCCGACGCGGAACTCGAAGCCGGTGACCTCGCGCCCGACTTCGACCTCCGCGGCACCGACGGCGACACGTACAGCCTCGCCGACTTCGCCGAGCACGACGCGGTTCTGCTCGTGTTCACGTGCAACCACTGCCCGTACGCGAAGGCGAAATTCGACACGCTGAACGACATCGCGGCGGACTACGACGACGTCGCGGTCGTCGGCGTGAACCCGAACGACGCCGACGAGTACCCCGACGACTCCTTCGAGCGCATGCGGGAACTCGTCGACGACGGCACCATCCAGTACGACGCCTACCTCCGCGACGAGTCACAGGACGCCGCCCGCGCGTACGGTGCGACCTGCACCCCGGACCCGTTCCTCCTGCGGAACGCCGGCGACGGCTTCGAAGTGGCGTGGCACGGTCGCCTCGACGACGCGCTCAACCCCGACGACGAACCGACCCGCGAGGGCGGCGACATGCGCGACGCCATCGACAGCGTGCTCGCCGGCGAGGACGTCGCGAAGGGCTTTCTGCCGTCCCGCGGCTGCTCCATCAAGTGGACCGACGCCTGACGCCGGTAGGCCTTTGACCGTCCGTCGTCTCGGTCCGGCGTGATTCGTCGCGCGACCGGCTACGTTCTCGGTGCGCTCGCGTGCGGCGCGCTCGCCGCGCTCGTCCCGACCGACCTCTCTGCCCTCTTCGGGACGACCTACCCGGTGGCCGTCGTCGCCAGTCGCGGCTTCACCGCGCTCGCCGTCGCGTTCGCGGTGGCCGCCGCCTACCACGTCGTCACGTCGCTCGTGTTGACCGACGAGATGGACGCCGGACGCCGGTACCGCGTGGAGTCCGTGCTCCGGCTCGCGGCCCTAATCGTCGCGGGCGTCGGCGTCCTCGGCGTCGCCACCGACCGCTGGATTCCCGCGCTCGTCTCCCTGGGCGTGGCGGGCGTCGCCGTCTCGTTCGCGCTCCAGCAACCCCTCCTGAGCCTCGTCGGCTGGGTGTACATCGTCACAGAACAGCCCTACGCCGCCGGCGACCGGGTGCAAATCGAGGACGCGAAGGGCGACGTCGCGGAAATCGACTACCTCGTCACGACGCTCTGGGAGGTCGACGGCGACCTCGTCACGTCCCACCAGCCCTCCGGCAGACACGTCACGGTGCCAAACAGCGTCGTGCTGACGAGCACGGTCGTGAACTACAGCCGCCGCGAGTTCCCGTTCGTCTGGAACGAACTCCCCGTACAGGTCGCCTACGAGACGGACCTCGAGTTCGCGCGCCAGCGCCTCCGTGAGATAACCGAGGACTACCTCGGCGACGAGATGCGCCGCGGCGTCGAGGCGTACCGCGACGAACGCGCGGAGACGCCACTCGACACCTCTGTCGAGGACGCGCCGACCGTGAACGTCCACCAGCGCGAGTCGTGGGTGGAACTGCGGGTCCGATACCTCGTCGACCCGACCGGGATGCAGGACGCCCAGAACGACCTCTACGAGCGCGTCCTCGACGACTTCGGCGACCACCCGGAGCGCGTCAAGTTCCCGGTCGGCCGGATGCGCTGACGCCGCAATCGATAAGCCCCGCCGCGCCGACACGTCGGCCATGAGTCTGGTGCTCGACGACGCCGTCGAGTCGTTCCTCGCCGCGGCGAACCCCGACCCGTCGCCGCTCCTCGACGAGATGGCCGCCCACGGCGACGCCCGCGACTTCCCGACGGTCGGCCCGGACGCCGGCCAGTTCCTGCGGTTCGTCGCGACCGTCGCCCGCGCCGACCGAATCTTCGAGTTCGGCTCCGGGTTCGGCTACTCCGCGGCGTGGTTCCTCGGCGCGCTCCCCGACGACGGCGAAATCGTCCTCACCGACTACGACAGCGAGAATCTCGCCGAGGCCCGCGAGTTCCTCGCTCGGGTCGACGGCGACACCGAGATTCACTACGAGGCCGGCGACGCCTTCGACGCGTTCGAGTCCCACGACGGCCCGTTCGACGTCGTCTTCCTCGACCACGACAAGGAGCGCTACGCCGAGGCGTTCGACCGCGTCGTCGCCGACCTCGCGCCGGGCGGCGTCGTCGTCGCGGACAACATGATGGCCGGACCGGTCGAGACCGAGGACGTGACCGCGGCGCTCGCCGGCGACGACCCCGCGAACGACGCCACGGCGGGCGTCGCCGAGTACGTAGAGCGCGTCCGCGACCACCCCGACTTCGAGACGTCGTTCGTCCCGCTTGGAGAAGGGCTCGCGGTCAGCACGCGAAAACGAACGGCAGGAGAGTAGACGCGTCGAACTCGCTATTCGCGGACCGCCAGCAGCGCCGCGCCGACCAGCGCAATCAGCGCGACGGCCACGCCGAACCCGGGCACGCTACCGCCGGACTCGCCGCTCCCGTCGTCGCCGTCGCCACCGGCGCTCTCGGTCGTGCTGTCGCTCTCGTCGCTGTCCGTCGTGGTGTCGCTGTCGCCGCCGTCGCTCGTGGTTTGTGTCCCGCCGTCGCCGTCAGCCGACGTGACGCTGTACACCGCCTGCGCGTCACCGCCGCTGGACTGCGGATTCAGGTCGAGGGGGACCGTGTACTCGCCGGCCTCCTCGGGGTTCTGGACGCCCGAGTACGTCACGACGACCTCGTCGCCGGCGTTCAGTTCGTAACTCCCGCCGAACTTCACCGTGAGCGTCTCGCCGTTGTTCGACGTCTGCACCGAACTCAGGTCGTCCGAGACGTTCACGTCGATTGCGTCGTCGTTCGCGTCGGCGTCCCGGTCGATGCCGACCGTCTCGACGTCGGCGCTACCGACCTCGCTCGCGTCGGCGTCGCTCGCCGAGTAGTCGACCGTCAGCCCGTTCCACGACCCGGCGGAGGCGTTCCCGACCGTCACCGTGACGGTGTGCGTGGACGTCTCGCCGGCCGCGTCGGGGCTCGCCAGGAGCGAGCCGTTGGAGGCGGCCGTCGCGGCGCCGAACGCGCCGGCGCCGACAACCGTCAGTGCGACCAGTGCCGCCAGCGTCCGTCGCAGTGTGTCGTTCATCGCGTTCCGGTTCCCAGCGGCGTCTCGGGGAAGTGCTTTCGGGCCGAGAACACCGGCCAGAAGCCCTACAAGTGGCGTTCGCTACTTCGAGGAATCGGGCCGCTCGCGCGCTCTCCGGGCGCGTCGAATCGCTGTCAGGACTCCGCCGTGGCGCGCTCCCGGAACCGCTCGACGCGCGAGAGCGCGGCGTCCTCGCTGCCGACGGTGACGCGCTCGTAGGCCGACCCCTCGTCGGCCTGTTCGAGTCGGTCGTAGGTCACCGCCCAGTCGCCGCGCGCGGTCTGTCGCATCCGAACCACGGCGTAGCCGTCCTCTCGCTCCCACTCGCGGCCGTCCCGGCGCTCCACTTCCGCCCAGTTCATGCACCCCGGTTCGACCGAGCAGTTGTTAACCTCGGCGCATCCGGCGCGACGTACCTACTCCTCGACGCGCTCCAGCACGACGCCCTCCGCGAACCCGCCGCGCTCCTCTTTTTTCGTCTCGCGCGCGTCGTCGAGGCGGTCCCGGTCCACGTCCCGCGCGACGCAGATGGCGTCGAGCACGTCGAGGACGTCGCCCAGTTCGGCGACCCGGCGGTTCTCCGCGTACTCCTCGGCTTCCTCGACGAGTTTCTCGGCGAGGCGGTCGCGGTACTCGTCGCCCGTCGCGCGGTGTGTCACGGGCGTCTCGTCGTCCGCCCGAATCTTCGCGGGGATGTCGTCGCGCACGAGTTTGTCGTACTCTCGGGTCACGACCCGAGCGTCACCGGCGGGGTAGAAGAGCGTGTCGCCTACGCGACGGCGGCGAGCACTTCGTCGGCGTGCTCCTCGGGGTCGACGCCCTCGAAGACCGCGACCACGTCGCCGTCGGGGCCGACGACGAACGTGTTCCGGAACGTCACCTCCAGCAGGTCGCCCGCGATTTCGCGCTCGCCGTAGGAGTCGTAGGCCGTCGCCACCTCGCCGCCGGCGTCGCTCAACAGGTCGAAGGGCAGGTCGTACTTCGACTTGAACGCCGCGAGGTCCTCGACCGAGTCGTCGCTCACGCCGAGGACGGTGACTCCGTGCTCCTCGTAGTCCGACCAGCGGTCGCGGAAACTGCACGCCTCGGTCGTACAGCCCGGGGTGTCCGCCCGCGGGTAGAAGTAGACGACGACGTACTCGTCGTCGTAGTCCGAGAGCGCCACCGGTTCGCCGTCCTGATTCGGGAGTTCGAAGTCGGGCGCGTCGTCGCCTTCGCTGAGCATACCCGCCCTTTCTCGTCGCCCCCCGAAGCCGTTACGGTACCAGCGAGAGCGCGTACAGCGCGCTCATCCCGACGACGACGGTGACGAGCATGTCCTCCGTGTACCACGCCGCGACGGCCGCGACGAGGCCCGCGAGCAGGCGGTGGTTCGACAGCGAGATGGCGAGCGCCTCGCCGTCGAGGACGAGTTCGGGGACGACGAGCGCCGCGAGCACCGCGGGCGGCACGAACGCGAGCGTGCGCTTCACGCGCGGCGGCACCTCGTCCAGCCGACCGAACAGCGTGACGAAGGACACGCGGAGCGCGTACGTCCCGACGGCCGCGCCGAGGACGACCAGCCAGAGTCTCACGCCGCCACCTCCGTGAAGTCGACGAGCGCCGCGGCGACGATGCCACACAGCGCCGCGACGACGATGCCGAGGTTCATCGGAAGTCCGGCGCCGACGACGGCGGCGAACCCGCCGACGGCCGCCGCGACGCTCGTCGCCTCGTCCGTGATGGACGGGACGAGCAGGGCGAGGAAGAGCAGCGGGACGGCGAAGTCCAACTGCAGCCCGTCGGGCATCCGGTCGCCGAACACCACGCCCGCCGCCGTCCCGCCGACGTACGCGACGTAGATGGCGGCGACCTCCCCGAGGTAGAACGCCATCCGGTCGGTGGATTCGTCGCGCTCGTACTCGGTCACGGCGATGGCGAACGTCGTATCGACGATGAACTGACTGCAGAACAGCCGCCACTTCTCCGTGAACTCCCGGAAGTACGGCGCGATGGCCGCCGAGTACATCACGTACCGCAGATTCACCACGACGGCGGTGAGCGCGACGACGGCCAGCGGCGCGCCCTCGTTGAACAACTCGATGGCCGCCAACTGCGACGCTCCGCCGAAGATGAGTCCCGACATCGCGACGGCCTGTATGTCCGTAAAGCCCGCCTGCACGGCGGCTGCACCCGCGACGAACCCGAACGGGATGTTCGCGGGCAGCGTCGGTACGGCCGCCCACACCCCCGAGACGAAGTCCGCGCGGTCGCTCATAGACTACGGTGTAGACGCCGAGACGGGGAAGAAGGTTCGCGTTCCGGCAGTCACGCGAGCGCGACGACTCGACTCAGAACGAGTACTCCGACTCCCGAATCTGGGCGTACTTCCCCTTCCGGTAGCGGAACTTCGCGCGCTTGTACTGGGAGTAGAGTTTCAGGCCGCCGGCCGCCGACCGCGCGTTCGACTTCGAGAGTATCTTCCCGCTGTCGCTGGATTCGAGCATCTGTCGCGTGACGCGAATGGTCTTGTCCCACTGGTCGGGGTCGAAGTCGCCGACCACGTCGGCCATCGCGACGTTCCGGCGAATCTCCGTGCCGATGGCGTCGTGCCACGCGTCGTTGTACTCGCCGAGGCGGCCTTCGGCGGCGAGTTTCCCGGCGAGTTTGCCGGTCCGGTGGGCGACGTGGTCGCCGCCCTCGTGGAACGCTGATGTGGTGCCCATCGCGCCGCCCGCGACGGCGATGCCCGCGCCCGTCGGTGACTCGATGGGGCGCGTCGACGAAATCGGGTACGTCTCCGTGCCTTTCGACTTCCCGTGGTCTTCCGCCAGCGGGAAGTCCGCCTCGACGTCGTACTCGTCGCCGTAGAGGTCCTCCAGCAGGCGTCGCACGTACTCCTTCCCGGAGGGAATCTGCTCGTCGTCCTCGCGGAGCAGGCGCCACTCCGACGCGTCGAAGTCGTCGACGTCCATCCCGATGGGCATCGTGAGACCGACGCGCGCGACGTTGTTCCGGTTCGGGAACACCCACGGGTACGCCGTCTCGCCCGGCATCCACCCCCACCAGAACTTCAGCGAGCGCTCGTCGAACAGTTCCTCGGGGAACCGCCGGTACTCCTGGTACGCGATGTGGTTCGCGGTCGGGGGCGAGAGCAGTTCGCTGGCCTTCTTCCCGTCCGGAAGGAGCGGGTCGAGGACGCGCATCGTCACCTGTCGCTGCGGGCCGTCCGCGAGAATCAGGTACTCGGCCGTCACCTCGTCGCCGTCCCCGAGCGTCAGGGTGTGCTCGTGCCCGTCAGAGAGGTCGGTATCGACCGACTTCACCGAGGTGCCGGCCTCGTAGCGAGCCCCTGCCTCCTCGGCGCGGTCGCGGAGCCAGTCGTCGAACTTCGCGCGGTGGAACGTGAACCCGAAGTGGTCGTAGTCGGCGTCGATGCCCGTCCGACCGACCGCCACCGACTCGCTCGGGCCGATGAACTCCGCGTCGTCGAGTTCGTGTTCGACCACGTCCTCGGGGATGTCCGCGAAGTCGAGGTCCGCGACGTCCAGCCAGTAGTCGAGGAACCCGGCGGCGTCCGTCGAGTCCGGGCCGAGTCGTTCGCGGTCCGCTCGCGGCACGCCCTTCTCGTAGACGACCGCGTCCGCACCTCGCTCGGCGGCCGCGCGAGCGGCGGCCGACCCGGCCGGCCCGCCGCCCACGATGGCCACGTCTACGTCAGTCATAGTACGTCCGTCACCGCGCGTTCCTTAAAGTGCTTCGAGTTTTTGTGTCGTGTCGGTGTTCGTCAGTCGGGGACTCCTCGGCAGACTCGATATGCGATTTCTCCCCGAAATTCCCGGTGCGGTCGTGGCCTGCGACTCGCTGCGCTCCACGCTCGTTCACTCCCTCACTCGCCGTGGTGCTTGTGCCATTTCGGCTCACGACCGCACCGCCCCTTTCGAATTCCCGTCAAGTACCGGTTGGTCGGCGAGCGCGGTTGCTGTCCGGCGGGTCCATCGGTGTTCGGTCCGACACCACGCTCAAGCACCCCGGCGACGTGGTTCGGGTCGTGACGCGCCTCGACGACCCCGTGGACGTGGGCGGCCTCGAACTCCGGAACCGCCTCTACCGCGCGCCCCTCTTGGAGTGTGCGGGGACGGACGCCGACACCGCGGACGCGCTCCGCCGCGACCTCGAACCCGCGGCGGCGTCGGGCGCCGGCCTCGTCTGTCAGGGCGCGACCATCGTGCGCGGCGAGGGCGGGTGTGCTGCGCCGAACATGACCCGGGTCCACGACGACGCCTTCGTGCAGGCGCTGGCGCCCGTCCCGGCGGCAATCGAGGAGCGGGGCGGGCGCGTGTTCGCCCAACTGGAACACGGCGGCCTGCGCTCGATGGAGGTGTGGCACGCCGAGTACCGCGAGGAGCATCCGGGGGTCGAACAGTTAGCCGTCTCCCGGCCGCCGCTCCCGATGCGGCTCGCCGACCGTGCGGGCTTCCTCGACCTCTCCCCCCGCGTGCTCTCCACCGACGAGGTGTACGACCTCGCCGCGGACTTCGGACGCGCCGCCGAGCGCCTCGCCGACGCCGGCTACCACGGCCTCCACGTCGCCGGCGCGAACATGGGCGTCGTCCAGCAGTTCCTCTCGCCGTTCTACAACCGCCGCGACGACGAGTTCGCGGACGGCTTCCGGTTCCTCGAACTCCTCCACGACGAGATTCGCTCTCGCACCGACCTCCCGTTGATTACGAAGATTCCGGCCGAGACGCGCGCGCCGCCCGGCATCCGTCGCCACCTCTCGGCCGACGACTGCGTCGACCTCTGCGAGCGCGCCGCCGACGCGGGGTTCGACGCGGTCGTGCCCGTCTCTGGGAGCGTGTTCTGGGACATGCACATCGTCCGCGGCGAGTACCCGGAGCGCGCGTGGCGCGACGGCCAGTTCCAGTCCGGGTACGCCGCCGCGTTCGGGAGCCGGTGGCGCGCGAAACTCGTCTCGCTCGCGAACCGCGTGCAGGCCCGCCGCGCGACCTTCGAACCGGCGTGGAACGCCGACCTCTGCCGGCGAGTCCGCGAGCGCGTCGACGTGCCCGTACTGTTGGAGGGCGGCGTCCGCGAGCGCGAGCGCATCGACCGCCTGCTCGGTGACGCCTGCGACCTCGTCGGGATGGGGCGGCCGTTCTACGCCGAACCCCGCCTCCCGGCGCGACTGCTCGACGACCACGGAAGCGTTGCCGTCTGCGAGAACTGCAACAACTGCACCGTGCCCCAGGCGACCGGCGCGCCCGGCGTCTGTCGCACGCCGTCGGTGCTCGCGGAGCGCGGTCGCCTCGAACGCGAGGACGCCTACGAGCGGGAGTGACCGGCGAACACGCGCACGAACCCGGCGACGCGCCGCTCGTCGACAGTCAGGCCGCCGTTCTCGGCCAGCGCGTCGCGGGCGGCGTCGATGCGCTCGTCGAGCGTGCGTGACGGCTCACCTCCGCCACCGCCACCGGGCGCGCCCGCCGCGACCAGTCTGTCGAAAATCCGGTTCAGCACGCCCGCCGCCTCGCGGTCCGTCCTGCCGGCTTCGAGGACAGCGATGCGGCCGCCCGGTAGCACGCTCTCGCGCCACGCCCGAACGCCCGCCGCGGGGTCGTCGAGCATCCCGACGACGAACGTGCCGAGAATCGCGTCCGCGTCGTCGACGGGCGGTCGCGCGGCGTCTCCGAGCGCGAGGTGGACGTTCTCCCAGCCGGCGCGTTCGACGCGCGTCCCGGCCTCGGCGAGCATCCCCGGCGTCAGGTCGACGCCGACGACGGTCCCCTCCGGGCCGACGGCGTCCCGGAGGTGGGGGAGGTTCGCGCCCGTGCCACAGCCGAGGTCGACGACGGTGTCGCCGCGCTCCAATTCGAGCGCGTCCACGGCGCGCCGACGCAGGTCGCCGAGTCCCGGGAGGAACCGACAGAGCCAGTCATAGGCGCGCGCCCACCGGCCGTAGAACTGCTGGGTGTCCGCGACACTCACGGCCGGGCGTTCGCGCCGAGTCGGCAAAAGCGGTCGGGGAGACCCGAAGTCATAAGTCCAGTGACACGCCACGTTCGGGCATGGACCGCGTGCGTCTCGGGTACGACCTCGTCAGGGCGTACGTCTACGCGCTCGTTCTCGCCGCCGTGCTCACGGCGCTCTGGTTCGTCGCGCCCCGCGTCGCCGCCGCGCCCGACGTCGCGAGCGTCTGGTTCGCCGTCGCCGGCTTCGGCGCGCTCGTCGTCCTCGTCTTCGCGCTCACGCAGTACGGTCGGAACTAACTGCTCGCGGCGTCCGTCGCGCCGTACGCTAGCGACCCGAGTAGGCCGAGCGCAATCGGGATGCCGACGCTCGCGTACAACAGCAGGCCGCCGTCCCAGTACGCCGCGAGTCGGCCCGCGTCCCAGAGCACGGCGATAAACGCCAGCCACGCGAGCACGCCGAACCCGACGCCCGACGCCAGCGCCTTCGGCCACGACCGGGACAGCAGGCCGACCGCGATACCGCCGACGAGCAGGCCGAGCCAGTGGACCCACGCGAGCGCGAGCGACGCGACGACGGCACCGGCCGCGAGGAGCACGCGCCGCATCACGCACCACCCCCGAAGTCGACGCTCGGACCGTCGAACTCCCTGTCGAACGCGAAGTAATCGCCGTCCGCCCACGCCCGGAGTTGGTCGTGGTACTGGCCGCTGAACGGGTCGCCGTCGTTCCCGCCCGGCAACACGACGGCGGCGTCGCCGGCCATCGGCACGACCATCCGCCAACTGCTCCCAACGGCGGCGTCGCGGCGGTAGTTGTTCACCGTCGCCGGGGAGCCGTCGGTCGGCATTCGGGGATAGTTCAGGAAGGACTGGTCGAAGGGGTGGTCGAGCGAGACGACGTTGTAGTCGCCGTACGTCTCCCAGCCCTCCTCGCCGATTCGCTCGCTCGCGGCGTCGAGAGCCGACTGCATCGCCGCCGTCGCGCTCTCCGGGGTGTCGTCGCGGTCGAACCACGCGCTGTCGTCGGCGAGGTGGACGGTCACCCAGTCGGTCGGCCAGTAGCCGTCGTCGAACCCGAGCGCGTCGAAGGCGTCCGCGTAGAGCGCCTCGCGGTACGCGTCGACGAACGCCGCGAACGCGAGCGCCGGTTCGCTGTCCGCGACCATTCGGTAGTCCCAGTCCGCGAGCGCGTCGAACGGCGCGCCCGCCGAATCTACATCGGCCGCTTCGAGTATTCGGGGGACGAGCCGTCTGGCGCGCGTGTCGAGCGCGTCCAACTGGAGGTCCCGCATCGACTCCGGGGTCACGGCGCCGTCGGCCGTCTGCGCGTCGAGCAGTTCGTAGATGCGCTCGCCGCGGAACGGCGTGCTGTACGACTCCGCGAGGTAGTACTCCGGGTCGTCGACGATGCGCTGGTTCGCGGTGGCGACGTACCCGGGATTCACCGCGCCCGGCTTGTCTTCGAAGGGGACGAAGCCGTCCCACGACGACTCGCCGTAGGGCGTGTACCCCGGCCACTCGCCCTCGCCCGCGGAGCCGTCGAACACCCGCCACCCCTCGACGCGCTCGCCGTCCGTGTACCGCACCGGAATCCGTCCCGTCACCTTGTAGTACGTGTTGCCCTCGCGGTCCGCGTAGACGACACACTGCGTCGGCAGGTCGAAGTCCCGGGTCGCCTCCCGGAAGTCCTCGAGCCCGTCGCTGTGGGCGTACGCGTGGATGGCGTCGGTCGTCGCCGTCGCCGAGAGGCCGGTCCACGCCACGCCGACGCGCCGGTCCTCTCGTTCGACCATCGGACCGTGGACGGTCTTGCGCTTCGTGACCGTCACGTCCTCGCCGTCCGCCACCTCGATGGTGTGGTCCTCGGTCCGGAAGTCCCGCCACTCGCCCTCGTACCGGTACTGGTCGCCGTCCACCTCGTACGCGTAGCAGTCCAGCACGTCCGCGCCGGCGTTCGTGAACCCCCACGCCCCGGCGTCGTTCTCCCCGATGATGACGAACGGGACGCCGGGGAACGTCACCCCCCGAACCCAGCCGTCCCCCCAGTCGAGGTGTTGCTGGTACCAGACCGGCGGCGCGAGCAGGGAGAGGTGCGGGTCGTTCGCCACTATCGGCTCGCCGCTCTCCGTGTGCTCGCCGCCCACCACCCAACTGTTCGACCCGACGCCGTCGGGCGCCTCGAAGGCTGACAGCCAGTCGGTCAGGTCGCCGTCCGGCACCGCCGCGTCGGCGCCTGTGCTCGGCGTGCCCCGACCCGCCACGCGCCCGCCGTCCTCGTCGCGCAGAATCGGGCTGTCGTGGTCGTAGCGCCGCGGGAACAACTCCTCGTAGTTCTCGCCCAACTGGTCGCGGAGCCGGGCGCGCCGGAGCGTCTCGAAACTCCCGGTGAGCGTCCACGAAATCTGGAGCTGGAGCACCAGCGTGTCGGCGGGCGTCCACGGCGCTGGCTCGTAGTCCAGCAGTTCGAACTCCGGTGGCAGGGCCTGGTCCTCACGGGCCGCGTTCACGCCCTCGGTGTACGCCTCCAGAATCCCCGCCACCTCGGGGTTCCGCGACTGGAGCGCGTCCCAGTTCGCGTCGGCGGCGCGCGCGAAGTCCATCTGCACGCGGAACCGGTCGGACTCCAGCGCGCGCTCCCCCACGACGGCGGACAGTTGCCCGCGCATCAGGCGACGCTGGAGGTCCATCTGGAACAGCCGGTCGGTACCGTGCGCGTAGCCGACGGCGTAGTAGAGCGCCTGCTCGTCGTCGGCCGTCACCTCGGGCACGCGGTGGCCGTCGTACTGCACCGTCGCCGCGCCGTAGTCGCTGTCCACGCTCCCCGGCGCGCTGTCGGTGGTCGCCTCCCACACGTCACCGGACAGCGGCGCGAACCGGTCGAGATACGACGCCGCCGGAGAGAAGAACCCGCCCGCCGCCGCGCCGCCGACGACGGCGGCGACGAGCCCGCGGCGTGCGGTGTCGATGTCGTCCATGCGTCCCGAGTGTCGGCGGACGGACCATAACTGTGCAGGTCGGTTCGCAGTCCCGGCCCTCGGTCGGTCAGGCCTCGAACTGCGCGAGCGGGATGCATCGGCCGTGGACCGACTCGGACGCCGGAACCGACCCGACCGCACGCCAACCGTCGTCCTCGCGTCGGAGGAGCGTCCCGCGGTTCGTCGCCGCGACGGGGTCACCGTCGTACTCGCACCAGCCGACCGCCACCTCGTCGGGTGTCGGCGAGTCCACCGCATCGACCGCCTCGCCGTCCCGCGAGACGAACAGCGCGTGATTCCGGTCGTCCAGCCACGACGACGGCGGCGTCGGCGACCCGCCCGCGAACGCGACGCCGTCCCGGAGGAGCGACTCCCGGAAGTACGTCTGCGCGCCGTCGTCGAGGCGCGTCCAGTTCCGGCCCGCGTCGGTCGCCCGGTAGAGGCCGCTTCCGGTCGCCGCCACCATCGCGTCCCTCTCGCCGAGCGCGACGTGGTGTACGTCGTCGGTGTGTGGCGCGTCGAACCCCTCGATTCGGCGGTCGGCCCACGTCTCGCCGCCGTCCTCGCTGACGTAGACGCCGCCGACCTCGACGGCCGCGACGACGCGCTCGGCGTCCTCTGGGTGAACGAGCACGTCTCGGACCTGCGCGACGTTCTCGTGGCGGTCGATGCCCCAGTCGTCGCGCTCGCCGAGCGCGCGGAACGCGTCGAGTTCGCGCCACGCGGGGTCGGCGGGGCCGTCGGCCGCGTCTGCGACGTAGATTCGTGCGGGCCGCGTGCCGGCGTAGAGCCGGCTGCCGTCGGGGCTCGCGCCGACGGCGTACACTTCCGCTTCGGGCACGCCGAGGTCCGTCCACGACTCGCCGTCTCGGGTGTGGTAGAGGCCGGTCGTCGTCGCCGCGAACGCGCCCGGAACGCTGTCGAACGTCCGCACGCGCATCGCCTGCCCGGAGTCCAGCGCTCGCTGGGCGCGCGCCGCCGTGGCGTCTGCGACGCCCTCGGTCCGATGTACGCCGTCGTCGCTCCCGATTAGTAGCATACCGTCGGCGTGGACGGCAGGCCACTAAAGCGCTCCCGGAACCGCGTTTTTGTATAGCAACTGGTGGTTTAGGGGCGAGCGGCGAGCGCGGCGCTGGCGGCCGTCGCGAACTGCACCGACGCGAAACGCAGCGAAAACGGGGTCAGTCCTCGCTCTGCCCGTAGGACTCGAACTTCGCCTCGACGGTCGCCAACTGCTCGTCGCTCAGGCGGTTCGGTTCGCCGTGCTGGCGCGCCCGCAAGTAGACCTTGCAGAGTTCCTCGACGTGAACCGTGTTCTCGACGGCCGTCGGCAGGTCCTCGCCGACGACGACGAGGCCGTGGTTCGCGAGGATACAGGCCTTCGAGTCCGCGGCGTCCATCTCCTCGACGACGAGTTCGGCGAGGTCGTCGGTGCCGTAGGGCTCGTAGCCCGCGACCGGCACCTTCCGCCCGACGGCGGTAATCATGTAGTGAATCGGCGGGAGTTCCTCGCCGAGCACCGCGAGCGTGGACGCCCACGGTGAGTGCGTGTGGACGATGGCGCCCGCGTCGAGCCGGCGGTAGATGCCGGTGTGCATCGGCACCTCGCTCGTCGGGTCCATCTCCCCGGCGACCACGTCGCCGTCCATGTCGACGACGGGCACGTCGCTCGCGTCGAACCCGTCGTAGGGCACGCCGGTCGGCGTCGCCGCGAACCGCTCGCCGCGGCGCACGCTCAGGTTCCCGGTGCGGCCCGGAGTCAGGTCACTCAACGACGGTGCGTGGTCGACGACGGCGACGCGTTCGCGTGCGAGCATTACAGTACCACCTCTCTTACGTTCGCGAACTCCTGAATCTGGTGGTCCGGGCGCTCCCGCCCCTCCAGCCCGTCGGCGTCGTTGTTGAACAGCACCGTCGTCAGGCCGAGCGCGTTCCCGCCTTCGACGTCCGCCGACACGGAGTCCCCGACCATCGCGACCTCGCTCGGTCGCACGTTCAGTTGCGCCATCGGGAGCGTGAACATCACGCTACTCGGCTTCTCGCGGCCCGTCTCCTCGCTGGTCAACACGAGGTCTAGGTGTTCCTCGATGCCGAGGTGTTCTATCTTCTTCATCTGGATGCGCGTCGTGAGATTCGTCACTATCGCCACGTCCAGCCCCGCGTCCTGCAGGGTTTCGAGGGTCTCGATGACGCCGTCGAACAGTTCCATCTCGTCGACGTACGCGTCCCAGTACGCTTCCCCGAGCGCGAGGGCGTGCCGCGCGCTGTGCGTCCCGGTCTGAATCTGGATGGCGCGCTTGAAGTAGAGGAACCGCTCGTGGGCCGACGCCGTCCCCGCGAGTTCGCGTTTGACCTCGCGACGGGCCTCCATGTAGAGGTCCTCGAAGTCCTCGCGACTGGAGTCGTAACCGAGTTCGACGGCCTCCTCCCAGGCCGCCTGCTTGCCCGCCTCGTTGCACTCCGGATACGAGTAGAGCGTGTCGTCGAGGTCGAAGAACACCGCTTCGTAGGTCATGGCCCGAATTCCGTCGCCTGCGCTGTTAATTTCTCGGTCCTCGAACTGGAGTCTCGAATCGGTGCGCGTGGCGCGCGGTCTCGCTCACACGCCCTTCGGACTGATACCCGTCGCCAGTCGGTAGTAAATGCTCCCGAGGCCGCCAGTGAGTCCCGCGTTCCCGAAGGTGTATTCGCCGCGGGTCGGGTCGTCGTGGAGCGCGAACGACGACGCGGCCCCGTCGGCGCCGGCAGTCACGTAGACGGCCTCGCCGGGTTCGAGGGGCGCGTCGGTCGTGACGGTTCCCTTCACGTCTCCCCGGCCCGGTGTAGCGCTGAGGGCTCGGCTTTCCCCGCCGGTGATGGCGAACGACGTGTTCGCGGGGACGGCCGCGCCGCCCGTGTTCCGAATCTCGATTGCCTGCCCGTCCTCGACTATCGACAGCGAGAGTCGCGGCACGTCGGCCATCCACGACGGCGGCCCGCTCCACTCCACGTCGGTATCGAGGGTCATCGACGCATCGAGGCGTCGTTCCGTGTCCTCGCCAGTCTGCTGGACGACGGTGGCGTCGACGTCGTAGATGACGCCGGCGGGCGTGACGAGCACTGTCCCGTTCGTGATGTGGCCCGTCTCCAGTGAGTCCGCGTCGGTGGTGAGTTCGACGAGCGTTCTGTCGCCGCGCTCGACGGTGCCGTTGACGCTGTAGCTCCCACCGTGAAGCAAGGGGTGGACGTGGTCCTCTACCCCGCCGAACGTCTCGTAACCGGTCCACGCATCGACGTTGGCAGTGGTGTTCTGGTAGACGAGGTGGTGCGTCTCGTTGTCCACGGGCACCCGGGCGAAACCGTGCGATTGCGTCCCGTAGAACTCGGTCCAGACTCGCTCGCCGTCGTGCGTTTCCTCGGCGGTGCTGTAGAAGGGGACCCGTTCCGGGCCGTGTGTCAGCGTGTGGGCGCTGACGCCGTCGTCTCCCGAGGATTCGAGTCTGAGCGCCATCGACGTGTTCGTCGTCGCGGCGAAGTGCGCGCCGAGGAGGGTGGACGCGTTCACGAGCGTGCCGTTGTCCGCGACGCCCGGCGGATACTGGCCCACCGAAGCGTTCGGCGACCACGTTCCGGGCTGGGTCGTCGTCGCGGAACTGGTCGTGGCAGTAGCCTCGGTCGTATCTGTCGGCGCGGCGGCGTCAGTCGTCGGTCCGGTCGTCGTGGCGGTGCTGGCGGGGTTCGCCCCGCCGCTACAGCCGGCAGTGACGAGGAGGAGGGCGACGCCGACGGCGACCGCCGCGCGTCGTGTCGGGGAGTTCACGTGATGATTCGACCACGCCGCGACGTAAAAACAATGTGACCGCTACGCCGCCCAGTTCGCCGCCGCAGGCCTCGTTACGGGAACAGCCCGCGGTACTCGTGTGCAGACGCCGTGCGTTCGAGCGCGATGGTGTACGCCGCGGTGCGCAGCGTCGGAATCGACTTCTCCTCGTAGGCGGTGAGCATCTCGTCGAAGGACGTCGTCAGGCGCTCTTCGAGG
This sequence comes from Halobacterium litoreum, assembly GCF_021233415.1. Taxonomy (NCBI): domain Archaea; kingdom Methanobacteriati; phylum Methanobacteriota; class Halobacteria; order Halobacteriales; family Halobacteriaceae; genus Halobacterium; species Halobacterium litoreum. Next base: position 1,643,897 of record NZ_CP089466.1, on the reverse strand, counting down.
TCGCGGTTGACCTCCTCGACCTCCCAGGAGTACTGCTGGCTGTTCTGCACCCACTCGAGGTACGAGACGATGACGCCGCCCGCGTTCGCGAGGATGTCCGGTACGACCGGCACGCCGCGCTCTTCGAGGACGTTCGCCGCGTCGAACGTCGTCGGGCCGTTGGCGGCCTCCACGACCACGTCGGCTTCGAGGCGCTCGGCGACGTCGACGGTGATGACGTCCTCGATGGCCGCCGGAATCAGGGCGTCCACGTCGAGCGTGAGCAGGTCGTCGTTCGTGATGGCCTCCGCGTCGTAGCCTTCGAGGCGGCCGTCGTTGCCCGCGACGTAGTCGAGCACCGCGTCGATGTCGAGGCCGTCCGGGTCGTAGATGGCGCCCGTCACGTCGGAGACGGCGACGACGTTCGCGCCGCGCTCGTCGAGCAGTTGGGCAGTGACGCTCCCGACGTTCCCGAAGCCCTGAATCGCCACGTCGGCGTTCTCGACGTCCGTGTCGAAGTACTCGAAGGTCTCCTCGGTGATGATGGCGACGCCGCGACCGGTCGCCTCGACGCGGCCGTCGGTCCCGCCGATTTCCGGCGGTTTCCCGGTGACGACCTCGGGAACGGCGTACCCCTGGTACATCGAGTACGTGTCCATGATCCACGCCATCGTGCGCGGGTTCGTGTTCATGTCCGGCGCGGGGATGTCGATCTCCGGGCCGATCATCCGACGGATGCCCTCGGTGTACCGGCGGGTGAGTTGTTCGATTTCGGCGTCGGAGAGCTCCTTCGGGTTACAGATGATGCCGCCCTTCGCGCCGCCGAACGGCAGGTCGACGAGCGCGGTCTTCCACGTCATCCAGCCCGCGAGCGCGGAGACCTCCTCCTGGGAGACGTTCGGGTGGTAGCGGATGCCGCCCTTGAACGGACCGCGCGCGCTGTCGAACTGACACCGGTACGCTTCGAACACTTCGACGCTCCCGTCGTCCATCCGGACCGGGAGGCTCACGGTGAGCGTGCGCTCCGGGGACTGCAGTCGTGTGAAGATGCCGTCGTCGATGTCGACGTACTCCCGCGCCTGCTCCATCTGCGCGAGCATGTTGTCGAGTGGCCCACTCTCGGTCATGTTCGGGCAGAACTTGCCGCGCCTATAAGGATATGCCGCATCGCGGCCGCCGTGCCACCGACCCACACGACGACGCTACTCGTCGAGGTCGTCGGCGTCCGGCAGTTTCAGGACGTTCTCGCGGCCGATGCGGAACGATTCGAGTTGGTCGTCCTCGCGCATCTGCTTGACCACCTGGCTCGTCTTCGCCTCCGTCCACCCGAGTTCCTCGACGACGGCCTGCTGTTTCGCGCGCCCGCCCTGGGATTCGAGGAAGCGCTCGACGCGCTCCTCGTTGCTCAACAACTCCGCCGGCGGTTCGTTCTGCTCGCTCTCCGAGGGCTCGCCGGCGTCCTCGTCGCCGTCGTCGGCCGCCGCGGCCGCCGCGCCGCCGCCTCCGGTGTCGCCGGGCGTGGGAACCGGGCCGTCGCCCTCGTCGCGGCCGTTCCGCGACCAGTAGAGCCACCCGCCGCCCGCGACAGCGAGCACGACGAGCAAGCCGCCGGCGAGCGTCGCCAGCGACGGGGCGCCGCCGGAGTTCGCGTCGCTCGGCCCGCCCTCGGTGTCCGTCAGGTCGACCGTGTTGTCCTCAGTCGTCGTCTCCTCGTCGCTCGGCGCGACCACGACACTCGGCTGCCCGGCGCCGAACTCCAGTGGCCCCGACCAGACCACGGCGTCTTCCCGCGGTCGCTCGCCCTCGGGGTCGATTTCGGCCGCCTCGTAGCCGTCAGGCCACGACACGGTCAGCGACGTCTCGTTGTCGAGGTAGAAACCCTCGAGGGCGTCGCCCGCCGCGACGGTGTCGCCCTCCACGGCGGCGAAACTCCCCCACTCGAAACTGTACGTCACGACGCCCAGCGAGTCCTCGTTCAGGCTGTTGACGCGCGTCGACACGGAGACGTTCCCCACGGACATGTTCCGACCCGTGGCGCTCTCGGCGGACGCCACCGTCTCCGTGATTCGACTGCGGAACCGGTCGACGTACGTCGACGTGTTCGCCTGCACGTCGTCCTGTAACTCCTCGAAGGCCGCCGTCTCGTTCTCGTTCGTCAGCCGCATCCGGTACGTGAACTGCCAGTCAGCGTCGCCGTCGGCCTGTAACGCCGCCGACAGCGACACGGAGTCCGGGTCGAACTCCTCGGGCATCCCGATGGCCTCGTCCGGCGTGGTCGCCGCCGCGGCGGGCGCGACGACGGACGCCACGACGAGCAAGCCGACGATACAGCACGCCACCCTGCGGTGCATAGTTTCCCTGCGAGGGCGACGTTTGAAAGGGTTGTTATCGGCCCTGCCACTCCGGGTCGCGGTCCTCGAAGAACGCGTCGATGCCCTCGTCTTTGTCCGCGGTGGCGAACAGTTGCGCGAACAACTCTGCCTCGTAGTCGATGCCCGATTCGAGGTCCATCCGCGAGGCCGCCTTCACGGCGTCCTTCCCGTATTCGAGCGCGAGCGGGCTGTTGTCGGCCATCGACGCCGCGAGGTCGTACACCTCGTCGTCGAAGTCGTCGCCGTACACGTCCTCCACGAGCCCGATGTCTCGCGCCTCCTCGGCGCCGACGAGGTCGCCGGAGAGCACCAGTTTCATCGCCTGGCCCTCGCCGACGACCCGGGGGAGGCGCTGGGTCGCGCCGCCGCCCGGGATGATGCCGAGGTTGATTTCGGGGCTCCCGAGTTTCGCGCGCTCGTGGCAGACGCGCACGTCGCAGGCGAGCGCGAGTTCGAGGCCGCCGCCGAGCGCGTGCCCGTTCAAGCGCGCAATCACGGGCTGGCGCAGGTCTTCGACGACCTCGTAGACGCGGGGGCGTTCGCTCGCGCGGCGCTGCTCGACGGCGTTGCGCTCGCGGAGTTCGCCCACGTCCGCGCCCGCGACGAACGCGCCGGCGTCCTCGCTTCCCGTCAGCACGACGACGCGCGCGTCGCTGTCGTCGATTGCGGCGCAGACAGACTTCAGTTCCTCGCGCAACTGTGCGTTCAGCGCGTTGCGCGCGTCCGGCCGGTCGATGGTGACGGTAGTGACGTGCTCGGGGTCGTCCTCCGTGACTTCGACGAATTCGCAGTCCGCGGCGGTGTCGGCGACGGTCATTCGGACACCCCGACGATTTCGCCGTCCTCCCAGACGTAGAACCCCTCGCCGGTCTTCTTCCCGAGCTTGCCCGCGCGCACCTTGCGCTTGAGAATCTGGGGCGGGCGGAAGCGCTCACCGAGCTCCTCGCGGAGGTGTTCGAGGATGTCCAGTCGCACGTCGAGTCCGACCACGTCCCCGAGTTCGATTGGCCCCATCGGGTGGTTGTAGCCGAGTTCCATCGACGCGTCCACGTCCCGGGGGCTGGCGACGCCCTCCTCGACCATCCGCATCGCCTCGACGCCGAGCGCGACGCCGAGTCGGGAGGACGCGAACCCAGGCGAATCCTGGACCTCCACCGCGGTCTTCTCGATGCCTTCGACGTACTCGCTCGCGAACTCGCGGGTCGCGTCGCTCGTCTGCTCGGCGACCACCACCTCGACGAGCGCCATGATGTGGACGGGGTTGAAGAAGTGCAGGCCGACGAACTGGCCGGGTCGCTCCAAGGCCGCCGCGATTTCCGTCACCGGCAGACTCGACGTGTTCGACGCCAGCACGGCGTCCGCTGGCGCGACGCCTTCGGCCTCTCCGAGCACGTTCTGCTTGAGTTCCACGTCCTCCGGGACAGCCTCTACGACGAGGTCGGCGTCCCCCGCGGCCGTGGCGAGGTCGGTCGTCCCCTCGATGCGCGCGAGCGTCGCCGCCATCTCGTCGTCGGTGACTTTGTCGCGCTCCACGCCGCCCGCGAGGTTCGACTCGATGGCGTCGAGGCCGTCCTGTACGATGTCGTCGTCCACGTCTCGGAGCGCCACGTCGTGGCCCGCCATCGCGGAGACCTGCGCGATGCCGTGGCCCATCGTGCCAGCGCCGAGTACTGCGACTCGCATACCACGGCGTTGCCCGCCGGCCGTGAAAAAGGTAGAGGCGCCGCGCTCACGCCACGTCGCCGAGCGGTTCGCCGCAGGTCGGACACGCCGTCGCTGTCTCTGCGCCCGCCACCTCCTCGGTATCGCCCGTCCAACCGCAGACGGGACACATCACTGGCTCGGAGTCTGACATCCGATTGAGGGTCGTGTCGCCAGCCCCGAAAGCGTGGTGCCGGTTCGCTCACCCGCGACCGCCGACTCCGGCCCCGAACCCACCACGCCAGCGCGGGATTCAAGGGCACAGTCGCCCTCTCGTCGGGCAATGACCGACGACCCCGCGACCGCGGACTCACGGTTCTCCCCCCAGCGCGTCCTCGACGGCGTGCGCGTCCGCCTGATTCCGCGCCTGGAGGAAAGCGACCGCGCGAGCGACGAGTTCGCCGCGCTTCTCGAAGAACTCCTGCGCGCCGACCGCGACCCGGACCGCGCGAACGACCGGCTCGACGACTGGACGAAGAAGCGAAAGCGGTAGTCGGACCGTGGGGACGGACACGAATTTAAGAGTGGTGAGGACCAACCCGGAGGTATGGCTGCGGACATCTCCGACCGCGTGCGGGAGATTGCGGAGGCGAGAGACCTCCCCGAGTCCGAGGTCTTCGAGCGCGCTCTCGAACAGGGCCTAGACCGCCTCTGGGAGGACCTCGTTCTCGCGCGTTACTTCGACGGCGAACTCGACCGCGAGGCCGCGGTAGAACGCGTCGGCCGGACGAAAGTCGAGCGAGCCGAACGCGAGCGCGAAGCCGTCGAGGCGGACGTCGACTGGGGCTTGGACGCGTGACGACGGCGGCCGTTTCGGACGCGGGGCCGCTCATTCACCTCGCGGAAATCGAATCGCTCGAACTCTTCGACGCGTTCGACACGCTTCTCGTCCCCGAAACCGTGTACGAGGAAGTCGAGGCCGGTGGGCTACCGGACGGACTGTCGGCCGTCGCCGACGAACTCGTGACTGTCGATAACGATGCCACCGAGGTCGTCGACGAACTCGACGCCGGAGAGCGCGCCGCACTCGCGGCCGCTATCGAACACGAGACTGTCCTCTTGACAGACGATCTCGCCGCCCGCGAAGCGGCGTCCGACGCGGGCGTAGATGTCCACGGCTCTATTGGTGTCATCGCCCTCGGGTACGGTCGTGGACTGCTCGGCCGAGACGAGGCGGCGGCCCGGATGCGTGCGCTCCAGCGGGAGACGAGCTTGTTCGTGACTGAGGCCGTAGTAGAACGCGGGATTCGATTGCTGGACGAGTAGCGTTCGCCCAGTGCGGGTAGTCAGAACCGCGCCGCGAACTCGCTGGCGCGCTCCCGAATCGCGGCGGCGTCCATGCGCTCGTGGTCGCCGTCGCGGTAGAGCACGTCGCCGTCGACCATCGTGAGCGTCACATCGTCGCCGTGCGCCGCGAACACGAGGTGGGAGTACGGGTCGTGCATCGGCGTGGAGCGAGCGTTCTCGGTGGTGAGGCCGACGAGGTCGGCCTTCCAGCCTTCGCGAATCTTCCCGACGTTCTCGAAGCCCGCGGCCTCGGCGCCGTTCCGGGTCGCCATCTCGAAGACGGTGCGGGCGGGGAGGGCGGTCGGGTCGAGGTCCGACACCTTCCCGAGGAGGCTGGCCTGCCGCATCTCGGTGAACGCGTCGAGCGTGTTGTTGCAGGGCGGGCCGTCGTTCCCCAGCGCGACGTTGATGCCGCGGTCGAGGTAGTCCTCGATGGGCGCGACGCCCGACGCGAGTTTCATGTTCGAAGACGGGCAGTGCGTGACGTGCGTCCCGGTCTCCGCGAGCAGTTCGCGTTCCGTCTCGTCGGTCCACACGCAGTGCGCGAGCACCACGTCCTCGCCGGTCAGGCCGACCTCGTCCAGCCAGTGGACGTTGCGCTTTCCCGTCTCCTCCTCGACGGTCTCGATTTCGCCCTTGTTCTCGCTGGCGTGCGTGTGGATGCGGACGCCGTACTCGTCGGCCAGTTCGCGACAGCCCCGGAGACACTCCTCGGTGCAGGAGACGGCGAACCGGGGCGTGACGGCGTACCGGATGCGACCGTCGCGGGCGCCGTCCCACTCCCGAATCAGGGCCTCGGTCTCGTCGAGCGCGGCGTCCGTCTCCTCCAGTAAGCCCTCCGGCGAGTCCTTGTCCATCAGGACCTTCCCCATCCGGGCGCGTACGCCGCTGTCCGCGGCCGCCGCGAACGCCTCGCCGGCGTGCGCCACGGAGAGGTGGTCGACGACGGTGGTCGTCCCCGACTCCACGAATTCGAGGTACGCGAGGTCGGCGGCCGCTCGCATCTCGTCGGCGTCCATCGAGGCCTCCATCGGGAGCACGTGGTCGAACAGCCAGTCCAGCAACTCCTCGTCGTCCGCGATGCCGCGCCCGAGGCTCTGCACGGAGTGGACGTGGCCGCCCACGAGCCCCGGCGCGAGCACGTCCACCTCGACGCGCTCGCGGTCCGGGTACTCGTCGGCCAGCGTCTCGCGGTCGCCGACCGCCGCGACGCGGTCGCCGTCGACGACGACCGCGCCGTCCTCGATTGCGCGGTCGGCGTCACAGACCACGGTGTCGGCGCACAGTAGCGTCATTCCCTCACCGTCTACGCCACCCGGCCCCCTAACGCGTTCCGGTCTCCCGCGGTCGGGAACTGGCCGGTAGCCCGCAACCACGCTTTCCGCCCGGTGTGTCGAACAGCCCAACGAGGGCAATGTCTACCGCAGAGCGCGTGCCGTGGGACTCGCCGGTCGTCCGCGTCGTCCTACTCAGCACCGCGCTCGCGCCACTCGGCGTGCCGCTGGTCGCGCCCGCGCTCCCCGCCTTCCGCGAGGCGCTGTCGCTCACCGACGCCGAAGCCAGCCTGCTCGTCTCCGCGTACTTCGTCGCCGGTATCGTTCTCTCGCCGTTCCTCGGCGCGTTCGCCGACCGATACGGCCGCCGCCGACTGCTCGTCGTCGCGCTCGTCGTGTTCTCGCTCACCGGCGCGAGTATCGCGCTCGCGCCGCCGTACGGGGTCGTCGTCGGCGTCCGCGTCGTGCAGGGCACCGCGGCCGCGGGGCTGTTCGTCGCCACCGTCACGCTCGTCGGCGACGCCTTCGACGGCGTCCAGCGAAACGCCGTGCTCGGCGTGAACGCCGCCGTACTCGGCGCTGGGGCCGCCGCCTACCCGATTCTGGGCGGCGCGCTCGCGGGCGTCTCGTGGCGCGCGCCGTTCGTCGCCTACCTGCTCGCGCTCCCGGCCGCCGTCGTCGCCTCGCGCGTCCTCCCGGCCGAGACGCGACGCACCGCCCGTCCCGGCTACCTCTCCGCGATGGCGCGCGTCGCCACCTCGGCGGGTGCACTCGGCTACTACGCCGCCACCCTGCTCACCGAACTCCTGTTGTTCGGCGCGATTCTCACCGCGCTCCCGTTCCTGCTCGTCCGCGAGTATGGCGCCTCGCCGCTCGGCATCGGCCTCGTCATCACCGCCGCCGAGGTCGTCGCCGCGGGCGCCGCCGCGTCGAACGGGTGGCTCGCGCGCCGCGCCGGCGACGCCGCCATCGTCCGCGCCGGTATCGCGACGTACGCCGTCGGGCTGCTCGCCGTGCCGTTCGCCACCTCTGTCGTCGGCGTTGCGGCGGGCGCAGCAGTCGTCGGCGCGGGCGTCGGCTTCGTCCTCCCGTCCGTGGATGCCGGGCTCAGCGCCCGCGTCCCCGGCGACCTGCGCGCCGGCGCGCTCAGCCTCAGAAACAGCGTGACGTTCCTCGGGCGCGCGGCCGGCCCGCTGCTGTTCGCGTACCTCGCCGCCGACACCGGCTACGAACCCCTGCTCACCGCCGCCGGGGTCGCCGCGCTCGCGGCCGTCGCGCTCGCTACCGTCGGTTCTCGGTTGCGGGCACGCCCTTGAGGCCGTACCGCCGCACGCCCTCCTGCTCGTAGAGGAGTCGCGGGACGGCGACCACCTCGTCCCCGATTTCGGGCGTGCTCTCCCCCGCCAGCACGACCTGCAGGGGGACGCTCGCACGCCCGCCGTCCGGTCCCTCGAAGGCGACGATGGCGCTCGCGTACTCGCCGGCTCGCGCCTGCTGTGGCACGAACTCCGGCGGCGCACCGCCCTGCGAGATGGTCGTCGACGCCTCCACGATGCCGCGACGCGACAGGGGCGCGTCGTCGTACCCCTCGCGCGCGCCGCAGTCGGTACAGGCGCCCTCCGCCGGGAAGCAGAGGCTCCCGCAGGCGACGCACTCGCCCGCGACGAGGCGGTGGCGCTGGGCGAGGGTTCGGCGGAAGGAGGGAACGCTGACGTACGCGCCGCCGCCCTCTGGCGTGCCGGAGTCGAACGCGCCCGCTCGCCGCCGCGCCGCCGCGAAATCGAGGGTCCGGTCGCCCGAGAGCGCCGCGTCCACGGGCACGTCTCGCTCGGCCCGCACGCGGAATGCGTGGGCCGCGCCGCCGCTCCCGTACGTCGCCACGAGCACGTCCTCGGCGCCGTCGTCAAGCGCGCCCGCGAGGCCGAGGAGCGCGCTCGCGGCACCGGTGTCGCCGAGCCGTCGGGCAACGATACCTTCGGTCACGGCGTCAGTTTCGACGCCGAGCGCGCCCGCGGCGCGGTACGGCAGGTCGCCGTCGGGCGCGTGGAGCGCCGCCGCATCAGCGTTCTCTGGGGCGTCCAGGCCGTCGACCGCGCTCGCGACCGTCTCGCGGTACGCCTGCCGGTCGTAACTGGTGACGCCGAGCCCCGTCGTCTCGCTGTCGCCGCGCTCCCGGAAGCGCGTGCCGGGGTAGGTGGTCGTCGCGGCGCTCCTGCCGGCGATTCGTCCGGGGCCGTCCGGCGCCACGACGATGGCTGCTGCGCCGGCGCCCGCCGCGTGCCCGATGGCTTCGTCGAACGCGCCGCGGGGCGCGTCCGACGCGACGACGAGCGCGTGGTCGTCGCCGTCCAGCGCGGCGGCGAGCGCCTCGCCGCCGGCGTCCGTACTCCCGCCGAATTGCGCGCTCCGCGTCGCTTCGCCGAGGTCAAGGAGGCTCCCGAGGCGGCCCGCGCCCGCCTCCTCGTCGTACGGGAGCGTGGTCGAGGCGAGGTAGAGCGCGTCGATTTCGTCGACCTCGACGCCCGCCGCGTCGAGCGCGCGCTCGCCCGCTTCCGCCGCCATCGTGAGCGCGTCCTCGTCGGCGTCCGGGACGGCGACCGAGTCGACGCCCCGGGCCCGGAAGCGCCCGAGCGCGTCAGCGACAGCGTCCCCGGAGAGCCGGAATCGCGGCGCGTACGCGCCGACTCCCGCGAGTCTCATGCTTCACCCTCCAGAATGGTGACGACGGCCGCGCCGCCGCTCCCGCCGACGTTGTGCGCGAGCCCACGCTCGACGCCCTCGACCTGCCGGTCGCCCGCGTTCCCGGTGAGTTGCTTCCAGAGTTCGGCGATTTGGCCGGCGCCCGTCGCGCCGATGGGGTGGCCCTTCGACTTGAGGCCGCCCGAGACGTTCACCGGCAGGTCGCCGTCGGCGTCGGTGACGCCCTCGCGGAGCAGTTCCGGGGCCTCGCCCGGTTCACAGAACCCGAGGTCTTCGTACGCGAGCAGTTCGGCGATGGCGAAGCAGTCGTGGACCTCCGCGAGGTCGATTTCGTCGGGCCCGCAGTCCGCCATCTCGTAGGCGGCGTCGGCGGCGCGCTCGCTCGCCGGAATCGACGTGTACGTGTCGCGCTCGAACAGGCCGACGCGGTCGCTCCCCGCGCCGACGCCCGCGACCCGCGCGGCGTCCATCGACTCCGCTACTTCCTCGCTGGCGACGAGGACGGCCGCCGCGCCGTCGCTCGTCGGACAACAGTGATAGAGCGTCAGCGGGTCGGCGACCGTCGCCGCGTCGCTCGCGTCCTCGAGGGAACACTCGAAGCCCAACTGGGCGTGGGGGTTCTGCGCGCCGTTCGCGTGGTTCTTCACCGCCGCCCGCGAGAGGTCGTCCACGTCCGCGTCGTACTCGTCGAAGTACGCGCTCGCCATCTGGGCGTACGTCCCCGCGAACGTCGTCCCGGTCAGGCGCTCCCACTCCGTCTCGCCGCTCACGCCGAGCCAGTACTTCGTCGCGTCGCCGCTCGCGTCGGTCATCACCTCGTAGCCGCCCGCCAGCACCACGTCAGCCATCCCCGATTTGACGGCCTGGACGGCGTTTCTGACGGCGTACCCGCTCGCGGCGCAGGCGTTCTCGACTCTGGTCGTCGGCACCGAGAGCCCGACGTGTTCCGTGACCGCGGGCGCCGAGAGGCCGAGTTGGCGGCCGCCCACGCCGAGTGTCCCCACTACGGCTTCGTCGATGTCCGCCGGGCCGAGACCGTCTGCCGCCGCCATCGCGCGGTCGAACGCGGTGGCGAACAGCGACCGGTAGGACTCCTCGGGAAACGACCCGAACGCGGTCTGTCCCGCCCCGACGACGTACGCGTCTCGCATGACTCGGCGTTCTCGGGCCTCCCTCATAGTCTCCCCCGAAGAACTATCGGGGACCGCGCCACCTGTGATATCAATGCCCACGGACATCGAGTACGTGTCACCAGCAGAACGCCGCGGCCTCCAAGACGAACGCCTCCGAGACACCGTCGAACACGCCTACGAGAACGTCCCGTTCTACCGGGAGGCGATGGACGACGCCGGCGTCCACCCCGACGACGTCGACGGCGTCGCCGACATCGACAAACTCCCGACCACCACGAAAGAGGACTTTCGCGACACCTACCCCGACGGCCTATTCGCGGTGCCCCGCGAGGACGTCGCGCGCGTCCACGCCTCTTCGGGCACCACCGGCAAACCCAAAATCGTCGGCTACACCGAGTCCGACCTCGACGTCTGGGCCGAGGTCGCCGACCGCTCGCTGCGCGCCGCCGGCGTCACCGACACCGACACCGTCCAGAACGCCTACGGCTACGGCCTGTTCACGGGCGGCCTCGGCATCCACATGGGCGCCGAACGCCTCGGCGCGGAACTGATTCCCATCGGCGGCGGGAACACCGACCGGCAACTCGACTTCCTCGAAGACCTCGGGAGCGACGTGCTCACCTGCACGCCGTCGTACGCGCTCTACCTCGCCGAGCGTGCCGCCGACCGCGGCGTGGCTCTCTCGGACCTCCCGCTTTCGACCGTCGTCTTCGGAGCGGAGCCGTGTACCGACCCGATGCGTGACGCCATCGAGGAGCGCCTCGACGTCGACGGCGTCGACATCTACGGGCTCTCCGAGATAATCGGGCCGGGCGTCGCCGTCGAGTGCGTCGAAGCCAAGGACGGCCTGCACGTCTGGGACGACCGCTTCTACCCGGAAGTCGTCGACCCCGACACCGGCGAGGTGCTCCCCGAGGGCGAGGAGGGCGAACTCGTCCTCACGACGCTCTCGAAGGAAGCCCTCCCCGTGTTGCGGTACCGCACCGGCGACATGACGACGCTCACGTCCGGCGAGTGCGACTGCGGACGCACCACCGTTCGCATGGACAACGTCACCGGCCGCACCGACGACCTGCTCATCGTGCGCGGCGTGAACTGCTACCCGAGCGAAATCGAGGCCGTGGCCCTCGACACCGAGGGCGTCGCGCCGCACTACCGCATCGACCTGCGCCGCGACGGCGAACTCGACCGCATCGAGATAACCGTCGAGCGCGCCGACGACTTCGACGGCGACCCCGAGGCGCTCCACGACACGCTGCTGTCGCGGCTGTCCAGTGTCCTCTCGTTCACGCCCGACGACCTCACCGTCGCGCCGCCCGGCGGCATCGACCGGCAGGCGACCGGGAAGGTCAAGCGCGTCTTCGACCACCGCTGACGTGTCGGTGGGTTCAAGCGCGCACCGCCGCCACGTAGTGGCATGAGCTCACTGGTCGCTCGGTTCCGGGCGTGGCTCGGGAGCACGGAGTTCGCGGTGACCGCGACGGCCGTCGTCGCCGCGCTCGTCGCCGGGTTCGCGCTCTTCGAGCGCGCGCCGGACGCCAACGACGGCTACTTCGCGGTGTTCCTCGCGGGCATCGCGGTGCCGAGCATCTACCGCGAACAGTGGGACGGGGCGTTCGACAGTCGCGCGCTCGCGGTGCTCTGGAGCGCCGTCGCGTGCGCGCTCGCCGTCGGCGCGTACCTCGTCCTCGTCGCCGTCTTCGACGGCGTCGCCGGCGGCTCGGTGCCGAGCGTCCTCGCGTTCGTCGTGACGTGGGTGCTCGGCCTGTTCGTCGCGCGCGTCGCGACCGGGCGGACGGCATAACTATTTGAGCCTCCGGGTGCCGGGTGCCGGTATGGCTTACAGCTACGAACCCCACTACTTCGAGGACTTCGAGGAAGGCGAGACGTTCGAGAGCGTCGGGCGCACGGTGACGGAAGCCGACTTCACGATGCACTCGATGTTCACCGGCGACTGGACGGAACTCCACTCGAACGCGGAGTACGCCGAAGACCAGGAGTTCGGCGAGCGCGTCGCCCACGGCCCGATGACGTTCTCGCTCGCGACGGGGTTCGTCTACCGGTGTGGCTTCCTCGAGCGACGCGTCATCGCGTTCCTCGGGATGAACTACATGGACATTCCGGCGCCCGTGAAGATGGGTGACACGATTTCGCTGGACATGGAGGTCACGCAGACGAAGGAACTGTCCTCGCGGGAGGACGCGGGCCTCGTCGTCATCGACACCGAGATGACGAACAGCGACGGCGAGACGGTGTTCTCGGGGGACATGAAGTTCCTCGTGAAGCGGGCATGAGCCTCGACGACCTGCTCGCGGAGACGCGCGCCATCGACACGCACGCCCACCAGCCCACCCGCGAGTTCTTAGAGGACGCGGGCGGGCAGATGATGGAGGACGCGGCGTCGAAGTTCGGCTCCGAGATGGAGACGTGGGACTACGACGAGATGGTCGAGGAGTACCACGCTGCGGGCGTCGCGAAGGCCGTCCTGCTCGGGTGGGACGCCGAGACGAACACCGGCAATCCGCCCGTGCCGAACGACTACGTCGCGGAGGTGCGGGACGAACACGAGGACTTCTTCGTCGGGTTCGCGTCCGTCGACCCCCTCAAGGACGACTGCGTCGAGGAAGCCGTCCGAGCGGTCGAGGACCTCGACCTCTCCGGGTTCAAGTTCCAGCAGATAGCGCAGGGCTTCGACCCGAGCGACCCGGAACACGAGGAACTCTGGAACACCATCGAGGACCTCGGCGTCCCCTGCGTGTTCCACGGCGGGAACTCCACGCTCGGCGCCGGCGCGCCCGGCGGCCGCGGGCTGAAAGTCAAGCACGGGAACCCGATGCTGCTGGACGACGTGGCGGCCGAACACCCCGAGTTGCAGATTCTCATCGCGCACCCGGCGTTCCCGTGGGAGAAAGAGCAACTGGCAATCTGCCAGCAGAAGGGCAACGTCTACATGGACCTCTCCGGGTGGGTGCCGAAGTACATCGACGAGCAGGTCCTGCACTACGCCGGCACCATCCTACAGGACAAGGTGATGTTCGGCACCGACTACCCGATGATTCGGCCCGACGACTGGCTGGACTCCCTGAGCGAGCACACCGACTACAGCGACGAGGTCTACCGGAAACTCCTCTGGGAGAACGCCGAGGCGTTCCTCGACCTCTAGGGTCGGGTCGCCGCGACGCCGCCGACCACGCCCCCGAGCGCGAACGCGACGGCGACGACGAGGCCCGCGCCGGCGGCGACGAGACGCGGCACTTCCTCGACGAGCACGAACGGCACGCCGACGGTCGCCAGCGCGTAGTGCAGGTGGTGGAGGACGCCGACGGTGTCGCCGTACAGCACCGTCCACCAGAGCGCCGCGCCGACTCCGACGCCGACGCTCGCGGACGCCGCGAACGCCGCGTACCGGGGCGCACGGTCGGTCGCCGTCGCCGCGACGAACCCGCCGACGGCGCCGACGGTGACGACGCGGAACGCGGTCGTGCCGATGGCGGGGTGGTGGGGCGGGAGTTCGCCGACCGCTGCGAGGAGCGCGGCCTCGGCGAGCACGCCGGCGACGACGGCGAGGACGAATCGACGCACGCGTCGGCGTAGGGACGCGAGCAATTGAAGCGTTGCGCTCGCCCCTCGCGGAAACTCGCGCAGTACCACCCGCAACCGGTATTTTAACAACTCGGTCGCCCCTTCTCGGGCCATGGACGACGGTTCTCTGTCGCGCTATTCGAGCGGTATATCCGGGCTCGACGCCCTCCTCGGCGGCGGATACATCTCCGAACGGATGTATCTCGTGCTCGGTAGGCCTGGCACCGGGAAGACGATTCTCGGCATGTCGTTTCTCGAAACCGGTCTGCGGAACGGCGAGAACGTGCTCTACATCCACGGCGAGGAGTCCCGCGAGGAGATTCTCGTGAACGCCGCGCGCGTCGGCATCGACCTCGCGGACGCCGACTTCCTCGACCTCGGGCCGGACTCCGAGTTCTTCAGCGAGGACCGCACGTACGAACTCGTCGACCCCCGCGACATCGCGGACGACCGGTTCGTCGAGGACATCCGGGAACGCATCGAGGCACTCGACCCGAACCGCGTGCTCCTCGACCCCATCTCCCAACTGGAGGCCCTCGAACCCTCGAAACACCAGTACCGAAAGCGCATCATCTCGTTCATGCGGTTCCTCCGCGAGCGCGGCACGACAGTCGTCGCGACGGAGACGATGGAACCCGGCCAGCACAGCGAAATCGAGTCGCTCAGCGACGGCGTCGTGGAACTCGAACGCGGCGACACGGGGCGTCGCGTCGCGGTGCCGAAACACCGCGGCGTCGAGACGCCCAACGGTACGCACGGCCTCGAAATCCGGGGCGAGGGCATCGAGGTGTTCCCGGCGCTGGTGCCGCCGTCGGACGCCCGCGAGTTCGACCCGCGGCCGCTGTCCTCGGGCGTCGAGAACTTCGACACGCTGCTCGGCGGCGGCCTCGAACGCGGCACCGTCACCATCCTCAGCGGGCCGACCGGCATCGGGAAGTCGACGACCGCCGCGGAGTTCCTGACGACGGCAGCCGACGACGGTACGAACGGCGTCGTCTATCTGTTCGAGGAGAACGAGACGACGTTCACGCACCGGGCGGCGAGCCTCGACATCCCCGTCGCGGAGTGCCGGGAGCGCGGCGACCTCGCGGTCTCCGTGGTCGAACCGCTGGAGAAGTCCCCCGAGGAGTTCGCCCAGATGGTTCGCGCGGACCTCGACGAGTACGACGCCGAATTCGTCGTCATCGACGGCATCAGCGGCTACAAACAGGCCCTCCACGGGAACACCGCCGACACCACGCAGAAACTCCACGCGCTCACGCGCTACCTGAAAAACGTGAACGTCTCCGTAATGTTGCTGGACGAAATCAGCAGCGTGACTGGGTTCGCGAAGCCGACCAGCGAGAACATCACGTACCTCGCGGACAACGTCGTGTTCATGAACTACATCGAGCGCAACGGCCAGATAGAGCGCGTCGTCGGCGTCCTCAAGAAGCGCGTCGGCGACTTCGAGAACACGCTCCGCGAGTTCGAGATTTCGGGGGACGGCATCGAAGTCGGCGAACCGCTCAGCGACCTCCGGGGCATCCTCGAGGGCGTACCGGAGGTGGTCGAGAATGCGGACTGAGGCGACGGCGGGACGCCCGGAGGGTCGGTGAGAGAATGGCCGACGTACGCGTCCTCGTAAACGACCGCGGGAATCGGAACGCGCTCGCCGCGCTCGTGGAGAGGGGCGGCCACGAGGTCGTCGACGACGGGACTGCTGCGGACCTGTTCGTCGTCGACGACCGCTCGCTCCCCGAGCACCGGGCGACGCTGCGCGAGGAGACCGAGCGACGGTCGCCGGAGTTCTGTCCGGTCGTGCTCGTTCGCCGGCCCGACACGCGCCTCGACTTGGCGTCGGTGACCGGGAGCGACGACGGAACGCCGCGGGTCGTAGACGAGACGGTCACCGCGCCCGTAGACGCGTCCGTGTTCTTCCGGCGGCTGTCGAATCTGCTCGTGCGCCAGCGCCAGACGCGGGAACTTGCGGCGCGAAACGAGCGCCTGGAGACGTTCGCGAGCACGGTCGCTCACGAGATTCGGAACCCCCTGAACGTCGTGACCGGACGGCTCGAACTCGCTCGGGAGACCGGCGATGAGGCGCACTTCGACGCGATGGGCCGGGAACTCGAACGCATCGACCGGCTCGTGGACGACGTGCTGGCGCTCGCTCGCACCGGCGACGTGTCCGTCGACGGGGCGCCCGTCGACCTGCGGGCGGTGGTGCGAACGTGCTGGCAGGCGGTGGATTCGTCGGACGCGACAATCTACGTGGACGTGGACGGCGCCGTGCTCGCGGACGAGGACCGCCTCACGCAACTCGTCGGGAATCTGCTGCGGAACGCCGTCGAACACGGCGGCGAGGGCGTGACAGTGACGGTCGGCGACCTCGACGACTGCGAGGGGTTCTACGTCGCCGACGACGGGTCGGGGATTCCACAGGGGACCGCGACGACGTCCTCGAACGGGGCGAGTCGGGCGAGGAGACGGGCACCGGGTTCGGGCTGTCCGTGGTGTCGGAGGTCGCCGACGCGCACGGCTGGACCGTCGCGGTGACCGACAGCGAGGGCGGCGGCGCGCGCTTCGAGTTCCGCGGCGTGGCGCGCCCGAACCGGCCGACCGCGGAGTCGTAGTCAGCGGTCGGCGGCGAACGCGGCAGCGACCTTGCCTTCGGCGCGACGCAGGTGTTCTTCGAGCGTGGAGCGAGCGAGCCCGAACTGCTGTGCGAGTTCGGTCGTGGTGGTGCCACGCGGGAACTCGTAGTAGCCGCCGTCGACGGCGGCGCGCAGGACGGCGGCCTGTCGCGCGGTGAGGTCGGCGCCCGCGACGCCGGGCGCGCCGGGGTCGGGCGCGCTCACCTCGCGCTTGTCGGCGACGGTCACGTCGTAGCGCTCGCGCAGGTCGTGGTAGACGCCGGTGAGCGCGCTCGGGGAGAGCGCGAGCACGCGCACCTGCTTTTCGCCGTCGGCGTACGCGAGCGGCGGCACGAGCAGACAGCCGTGGGCGGCGAGCACGTCCTCGATGCCCGCGCTCTCGGCGCGCAGGCACGCCGCCGTCACCGCGAGCGTGGTGTCGCCCTCGGCGACGCGCTCGCGGACGCCGACCCGTTCGTCGACCTCGGCGAGCACGCTGTCGGCGTCGGCGCCCCGCAACTGGAGGAGGTCGCAGTGGTCGTTACACCACAGCGCCATCCGCACGTCGGTGTCGGCGGTCGCAGCGGCGTACGCGCCGCCGCCCGCGAGCCGGAACGTCGCCTGTTGCACGCTCTGAGATACGGACGCCAATATAAAGAACCCGTCGTGTGGCGGCCTGCAGACCTTTGGGATTCGTCCCCGAATGGATACGTATGACAGACGCGCCAGGCGGCGACTTCGAGGTCGGCGACCCGTCAGACGAGTGGGAGGCGTACCGCGGTGCGCCGACGGGCACCGACCGCGAGTGCGAGGGGTGGCGACAGGAGGCCGCGCTCCGAATGCTGAACAACAACCTCGACCCCGAGGTCGCGGAGAAACCCGAGGACCTCGTGGTGTACGGCGGGACGGGACGAGCGGCCCGCAGTTGGGACGCCTACGACGCGATTCTCGACCAGCTGCGGACTCTCGCCGACGACGAGACGATGCTCGTGCAGTCCGGGAAGCCGGTGGGCGTGTTCCAGACGCACGAGCGCGCTCCCCGCGTCCTCATCGCGAACTCGAACCTCGTGGGGAAGTGGGACAACTGGGAGCACTTCCACGAACTCGAAGCCGAGGGGAAGATAATGTACGGCCAGATGACCGCCGGCTCGTGGGCGTACATCGGCACGCAGGGCATCATTCAGGGGACCTTCGAGACGCTCGCCGAACTCGCCCGCGAGCACTACCCCGACAACGACGGCCTGCGCGGCAAAATCGTGGCGACGGGCGGCCTCGGAGGGATGGGCGGCGCGCAGCCGCTCGCCGTGACGATGAACCACGGCGTCTGCATCGCCGCGGAGGTCGACGAGCGCCGCATCGACCGGCGCATCGAGACGGGGTACTGCATGGAGAAGACCGACGACCTGGACGAGGCCATCCGGAAGGCGAACGAGGCCGCTGAGGCAGGCGAACCGTACAGCGTCGGCGTCTACGGGAACGCCGCGGACGTGCTGGAGGGGATGCTCGAACGCGGCTTCACGCCCGACGTAGTCACCGACCAGACGAGCGCGCACGACGAACTGGAGGGGTACTATCCCTCGGGCTACACGGTCGCCGAGGCCGACGAACTGCGCGAGGACGACCCCGACGCGTACGTCGAGGCGAGCCTCGACACGATGGAACGCCACGTGCAGGCCATCCTCGACCTGCAGGACGCGGGCGCCGTCGCCTTCGAGTACGGGAACAACATCCGGGGGCAGGTCGAGGACCACCGCGGGATGGACGAAGCCTTCGACTTCCCGGGGTTCGTGCCGGCGTACATCCGGCCGCTGTTCTGTCGCGGGAAGGGGCCGTTCCGGTGGGTGGCGCTCTCCGGCGAGGAGGCCGACATCCACCGCACCGACGAGGCCGTCAAGGAACTGTTCCCGGAGAAAGACGACCTCCACCGGTGGATAGACCTCGCGCAGGAACAGGTGCAGTTCCAGGGCCTGCCGAGTCGGGTGTGCTGGCTGGGGTACCACGCCGGCGAGAGTGAAGACGGCCTCACCGAGCGCGCTCGCTTCGCGCTCCGCATCAACGAACTGGTCGCCGCGGGCGAAATCGAGGCGCCGGTGGTCGTCACGCGGGACCACCTCGACGCCGGCTCCGTCGCGAGCCCGAACCGCGAGACGGAGGCGATGCGGGACGGCTCGGACGCGATTGCGGACTGGCCGATTCTGAACGCGCTCGTGAACACCGCCGCGGGCGCGGACATCGTGAGCGTCCACGACGGCGGCGGCGTCGGCATCGGGAACGCGCTCCACGCGAACAACCACGTCGTGCTCGACGGCTCCGATTTGGCCGCAGAGAAGGCCGAGCGCGTGTTCACCACCGACCCCGGAATGGGCGTGATTCGTCACGCCGACGCGGGCTACGAGGAGGCCATCGACGAAGCCCGCGAGTCGGACGTGACCGTCCCGATGGGGGGTGAGGAGTGATGTTCCGGGAGGCCGAGGACTGGCAGCCCACGTCGTCGGACCCGAACGACGAGCAGTTCGGCGACGTAGTGGCGCCGACGACAATCGAGGACGCGGACGCCTACGACGCCGTGCTCGTCGGCGAACCGTACGACGGTGCGGTCATCGGGCGGCAGGGCGCCGAGGAGGGGCCGAAGGCGGTGAAGGAGGCGCTCGCGGGCGTCAAAACCCACCACTTCGAGCACGGCCCCGTCGACTCGGTGGCCGACCTCGGGGACGTGGTGGTCGTGGACGACGACGTGGCCGCGGCGCAGGCCTCGGTCCGCGAGGCCGCCGCCGAGGTCCACGCGACCGACGCGCTTCCCGTCTTCGTCGGCGGCGACAACTCGCTCTCGTACGCGAACGCCGCGCCCCTGCTCGACGCCGGCACGCTCGGCGTCGTGAGTTTCGACGCGCACCTCGACTGCCGCGAACCGGTGGACGGCCCGTCCAGCGGGACGCCGTACCGCCAACTGTTCGACGCCGGCCTCGACGCGCTCTCGGTGGTGGGCGCGCGCCACTTCGAGACGAGCACCGCGTACGCCGACTTCCTGCGCGAGCAGGGCGGCGCCGTCGTCACCGCCGAAGAGGCGGGCGCCGACCCCGAGGCCGCGCTCGGCGACGCGCTTGCGCCGATGACCGGCGTCGACTACCTCTACGTCAGCGTCGACATCGACGTGCTGGACGCCGCGTATCCGGGGTCGAGCGCGCCGACGCCGGGCGGCCTCCAGCCCCGAGAGCTGTTCCGTCTCGTCAGGAGCCTCGCGCGCGACGAGCGCGTCGCCGGCTTCGAGGTCGTGGAGACCGCGCCGCCGTTGGACACGGAGCACCGGACCGTCGACGCCGCCGCGCGAACGATTGCGCACTTCCTCGCGGGGGCGCGATGAGCGACCTCCAGACGGTCGTTCACGGCGCGAGCGAACTCGTGGTCGGGCCCGCTTCGGACGGCGGCCTGCGCGCGTACGACGACGGCGCAGTCGCGGTCGTCGACGGCGACGTGGCGATGGTCGGCCCGAGCGACGACGTGCGTCGCGAGTATCCCGCCGAGAACGCCGACAGCGGCATCGACGCGTCCGGGCAGACGGTGCTCCCGGGGTTCGTCGACCCGCACACGCACGCCCTGTTCGCGGGCGACCGGAGCGACGAGTTCGCCGCGAAACTCCGGGGGAAGCCCTACCAGGAGATTCTCGCCGAGGGCGGCGGCATCCTCCGCACCGTCGGCGCGGTCCGCGAGGCCAGCGACGAACAACTGGTGGCGAACCTCACAGCCCAGTTGGACGAGATGCTCGAACACGGTACGACGACGGCCGAAGTGAAGACGGGCTACGGCCTCGACACGGAGACGGAGCTCCGGATGCTGGACGCCATCGAGGCCGCCGCTGCCGACCACCCGGTAGACGTGGTCGGGACGTTCATGGGCGCGCACGCCACCCCCGACGGCCGCGACCCCGCGGACTACGTCGACGAAGTCATCGAGGACCAGATTCCGCGGGCGGCCGAGCAAGGTGTTGCAGAATTCTGCGACGTGTTCTGCGAGGAGGACGTGTTCACCGTCGAGCAGTCCCGCCGGATTCTGGAGGCGGGCCGGGAGCACGGCCTCGCGCCGAAGATTCACGCCGAGGAGTTCACGCGCCTCGGGAGCGCGCAGTTGGCCGCCGAACTCGACGCCGTGAGCGCCGACCACCTCCTGCACGCGAACAGCGACGACGCCCGCGCGCTCGCCGAATCGGGCGTGACGCCCGTGCTCCTGCCGGGTACCGCGTTCGCGCTCGGCGAGGACTACGCCGACCCCGAGCAGTTCCGGAACGCGGGCGCGCCGGTCGCACTCGCCACCGACTTGAATCCGAACTGTTACAGCCAGAGCATGGGGTTCGTGCTGGCGCTGGCGTGCAACGGGATGCGGATGGCGCCGGCGGACGCCCTGCTCGGCGCGACGGCCCACGCCGCCCGCGCAATCGACCGCGGGGACGGCACCGGCACGCTCCGCGAGGGCACCGCCGCCGACCTCGCCATCGTGGACGGCCCGAGTCACGTCCACGTCCCGTACAACTTCGGCGTGAACAGCGTCGACGCCGTGCTGAAGGACGGAGCGGTCGTCGCCGGGGAGGTGGCCGCCGATGCGTGAGGTGGTCGCCGACGGCGAGACGCTGACCCCCGAGGACGTGGAGCGCGTCGCCCGCGACGACGCGTCCGTCCGCATCGCCGACGAAGCGCGCGAGCGAGTCCGCGAGTCCCGCGAGCGCGTCCGGGACGTCCTCGAAGCGGGCGACCCGGTCTACGGCGTGAACACCGGGTTCGGGTCGCTCGTGGACACCCAAATCGATGCCGACGACCTCGAAGCGCTCCAGACGAACCTGATTCGCAGTCACGCCGCGGGCGCCGGCCGCGAACTCGAACGCGAGGAAGTGCGCGCGCTCCTGCTCACCCGTCTGAACGCGCTCGCGAAGGGCTACTCTGGCATCCGGGAGCGCGTCGTCTCGCTGCTCGCGGAGATGCTGAACGCGGGCGTCCATCCGGTCGTGCCTTCTCGCGGGAGCCTCGGCGCGAGCGGCGACCTCGCGCCGCTCGCCCATCTTGCGCTCGTCCTGATTGGGGAAGGAACCGCAGAGGTGGGCGGCGAGCGACTTGCGGGCGATGAGGCGCTCGCGCGGGCGGGCCTCGACCCCGTCACGCTCGAAGCGAAGGAGGGCCTCGCGCTCATCAACGGCACGCAACTCACGACCGGGCTGGCGGCGCTCGCGCTCTTGGACGGCGAGCGCGCGCTCCGCGCCGCCGACGCCGCGGGCGCGCTCACCACCGAGGTGACGATGTCCACGACGGCGAACTGCGACCCCGCGATTCAGGGCGTGCGCCCCCACGACGGACAGGCCGCGAGCGCGCGCAACGTCAAACGCCTCACCGCGGACTCTGAAGTCGTGGAGTCCCACCGGAACTGCGACCGCGTGCAGGACGCGTACTCGATTCGCTGCCTCCCGCAGGTCCACGGCGCGGTCCGGGACGCGCTCGCGCACCTCCGGGGCGCCGTGGAGACGGAACTCAACAGCGCGACCGACAACCCCCTCGTCTTCGACGCCGCGGACGCCGACCCGCGCGCCAGCGGCACCGACCGCGCCGCCGTGCTCTCGGGCGGGAACTTCCACGGCGAGGTGCTCGCGCTCCGCCTCGACTACGCCGCGAGCGCGCTCGCCGAACTCGCGGCCATCAGCGAGCGCCGCACCGACCGCCTCCTCAACCCCGAGATTCAGGAGGAGTACCTGCCGCCGTTCCTCTCCCCGAACAGCGGCCTCCACTCGGGGCTGATGATTCCCCAGTACACCGCCGCGTCGCTGGTCAACGACCTCCGGTCGCTCGGCCGGCCGTCGACGGACAACACGCCCGTCTCCGGCAATCAGGAGGACCACGTGAGCATGAGCGCCGGGAGCGCGTACGGCTTCCGCGAGGCCGCCGAGAAGGCCGCGACCGTGGTCGGCGTCGAACTGCTCTGTGGCTCCCAAGCGAGCGAATTCTTGGACGACGAACTCCGGCACGCGCCCGGAACGAGAGCGGTCTACGACCTCGTGCGGGACGTGTCGCCGGCCGTCACCGAGGACCGGTCGCTGTCCGGCGACATGGAAGCGGTCGGCGATTTGATTCGCGAGGGACTGGTGGACGACGCCGTGGAGCGAGAAATCGGCGAGGCGTTGGAGTAGTCAGAACTCGGGCTCCCGCCCTTCCAGAAACGCCGCGACGCCCTCGCCGTGTTCGTCGGTGTCGTAGGCTTGACTCTGGAGCAGATTCTCGTGGTCGAGGGCGTCGTCCCACTCGCGCCCGAGGTTGTCGTGGAGCGCCTGCCGGATGACGCCGATGGTCCGCGTTGGGCGCGCGCGGAGCGTGTCGAGCAGTCCCTCGACCGTCTCGTCGAGTTCGTCCTCGGGGACGCAGTCGTTCACGAGGCCGAGGTCGGCGGCCTCGCCGGCGTCCACGAAGTCGGCGGTGAACGCGAGGCGCTTGGCCTCCCGGAGGCCGACGAGGCGCGGCAGGAGGAAACTCCCGCCGGTGTCGGGGACGAGGCCGACGCGCACGAACGCACACGAGAAGCGCGCGTCGGGGACGGCGTACGCGAAATCGGAGAGCGCGACGACCGCGAGACCGGCACCGACGGCGTCGCCGTTCACGCGAGCGACGATGGGGACGCGGGACTCCATCGCTGCCTCGGCGAGGCGGCCGAACGTGCGCTCGACGCGCTCGTAGGCCTCGCGGACGTTCTCCTCGCGCTCGGCCATCGACTGCACGTCGCCGCCCGCGGAGAACGCGGCGCCCTCCCCGGTCAGGAGAATCGCGTCGTGGGTGTCGGGGCCGGCCGACTCGATGGTTTCGGCGAGGTCGGCGGCGAGGTCGGCGGTGAAGGCGTTCATCACTTCGGGGCGGTCGAAGGTGACGCGCAGGACGCCCTCGGTGGTCTCGGTGTGCATGGCCGGGCGTTCCCGGCGGAGCGTGATAACTGTGTGCGGACCGAAATCCCGAAGTGCTCGCGGTCGGCCGATTCGAGCGATGGTTGGACGACGAGACGCGCTGGCCCTCGTCGGGTCGGCGCTCGCAGGGACTGTGGCTGGCTGTTCCGCCCTCTCGGGCGGCACCGACGGCGGGAGCGACACGACTGCTCCAGAACCGGACTCGCCGTCGTTCGACGGCCCGGCGTGGCCGTCGCCGGGCGGCGGCCCCCGGAACCGCGGGCAGGCCGCCGGCGGGACCGGTCCGGAGGATGGCGGTCGCGTGGCGTGGACGACGACGCTCAGCAGCCTCTCGATGTACGGCCCGACGCTCGCCGGGAACACGCTGTTCCACGGGGACGTGGGCACGCTCGAGGCGTTCGCGGCGGCCGACGGGTCGACGCGGTGGAGCCGGGAACCGACGCAGGCGAACACGCCGACGTTCCACGACGGGAGCGTCTACGCGCCCAGCGCCGACGACGGCCTCGTCGCCGCCGACGCGGTGTCCGGCGACACGACGTGGCGGTTCGGACAGTCGGGGGCGTTCGCGCCGACGACGACAGTCGCGGACGACACGCTGTACGCGGTGACGCGGGACGGGCGCGTCCTCGCGTTGGACCCGGCGACCCGCGAGGAGCGCTGGCGCACCGACGCGGGGAGCGTGAACGCAATCGGCGTCGCGGACGGCGTGGTCTACGCTCGCGCCGGGCCGGGACTGGCCGCGTTCGTCGACGGCGAGTTCGAGTGGCGACTGGACATCCCCGGCGGCTCCGACCTGCCGGTCGTCGGCGACGACAACGTCTACGCGCGGGACGTGGCGGCCGGCGGCACCGTCTACGCGGTCGACCGGACGTCCGGCGAGCGACAGTGGACGTACGAGGGCGGCGGCGACTCGTTCGCGCCGAGCGTCGCGTACGCGGACGGTCGCGTGGCGTTCGCAGCGGGGTCGACGGTCGCGGTTCTCGACGCGGCGACGGGCGACCCGGTGTGGGAGAAATCGACCGACGGCGCGGGCGGTGTCGCGGTCGGCGGCGACACGGTGTACGCCGCGCTTCCCGACGCACTCGCGGCGTTCGACGCCGCCGACGGCACACAGCGATGGCGCGCGTCCGTCGGGGCGGACACCACCGTGGCCGGGGCGGGACAACCGCTCGTGGTCGGCGACCGAGTGTACGCGCCGCTCGGGACGACGCTCGCGGCTATCGACCCCGCCTAAATCGTCTCCCCGAGGAGTCGCGCGAGCCCTCTTCTGAGGCGTTCGAGGAACGCCGATTTGGACACGTCGAGCGCGCTCGCCACGTCGCTCGCGTCGGCGTCCCGCGGCACCGAGAAGTATCCCATGTCGTAGGCCGTCTGGAGGGCGTCGGCTTGGGCGGGCGTGAGCCCCCAGCGGTCGGGCATCGCGGCGTCCCCGCGCTCCCCGATTGGGTACGCGCGTTCGAGCGTGACGCCGACGGTGTCGCCGGCGGTGTCGAGGACGCCGCGAAGCACGTCCTGCCCGACGACGGCACCGGTAAAGCGGGCGTCGCCGCCGCGGTAGTGGAGGCTGTCGACGAGCAGGCCCTCGCTGACGAGTTCGTGGACGACACAGAGGTGCTTGGAGAGACAGCGGTACGTGTAGCGGTCGTCGTCGCGCGCGACGTGGAGGTAGCGTACGCGTTCGTCGGCGTCGAGCGCGGCGGCGAGGTCGTCGCCGTCCGCGGAGGAGAACTGGAGGAGTGCGTAGCCGTCGGCCCGGAGTTGGGGCGGGTGGGCGTCGACGCTCGCGCCCGTCTCGCGGGTGGCGTCGGCGAGCGGGCAGTCGTCGCCCTGCACGCCGAACTCGACGAACAGGCACTCGTCTATCACGCGAGTAACTTCGGCGCCGACGCATTTGAACCCCGTGCATGGACGGGTGAACGACTACCCCGTCGAGTCCCTCACTATTCTACATGGACATCGAGGCGGTCAAACAGCGCGCCGGCCCCCGGGAGTTCAGTCCCGCCGACGACCTCCCGCTGGAGTACCGGAAGGCAGCGACGCGCATGATTCAGTTCCACGCGAACAGCGAAGTGATGGGCGGCTACCTCGACAAGCAGTTCACGCGGATGGCACCCTCGCTCGACCGAAAGCTCGCCTGCACCGCGAAGTGCCAGGACGAAATCGGGCACGCCCAACTGCTCTACCGCGCCGCGGAGACGCTCGGCGTGAAAACCCGGGAGCAGATGCTCGACGAACTCGAAGCGGGCGAGGGGAAGTTCCTCAACTGCTTCCACTACCCGGTGGACAACTGGTACGAGGCGCCGATGATAGACTTCTTCGTGGACGGCGGCGCGATGCGCCGGCAGGCCACGCTGAAGAACACCTCCTGGGAGCCCTACGCCCACGCGATGGACAAGGTCTGCTTCGAGGAGGGGTTCCACGTCAAGCACGGCGAGGACATCCTCCGCGAACTGATGACGTCCTCGAAGGCAAACCAGGAGCGCACGCAGGCGGCCTTCGACGAGTGGTGGCCGCGCATCCTCCAGTTCTTCGGGCCGACGAACGACGAGTCCCACCACGACGACTTCGCCCAGCAGGTCGGCTTGAAGACCGTCTCGAACGACGAACTCCGCAATTCGTTCCTGAACATGTACGTGCCGAAGGCCGAGAAGTACGGCCTCGAAATCCCGGAGTACCCGCGCATCTTCGAGCGCGACGACGGGACGATGGCGGTCCGCGAGGACGACCTGGACTGGGACGAGTTCTGGACCATCTCGAAGAACGACTACGAGGGCAGCGAGGAACAGATCGGCACTCGGCGCGAGCGACACGAGGCCGTGGAGTGGGTGCGCGCGTCGATGGACGACTGGGAGGGCACCGCGGGGGACACGCCCGCGGCCGCCGACTGACATGATTTGGGAAGTGTTCCGACAGGAGGAGGCGGGGGACCGACACACGCACTGCGGGAACGTCCACGCGCCGGACCGCGAGATGGCGCTCATGTTCGCGCAGGTCCAGCACGGCCGCCGGATGCAGACGAACTCGCTGTGGGTCGCGCCGAAGGACGAAATCGGCGAGGTGGACGCCGACGAGGCGGAGTTCGGCGGCACCACGGACAAGGCCTACCGGTGGGCGATTACGTACAACAACATCGACGCGAGTTTCGCCGAGGAGGTCGCCGAGAGCGAGGCCGAACAGGAGGAGGCCGCACAGAAGCGGGGTGACGTCTGATGGAGCCCGCGGAAGCCCAACTCCTGCGGCTGGCGGACGACGAGTTCGTGCTCGCCGAGCGGTACACGGAGTGGCAGATTTACGCGCCGACGCCGGAGGCCGACCTCGCGCTCGCGAACATCGCCCAGGACGAGTTCGGGCACGCCCGACTCTGGTACGACCTCCTGCAGGAGGAGTTCGGTTACGCCGAGGCGGACTTGGTGTGGGAGCGCGACCCCGCCGATTTCGTCCACAGCACGCTCGTGGAACTGGAGACGCCGGACGGCGACTGGGCTGACACCGTGGTCCGCGGCTACCTCTACGACGTGGCCGAGCGCCTGCGGATGGACGCGCTCGCCGAGTCGTCGTACGACCCCATCGCCGACCGCGTGGCGAAGGTGCAGGGCGAAGAGGGGTACCACCGCGAGCACGCGCAGTCGTGGCTCGACCGGCTCTCCGGGTCGGGGGAGTCCCACGAACGAACGCAGGCCGCAATCGACCGGCTGTTCCCGTACGCGCTCACGTTGTTCGATGAAACTGAACACGAAGACAGTATCGTCGAATCTGGCGTTCGGACGCGGTCGCTGAGCGACCTGCGTTCGGATTGGCTGGACGAGGTCGTGCCGTATCTGGAGTCCCTCGACTTCGTGGTGCCGGACCCCGAGGACGCCGACCGGCCGGACGCCACTGGCCGGGACGGCACGCACACCCAGGACTGGTTCGACCTCCACGAGGAGTTCACGGCGACGTACCGCGAACTCGACTTCGACCGGCCGGCCGAGTTGCGGGGTGAGAACGCGTGAGTTCGGGGATGACCGGGTCCGGCTCCGAGGCCTGCGCGTACACCGACTACGAGGACGGCGAGGTGCCCGAGGAGTACCCGAAGACCGGCACGGACGCGACCGGCACGGAGGCCGAAATCTGGGACGCGCTCCGCGAGATCGAAGACCCCGAGATGCCCGTCTCAATCGTCGACCTCGGCCTGATTTACGACGTGGCCGTGGACGGCGAGGACGCCCACGTGGAGATGACGCTGACGTACACCGGCTGTCCCGCGAAGGACGTGCTCACCAACGACGTGCGCTGTGCGGCGATGACGGCGTCCGGGGTTCTGGACGCCGACGTGACGATTCGGTACTCGCCGCCGTGGTCCGTCGAGATGGTGACCGAATCGGGCAAGGAGCAACTCCGCGAGTTCGGGTTGAGCGTATGACCGGCGTCGACCCGAGCACCACCACGTCGGGCGAGTCGGGCGTCGAGTGTCCGTACTGCGGTTCGACTGAGACCGAACGCGACCACCCGAAGGGGCCGGGGCTCTGTCGGTCGATGCACTACTGCAACGACTGCGACCAGCCCTTCGAGCGGTTCGGCTGAGTCGGCCGACCGAACCGCCTTCTTGTCGTCGGGCGTTCAGGATGAATGAACTTGCGTTAGCGGTAGTATATAAATGCCTGACTGCAAAAGGGATACCTTCAGTACGACCCACGTAGTCCTACTCATTGTTCACCGGTGACCTCCGCGTCGCCCGGTGGACGTGCCTCTGACACCGGTTCGGCGGCCACTGCCTCTGGCCCGCCGATTTTGACGACCAAGTGATATTTCAGTCGCCGGCACATCGACCGTGCCATGAGCGTCATCGCCGAGTTCACACTCAGCCACCCGGGTCTCCCGATGATGGACGCCCTCGAGGGCACCGGCGTCGAGTTCGACGTCGAGCACGCGGCCGCCTCGGACCCGGACCGACCCGTGTTGTTCCTGTGGGCGACCGGCGGTGACTTCGACCGGTTCGAAGCCAACTGCGAGGACGACGACACCGTCGCGGACCTCAGCGTCGTCGAGGACACCGGCGACAGGCGGCTCTACCGCGTCCAAGTGAGCGCCGCCACGGACCTCGCGCTGTACCCGCTTGACGACCGCCTCGAGGCCTCCCGGCTCGGCGTCACCTCCGGCGAGGAAGGACTGCACGTCCGGATGCGGTTCCCCGACCGCGAGAGCCTCTCGGCGTTCCGCCCGCAACTCGAAGCGAAGGGCGTGGACGCGACGCTCCGGCGCGTCTACGGCGAGAACGACCCGGACTTCGGCGGCGAACACGGCCTCTCGCCGAAGCAACGCGAAGCCCTCGAGACCGCCGTCGAAGCCGGGTTCTTCGAGGTGCCGCGGGACGCCACGCTCTCGGACGTCGCCGACGAACTCGGCGTCTCCACGCAGGCCGCCAGCGAGCGCCTCCGCCGCGGCGTCTCGACGTTCGTGCGGACGAACTTCGACTAGGCCTCGAACTCCACCTGCTCCTCGACGTACAGCGTCTCGCCCGCGTCCATGTCCGCGAACTCCGCGGCGTCCGCCTGCACCGCCTCGCCGATTTCCGAGTCGAACGCCTCGGCGAGCGCGCCCATGTCCTCGAAGTACAGTTCCACGACGCCGTCGTGGCTCGACCGCTCGGGGTCGTTCGGGACGGCGGTCACGTACTTCCGGAGGTTCGGCAGGTCTTTCGCCATCGCCGCGTGCTCGCCGCGCCAGCGCTGTACGAACTCCTCGTGGGTGTAGTCGTCTCGCTTCACGAGCAGTTGGACCATCTTGACCATGCCCGGGAGTGCGCGCCCGGGGGCCTTCCCGTTTTGGGACCGCGCTCCGCGCCAACCGCGAGGCCTTTGTAGCGCGCCCGCCGACTCGCCGGGTATGCGCGTCGAGAACTCCTTCATCCCCGCGCCCGGCGTCGGCGAGACGACCGAGCGCCGCCTCTGGGCGAACGGCGTCACGCACTGGGACGACTTCGACGGGAGCGGTCCCGGCGTCGGGGACGCCACCGCCGAGAACATCTACTCCTTCATCG
The DNA here is from genome assembly GCF_021233415.1 of Halobacterium litoreum. Lineage (NCBI taxonomy): Archaea > Methanobacteriati > Methanobacteriota > Halobacteria > Halobacteriales > Halobacteriaceae > Halobacterium > Halobacterium litoreum. The sequence continues at coordinate 1,614,310 of NZ_CP089466.1, read as the reverse complement.
CGGACGCGCGGACCGCGCTGGACGACGGCGACACGGCGTTCTTCGGGCAGGCGCTCCCGAACAACGAACTCTGGCGGCTCTACGAGAACGTCGCCGACGACGTGGCCTTTTTCGACATCGAGACGACGGGCCTCGACAAGCGTTCGAGCGTCGTGACGACGGTGAGCGTCCACCGCGGCGGCGAGACGACGACGCTCGTGCGCGGCGACGACCTGACGAGCGAGAACCTCGCGGACCTGCTCGATGCCTCGATGGTGGTGTCGTTCAACGGGAAGCGCTTCGACCAGCCGTTCGTGGAGCACAACTTCGACTGCTCGGTCGACGCCCCGCACCTCGATTTGATGTACCTCTGCAAGCGCCTCGACCTCTCGGGCGGCCTCAAGCAGATAGAGACGGACCTCGGCATCGACCGCGACGGGATGGACGTGGACGGCCGGGAGGCCGTCCGGCTCTGGCACCGCTACGAGGACGGCGACGAGGCCGCCCTCGACCGCCTCGTGGAGTACAACCGCTACGACACGCAGAACCTCCAGACGCTACTGGACACGGTGACGGGTCGCCTCCACGAGGAACTGTTCGAGCCGCACGTCTGAGCGCCCGCGAAGCGATTCTCCGTACTCTCGGTCGTCCAGTCGCGGCACCACCGCCACTTATTATTTAGTGGTACAACTGAGTAATTGATGCCGACGCAGTTACAGCACGCCCGCGACGGAACCGTCACCGCTGAGATGGAGCGCGTCGCCGAACGCGAACACCGCGACCCCGAGTTCGTCCGCCGGCAGGTCGCCGACGGGCAGGCCGTGATTCCCGCGAACCGCGCCCACGACGCCCTCGACCCGATGATTATCGGTCGGGAGTTCGCCACCAAGGTCAACGCCAACATCGGCAACAGCGACACCACCAGCGGCGTCGAGGACGAACTCGAGAAACTCCACACCGCCGTCCACTACGGCGCGGACACCGTGATGGACCTCTCGACGGGCGACGACCTGGACGCGATTCGCGAGGCGAACGTCGAGCGCTCCCCGGTCCCAATCGGCACCGTCCCCATCTACGAGGCCGTCACGCGCGTCGACGACGTGGCCGACATCACGCCCGAACTCCTACTCGACGTCATCGAGAAACAGGCCGCACAGGGCGTCGACTACATGACGATTCACGCCGGCGTGCTCGCCGAACACCTCCCGCTCACCGACGGCCGCACCACCGGCATCGTCTCCCGCGGCGGGTCGATTCTCGCGCAGTGGATGGAAGCACACGGCGAACAGAACCCACTCTACGCGCGCTTCGCGGACATCTGTGACATCTTCCGCGAGCACGACGTGACGTTCAGCCTCGGCGACGGCCTCCGTCCGGGGTCGCTCGCGGACGCCGGCGACGCCGCCCAGTTCGCGGAACTCGACACGCTCGGCGAACTCACGCGCACCGCGTGGGACGAGGGCGTGCAGGTGATGGTCGAGGGCCCCGGCCACGTCCCTCTCGACGAAGTCGCGGAGAACGTCGAGCGCCAGCAGGAGGTCTGTGACGGCGCCCCGTTCTACCTGCTCGGCCCGCTCGTCACGGACGTGGCGCCGGGCTACGACCACATCACGAGCGCCATCGGCGCCGCCGAGGCCGCGCGCCACGGCGCCGCGATGCTCTGTTACGTCACCCCCAAAGAGCACCTCGGCCTCCCCGACGCCGAGGACGTGCGCGACGGCATGGCCGCCTACCGCATCGCCGCGCACTCGGGTGACGTGGCCGCAGGGCGTCCCGGCGCACGGGACTGGGACGACGCGCTCTCGGAGGCGCGCTACGACTTCGACTGGGAGCGCCAGTTCTCGCTCGCGCTCGACCCCGAGCGCGCCCGCGAGTTCCACGACCAGACGCTCCCCGGGGACAACTACAAGGACGCGCGCTTCTGCTCGATGTGCGGCGTGGAGTTCTGTTCGATGCGCATCGACCAAGACACGCGCGACGCCGACGGCGAGATGGAGACAATCGAGGGCGACACGGACCTCTCGACGTCGCCCGCAGCGGAAGTGAACCGCCCGCCGACGGGCACCCACGACGCCGAACCCGTCGCGGACGCCGCCGGGACAGATACCGCGGAGACGGACGACGACTGACGCGCCCGCGGCGGGCCGAAATTTTTTGCCCGACACCCCACTACGGCCGCGCATGGCAGCGCGTCCACCGACGGACAGCGGCGACCGACGCGACCCCGACGTGTTCGGCATCGCGGCCGTCGACGAACACCTCGCGGACGCCGACCTCTCGTTCCCGGCGACGCCCGAGGACGTGGTCGACGCGACGGGCGACCCCGAAGTCCTCTGTGCCCCGAACGGCCACGGCGTGGCGCTGTCGAGCGTCCTCGAACGGACGGGTCGCCGGCGTTTCGACTCCCGGCAGGACCTGCTGGACGAACTCCACGAGGCCTTCGAGCAGGAGCGCCGCGACGGCGTCGGCATCGTCGCCTGGCTTCGTTCGCTAGTCGGCGCGTGACTACGTGCTCGGGGACGCCGCGTCCCGCGCGTCCACCACGTCGTCGAACAGCGGCGCGACCGTCGTCGCGAACGCGTCGTCGCGCTCGGCCGGCACGTGGACGTGACACTCGCCGCCCGCGTTCGCGACGCGCCGCGTGACCGCGTGCAGGAACCGGAGCAAGCGCTCGCGGTCCTCGCTGTCGGTTGGTTCTGGGAGGCCGTCGACGCAGACGACGAACCGTTCGACGGCCTCGGCCGCAGCCGCTTCGACCGTATCGAGGACGTCCGTGACCGCCGTCCCGGCCGCCGCGAGGTCGAGGTCGTCGTAGACGCCGGCGTCGTAGAGGTCGGTGGCGTCGACCGCGCCCGTCGTCGGCCCGCGGCCGGTCACGCGGATGCGCTGGGTGCCGGCGTCTTCGCTGCCGGCGAGCGTCCGGCACGCCGCCTCGTGGCCGTCGGCGCCGACGACGAGCGTCGACCCGCCGTCGGCATCTGCGACTCGGCCGGTCGTCGCTGTGGTTCCCTCGTCGCTCATACTGTCGGCGCTCGCGGCGGTTCAGAATAACCCTTGTGGCGGCCGTCAGTCGGTCGCGCGCTCGACGGCCGCGAGGAAGCCGTCCGCGTGGGACGCTTCGACGACGGTGTCGGCGGCGGCCTTCGCGGCGTCGTCGGCGTTCGCCACGGCGAACGACTGCCCGGCGGCCTCGAACAGTTCCACGTCGTTCGCGGAGTCGCCGACCGCCACGAACTCCTCGGGCTCGAAGTCGAGTTCGGCGGCGACCGTGGAGAGCGCCGCGCCCTTGCTCATCCCGTCGCTCTTGACGTGGTACGCGAACCCGGTGTCGACGACGCCGAGCCCGGCGTCCTCCGCGAGTTCGGTGAGCACGTCCAGCGGGCGCTCGCGGCTCACGGCGAGTTCGGTCTCCCGCCAGCGGTTCACGAGGTCAGAGTCGCCCCATCCGAGGTCGTGGCCGCGCGCTTCGAACTCGCGGGCGACCTCGTCGGCGGCCGCGCGGTCGCCGAAGTAGAACAGTTCGTCGTCGACGTACGCGACGCCGCCGTTCTCCGCGATGACGCGCTCCTCGACGCCCACGAACTGGCAGAGCGCGATGGGGTACGGGAGCGCCTTCCCGGTCGCGATGACGACGGGCGCGTCCCACTCGCGGAGCACGTCCATGACGCGGCTGTCGATGGAGCGGTCGGCGCGACTCAGCGTGCCGTCGATGTCGACGGCGAGCGGCGCGGTCATGGCTACTCGGAGGACCTCGCCGCGTAAAAAGTCGCCAGTCCGCGCCGCCCGTCAGGAGTCGGCGAGGACGCCGCCGACCGCCCCCAGCACGACGGGGTAGCCGACGCCCGCGATGGCCGCCGCTTCGATCAGTTTCGGGCCGATGCTGAGGCTGACAGTCTGCCCGAACGTGCTCGTCGAGAAGGTCCACGTCGACAGGAACGCGATGGCGATGGCGCAGACGAAGTAGCCGAGCACCACCGACGCACCGGCTTTCGCACTGCTCTGGCGCGGGCCCGTGGATTTCGCGACGTAGTAGCCCGCGAACACGAGCGCGACCACGGGCACGAGCAACAGCCACTGTTCCTGCACTGCGTCGGCACCGAACGTCTGGGACGCTGACTGGCCGGCGCCGGAGCGCGTGGCTTCCAGCGCGACGTTGTGCATCGCCATGAACACCCAGCCGACAGCCTGCCACGTCTCGGGCGACGACCCCAGACTCGACAGTTGCCCGAGCGTCTCCGAGGCCTCCCCCGACTTCTGGACCCACGTGACGGCGTACCCCGCCGCGAACGCGAGGACGCCGGCGACGAGTCCGAGGCCGAGTGGCGTCGATCCGTCGCCGGTGGGTCGCTCGCGGTCGGCCGTCCGTTGTCGGTCGGACCCCGAGTCGCCCCCCGGACTCGGTTCGTTCGCGGTCTGTTCCCCCGTAGCCGGTTCGCCGTCGACTGACGCGCCACAGGACGCGCAGAACGCGGCTCCCCCGTCGACTTCGTCCCCGCAGTTCGGACAGTACGCCATGCGCTCCCAAGACTCAACCAATCCGATATAAATCTAGGGACAGGTACGCCAAGGGACAGAACGCGGCGTCAGTCGTCGGCCGCCGCGTCCGGCCGGTAGCCCCGACTGATGGCCTTCCACTTCCCGGTGGTGAACCGGTAGTAACTGACGGCGCCCGGCACGATGGACTCCGCGAAAAAGGAGAGGTAGATGCCGAGCAGGCCGAGGTCCGTCGTCGCGCCGAGGTAGACCAGCGGGATGGCGCCCGCGAACATCCCGACGACGCGCCCGTAGAACGGCCACCGCGTGTCGCCGGTGGCGTCGAGCGCGCCCGCCGCGGCGGCGTTCACGCCCTGGGGTATCACGGCGGCGGCGGCCGCGTACACCATGTCGACGGCGATGGGGACACTCGGTTCGGTCGGCGACTCGACGAACAGGACGACGATGTCGCGCGCGAACACCGCCACGAGCGCCGCCGCGAGCACGTACGTCGCCACCGAGAAGCGCACGATTTCGCGGCCGTAGGACTCCGCCGTCGACTCGTCGTCTTTCCCGAGTTCCTGCCCGACGAGGCTCGACGCCGCCAGCCCGAACCCCCAGCCGGGCGCGTTCATGATGCCGAACACGCGGCGCGTGACGACGTACGCCGCGGCGACGGGCGACCCGAACATCGCGACGAACGCGAGCAGCGGGAATCGCGCCGCCGTCCACACGGAGTTCCGACCGACTACCGGCAGGCCGATTTCCACGATGTCTCGGCACTCCGCGCGGTTCCAGTAACTCCCGAACGGCGAGACGGTGAGGGGGAAGGCGCCGACGACCGGCAGCCGCCCGCGCGTCATCCCGACGGCGAACGCCGCCACCACGACGACGTTGCTGACGACGGTACCGAGCGCCGCGCCGACGACGCCCATCCCGAGCGCGAAGATGAACACGGCGTTCAGGCCGACGTTCACGACGGCGCCGCCCGCCCGCAGGAGCATCGCGGTGTACGCGTCGTCCGCGCCGATGAGCGCGCGACTCCCGATGAGGTTCAGGCCCGCCAGCGGCACGCCGAACGAGAGGACGCGCAGGTAGTCCGAGCCGTACGTCACGGCCTGCGGGTCGTCGGTGAGCAGGCCGATGAGTTCCACGGGGAACAGGTAGAACAGCACCGCCACGGGGACGGTGACGGCGACGACGAGCGCGGCGCTCGACCGAATCGCCTGCCCGAGTTCGCCGTACGCCTCGGCGCCGAAGCGCTGGGAGACGAGCGCGATGGTGCCCGCCGCGAGACCGCCGCCGAGGCTGAACGCCGCCCCCCAGAACGGGCCGGCGTACCCGACGCCCGCGATGGCGGAACTGCCGAGGACGACGCCGACCATCGCCACGTCGGCGGCGCTCTTGGACATGCGCGCGACGCCGGTGACGATGCGCGGCCACGCCAACTCCGAGGTGCGGCGCGCGCGCTGCTCGGAGAGCAGGCCGGCGCGGGCCAGGGCCACGCCGATGGCGCGCAACAGCCAACTGAACGGGTTCGGGACCACGAGGTTAGAACGGTCGGTGGTGCGCGGACAAAAAGCGTGCTTTCCCGGAACGGGGGTTCCGGAAGTTAGTGCCGGTACTACGCCCGCCAGCCGCGGTCGGTGTCGTTCAGGCGCTCGCAGCCGTCCTCGGTGACGGCGACGAGGTCCTCGGTTCGCACGCCGAACTCGCCCGACAGGTAGACGCCGGGTTCCACGGAGAACACCATCCCCGGTTCGAGTTCCCGCTCGCTCCCTTCGACGATGTAGGGCTCCTCGTGGACGTCGAGACCGACGCCGTGGCCCGTCCGGTGAACGAACTCCTCGCCGTAGCCCGCGCTCTCGATGACCGAGCGCGCGGCGCGGTCGACCTCGCCCGCGGTGACGCCCGGTTCGACCGCCTCGACGGCGGCCTGCTGGGCTTCGCGGACGACTTCGTGGACCTCGCCGAAGCCCTCGGGCGGGTCGCCAGCGAACACGACGGTCCGGGTCTGGTCGCTCGGGTAGCGGTCGACGACGGTGCCGAAGTCACACACCACGGGGTCGCCGCGCTCGATTTCGCGGTCCGACCGGTGGTGGTGGGGTTTCGCGCCGTTCGGCCCGCTCCCTACGATTGTCTCGAAGGAGGTGCCGTCGCCGCCGCGGGCCGCGAGGCGGTCCGCGACGTACTCCGCGAGTTCGGCCTCCGTCATCCCGACCGCGTCCTCGCCGAGCGCGCGAACGTCGTCCATCGCGGCGTCCGCCGCCTCGCCCGCGCGCCGGAGCGCGTCCAGTTCCGCGTCGTCCTTCCGGACGCGCAGCGGCCCCAGGACCTCGTCGGCCAGCCCCCACTCCGCGTCCGGGATGGCTGCCCGGAGGTCCTGCGTGAACCGCGCCCACATCGTCGGGTCCACGAGCAGTTCGCCCTCGTTCATGTCGAGGTCGGCGGCGGTCTCGGCGACGAGGTCGGTCGGGTCGTCGCCGTCCGCCCACAGGCGAACGTCCCCGACCCACGTCGCCTCGCGCAGTTGCTCGCCGTACAGTTCCGGCGCGACGAACGCCGGGTCGCCGGACGCCGGCACGAACAGGAACAGGTGGCGCTCGGCGGGCTCCTCGTGGAAGCCACCGAGGTAGTAGAGGTTCGGGCTCGGGAACAACACCACGCTCGCCGCGTCCCGCTCCCGCAGTCGCTTTTGGCACCGCCTCGTTCGGTCCTCGAACGCGCTCATGTGCGACGGTTCGTCGCCGCCGTCTTAACTCCCCGTCTCGTCGCCCGCTGGCGGTCGCGCCGGCTCGCTTCCCATCGCCGTCGCTACCACCACGCCGTCGGCCGTCACCGGCGCAGACACCGTGCCCGCTGCCGGGTCGACCGACACGCCGGGGACGCGAGCCCAGTTCGCGCCGTCGAAGCGCCAGACGGCGACCGAATCGTTGTCCACGCGCTCGCCGTACCGGAGCGTCACGTCGACGCGCTCCGCGACGTTCGTCACTTCGACGGCGGCCCCGCCGACCGGTCCGCCCGGCGGAGCCGACGGGAGCGCGTCCAGCGAGACGCGGTCCACGGTCACCGACTCCGCGGCGAACGACAGCGACGCCACGCCGTCGAGTTTCAGGCCGTCGGCGTCGAACTCGCCCTCGGTCGTGAGGAGCGCCGGACCGCCGTTGTCCCGGACCGTGACGTTCCGGAGCGCGTCGCGGTTCGCGGGGTACCCCCGGATGCCGGGACCGTCGTTCGACGCCACGAGCGACGCCCGGAGGACGTTCCGGTAACTGTCCGAGAAGAACACGCCGGGGCCGTGGTTGGCCGCCACGTACGCGTCCGTCACGACGTTCTCGGCGACGTCGGTCGACAGGTAGAGCCCGCTGGACGCGTAGCCCCCGGGGCCGTTTTCGGTCGCTCGCAGTTCTGTGAGAACGTTCCCGTACGCGTCCTGGAACAGCGCGACGCCGACCTCGTCGTTCTCGTTCGCGGTCACCCGGACCAGCATGCTGTCGGACAGTTCGGTGGCGCTGACGCCGAACCGGTTTCGGACCGCGGTGACGTTCGCGAGCGTGGCGTTCTCCACCTCGGTCAGGTCGACGCCCGACCCGGTGTTGTCTCGCACGACGACGTTCCGCACCGTCGCGCTCGTCGCCGTCCCCGCGATGTCTCCGATTTGGACGCCGTCGGCCCACCCCTCGACGGTGAGGTCGGTCACGACCACGTCGGACAGCGCGTCCGCGCGGTCCACGGACTCCCCGCGGCTGGCGTTGTAGACGAGGACGCCGACGCTGTCCGGCGCGCCGCTCCCCGACACCGTGTGCCCGTTCCCGTCGATGGTCACGCCGTCCGCCCGGACGTGGAGGCAGGCGCCGTCGACCGAACCGTCGAGGTCCGCGACGAGTTCGTACTGGCCGGGTTCGTCCACGACCCGACACGAGTCCACCGCCTGCGGCGCGCCCGGACGGCGCTCGCGGGGTGTTGTCTCTCGCACTGTCACCGTCGTCGAGGCACCGGCGGCCGCCACGTCGTACGCGCCCGGCGCGTCGAACGTGTGCCGGTAGGTCAACGTCGCCGTGCCGTTTGCGGGCACCGTGACGATGCCCGACGTCACGTACGTCCCCGTCACTTCGAGAGGGACGATTCGAGTCACTGGCTCGTCCCCGTCGTTCCGCATCGTCACGACGACGCGCGTCGGCTCGCCGACCCGAACCGGCCGCAACACGTCGATGGAGACGCCGGCCACCGCCGGCTCCCGAACGACGCTGAACGCGTTCCGCCGCGTCGCGTTCGCCAGCCGCCGCGCGTCGTCGCCCGGCGGCTTCCGCGACCACGCCGCGACGGTGACGCCGTACGACCCCGGCGGCGCGTCCGACTGGACCGTCCACGCCACGTCCGTCGTCACCGTCTTCCCGGCCGGCACGCGCAGTTCGCGACCCGTTCGCCCGTGGTTCGAGAAGTACGTTCGACTCCCGTTCTCGACCGTCCACGGGCTGTACCCGACGAAGAACGTCCCCGCCCGTGACCCCGTGTTCGTCACCGCGACCGACGCCGAGACGCGGTCCCCGACCCGGAACTCGCCGGTCGGCCCCTCCACCATCGAAATCGACGCGCGCCGACCGGGCTCGCTCCCGTAGACGACCGTCGCGTTCCCGTACTGTTCGAGTGCGGTTTGCTGGGCGGCTCGCCCGCGGTCGCCGAACGCCCGCGCCATCTGTGCGCGACGCTCCCGGAGCAGTGCGGTCTCCCGCGCGGCCGTCGACAGGTAGCCGAACTGGTCGCCTTTCACCAGCGTCACCAGCAACTCTATCGGGACGCCCGTGCCGCCCTCCAGCCCCGCCTTCCCCACTTGCCTGAGTTGCGCTTCCACGCCGGCGTCGGGGAGCATCTCCTCCCGGACGGTCATGTAGAGGTAGCCGTCCACGCTCGACTCGTTGACCAGCGTCCAGTACCGCGTCGCGTTCTCGTACGCCCACGGCGCCCCGGCGTCCCTGTCGCGGAGGACGGCGGCCGCGTGACGCGACTGGTCGGCGGACTGCCGGAGTTCCGCCTCCGCCTTCAGTCGAATCGCCTTCTCGACCGCCGCCAGCGGGTTCTCCGCCACCTCCGAGCCGACGACCGACTCCTTCAGGTAGTTCTCCACGACGTCCTCGAACAGCTCTCTCGCGACGTGCCCGGTCGCCTGCTTCAACGACTCGCCGGCGAACCGGCTCGACCCGCCGGTCACCGTCGTCGCTATCACCGCGCCCGCGAGTTCCGCCGCCGAGTCGCGCACGACGAGCAACGCCTCGCCGACCCGGCCGTACGTCACCGTCGCGTCGTAGGCGTCCGGCAGCGTCTCGCCGTACAACTCGACGTCGTCGTCGCTGTCGATGCCGACGTTGGCGCTCACCTGCGCGGCCTTCGCGGCCCGCTGGCGCACGAACTCCTCGCGCACGAGCGTCCCGTCGGCCCGCAGGACCAGCCAGGCGTGGTCCGCCTGCTCGTCCGGCGGCGTGTCGGCGTCGCGCACCAACCGGAACGCCGTGTAGTTCTCGCCCGTCACGCGCACGCGCTCCCGGTGGCCGTCGTCGACCCATCCCCGGACCGGCCGTTCCAGCCAGCCCGTGCGGTCCACGAGTGGCACCTCGACGACGCGCGTCCGGTCGTCGATTCCGACCGACAGCCGCCAGTACTGCGTCGAGAGGGCGGTTCGGTTCCCGGAGAAGTTCGCGGCGTAGACGCCGTCTCCCTCGTGCGTGAGCGTCGTCTCCGCGGTCCCTCCGAGGAAAGACGGCACCTCGACTGTGAGCGGGAGCGTGGGCCGCGTCACGGGGTCGCCGTCCGCGTCCGCGACGGCCACCCGGACGCTGTTCACGTGGCCGTCGTACGCGAACCCTGCGGCCCCGCGCTCGGCCCCGTCGACGGACAGCACGGTCACGGACGCGTTCGCTCCGTCGACCGGTTCGACGGCGGTGAACGCCGGCGTCCAGTCGGTGTGGTCGGTGCGCACCCACGACCCCGCGACGCGCGCCTGCACGGCGACGCGGACGCTCACGGGCCCGGTCGTCGTCGCCGCCGCGTCGTAGCCGTAATCGCCGACCTCGCCTCGCGGAACCCGCGTGTTCCTGTCGCCCCGCGTCACCGTCGCGTCCGCAGCGCCGTCGCCGTCCGTATCCACACCCATCCGCACCCGAACTGGGCGCTCCGGCCCGTCGTTCCCGACGCGGGCCGTCACCGTCGCCGTCTCGCCGACCGGCACCGTGCCGTCGCCGCCGTCCGCCACCTCGACGCTCGCGACGCGGGGCGCGCTCCGGCGGAGCGTGACCGACGTGTCGCCATCGACGGTGACGGCTCGCGTCCCCCAGTAGTCGCCGGCCGGCCCGTACAGTTCGACGTAGCCGTCGCCGGCCGGAACGCCGGCGAACCGAACCGTCCTCGAGGCGTTCACTCGGCGCGTCCGATTGCGCGTCCAGTCCGCGTCGTAGAACACGACGACGGCGCCCTCGACGTCGGTCTCGTTCGCCTCGACGGTCACGGCGAGCGTCGGGTCGGCGGTCGCGGCCTCGGCGCTCGCGTCGTCCAGTGCCGGGCCGGCGCCGTGACCGACGGCGGCGCTCGCCGGTGCGACAGCGACGAACAGCGCGACGAAGACGACCCAGCAGGTCGACGACGCCGCCCAGGTTACGGTCGACCCGGACATGTCGAGTAGTGACGAGCGGCGGCGGCGTTGGCGTTCTGACTGCTTCGCGTCCTGAGACTCGCCGAGAAATTGCGACTTGTCGACACGACGGTCGCCTGCGACGCCGCGATGTCCCCGGGTTTTTCTACTGGCGTGCGTACGTCTGCCCGATGGGATTCGGTGAGACAGTCGGTGACGTCGTCGCGGGTCGCGCGCGCCAGTTGATCGGCGTCGCGTTCGGATGCATCGCAGTCGCGCACTTCTCCCTGTGGGCGGGCGGTGACGGGAGCGGCGAGGCGTTCGGAACCGCACTGAGCAACGGGGAGATTGCGGCCGCCGCGCCCGAGGTCGCCGTGTACGCTCAGAATCACCCGGCGTACCTGCTCGCGTTCCTCGTCGGCGCGGCGCTCGTGGTGCGCCGGCAGTAGGCGGGTCGCAGTCGGCGGTAGCCCGACGCCGCCGGGCGCGACCGGCAGTCGGGCGGCTCCGGGCGCGGCCGGAACCTTCTCGTGGCTTCGCGGTCACGCTCGCCTGTGTACCGGAGTGGACACTACGGCGTCGCGCTGCTGGCGTACGCGCCAGTCCTCTACGTGCTGGCGTCCCGCGGCCACGTCGCGGCGGCGGCCGGCGGCGGCGCGCTCGTGTGGGTGTTGACGACGCTCCCGGACGCCGACCAGAACGTCCCGGTGATAGACCACCGCGGCGTCACGCACACCCTCCTGTTCGCCGCCCTCGTCGGGGCCGTGGTCGGCGGCGCGGCGTCCCTCGTTCCTGTCTCGGCAGTCGATGGCGTCTCCAGCGCGACGCTCGCGGCTGGCGCGGGCGGCCTCGCCGCGCTCGCCATCCTCGCGCACCTCGCCGCGGACGCCATCACGCCGATGGGCGTGGCATTCCTCTGGCCGCTGTCGGGGAAGCGGTACTCGCTCGGCCTGACGCCGGCGGACAGCCGGCTCTGGAACGGCGGCCTGTTCGCCCTCGGCGTGTTTGCCACCGCCGCGGCGGCGCTCCTCGCCACACCACTCTACTGAGTTACAGAAAATCGCTTGTGGGAGGGCTTATGGCGCTACTTCTCGAACGTGGCCACATGAGCGGCTCCGACACCCCAGCCGACGGCGACCTTCTCGAGGCGGCGGCCGGCGCGCCCGGCGAGAGCCTCCCGCCCGCCGAGGCGTTCTCGCTGCTCGGCAACGAGACGCGAATCACGATTCTCCAGGAACTCTGGCTCGCGCCCGAGTACCCCGTCGCGTTCTCCGACCTGCGCAAGCGCGTCGGGATGCGCGACTCAGCGCAGTTCAACTACCACCTCTCGAAACTCACCGAACACTTCGTGCGCAGTACCGACGACGGCTACGAGTTCCAGTACGCCGGCGAGAAGGTCGTTCGCGCCATCCTCGCGGGGACGTTCACCGACCGCGTCTCGCTGTCGTTCCCCGTCGCGGGCGAGTGTTTCGACTGCGGCGGCGACCTCGAAGGCCGGTACGCCGACGAGCGGCTGGCCGTCCACTGCACCGACTGCGACGCGACCTACGGCCGGTACGCGTTCCCGCCGGGCGGCCTGCGGGACCGCACCGACGCCGAGGTCGCGCAGGCGTTCGACCAGCGCGTCCGCCACCTCCACTGCCTCGCCGCCGACGGCGTCTGCCCCGAGTGCGGCGGCCGCATGGACACCTCGGTCGTCCCCGACACCGAGGACCGCCTCGGCCTCGACGTGCGCGTCGACCACTCCTGCGCGCAGTGCCAGCACACCATCTCCTCGCCGGTCGGCCTCAGCCTCCTCGACGACTCCACCGTCGTCGCGTTCCACGCCGAGCACGGCGTCGAACTGAACACGCGCGAGCACTGGACGCTGCGCTGGTGTGTCACCGACGAGACCACCGAGTACGAGACCGACCCCGAGCGAATCACCGTCACCGTCCCGCTCGACGGCGAGCAACTCACCGTCACGCTCGACGGCGACCTGCGCGTCCTCGACACGGAGCGCGGTTGCGCCGGCGCGCACGGCGACGAGTCCGCGACGACCGCCGACTGACTCTCTGTCACTCTCGGCACGCCGGTTTCTCGGCGCGACCGGGAAGATATCACAGAGAGAAAAAGAGTGTCTCAGGTTCTCTTTCCCGGATTTTATCCGTCTGTAGTCACACTCGAAGACGAGTAGACGCGTTTATACATTTCATGCAACACCACGCGCCCACGGACGTGACGGTCCTGCACGTCGACGACGAACCCGGATTCACCGAGTTGGTAGCCGAGTTCCTCGAACGCGAGGCCGAGTCGCTGTCCGTCCGCACCGCCACCGCGGCCGAGGACGCGCTCGACGCACTCGACGCGGAGTGCGTGGACTGCATCGTGAGCGACCACGACATGCCGGGGATGACGGGGCTCGAACTCCTCGAAGCGGTCCGCGAGGACCACCCCGACTTTCCGTTCATCCTCTTCACCGGGAAGGGGAGCGAGGAGATAGCGAGCAGGGCCATCTCCGCCGGCGTCACCGACTACCTCCAGAAGCAGGGCGGCACCGAACAGTACGCGATTCTCGCCAACCGCGTGCTGAACACCGTCCGCATCGCGCGCTTCGAGCAGGCCGTCGAGCGCACCGAGGTGCGCTACCACAACCTCGTCGACACCGCCCCGATTCCCATCGTGTTGTTCGACCAGTCGCGGCGTCTCGTCTACGCCAACGAGGCTGCCATCGACTTCCTCGAAGCCGACTCCGTGGACCAACTCCGCGACTACGAGATGCCCGACCTCCTCCACCCCGAGGACCGCGACGCCGCCCTCGACCGGTTCGCCGACCTGATGGGGAACGACCGGGCTGCCTCCGGCCGCGAGTTCCGCGTCAGGGCCGTCGACGGCACCGTGAAGCCCGCGTCGGTCGCGACCGCACCCGGCCACTACCGCGGGCGGAAGGTCGCGCAGGCGATAGTCTACGAGTAGCGGCGCTCACGCCAGTGCCTCGACGCGCTCCGCGAGGTGGTCGCCGAACGGGAGCGAGCACGTCAGCCCCGGCGACACCGCGTTCAGGACGTGGACGGCGTTCGCGTCCTCCACGAACAGCGGCTCTTTCACCAACTCGCCGTCCCGCGAGACGACCTGTGCGCGCACCCCGGCGTAACTCGGCACGAGGTCGTCGGTGCGGAGCGCCGGCAGGAGTTTCCGGGCCGCCGTCGCGAACCGCTCCTTCGAGAACGACTTGTGGAGTTCGCTCGCACCGACTTTGAGCATCTTCGGTGACGCGAACAGCCGCCAGAACCCCTCGTAGCCCACGGCGTCCCGGAGGTCCGTCACGTCGACGTCGGTGTTCTCGTAGGCCTCGCGGCCGAACGCCAGCACGGCGTTCGGCCCGACGATGACCGAGCCGTCGGCGCGCCGCGTGTAGTGGACGCCGAGGAAGGGCAGTTCGGGGTCGGGCGTCGGGTAAATCATCGAGTTCACGAGGTCCCGGCGGTCCGGGCGCACCTCGTAGTACTCGCCCCGGAACGGCACGACGCGGTAGTCCTCGCCGACCCCCACGGAGTGCGCGATGCGGTCGGCGTGCAGGCCTGCTGCGTTCACGACGACGCCGGCCTCGAACGTTCCCGAGTCCGTCTCCACTCGGTAGCCGCCGCTCGCGCGCTCCAAGTCCTCGACTTCGGTGTCGAGGTGGACGGTGACGCCCGCGTCGCGGGCCTCTCGGGCGAGCGCGTAGACGTACTGCTGGGCGTCCACCGAGGCGGCTTCCGGGCAGTGCAGGGCCGCGCGGCCTGCCGCTTCGGGTTCGAGTTCGCGGAGGCGTTTTCCGTCCACGACCGTCGCGTCGACGCCGTTCGCGTCGGCCTGCGCCGCGAGGTCGTCGAGGCGGCGCTCCTCCTCGCGGGTGCGCGCCGCGACCACCACGCCGACCTCCTCGCAGGGGACGCCGTGGTCGGCGCAGAACGCCTTCATCCGGCGCGTCCCCTCGACGGCGAACTCCGCCTTCTGCGTGCCCGGTTCGTAGTTGAATCCCGGGTGGAGGACGCCGGAGTTCCGGCCGCTCTGGTGGGCCGCGAGGTGGTGTTCCTTCTCGACGACGCCGACGTCGAGGTCCGTGCGCGACGCCACGTGGTAGGCCGTGGAGACGCCCACGCAGCCTCCGCCGACGACGACCACGTCGTGTTCCATACGCCTCGACTCGCCCCGCGTCCCCGAAGTCGTTTCGGACCACTCGGTTGTGCCGCCGTGTTGTAATATTGGTGATGGGTGCCGGGAAATCTAGTTTTAAACGGCGCTGTCACCGACGTTCCCACGCTGGCTGTCTGAGGCACGGCCACTACGCGAGCGCGGACGGACGGCCTTTTCACGTCCCGCGCCAACTTCGACGCATGGAGACGACCACAGAGGGGCGGTTCCGCGTCCTCGGCGCCGCGCCCGAGCGCGCCGACGACCTCCTGCTGTTGGACCGCGCCGACCACGAACCCGTCCGCGTGGCCGCCGACGGCTACGACGGCGACCTCGCGGACGCCGTGGACTCGCTTCGCCCCGGCTACCTCGTGGACGCCACGCTTTCGTGGGCGGACGGCGACGCCCGGTTCGCCGACTGCGAGGTCGAAAAGCGCACGCTGTTGACGTTCAAGAACGGCGCCACCGGCCTCTTCGAGGCGGCACTGGAGACGATGGAGGAGGCCCACCAGCAGGGACTCGGCGTCCACGGCCGCCCGACGTTCAGCACCGACGGCGAACCCAACGGCGCCGTCTACGCGTTCGCCGAACAGACCGGCGAGCGCGACGTCTTCGAGGAGATTCGCACCGGCGCGCTCCCCCTCGAACCGCTGCTCGACCGCCTCGACCAGGAGGACGACTGCGCTCACGAGGCGTTCGTCCTCCGCCCCCTCGAACACGACTTCGTAATCGTCTACCTCGTCCTCCACAAGAATTCGGTGCTCGCGGACACGGTTCGGGACACGTACGACTGCCCGCGACCCGCCGAGGACTGACTGCTCACCACCTGCCAGGCGGGCTACTCGGATTCTGCGAGACGCACCAAATCGGCGAGCGTCTCGTTCACCCGCGCGTCGACGCCGTGTTCGCTCGCGCGCCGCGCCAGTTCGCCGTTCAGCGCCTCGATTTCCGTCCGACTCCCGCGCTCGACGTCCTGCCGCATCGAGGAGCGATTCGACGCCGTCTCCCGCGCCACCTCGCGGGTCTGTTCGACAACGTCCTCGGGCACCGTCACGCCTTCGGCGCGCGCCACCGCGACGCCCTCCTCGACGGCCCGCCGGAGGACGCGCTCGCCCGCCTCGGACTCCACGAGCGCGCCGTTCGGCACGCGAGCCAGCGCCGTCGCCGCGTTGATGCCGGCGTTCACGAGCACCTTCGTCCACACCGCCCTCGCCGGGTCGTCGGTGACTGTCGTCTCGACTCCCGCCCGCGATAGCAGCGCCGCGAACTCGCGGACGCGCTCGTCGTTCCCGCCCGCGTACCGGCCGATTGTGGTGTCGCCGGTGCCCGCGTGCCTGACGCGCCCCGGCCCCTCCAACACGGCGCCGTGGGTCGTCGTGCCGACGACGACGCGCTCAGCGGGCACGTGCTCGGCTATCGTCGCGGCGTTCCCCAGGCCGTTCTGGAGCGTCACCACGTCCGCGTCTCCGAGGTGGTCGGCGACCCCGGCGAGCGCGTCTTCGGTGTCGTAACTCTTCACGCAGACCACGACGGCGTCCGCCTCCGCCGCTACTTCGGAGTCGGTCGCGGTGCCGACGCTCACCGTCTCGGTCGTGCCGTCAGGATTCACTACCTGGAGGCCGTCGCTGGCCACCCCGTCGAGATGTTCGTTCTCGCGACCGAGCAGCGTCACGCCGGCGCCGGTCGTCGCGAGCAGGCCGCCGACCAGCGACCCGAGCGACCCCGCGCCCAGTACCACCACGCGCATACCCCGGGATTCGCGGCAAGCGGGAAAAAGTGACCGGGAGGCGGCGGTCCCGGCACTCGCGCGGTAACCCTTTTGTGCCGCGGCCGCCTCGCCCGAACACATGCCTCGGGACCGGCGCGGCCAACTCCTGCTCGTCGCGGCGCTCGTGCTCGCCGTCGCGTTCGTCGCGCTCGCGCTCGTCCTGAACGCCGTCGTGTTCACCGAGAACCTCGCCACTCGGAACCACGACCGCACCGACGACGCCATCGGCTTCGAGAACGCCGTCGACGCCGGCGTCGGCGGTATCGTCGTGCAAGCCAACCGGTACGACGCCTCGGACTATGCCACCGTCCGCGGCGCCGTCCGCGACGGCGTCGCCGTCTGGGACGAGAACGCCACCCGACTGGCCGCGGCGGACGGGCGCGTGACCGACACCGAAATCGTCCGCCTCGACAACGGCACGCGAATCCTCCAGGACGACCCGACGCGCGCCGTGACCAACCACCTGGGCACGCCGGACTGGACCGTGGCGGAGGACATCACCGAGACGCGGCGCTTCGAGATGGTCGTCACGCCCCGGAGCACGTCGTCGCCGATGGTGTTCCACGTCGAGTCGGTGTCCGGTACCGCGTCGTGGCGCTTCGAGGTAATCGAGGACGGGAGCGGCGGCACCGCGGTGTCGGCGTTCAAGAACGGCACGCAGGTGGCGGCCGCGACCGCTCCGTCCGACACCGTCACACTCGACGTGACCGAGGGAACGCTCGACGGCGCCGAAATCGCGAACTGGACGTTCGCCGAAGGGGTCGACGGCCCCTACGACATGTCCGTGGACGACGGCGATAATGCGGAGGGCGAGTACGTCCTCGTCGTGGACCGCCCGCGCGGCGACCTGCTCGCGGACATGCCGGACTCCTACGACGACCCCGGAACGGGCGACTATCCGACCACGACGCCCGCCGTCTACCGGGCCGTCGTGGACGTGACGGTGCGCCAGTCGACGCTCACGTACGGGACGACGCTCGCCGTCGAACCCGAGGACGGCGTCGGCGCCGGCGGCCCGGCAGAGTAGTTTACTCGTGGATTGGTAAATTTTCGCGGCGTTCCGGATGTTGAAACACCTCCGCCCCGAATACCGTGGTATGGAATTGCACGCCAGGGACGTCCGCGAGGACGTGCGCGAAGTCGGCGCGGCGCTCGGCGACGTCGTTCGGGCGCACGCGCCCGACGCCTACGAGTCCGTGGAGGCTGCGCGGACCACCGCCATCGAGCGCCGCGAGGGCGGTAACGCGGGGCGCCAGGCGCTCCGCGAGACCGTCGAATCGGCGTCGCCCGCCGCCCGCGCGGACTTCGCGCGAGCGTTCACCGACTACTTCGAACTCGTGAACCTCGCGGAGGAACGCGAACGCGTCCGGGCGCTCCGGCGCTCCGAGGGCACCGTCGAGGACAGCC
The DNA here is from genome assembly GCF_021233415.1 of Halobacterium litoreum. NCBI lineage: Archaea > Methanobacteriati > Methanobacteriota > Halobacteria > Halobacteriales > Halobacteriaceae > Halobacterium > Halobacterium litoreum. The sequence goes on along the minus strand of NZ_CP089466.1, from coordinate 1,595,906 downwards.
TCGTCGCCGCCGTCGAATCGCTCGCCGAGGACGGGGCGACCGCCGACGATGTGGCCGAGGTGCTGGCCGACGTGCGCGTCGTCCCGACGTTCACCGCGCACCCGACCGAGGCCCGGCGGAAGACCGTGAAGGCGACGCTCAATCGCGTGAGCGACCTGCTCGCCGACCTCGACGAGCGACGGCTCACGGACGCCGAGCGTCGACGTCTGTGGCGTCGCCTCGACGCGAACGTCGAGAGCCTCTGGACCACGCGGCACGTCCGCGAGCGCCAGCCCACGCCGTTCGACGAGGCGCGGGACGTGCAGTGGTACCTCGCGAACGCCGTCTTCGACGTGGTGCCCGAGGTGTACGACGCGCTCGAAACCGCGCTCGCGGACGCCTACGACGACCCGCCCGCGGTGCCACAACTGCTCGCGTTCCGGTCGTGGGCGGGGTCGGACCGCGACGGCAACCCCTACGTCACCACCGAGACCACCGAGCGCGTGCTCGAACGCCAGCGCCGCCTCGTCTGCGAGCGCTACGCGGACGACCTCGGGGACCTGCTCGCGGCGCTCTCGATGGACGGGGACCGCGTCGAAAGCGGGACGCTCGACGCCTCGCTCGCCGCCGACCGCGACGCGGTGCCGACGGTCGCCGCGGACGCCGCGGAGCGCTACCCGGACGAGCCGTTCCGCCGGAAAGTCGCGACGATGCGCGAGCGCGTTCGCCGCATCGACGACGTGCGCCCCGGCGGCTACGATGACGCGGTCGACCTGTTCGCGGACGCCCGAGCGCTCGCCGACGCGCTCCGCGAGGCCGGCCTCGACGACCTCGCGAGCGTCCACGCCGACCCCTTCGTGCGCCGCGTGGAGACGTTCGGTCTCCACCTCGCCGCCCTCGACCTGCGGGACCACCGCGAGAAGCACACGGCGGCCGTCTCGGCGGCGCTCGAACGCGAGGGTATCGACTACGCCGGGATGAGCGAGGACGAGCGCGTGGAGTTCCTCACCGAGGCGACGCTGCAGGACGAGCCGGTGGTGGATTTGACGGACGCCGAGGGCCTGGACGACGAGACGGTGCGCGTCCTCGAACGGTTCGACGCGCTCGCGGACTGGCAGGCCGAGTACGGCGCCGACGCCATCGACGCGTACTGCATCAGCATGACCGAGCGCCCGAGCCACGTTCTCGAAGTCGTCTTCCTCGCGTCGCAAGCCGGCGTCGTCTCGCTCCCCGACCACTCGGGCCTCGACGTGGTGCCCCTGCTGGAGACGAAGTCGGCGCTCTCGAACGCCCGCGACATTCTCGGCACGCTGTTCGAGAACGACGCCTACGGCGCCCTGCTGGACGCCCGCGACGGGAGCCAGGAGGTGATGCTCGGCTACTCGGACTCGAACAAGGAGAACGGCTTCCTCGCGGCGAACTGGGAACTCGACCGCGCGCAGCGCCGCCTCGCCGCCATCTGCGAGGACTTCGGCGTGGACGTGCGCTTCTTCCACGGTCGGGGTGGCTCCATCTCACGGGGCGGCGGCCCGATGAACGAGGCGCTGCTTGCGCTCCCGAAGGAGACGGTGACGGGCGAGGTGAAGTTCACCCAGCAGGGCGAATCCATCGCGGAGACGTACGGCAACCGCCGGGTCGCCGAGCGCGAACTCGAACAGATGCTGAACGCCCAACTCCGGGCGCGCTGGACCGCCGCAACCGAGGCCGACCCCGCCGTCCCGGAGGCGTGGGTGGCGGCGATGGAGACGATGGCCGGCGCCGCCCGCGACGCCTACCGCGACCTGCTCGACACCGACGGCTTCGTCTCCTACTTCGAGGCCGCGACGCCCATCGAGGTGGTGGAGAACCTGAACCTCGGCTCTCGCCCGGCGTCCCGGTCGGACGAGCGCGCCGTCGAGGACCTGCGCGCGATTCCGTGGGTGTTCTCGTGGACGCAGACCCGGTGTATCCTCCCCGGCTGGTACGGTCTCGGCGCCGGCCTCGACGCGTTCGACGGCGACCCCGACCTCCTCCGGGAGATGTACGAGGAGTGGCCATTCTTCCGGACGACCGTCGACGCCGCCGCGCTCTCGCTCGCCCGCAGCGAGATGGACGTTGCCGCCGAGTACGCCGGCCTCGCGCCCGACGACCTCCGCGAGCGGTTCTTCCCCCGAATCGAGGGCGAGTACGACCGCGCCGTCGAGCACGTCCTCGACGTGACCGGCAGAGAGGACCTCGTGGACCGCCCGTGGCTCCGCGAGAGCCTCGACCGCCGCAACCCCTACGTCGACCCCCTGAACGCCCTGCAGGTCGCACTGCTCGGGCGCGACGACCGGTCGCCCGAGGACGAGCGCGCGCTCCGGCTCTCCGTGATGGGGGTCGCGGCGGGGATGCAGGACACGGGCTGAACGACGGCGAAACGAGCGTTCGAGTCACCGCGGCCGCCTCCGGTTCCAGCAGTCTTAACCCCGGCAGTCGCCTTCCTCGCGTCAAATGCCGCCAGCGATACGCACCGACGACCTCGTGAAGGAGTACGGGGACGTCCGGGCGCTCGACGGCCTCTCGCTCACCGTGCCCGAGGGCTCGTTTTTCGGGTTGCTCGGGCCGAACGGCGCGGGGAAGACGACGTTCATCAACACGCTCGTCGGCCTCGCGCGCAAGACCGGCGGGACCGCCGAGGTGTTCGGACACGACGTGGAAGACGACTACCAGCAGGCGCGAGACGCCATCGGCCTCGCGCCACAGGAGTTCAACGTCGACCGCTTCTTCCCGATTCGGGAGGTCCTCCTGCACAAGGCCGGCTACCACGGCGTCCCCGAGGCCCAGGCCGAGCGACGCGCCCGCGACGCCCTCGAAACCGTCGGCCTCGACGGGAAGGCCGAGACGCGCTTCGACTGGCTCTCCGGCGGGATGAAACGACGATTCATGCTCGCTCGCGCGATGGTCACCGACCCCGACCTCCTGATTCTGGACGAACCCACGGCGGGCGTCGACGTGGAACTCCGCCACGACCTCTGGGAGGTCATCCGCGGCCTCAACGACGACGGCACCACCGTCCTCCTCACGACCCACTACATCGAGGAGGCCGAGCGCCTCTGTGACGAGGTCGCCATCGTCGACTCCGGGCGGAAGGTCACGGTCGCCACGCCCGACGAACTCACCGAGCGCGGCACCGACACCGTCACCCTCACGCTCGCCGCGCCCGCCACCGCCATCCCCGACATCGCCGGGGGCGAAATCGACGACGTGACGCTGGACGGCGACACCGTCACCCTGCGCGCCGCCAGCGGGAGCGAAGCCGTCCCGGTCGCCGTCCGGCGACTGGAGGACGCCGGCCACCGCGTCGTCGACGTGGACATCTCGCGGACCAGCCTCGAAGAGGTGTTCGTGAACATGACGCGCACCGAGGACAGCGACGACGAACAGGAGGTGGTGGCGTGAGCGTCGTCTCCCGCGGGCTGAAGTCGCTCACCGAGCGCGAGATTCTGCGGTTCGTGCGCCGACCGTACAACACGTTCCTCCCGCCGCTCGTCACGAACGTCCTCTACTTCAGCGTGTTCGGCGTCATCCTCGGCGAGCGCATCGACACCGTCGGCGGCGTCCCCTACATCCAGTTCATCCTCCCCGGCCTCGTCGTGCTGGGAGCCATCGCCAACGCCTTCGAGAACGCCTCCTTCTCCATCTTCCACGGCCGGTGGAACGAGTACATCCACGAGGCGCTCACGAGCCCGCTCGCGTACTGGGAGATGGTGGTCGCGTACGTCGCGTCGTCGGCGCTCCGCGGCGTCCTCATCGGCATCCTCATCGCCGCCGTCGGCGCCGTCTTCACGCCCGTCCGCTCGCTCGCCAACCCCTTCTACGCCGTCGCGTTCCTCGGCGTCATCACCACGCTGTTCGCCGCGTTCGGCGTCGTCGGCGGCCTCGTCGCCGAGGACTTCGACCACCTCACGGTCCTCAATCAGTTCATCCTCCGGCCGCTCGTCTTCTTCGGCGGCGTGTTCTACAGCCTCGACGCGCTCTCCGGGATTCCCCGCGACCTCAGCCTCCTGAACCCCATGGTGTACATGGTCAACGGCGTCCGGTACGGCGTCATCGGCGTCTCCGACATCCGCCCGGACGTGGCGCTCGCCGTCCTCTCGGGCCTGACCGTCGCCGTGCTCGCCCTCGACGTGTGGCTGTTCCGGCGCGGCTACGGCCTCACCGACTGATTCGCTCGCCGACCGTCTCCCCGCCACCGCTTACACCCCACCGACCGACTTTTGCCGCCGCCGGGAGCACGCCCCGCCATGGACGAGAACACGCAGTTCGTCGCGACGACGGCCGCCGTCGGCGTCCTCGCGCTCGCGCACGCCGCGCTCACGTGGCCCGTCGAGGCCACCGTCGCGTTCTTCGGCGGCGGCGCGCTCGTCGCGTTCGTCGCCGAAGCCGTCGTCATCAACCTAGGGTGGCTCGAACACCACGCCGGCCGGAAAGTACTGGGTGTGCCCCTCTACGTCCTGCTCGGCTGGACCGGCACCATCTACGTCGCGTTCCGGCTCGCGCTCCTCGTCGCGTCGGGGTGGCCGGCCGTCGCGCTCGCCGCCGCGCTCGCCACCGGCTTCGACGTGCTCACCGACCCGCAGGGCGTCGCCGACGGCCGGTGGACGTACACCGACGACCTGCCCGGCCCGCGGTTCGCAGAGGTGCCGTGGTGGAACTACGCCGGCTGGGTCGCCATCAGCGCGACGACCGCCGGGTTCGGCTCGCTGTTCCTGTAGACCGAAACCGATACGGGGGCGCTCGGAAATCCCCGAACGATGCCCTCCCCAGTCAGCGAAGGCCGCGACGTTCGCGTCGGCGTCGTCGCCGCCGTCGAACGCGACGGCGAAGTGCTGTTCGAGCGACGCACCGCCGACGAGGAAGACGGACGCCTCTGGGGACTGCTCGCTGGCGGGAAGACCGCCGGCGAGTCCACCGTCGAGGCCGCGAAACGCGAGGTCCGCGAGGAGACCGGCCTCGACTTCCACCCGGAGCGCGTCGTCGCGCTGTTCGACCACGACAGCCACTACGGCTCGGGCACGGCGTGGACCGTCGTCGGCCTCGCCGGGCCCGCGGACGGCGACCCAGCCATCGACAGGGAACCCGAAAAACGCGACCGACTCGACTGGTTCCCTATCGACGACCCGCCGGCGCCGCTCCACCCGACGACGGAACTGTTCCTCGACGCCGACGACGCAGACGGCCTACACCCCGGACTAGAGCGATAGCGAACTTCCAGAACGAACGACTGGAGCGTGGAACCGCGGTCAGGCCGACAGCAGGACGGTGTCGCCCTCGTCCTCGACGGTCACGTCGTAGCCGAACTCCGTCACCAGGTCGATGCACGTCTCCACGTGGGTCGTGACCTCGGGCACGCGCACCTCGCCGCCCGCGAGCGCGAGGAACGGCACCAGTTGGTCCGCGAGGTGGCTGTCGACCGCGGCGTCGCCGTCCTCGAACGCCTCGAAGGCCTCGGTGGCCTCCTCACCGACCGTCTCGGCCTCCTTCCCCATCTCGCCGAGCACCGCGAACCCGGCGTTCGCGTGTTCGTACTCGGCCGCGAGCACGAGCGCCGACCCCGAACAGTCGGCCTCGGCGTACTCCGTGTTCACGTCGGCGTCCGCGGGCGCGGCCTCCACCTGCCGCTCGGCCACGTCGTCGCCGGCCATCGACTCCTCGGCGACCGAGTACGCCGTCAGCGACTCGCGGGCGCCCCGTTCGGTGAACTCCACCGGGTCCAGCGAGGACGGTCGCACCGTCAGCGTCGCCTTCCCGCCGCCGCGCGGGTAGAACCCGCGGCGCTTCAGCGTCGCGTCGGCGTCCAGCCCGTTCTCGGTCAGCATCGGGAGTTTGACGTGCCGGAAGTAGTCGAACGGCGGCGCCCACTTCGCGTCGGTGCCGCCCTCCAGGTGCGCCGTGAACGGTTCGTCGAGCACGACCGCGAGCGGGAGGAGCGCGTCGAACACCAGCGGGACGCTCCCCGCGGTGCCCACTTCGACGGAGACCTGTCCGCCGAACTCGTCGGGTTCCTCGCCGGTCTCGCCGGGTTCGAAGGTGAACGACTCCGAGCCGACCTCGACGCCGTCCGTCTCCGCGTTGCAGGCCGCAGCGACGGCCTCGATGGCCGCGCAGTGTTGTGCCTGCAAGCCCGGGTTCGCGCGAGCGCGCCGAACGTGGCGCATGCGGAACGGTTCGCCCGTGACGGCCGACAGCGTGAGCGCCGTGCGGACGAGTTGGCCCCCGCCAGCACTTCCGTCCAGAAGGTTCATACTCGTACCAGAACCGGCGAGGGGAAAAGGCATTCGTCCCCCCGCCGTAGCGTCACAGTTAGGTCGCTCCCGGCCACAGACGCGACCATGCCCGGCGACGACTTCGACGAGGCCGCGTGGCGCGAGCGCGTCCTCGAACACCGAACCGAGAAAGACGCGTTCCTCGCCGACCACCCGCAGTCCCCGATTCCCGAGGGCGAACGCGAGGACTTCGACGGCCTCGACTACTTCGAGTTGGACCCCGAGTTCCGCGTGGTCGCGCGCTTCAGCGAAGTCGACTCCCCGCAGGAGGTCGACCTCGAAACCACGCAGGGGCCGCCAGCGAAGTACGAGCGCGTCGCCGTCCTCGGGTTCGACATGGACGGCGACCACCACACGCTCGACGCCTACCGCGTCGAGGGCGAGGACTCGCTGTTCGTCCCGTTCACGGACACGACGAACGGCGCCGAGACGTACGGCCGCGGGCGCTACCTCGACGTCGCCGCGCCGGACGCCGACACCGGCGACGAGATAGCCCTCGATTTCAACCTCGCGTACAATCCGTTCTGCGCGTACAGCGACAACTTCTCGTGTGCGCTCCCCACCGACGCCAACGACCTCCCGGTCGCGGTGCGCGCCGGCGAGCGCGACTACTGACGGGCGTCTCAGGGCGCGACACCAGCGTCGCTACTGTTCGTTCTCGCGCGCCCGCAAAACACGCCGAAAATGTCGGGGTTACGCGGCGACCTCGGTCGCTTCGAGGAGTTCCTGGTAGCGGTTCCGGATGGTGACCTCGCTCACGTCGGTCACGTCGCTGACCTCGCTCTGGGTCACCTTGTGGTTGGTGAGGAGGCTGGACGCGTAGATGGCCGCGGCGGCGAGGCCGACCGGGGACTTCCCGCTGGTGACGCCGGCCTCCTGTGCGTTACTGAGGAGTTCGCGGGCGCGTCGCTCGACCTCGTCCGGGAGGTCGAGTTCGGACGCGAACCGGGGCACGTAACTCGCGGGGTCGGCGGGCGCGACTTCCAGACCGAGTTCGCGCACGATGTAGCGGTACGTGCGCTTGAACTCCATCTCGTCGATGCGGCTGACGTTCGCCACCTCGTCGATGGAGCGCGGCGTCTGCATCTGGCGGGCCGACGCGTAGAGGGCGCTGGTCGCGACGCCCTCGATGGAGCGGCCGGGCAGCAGGTCCTCGTCGAGCGCGCGGCGGTAGATGACCGAGGCCGTCTCGCGTACCTCCTTCGGGAGGCCGAGCGCGGAGGCCATGCGTTCGATTTCGCCGAGGGCCTGCTTGAGGTTGCGCTCCTTGCTGTTGCGCGTGCGGAAGCGCTCGTTCCACTTGCGCAGGCGCTGCATCTTCTGGCGCTGATTGGACGAGAGGCTGTTGCCGTAGGCGTCCTTGTTCTGCCAGCCGATGTTCGTCGAGAGCCCCTTGTCGTGCATCATGTTCGTGGTCGGGGCGCCGACGCGGGACTTCTGGTCTTTCTCCTTGGAGTCGAAGGCGCGCCACTCGGGCCCGCGGTCGATGCCGTCCTCCTCGACCACGAGGCCACACTCGGTACAGACGGACTCGCCGTGCTCCTCGTCGTTGACGACGCGCCCGCCACACTCGGGACAGGTGTGGGTCTCGGCGTTCGACTCCGTCTCTCGATTCGTCTCCGTCTGCTGCTGCTCGCCGCTGTAGGTGCGAAGTTTTGTGTCGCTCATTATGGGATTTGTGTCGGGTGGAGAGGGTCAGCACGCGCTGGGCCACCCGACTCGTCGTGATGTAGAGTAACGGCGACAAATACTTAAACCTTTCGCGGTTTTGTGGTGTATTAGCACACCTTGAAACGCCGAGAGAACGCGAAATAGTGGCGAATAATGGTCTTTTTGGCTCTCCTAACGATTACCGGCAGGTAACCTCGGGCCACCGAAAAGAATATAATGGTTTTGGTGGCATCTGTCCGCCGTCGCGTCGTTTCGCGCCCGACGCAATCGGCTCGGCGGGCGAACGGGGAGAAAGCTTTAACTTCGCCTACAGACCAGATATGCCAGATTCCCCCACTCTATGACCGACGAAGCGGCTCACGTACTCGTGGTCGACGACGACGAAGCACTCACAGACGTGTACGCGGCGTGGCTCGCCACGGAACACGAAGTCGACACCGCGACGACCGGCGAAGTCGCACTGAACACGCTCGACGAAACCGTCGACGTCGTCCTGCTCGACCGGCGCATGCCCGGCCTCTCCGGCGAAGAAGTCCTCGACCGCATCCGGCGCGCGGAGTACGACTGCCGGGTCGCGATGGTCACCGGCGTCCGACCGAACACGGACGTCGTCGAACTGGGCTTCGACGAGTACCTCATCAAGCCGGTCGACCAGGACGACCTCCACGACGTCGTCGACACGCTCGTCGACCGCTCCGCGTACGACCAGCGCCTCCAGGAACTCTACTCGCTGATGTCCAAGCGCGCGCTCCTCGAAGCCGAAGCCGAAGACGGCGACGTGGAACTCGGCGACGCCTACGAGGAACTGGTCGAACGAATCCACGAACTGCGGAGCCGCATCAACGACACCGTGACCGAGTTCGGCCACGACGACTTCCGCGTCGCGTTCCGCGACCTACCCGGTGAAAACACCGGCAGCGACTGACCGAATGACCGCACACGGCACTCTCCTCCGCGCAATCACCGGGGCCGTCGACCGAGCCGACGACGGCGACGACCTCCGCGAGCGCGTCTGTGACGCCGCGGTGGACGCCTGCTACGACTACGCCTACCTCTACGACGACGACCGACTCGCGTTCGCCGGCCGCCCGCCCACCGACGAACCGGCCGACACGCGCCCCGAGACTGTCGAGACCGTCGAGGACGACGGCGGCTACCGCGTCCTCGTCCCGGTCGCCGACGGCGACGACCGCCTCGGCACGCTCGCCTTCGGCGCGGCCGAACCCCCGGACGCCGAGGACCGGGCGTTCCTCCTCGGCGTCGGCGAAACCGTCGGTCACGGCATCGCGACGGCGGACGCCGCGGCCGAACACGCCCGCGTCGAATCCGCGCTGAAGACCGAACGCCGCCAGTTCGAGAAACTCCACAGCGTCGCCGCCCAGATGGTCGGCCGCGACCACGAACAGAGCATCTACCACCTCGCCATCGACGCCGCGGAGAACATCCTCGACTTCGACATCTGCGGCATCGACATCGCCGAGGACGGCTACCTCGTACCGAAAGCCCTCTCCACCGGGATGGAGTCCGGGGACTTCGAGCGCTACCGCACCGACGAGGGCGTCGCTGGCGAGACGTTCCAAGAGAACAAGCGCATCGTCGTCGACGACGTCGCCGAGTACGCCGACGCGGACCCGACGAACCCCGACTACCGGTCGGTGTTGAGCGTCCCCATCGGCGACCTCGGCGTGTTCCAGGCGGCGTCCGAGCGCGTGGACGCGTTCTCCGACCGAGACGCCGAACTCGCCGAACTCCTGATGGCGCACGTCGCGGAAACGCTCCACCGCCTCCGCTCCGACGAGGCGCTCCGGGAGAGCGAGGCGAAGTACCGCACGCTCATCGAGCAGAGCCACGACGCCGTCGCCATCTTCCGGGACGGACGCTACGAGTTCGTGAACAACCGCGCGGCCGAACTGTTCGGCCGCGACGAGGACGAACTGCTCGCGGCGAACGCGTGGGACCTCATCCACAACGACGACCGAGAGAAACTCAAGCGAATCCACGACGAGGTCGTCGAGGAGGTCGGCCGCCAGCGCACGTTCGACGGCCGCATCTGGCGGCCGAGCGGCGACGTCCGGTACTGCGAGTTCAGCGTCACGAGCATCGACTACGAGGGCGAAACCGCGGCGCTCGCGTCCATCCGCGACATCACGCAGCGGAAGGAGCGCGAGCGAGAACTCGAACGACAGAACGAGCGCTTAGACGAGTTCGCGAGCGTCGTCAGCCACGACCTCCGCAGCCCCATCAACGTCGCTCGCGGGAGCATCGACCTCGTCCGGCAGACCGACGACGGGGAACACCTCGACCGCGCCGAGGAGGCCCTCGACCGCATGGAGAACATCGTCGAGGACGTCCTCGAACTCGCGCGGCAGGGCCAGCACGTCGACGAAACCGAACCCGTGGAACTGTCCCAGGTCGCGTCGGACTCCTGGGAGTCCGTCGACGCCCGCGACGCGACACTGGACGTGACGACCGGCGACTGTCGCGTCGCCGCCGACCCCGGTCGCCTCCGGGAACTGTTCGAGAACTTGTTCCGGAACGCCGTGGAACACGGCGGCGACGGCGTCGCCGTGACCGTCGAGTGCGTCGACGGCGGGTTCGCCGTCACCGACGACGGCGCCGGCGTCCCCGCGGGGATGCACGACGAGGTGTTCGAGCGCGGGTACACGTCCGCCGACGACGGCACCGGGTTCGGGCTCGCCATCGTCGAGAACATCGCGGAGGCCCACGACTGGAGCGTCGACGCGGTGCCGCCCGACTCCGGGGACGACGACGCCCGCGGCGCGCGCTTCGAGGTCACCGGCGTGACGCGAGTAGAGTAACACTTACGGCGGCACGCCGCCGCCTTCCGCTGGGAAGCGATGGCCGAGGAACCCGCCGACTCGACGGTGCTCGTCGCCGCCGACCTCCGAGAACTCCGCGAGCGCTACGTACGCCAACTGAGCGACGCGTACGACGTGGCGGGCGTCGCGACGCCGGACGGCGTCCGCGACGCGCTCTCCGGCCAGGTCGCGGTCCTCGTTCTCGACGCGGACCTGCCGGCGACACCTGTCGCGGAGTTCGTGGCCGACGTCGGGGCCGACGCCGACTGCGACGTGGTCGTGATGGCTCCGGACGGCGGCGGGGCCGACCGGCCCGCCGACGCCTCGCTGTCGAAACCGGTGTCGGCGGCGGAACTGCGGGAGACCGTCGACTGCCTCGTCGCGCGGCGGGCGTACGAGGACGCGGTGGGAGCGCTCCACGCCGCCTGCGAGCAGCGACGCGAACGACTCGCGGCCGGCGGGGACGGCGCGGACGCCGAGGCGACCGTCGACCGACTGCTGGCGCGTGCGGACGACGCGGCCGCGGACCTCGACGCGGCGGACTTCCGGGCGGTGTTCCGGAGACTCGACTAGTTCTCCTCGACGGAGCGCGCGATATCTGCGAGACCGCTGTCCGGCGTCCCGGTCGCGTCGTAGGTCGCCGACTCGCCCGGCGCGCGAATCCCGTACTTGAACTCGGGTTCGACGACGTCGACGTGGACGGAGCGTCCGGCTTCGAGGTCGCGGTCGTCGACCCACGCGAGCAGTCGGTTCTCGCCGTCGCCGGGATTCCGCGCGAGTCGCGGCGTGTCGTAGACGCCGCGGACGACCGGCCGGTCGTCGCCGGTGGAAGAGAGACGCGCGCGGCGTTCGGTGCCGTCGAGGACGACGCGGACGACTTCGTCGACGGGGAAGGATTCGGCGGCGTCCGCGGGGAGGCGGAGTTCGAGGCGACGGGTGCCGCCGGCCCTGGCGAGTGTGCCGACGACGGTGTCGAGGGCGTCGTCGGTGACGCGGTCGGTCATGGTGGTTCCTGCGGGCCGGCTCGCAAAAAGGCGCGCGGTCGCTGGCGCGTCACTGGAGGTCGTGCCGGTAGCGCTGAATCGCGCCCCACGCCTTGATGCCGCCGCCGAGCAGCGCGGTGCCGGCGGTGAAGATGACGGTGAACCAGACGACCATCGCGCCCAGGTTGTCGCCCACCTGGCTCGTGAACGCCATCCGGGTGGCGAAGCCGACGGCCAACAGCGCCGCCGCCGTCACCGCGAGTTTCGCTTCGAGGTCGTGTCTGCCTATCGCGCGTTCCGCCGTCTCCAGTGCGCTCTTGAGTCCCGAGTCGCCCTCCGTCACCGCCGCGGATTCGGAGTCGTACCGGCTCATTGTCTGGTCGGCCGTCAGGAGAGATTCCCGTAAGTGGGTTGGGTTGACTTCCGCGCGTCGCCGTTCTTTCAAACTGGAAACGAACGGCCGGCAGTCAGGGGGCGCTGACAGACCGCCGCGCTCACTCGTCTCAACGCGACGAATTGTCGGCGCTCAGAACGGTCCGCGAACGCCGTCGGCATACGAAAAGTGATACGCGAAATCGCACGCCAACGGTTCCCAAATCCCGGTTCGCGGGGGAACGAGAACCGTTCGCGGGGTCCGAACCCGCGGTTCGGCGGGGTCACCGAGCGCGCGCGACACGCGAGAGCGGATGGCTTTTTGCGGTGGCCCCCGAAGCGACGCGCATGGACGCGCCGATACCGGACACGGGGGACCGCGGGAGCCGTCGGCAGGCCGCACTCGCGATTCTCCCGTTTCTCCTGCTCGGTCTCGCCGACGTGGTACTCCTGCTCCAGTGGGGGCTGAACCCCCTGTGGGGGTTCGTCATCCTCCCGCCGATTCTGTTCATCAGCGTCCTCGGCTGGATCGGGTTCAAGTCCGGATTCATCCGCGACCAGGGAACGACCGACGCCGACGCGGAGTGACGGCCGTCAGTCGGTGACGGCGACGACGCGAGCGGGCGCGCCGTCCGCGTCGACCGGCAGCGGGTGCGCGCGCACGCTCGTCGCCTCCCCGAGCGCGCCGAGGTTCGTCAGATTCTCCAGCAACAGCAGCCCCTCGCCGAGGAGCGCGCGGTGGGCGGGATAGCCGTCGGGTTCGCCGTCGCGCGCCCGGTCGGTCGGCGTCGGGTCGACGCTCGGCGCGTCCAGCCCCACGGCACAGCCCTGCGCCGCACAGCGCTCGGCCGCCGCGCTCGCGAGATAGGGGTGGTCGAAGTACGACTCGTCGCCCCAGCGCGCGTCGAACCCCGTGTGGAACACCACGAGGTCCGCGTCCGTCTCCGGCACGCGGTCGGCGGGAATCGGCTCTCTGTCGCCGAGGTCGGTGCAGTCCACGACCCGCGCGTCGAACTGGAAGTCGCCGGGCGCGTAGTCGCCGAGCGTCGCACCGTCCGCGAGGAGGTGTGCGGGCGCGTCCAGATGCGTCCCCGAGTGCGTGCTACACGCGATGGCGGCGACGCGGTAGCCGTCCGCCTGCATCGTCGCGTGCGGCGTCACGGACGCCGGCGGGTCGCCGGGGTACGGTAGCCCGGAACCGAGTTCGTGGGAGAGGTCGACGACGGTCACGGCCTCGCTTCGCGGGACGCGCCCGTGAAACCTCGGGTCGGCGCCCCGTCCGGCGGCGACAGGCAGTAAGGATTAAGCCCACCGTGGCGCAGTACGGCGTATGGGACTCCTCGTCGCCGTCGCGTACGCGGCCATCGCGGTCGGCCTGCTCGCCGCGGGGCGCGCGCTGTTCGTCGCGGAGTCGATGGACGGCGTGCCGCTCTACGACCCCGCGGAGGCCGAAGACCCGGACGCGCTCGCCCGCGTCCTCGGCGTCTCGCTCGTCGCGTTCGCCGTCGCGACGTTCGCGTTCGCCGCCTTCGAAGCCAGCGACGGGACGACGACCATCGTGGTCGCCGGCTACACCACGCTCGTCCTCACCATCGCGCTCCTCACGGCGGCCCGGACGCGGAAATACGAGTAATCAGCCGTCCGCGCGCTCGCCGTCGAGGTACGTCTCGTGGACGCGCTCCACCGCCGAGATGTCCGCCAGCGGGTCGTGTTCTAACACCGCGAAGTCCGCCCGGTTGCCGACCTCCAGCGTCCCCACGTCGTCGCGGGGGAGCGTGCGAGCCGCGATGCGCGTCCCGGACTGGAGTGCCTCCATCTCGGACATTCCCACTTCCTCGACGAGCAACCGCATCTCCAGTGCGTTCTCGCCGTGGGGCACCAGCTCGGGCCCCATGAAGTCGGTGCCCGCCGCGATGGGCGTGTTCTCCTCGTAGGCGTTTCGCACGGCGTCGACGTGGGCCTCGCGGGCCTCGCGAGCCTTCTCCATGCCCCACTCCGGCACGCCGTGCTCGTCGCCGTGTTCCGTGATGCGCCACATGATGGCGAGCGTCGGCACGAACGTCCCGCCGCACTCCTTCAACAACTCGATGCACTCGTCGTCGAGGTAGAAGCCGTGCTCGACGGTCGTCGCGCCGTTCCGGAGCGCCGCCTCGATGCCCGCCGCGCCCTGCGCGTGAGCCGCCACGTCGACGCCGACGCGGTCGGCCTCCTCGGTCATCGCGCGAATCTCCTCGTCCGTGAACTGGCGCACGTCCGGCGTGTCCCGCTGACTCAACACGCCGCCGGTCGTCATTATCTTCAGGCAGTCCACGCCCTCCCGGATTCGCTTGCGGGCCTCCCGCCGGCACTCCGTCGGCCCGTCGGCCAGCGTCGACAGCGGCGTGCCGTCGGCCACCCACCCGTAGGGCGCGCCGTGGATGTCGCCGTGGCCCGCCGTCTGGGAGATTGCGCGCCCGCTCGTGAACACGCGCGGCCCCGGCACCTCGCCGGACGCCACGGCCTCTCGAAGCCCGAGGCCGATGGAACTCCCGAGGTCGCGCACGCTCGTGAACCCCGCGTCCACCAGCGACCGCAAGTCCCCGGTGGCGCGCGCCGCCGCCAGCGAATCCGGCGTCGCCATCCAGTCCTCGATGTTCATCGACCGCGCGCCCTGCACGTGAACGTGTGCGTCCACGAACCCCGGCACGACGGTTCGGTCCGGATACTCCACGCGCTCGGCGTCCGGCGGCGCGTCCACGCTCTCCCGGGGGCCGACCGCCGCCACCTCGCCGTCCGCTACGACGAGGCGCGCGTCGTCTATCGCGTCGTCCCGGCGGCCGTCGACCAACCGGGCCACGTCGAACACTCGCATACCGGAGCGTCGGCGGCCCCCACCGAAAACGTTGCCCTCACGCGGGCCGCCTGACGGCGTCGAGCGCGTCGAGCGCGTCCGCCACCAGCGACGCGTCGTACGTCCAGAAGCCGTAGTAGCCGCCGTCGTCTTGCTCCTCAGCCAACAGCGCCGAGGACTGCTGTTCGTTCCCGCCGCCGTCGAACACCACGAACCACGTCGTCGTTATCTCCGGGTCGTCGGTCGCGTGGACCGTGAACGACTCGCCGGCCCCGATTTCCGCGTCGCGCTCCCCGTACACGTGTACGTCGAGGTCGCTGTCCGCCAACTGGGCGTACGTCTCGACTTCCGGTTCGAGGTTCGACAGCCGCTGGAACCCCGCGTGCAGACACCCCGACTTCGCGCGCCACGCGCGGTCCTCTATCTCCCGAGACGCCTGCATCATCTGGCACCGGCTGTACGACGTGAACGTCGTCCGGTCGAGGTGCTCCAACAGCGGACTGTACGCCGCGTCCTCCCCGATGGGGTGTGGTTCGCTCCCGGTCAGCGCGCGCAACGCGTCGGTGCCGACCGACGTGAGGTACTCGCCGTCGTCCGAGAGCACCGCGTGGGCCGGCGCGTCCGTCGTCGGTTCGTGCTCGATGGCGACGTTCTGGGACGCGAAGTACTCTCTGACCGACGCGACGACGTCCGTACCGGGCGGCGCGTACACCGTCAGCGTCTTCTCGCGGCCGCGAACGTCCTCGATTACCCGCCGGAGGCCCATCACGTCCGAACTCTAGGCCTCTGGTACAAATGCGTTGTTCCCGACGGCGGCCCGGACATTTAAGGTGGCAGACCGAGCGCCGTCCCACATGGACCGCGCTATCGCAGTTGTCGAAGCCAGTGACTCAGCGAAATCCCTCGTACAGGAAGCCGGCGAACTCGCCGCCGGCGTCGACGCCGAACTCATCCTGCTCCACGTCACCACCGAAGACGAGTACTCCGAGCGCCGGGAGTCCATGGCGAGCATCCCGGACCTCGACGTGAACTACACCATCGACGAGGCCGTCGACGGCGCCCGCAAGTTCGCGACGGACATCGGCCGCGACGTGCTCGAAGACGTCGACGTGGAGACGGAACCCGTCGGCCGCATCGGGGACAAGGGCGACGAAGTCCTCGAACTCGCCGCCGAGCGCGACGCCGACCACATCTTCGTCGCGGGCCGCAAGCGCTCCCCCACCGGGAAAGCCATCTTCGGCGACGTGACGCAGCGAATCATCCTCGAGTTCGACGGCGCCGTCACCGTCGTCACCACCTGATTCTGCGAACGTTCAAACGGGAAGCCGGGACCACCCTCCGACGTGCCCTGACAGCGGACTCGGGAGCAACGCCCCGCCACGGCGGCACTCACTCCCGAGCGCGCCAGCGACCGCGAGTGTCGCCAGCACGCCCCTACAGCCAGTCCTCGGGTTTCGTGTCGTAGTCCAGTTCCTCGGCCGCGAGGTGTTCGACCTCGCTCCACGCCAACTCCTCGCGTTCCACCTCGTCGCCGTCGTACCGGAGCGCCACGCCGACCTCCTCGGGCTCGGGCTCGCGGTCGTTGCGCCGCGCGCGCTTGCGTTCGGTCTCGCTCACGCGCTTCGTGATGGTGTGCAACACGACCGGTCGGCCCCACAACTCGAAGACGCGCTTTAGCGTCGCCTCCGCCGCGCCGCGGTCCAACATCACGCCGTTGTACTCGTGGCACAACAGCAACTCGCCGCGGTTCTCGTGGTTCGCGTCGTACACCGCGACGGTCGGCTTCCCGAGGTTCGTGAACCGCAGGAGGAGTTTCTTCTTCACGTCCGCGGCGTCCGTGCTGGTCGCGCGGAAGTCGCCGCGGGTCTGACTGTACTCGTACGCGAAGTAGTCGTTCGCGTCCACGAACTCCTGGGTCAGGAACTCGTCCACGAACGTCACGTCGTTGTGACTCTCCCGGACCGCGTACATGCGGTCCCAGCCGGCCGCGAAGTCCACGTCGGCGAGGGCCTGCTCGACGGACGCGTAGCGTTCGTCCTCGAAGAGGTACCGGCTCGTCGCCTCCAACTCGGAGCGGGACACGCGTTCGAGGAATCCCCGGAACTGGGGTTTCGCGAGCGAGTAGTGGCGGCGCGCCAACCCCTCGTAGGTGAACAGTTTCCACGGGAACCGCGTCGCGTCGACGTCGCCGTCGCGGGCCGCCGCGAGCGACTCGCTGTCCACGTACGCGTCCGGCAACGCCGCAACCGCGTCGAGGTCGTCGGCGTCCACGGCGGCGAGCGCGTCCGGCGGCGCGAGCGCGTCCGCGACCGCGGCGAAGTCCACGGCATCGTGGAAGTTCCGCCACGTCACGCCACGCACGCGAAGCAACCGCTCCAGAACTTCGCGGCGGTTCGCGCGGTTCTCCACGTACTCCCAGAGTTCCTTCCCGAGTTTGTACGGATTGAAACCGGGGCTGTTCAGGACGCGGGCCTGGTGGTCGGCGTAGTCGAGGAACTCCGTCTCGTCGGCGAACGCCTCCTCGCCCATCATCACGGACTCCCAGTACGCCGCCCACCCCTCGTTCATCACCTTCGTCGTGCGCTGTGGCGCGAAGTAGTAAGCTTCCCGGCGCAGCATCTCGATTAATTCGCGCTGCCAGTCCTCGAACTCCACGGCCTTCCCGGCGGCCTCGTCGTACGCCCGCCCGTGCTCGCGGAGGAACGCCAGCAGGTCGTACTCGGGTTCCTCGGGGAACCGAACGTCCAGTTCGTCGTCGTCGAGCGCGGCCAGCCAGTCGTCGTCGAACACCTCCGCGCGCACCTCGTCGCTGACGCCGAGGCCGTCGAGCGTGTCCGCGAGCGCGTCCGGGTCGCTCGCGCCGGCGTCCCGGTCGAACGCACGCCGGTACTCGATGTTGTCCTCCAGCGTCGAGACGGTGTCCACGAACCGCTCGACGGCTTCGCGGTCGACCTCGGGGTCGGCGAGCACGTCCTCGATGCGGCGGGCGTGGCGCTCCAGCATCTCCGCGGCGTTCGGGCCGTCGTCGCCGCCGAACAGCGCGAACCACTCGTTGTTCGCGAAGAAGTCGGCGTGGGCCTCGACGTGCGTGATGACCGCCTTCTGGTCCGCGAGGTCGTTCGAGACCTGCAGGAACGCGTTCGACGGGTCGTCGTTGTTCACTATCTCGAAGGCCTTCCCGCCGAGGAACTGGCGCTGTTTGCGTTGCTGTTCGTACTTCATCCCCCACCGCCAGTGCGGGTACCGCGTCTGGAACCCGTCGTACGCGATGAGTTCGTTCATCTCGTCGTGGTCCACGACCCAGTAGTTCACGTCGTAGGGGTCGAGGCCGAGGCGGCGCGCGAGCGCGTTCGCTTCCCGCGCCGGTTCGACGAGTGCCGCGGCCGTCCGCTGTTTGTCTGGTTCAGTCGTCATCTTCGGTGCCGAGAATCGTCTCGATGGCGTCGAGCACGTCGTCGTTGCCCGTGACCGTCGCGACGGCGACGTCCTCGTCGTCGCCGAACGCCTCCCGGAGTTTGCCGGCGTGCGTCCCGGTCTGCATCGTGTCGTTGGGCTGTGTCTCGACGTACGCGTGGAGGTTCGCGTCTATCGCCCGCATCAGGGGGACGACGTTCTCCTCCGTGTCGTTGTGGCTGTTCTCCCCGTCGCCGGCGGCGAACACGTAGCGGTTCCACTCGCTGAACGGGTAGTCCGCGAGCAGTTCGTCGGCGAGTTCGTAGGCCGTCGAGATGCGGGTGCCGCCGCCCGACCGGATGCCGAAGAAGTCCGACCGGTCGACCTCCCAGGCGTCCGCGTCGTGGGCGATGTAGACGAACTCCGCGCGGTCGTACTTCCCGGTGAGGTACCAGTCCAGCGGCGTGAACGTGCGCTCGACGAGTTCGCGCTTGGCGTCCCGCATCGACCCGGAGACGTCCCGGATGTTCACGACGACGACGTTGCGCTCGCGCTCCTCCTCGATTTCCGGGTGGCGGAAGCGCTCGTCGTCCCGGCGGAGCGGCACTTTCCCGACGCCGTCCCGCCGGAGTCGCGCGTGCGTCGGTTCAGGGTCGCGCTCCGCCTCCATCTCCTCGATGGACGCCCAGCGCTCGGGGTCGTCGAGGTCGCGGGCGCGGTCGACCAGCCACGCCTTCGACACCGGGACGTGCTGCTCGCGCGCCCACTCGAAGGCCTCGCTCGGCCCCCAGTCGGCGACGCGCAGGGCTTCCGCGACGTACTCCTCGTCGAAGTCCATCGCGACCGTGCGCTTCAGTCCCTGCTTGTAGAGGTGGTCGAAGTCCAGCGTCCCGCGCGGGCCGCGGCGCGCCGTGTCGTTGAACGCTCCCTCGACTTCCTCGATTACCTTCTTCCCCTTCGGGTCGAGGTCGAGCCCGAGGCGCTCGTCGAGCGCTTGCGCGAACTCCTCGGGGTCCATCTCGTAGTACTCGTGTTCTGCGCCCTCCTCGCCCGCTTCGTCGCCGTCTCCGTCGCCCTCCTGTGGCTCGCCGACCGGGTCGCCGGATTCGGCGTCTCCCTGTCCGACGCCGCCGCGGTCGAGCCTGTCGTACTGGAACTCCGGCAGGTCGACGAGTTTCACCGGGACGCGCACCGAGGTGCGGTCGCTCCCGCCGAGGTCGCCGTACTGGATGAACTCGGCGAGGTCCTGGCGTCGCTGCTCGCCGACCTCGCGGAACCGTTCGCGGTCCTCTCTCAGTCCCATCTGTGTGTCACCTCGGCGACCACGGTCCGGGTCGCCAGTTCGGCGCTCGCCGGCGAGTATCCCCGTTCCGCGGTCAGGTAGTCGATTGCCCGCGCTTTCAGTTCGGCCGTGGCGGTGTCCTCGGGCGGGTCCGGCCACTGCGCCGGGTCGAAGTCCGGGTGGACGCGCTCCACGTCGTCCCAGTCGTTGCCCGCGAGCACGTCACCGAGCACGGGGACGGACGTGAGGTCGACGTCGCGGGCGCGGAACTCGTCGTCGCGGTTCTCCCACGCGTGCCGCGTCACCGCCGTCATCACTGCGTCCTCGCGGAACTCGCGGACCGGCTCCCGCGGGTCGTCGCCGTGGTAGTTCGCGTCGCCGAACCGCCCGAGCGTCTCCGTCTCGAACACCTTCATCGCGAGCGCGTCCGGCGGCACGCGCTCCCCGCGGTCGTTCGTCACGGTGTCGTCGGTCGCCCACGCGTGGACGTGCTCGACGTACTCCTCGACCTCGCTCTCGGTCGCGCCCTCGTCGGCGAGCAACGCGTCCAGCACGTCGCGTTCCTGTTGCTCGTGGACGCGGTCTTTCGCGGGGAGCAGGCGGTCCTCGAACTCCGCGCGCTCGGCGTCCGAGAACACGGGCGCGTCGGCGAGCCCGGACACCATCGCGTCCAGCACGTCGCCGGGCGTGACGACGCGCTCCACCGGGAGGCCGGGGTGGGAGCGGTCGGCGTCGGTGTGCAGGAGGTCCGCGAGCACGTCCCGCGTGTACGTCACCGGGATGCCGTTCGCGCCGTCCGCGTCGCCGTCGAACGCGAACTCGTCGGCGTCCCGCCGGTCCTCGCCCCGGCCGACGTAGCCGCGGTCGAACAACAGCGCCTTGTCCACGAGGTCGAAGTCCTCGGGCAGGTCGCTCGCGTCGAGGCGCGTGACGACGCTGTACAGCGCCGCGGCTTCGAGCGCGTGGGGCGCGAGTTCGCGCTCCACGACGCCGCCGCGGTCCCGCACCTGCACTGTCGCCGGTTCACGGACGCGGGACGCCAGCACGTCGGGGTCCGTCTCGGTCCACACCTCGGTCTCACCCGTGAGTTCGCGGCGCAGGAGCTGGGTTTCGAGGCGAAGGCTCGTGAGGTAGCCGAACTCGTGTTTCGACAGCCGCCGCTTGAGCGCCTTCAGGGGGTCGAATCCCTGCCGGTCGTCGTGCTGGTTCAGTTGCGCCTCCAAGTCCAGATTCGAGATGAC
Organism: Halobacterium litoreum; assembly: GCF_021233415.1. Taxonomy (NCBI): domain Archaea; kingdom Methanobacteriati; phylum Methanobacteriota; class Halobacteria; order Halobacteriales; family Halobacteriaceae; genus Halobacterium; species Halobacterium litoreum. Next base: position 1,575,049 of record NZ_CP089466.1, on the reverse strand, counting down.
GACCAACTGGGTGTCGAGGTCCATCCCGATGCCCTTGTCCAGTTTCACGCGGCGCTCGTCGGGGACGTTCAGGAGTTTCTGGAGCAGGTCGGCGTGCTGGCTGGCGTCCTCCACGACGGTCAGACAGCCGTTGCCCTGGGAGAGCACGCCGTCGTAACTGAACGCCTGGGGGTTCTTCCGGCCCTTCGAGTCGAGCTTCGATAAGAGGGGTGCGACCCACGACCCGACGAGGCGCTCCTTCGGGCTGCCGGCGTCCTCCGAGTGGAGCACGCCGACGCCCTTCCCGCGGTCGACGACGTAGTTTTTCACGCGCAGGTGCTTGCGGTCCGTGACCGCCGCGAACAGGTCGCTGCGGCCCTCGCGGCGGTAAGCCTCTTCGAGGTAGTCGTAGGCCTCCCGCGAGAACGGGTCGAGGTCGGCGTCCACGCGAATCCGGTCGGCGTCGTCGCGGCCCTCGTTCAGTTCCGCGAGCAGGTCCCGGCGCACGTCGGGCGGGAACACCGACAACGGATTCGCCTGCACCGGACTCTCGTACCAGTCGGTCTCCCGGTCCACGCGGTCGTCGCCGTACGTCAGACCGGGGTCGTCCTGGGCGCCCGCGACGTTCCACTCGACCGTGTATCGTCGGCCCTCGGGCGTCTTCGAGAACTCCCGCAGTCCGTTCACGAGACACCGCTTCAGTTCCGACTTCCCGGTGGCGGTCGGCCCCGCGAACCACAGGATGGTCTCGGCTTTCCCCCGTCCGGCGGCGATGGCGCGTAGGTCGTCGACGAACGCGTTCAGCGTCGCCGTGTTCCCGAGGACGGCGTGCTCGCCGTCGTTGTGCGGGTCGTCGAAGAACCGGTAGCGCTCCAGTTCCTCGCCGTGCTCCACGACCTCGCGAGTGCCCTCGCTCTCGATTGCGGCGAGCAGGTAGCGGCTGGCGTGGGCGGCCGCCAGCGGCTGTTCGAACACGCGGTTGACGTACTCCGCGAGGCTCGTCGGCTCGTCGTAGGCGGACCGGAGCGCCCGGTTCGCCCGGGAGACGTAGTCGGTCACGACTCCAGTTCCGCCTTCGCCACCTCGGCGCCGGCGAACTCCAAGACCTCGCGGGCGCCGTCCTCGGAGTAGCCGCGGTCGACGAGCGCGGCCACCCAGTCGTTCCCGTCGTCGTCTATCTCGGCGTTCGACACGAGCGCCGAGAAGTTGATGTTGTGTTTCTTGTCCTCCCAGAGTTTGCGCTCGAGCGCGCGCCGCAGGCGGTCGTTGTCCTGCGGGTCGAACGGCTCGCCCTCGCGGGCGCGCCGGCTCACCCAGTTCGACACCTCCTGTCGGAAGTCGTCCTTGCGGTCCTGCGGGACGCCCAGTTGCTCTTCGACGGCGCGCAGGAACGTCTCGTCGGGTTCCTGCTCGCGGCCCGTGAGCTCGTCCGCGACGGTGTCGTCGTCGATGTACGCCATCACGTGGTCCATGTACTTCTCGCCCTGCCGCTGAATCTCGTCCAAATCGTAGGCGAGCGCGTGGCGCACGTCCTCGATGGCGCGTTCCTTGTACTCCTCGCGGACGAGCTCGAGGTGGCGGCGGTACCCCTCGACGTTCTCCTCTAAGATGGAGCCGTGCTGGCCGACGTGCTCTTCGAGGCGGTTGAAGACGGTGAGCGGCGAGAGGAACCCTCGATCGCGGTCCATCGACTCCATGATGGCGCCGGCTATCTCGTCGCCGACGAACCGCGGACTCACGCCCGACATGCCCTCGCGCTCGCCGGACTCGGCGGCCTCCTCGCGGAGTTTCTCCGGGTCCACGTCCTCCACCTCGTCGAACTCGCCGTTGTACGCCTTGGCCTTCTCCAGTAGCCCGACCATGTCGTTGTCCGGCTCGCGGATGCGCGTCAGCACGCCGAACAGCCCCGCCATGTCGAGCGTGTGCGGTTCGACGTGGATGTCCGGCACGTCCGCGTTCCCGAGCAGTTTCTCGTATATCTGAGCCTCCTGCTCGTATTCGAGGACGTACGGGAAGTCCACGCGCTTCGTGCGGTCGTTGAACGCCTCCATCTTCTCGTCGGCGCGCTTGTCCCGGTACTCGGGCATGTTCGTGCGGCCGACGATGACCTGGTCGATGTCGATTCGGGGGTTGTTCTTCGGCTTGATGGTCTGTTCCTGGGTGGCGTGCAGGAAGTCGTAGAGGAACTCGCGCTGGAGTTTCAGCAGTTCCTCGCCGGAGAAGATGCCGCGGTTCGCGTTGCAGAACGCGCCCGCGTAGTCGAACGCTCGCGGGTCGCTCTCGCCGTACACCGCGAGTTTCGAGTAGTTCACGTCGCCGGTCAGCTCGGTCTCGTCCTGATTCTTCTTGTCCTTCGGTTCGAACGTCTCGATGCAGTTCCGGCGGTTCTCGCTGGCCACCAGCCGGACGACCTCGACGTGGTTCGAGAGGACGGCCTGCAGGTCGTCGTCGTAGTGTGCGAGCAGTTCGTCCATGTAGAACTCGCTCTCGGGGTCGAGGGCCTGCTCGTTGCGCAGGGAGTACGGCGCGTCCAGCACCTCGTTCAGGTCGTCGATGACCTGCTGGCGCTGCTCGCGCGGGAGCAACACGAGCGGGTCCTGGTGCATCGGGGACGTGACCGTGTCGTCGTTCGGGTCCTGGTCGTCCACGACTGAACAGAGGTTCGTCCACCGGAACGTGTAGAGGCGGCCCGCGTCCTGTGCGGTGTAGTCCTCGTAGTAGCGACGCACCTGCCGGTCGACGTCGGACTTGCCCGAGCCGACGGGGCCGAGCAGGAGGATGATACGCTTCTCGGGGCCGAGGCCGCGCGCGCCGCTCTTGACCTTGTTCACGAACTCGTGGATGGCCTCGTGGACTTCGCGCCCGAAGAAGGTGTTCGCACCCTCGCCGAGTGGGTCCTCGGATGCCAGTTCGTACTCGACGACGCCGTCCTCGGTGTTCGAGCCGTAGTAGTCGAACATGTCCGCGAGACGCTGGTGGGCGTTCCGCGCTACCTTGGGGTCGTCGTACAGGGTGTCCAGATACCAGTCGAACCCGTGGGCTCGACGGAGGTCCGACGGAACTGATTCCTTGTACTGCTCGCTGAGGCGGTCGAGGGTTTCCGTCATGTTGGTTGTTCAGTGTGACCAGATGCCACACCCGGGGGCGCAACCGGGTCGTCTCTACTGTGCGACAGGGGACGGGCGGCCGCCGGGTATCACACCGGCACTACTATTATCTTGTGGTGTGTTAACGTATAAGCATTCCGCCGAGGTTGGCACGCATCGCGTCGGCGGCGCGACGACGCGTCGGACACCAATGCGGCGACTGAACGGCGACAAGCCGGCGCCCACCGACGGGCAACCGCGCCGACACGCCGTCGTCGCAGTTCCGGCGTGGACCCGAAGTAAACTCAGATGGTGTCGGTCGGCGCGTGGTCGCTCGCCATCTCGCTGGCCGCCTCGGCGTACCGCTCGCGCTCTGCCGGGTCCGACACCTGCCCGAGGTTCTGCGGGTCGGCGTCGATGGCCGCCGTCGTCGGGCGGTCGTCGCTGAAACTCGTGAGCGCGCGCTCCTTGCGCAGGTAGCGCTCGCCGTCGGGCGTCGCGTACACGAGGATGATGAGATTCTGCTCGTCGTCGGAGTACGTGCGCTCGACCAGCCACACGCGGACGGTCTCCTCGCTCATACGCGTGCTTCGGTACCGAGGCCCAAAAGCCCATCCGCGGCACCGGTATTGTTCTCTTAGTGCAATACAGTTATGTCGCTCCGCGTCCTACGCAGAGACATGACCGACGAGACCATCGACGAAATCAAAGCGCGCAAGAAACGAGAACTCCAGCAGAACGAGGCCGGCGGCGACGTCCCCAGCGAGCCGGTCGAAATCGAGAGCGCCGACCACCTCGACGACGTCCTCGCGAACCACGACACCGTGCTCGTGGACTTCCACGCGGTCTGGTGTGGTCCCTGCCAGATGATGGCGCCCGCCGTGAACAAACTCGCGGCCGACGACGACGTGGTCGTCGCGAAAGTCGACGTCGACGAGCGCAAGCAACTCGCGCAGGCCTGGGGCGTCCAGGGGATGCCGACGCTCGTCGTCGCCGAGGACGGCGAGGAGGTCGAACGGGCGGTCGGCGCGCGCTCCTACGACGGCCTCCGCGGCCTCGTCGCCTGACCCGGCGGTCTTGTACGATACCGCCAACACTTTTCACGCGGCGGTCGTACGTCGCGCCGATGGGATTCCACACGTTCGACCCCGAGGGCGCCGACCGACTCGAAGACCCGTCGCGGTTCCGGTACTGCTCGCGCGAGGAACTCGCGGCCGCGCTCGCGCCCGACGCCGACAGCCGAGTCGCCGACCTCGGTAGCGGGACGGGCTTCTACACCCGCGAAATCGCGCCGTTCGCCGGTCGCGTCGACGCCGTCGACGTCCAACCCGAGATGCACGACGCGTTCCGCGAGCAGGGCGTCCCCGAGAACGTCTCGCTGGTGACCGCGGACGTGAGCGACCTGCCGTTCGCGGACGGCGCCCTCGACGGCGCGTTCTCCACGATGACGTTCCACGAGTTCGCGTCGCCGGACGCGCTCGCGGAGGTCCGCCGCGTCCTCGCCGACGGCGCGCGTTTCGTCGCCGCCGACTGGTCCGCGGCCGGCCGCGGCGAGGACGGGCCGCCGGTCGACGAGCGCTTCGACGCCGACGAGGCGGCCGAACTGCTCGCCGACGCGGGGTTCGACGTCGAGCGCGCCGAGGAGCGCCCCGAGACGCTGTTCGTCGTTGCTCGCGCGTGAATCGAGGCTCCCCGGGCAGTACTGTTATGTGGTAGCACGTACCAGATAACGGGCATGGAGGAGGTACCGTCCCGTCAGCCCGCGTGGAGTCGCCCGGCGGACCGCGCCATCGTCGAGTTCCTCGCCGACCGGAACGCCGAGTACCCGGCCATCGTCGCGAACCGCATCGGCATGCACGCGCCCTACGTCGAGCGACGCTGCGAGGTGCTCGCCGAACGCGGCCTCCTCGAAGCCGTCTCCGGCGAAGTCGTCTACCGACTCACTGACACCGGCGAACGCGCCGCCGACACCGGGATTCTGCCGGAGTGAACGCCTCTTTACGTCCCCACCACTAACTCACGACCATGAACCACGAGTCCTACCTCCGGGCCGTGGGCCTCCCGGACCTCGCCGACGTGCCGACCGACGCCGCCCAGCGCGGCGCTTCGCTCGTCGCGCGACCGCCCCACGCCACCGCGAGCGCCGAAACCGTCGAAGAGCGCTACGTCTACCCCGTCCCCGAGGAGGGCGAGGACGGCGCCTGCGGCGTCGGTCTCGCCGACGAGAAGTACAACCTCGCGCCCATCTGCGGGCTGGAGTACGACCGCGAGCGCCTCCGCGACCACCCGAACACCGCCCGTCTCGTCGCGCTCCACGAGACCGTCCAGCGCGTCGCCGAGGAGACGAACGTCGACTGGGTCGGCGTCTACCGCCGCGCCACCAACCCGGACGGCGAGGAAGTTCTCGTGAAGGAGGCCTACGTCGGCGACCACTCCCGCGCGGAGTTCCCGCTCACCGAGGCGTTCGCGGAGCGCTCGAACAACTCCACCGTCGGCTTGACTGGGGACGCCGTGCTCGTGAACGACGTCGAGGACCACGACGGCCCGTACTACGAGTGCGACGGCCGCGTCGAAAGCGAATTCTGCTGTCCCATCCTCGCGGGCGACGACGTCATCGGCATCGTGGACGCGGAAGCCCACGAACCCGGCTTCTTCACCGAGGAGCGAGTGCTGACTATCGCGGGTGCCTGTGCCGGCCTCGCGGACTCCGACCTGCTCACGCCGCCGCGCGTCGAAGCCTGAACAGGACGCGAATTCTCCGCTCGAAGCCACGTCCGGACAGCGCCGCCGACGCCCCGTTAGATACTGTCAGTAGACTATTGGATTGAATCCACCCCGAAATTTAATACAATAGAATACATACGTGAAAAACAAGCATGGACGACCTCACAGGCTTCCAGCGCGACCTCCTCGTCGTCGCCGCGGGACTCGACGAACCGAACGGCCTGGACATCAAGAGCGAACTCGAATCCTACTACACCTCGGAGATCAACCACGGCCGCCTCTACCCGAATCTCGACACGCTCGTCGACAAGGGCCTCGTCGAGAAGGGACAACAGGACGAGCGCACCAACCAGTACGTCGTCACGGACCGCGGTGAACGCGAGATTCGCGCGCGCCGCGACTGGGAGGACGACTACGTCGCCGACGCGCTCTCCGAGGAACCCACGGTCGTCGCTGACTGACGCGCCTGATTCGACGCGACACGACGCAAGGTTAACCACACTCCTCCGCGAACCGGGGCGTATGCCCGCCGACTCACTCGCCCGCCACATCCGTTCGCTGGACGTCGGCGAGCCCCGAACCGTCGTCCGGTACGACGGCGACGACTACGACACCGTCCATCAGGCCGACGACCTCGACGAGGAGCTCACCGACGAGGAACTCGAAGAAGTCGCCAAACACCTCGTTCTCAAAGGCTTCGACGACGGCCTCGAACAGCCCGAGTTCGCGCGGTTCGGCCACCTCGACGCCACGGTCCGGTGGTTCCACGAGGTCGTCGTCTTGCAGATTCCCCTCGACGACTGGTCGGGAATCATCGTCTCCTTCGACCGCGACAGCATCTCGGACACGGGACGCTTGCTCGACGAGATTCTCGAGTTCGTCGAAGACGAATTCCATCACGACACTGAGCCGGACGAGGTCGCCGACGAGTTCGCCGACGAGTTCGCTCAGTAAGCCACCCAGTCGGTCCGCCCCTGCCCCAGGCCGACGACCCTGACCTCGGTGCCGTCGTCCGTCGCTCTCGTCTGCACCATGCCGTCGTACAGCGGCGCGAGCACGTCGAAGGCCTCCTTGTTGCTGGTGTCGAGGACGCCGAATCCGAGCCAGTCGAGGCGCTCGACGTGCCCCGAGAAGACGTGCAGGAACCGGTAGACGCGCCGCGTGTCCGCGTACATCAGCATCGTCGAGATGGTCGAGACGTTCACGCGCGCTCGGTCGCAGGCGTCCTCGAGTGACTGGAAGAGGCCGCCGAGCCGGATGCCGATGTCCGTGACGTCGCCGGGCGACCCGACGTACTTCACGAGGTCTCGGTCGCGCACGTCGTCGCCTCGCTGCCGGGACACGCAGTCGACGATGCCGCCCCGGCCGTCCTCGACCGCGCGCCAGACGTTCGGTGCGCGCGCTTTGATTCGCTCGGTGCTGTCCCGCGTTCCGACGACGATGCCGCCGTCGCCGCGCTCGCAGCCGTCGTCGACGAGGCCGAGCGCGAGTTCTCGCTTCCCAGTGAGCGGCGGCCCCGCGACGAGGACGTTCGAGCCCGCGGGAATCTCGTCGACGGGCAGTCGGTCGGCGACGGCGTACCCCTGCATCGATTGTATTGGGGTCTGAGCGCGGCGACAGTAAAGGCGTTGTTGCTGACGGGCGACTATTCGCGTTCCGCGCGCAGTTCCTCGACGAGGCCGCGGGCCGCCGTCCGCACGGACTCGTCGCTGGAAAGCGACGGTTCCCAGCCGAGCGCCGACAGCTTCTCGATGGAGAGGCGCATCTTCGGCACGTCACCGGTCCACCCGCGGTCGCCGCCCGTGTACTCGTAGTCCGGGTCGAGTCCCATCTCGTCGGCGACGATGTCGGCGATAGCGTTCACCGACGTCGTGGTGCGCGTCCCGAGGTTGTACGTGTTCAGGTCGTCCTCGGCGTGTTCGACGACGTGGAGCATCGCGTCGACGCACTCCTCGACGTGGAGGTAGGACTTCTCCTGTCGCCCGTCGCCGAGAATCGTCAGCGTCTCCGGGTCCTCGAGCAACTTCTCGATGAAGTCCGGAATCACGTTCCCGCGTTGCTTCGGCCCGACGATGTTCGCGAACCGGTACATCCACGTCTGGATGCCGTGGGAGTGGGCGTACGTCGAGACGATGCCCTCGTCGGCGAGTTTGCTCGCGCCGTAGATGGAGATGGGTTCGAGGGGCGCGTAGTCTTCGGGCGTCGGCATCGGCGCCTCGCCGTACACCGTCGAGGAGGACGTGAACGCGAGGTTGTCGACGCCCACCTCGTCCATGCGTTCGAGGACGTTGTACGTCATCTCGCCGTTCTCCTCGAACAACTGGCGTGGGTTCCCGTAGTTCGTGTCCGTGTACGCCGCGAAGTGGAAGACGATGTCCACGTCCTCGGTGATGGCGTCGGCCACGTCCTCGGGGTCGCACATGTCCCGCTGCCGGAACTCGACGCCGTCGGGCACGCGCTCTCGCGTTCCCTTCGAGAGGTCGTCGACCGCCAGCACGTCGTTGTCGTCGGCGAGCGCGGCGGCGAGGTGCGAGCCGACGAGGCCCGCCGCGCCCGTCACGACGACGCGCTTGTCCGTGAGGTCCATACCGAACGCGTTTGGGGCGGCGGAGAAGTGCTTTCCGATGTTTCTACCGCGAGGCCCGGTCGGCGCTCCACGCCCACAGGTCCGCCGCGAGTTCGTCGTCGGTCGCCGCTGGCGCGGGGTCCACGGCCTTGCAGTCCTTGTAGTACGCGCCGTCCTCGTGGTCGCCGGTCGCCGCGAGGAACGTCGGCGTGATGGCCGCCGACCCCGCGGAGTCCACGCGCCCGAACGTGAACTGCCGCGGGACGAGCGAGAACACGCGCATCACGGCCCGAACGGGGAGCGAGGCGTTCCGCCACAGCCCACTCGACGGCACGAACCCCGGGTGACAGGACACCGACGACAGCGCGTCGTCGCGGCGCGCGAGTTCTCGCGCGAACAGCACGTTCGCCAACTTCGACCGCGAGTACGCCTCGAAGCCGTCGTAGTCGGCGACGCTCGTCACCGCGTCTAAGTCGAGGGTGGCGCGCCGGTGGACCTCGGAGGCCACCGTGACGACCCGGGCGCCGTCGAGCGTCCCGCGCTCCCGCAGGCAGTTCGTGAGGCGGAACGGTGCGAGGTGATTGACGTGGAACGTCCGCTCCACGCCGAGTTCCGTGAGCCCGCCCTCGTCGAAGTGCGCGCCGGCGTTGTTCACGAGCACGTCCAATCCGTCCGCTCGCTCGGCGACGGCGTCCGCGAGTTCGTCGACGGCCTCGATGTCCGCGAAGTCGGCGCGGAAGAACGCCGCGTCCGACCCGAGCGCTCGCAGTTCGCTCGCTACCGATTCGCCGCGGGCGGCGTCTCTGCCGTGAACGAGAACGTCAGCGCCGAGGCGCGCGAGCGCCAGCGCTACCTCGCGTCCGACGCCGCTCGTCGCGCCGGTGACGAGCACTGTCTCCCCCGAGCAGTCGCGGTGTCCCACGCTCGCGCCGACTTCCGGTCGCACCATGCCCGGGCGTTCGACCGGCACCGACAAAAAGCGCCCCGTCGCGCGGTCAGGCGCTCCCGGCAATCGGGAGCAACACGAACGACGCGTACGAGAGCGCCGTCGCGACAGACGGGCCGATAATCCAGAAGGAGACGAACCGCACGACGACGGAGGGGTCGAACAGGTCCCCGGCGTGCTGGACGTCCTCCCCGGGCTCCCGCCCGATTCGCGCGGCGTCTTCGGGCTCCTCGGTCAGCGCGTCGAGTTCCACGTCCTCCTCGTCGACCTCGCCGCGCGCAATCTCGGCCGCCGCCACCGACCGCGTCGCCCGCCCCCACCCGAGGCCGACGATGGTCATCACCGTCGCGAGCGCGAGGCTGATGGGGATGCCGAGCGCCGACGCCACCGTCGTGATTGTCGCCGCGACAACCATCACGATGGTCGCCGCCAACAGCGGCAGGTCGGTGAGCCCGTTCCCGACCGACTCCAGCGTCCGGCGCGCGATGGTGAACGCGCCGAGGCCGATGGTGGCGGTCGCGAGGAACACCGCGTCGTTCGTGCTGACGAGGCCGCCGCCGACGAGCGGCGCGACCGCGTTCGCGACGTTGCTCGCGCCCGCGCTGAACGACATGTAACACGCGATGAGGAACACCACGACCGTGCTCACGGCCTCGCGACGCGACGTCCCCGGCCCGAGCGTCGGTTTCGGCACGACTCCGGACCGGTCCAGCGCCAGTAACGGCCCCTCGGATTGCTGTATCGCGAACCGCTCCTCGATGTGGGGGTAGAAGTACCGCCCGACGACCGCGCCACACCAGAACCCGACGATGGGCGCGATAATCCACCAGACGACGATTTCGCCGAGCACCGCCCAGTCGAGCGTGTTCGTCGCGAGCCCGAGCCCCGAAATCGCGCCGACCGCCGTCATCGACGTCGACACCGGGACGCCGTAGAGGTTCGCCAGCAGCATCCCGAGGCCGATGAACGCCAACACGACGATGCTCGCCTCCGTGGTGAACACGGACTGCCGGACGATTTCGCCGCCGAGCGTGTCGATGACGTTCCGCCCGACGGTCCACCCGCCGAGGAACACGAAGAACGTCATCACCACTGCGACCGCCGTCTTGTTGATGATGTTCGCGCCGACGGCGGGCCCCCACGCGACGCCGGTCGACGAGCCGCCGATGTTGAACCCGACGAACCCCGCGGCGAGGGCTGCCAGAAGGAAGAGGACAGAGACCATGGGCTACGTTGTTCGCGTCACCGACGTATAGGTTCTGATGCCGGCGAGGCCGCGGTTCTCGGACGCCACCCGAACTTTATGCCGGGGTCCGTCGTAGTCGCCGTATGGTCGCTCGCGTTCTCGTCCCGATGGACGACTCTGAGATGGCCGAACGAGCGCTCGAGTACGCCATCGACGCCCACCCCGACGCCGAGATTTCCGTCCTCCACGTCGTCGGCGAACCGTCCGCGACGATGGGGGAGGCGGTCGGCCTGGCGCTGGAGGACGACGTCGAGCGTGCCGCCGAGACCCTCGCCGAGGACGTCCTCGACCGCGCCCGCGAGATTGCGAGCGACGCCGGCGTCGACGTGGCCACCGAAGTCCGCTGGGGGAGCCCCGCGAAAGTCATCGTCGGCATGGCCGACGACTTCGACGTGGTCGTCGTCGGGAGTCACGGCGGCGGCCTGGCCGAGCGACTGTTCGTCGGGAACATCGCGAAGACCGTCTTCCAGCGGTCGCCCGTGCCGGTGACCGTCGTCAGGTGAGCGCTGGAACCCCAGAAAACCGGTAGTCGGCGTCGTTACGACGAGGACTCGTCGTCTTCGTCGCTCTCGTCGCCGTTGACCTTCTCTTCGACTTTCTCCTCGACAGTCTGTTCGACCTTCTCGTCGACAGTTTTCTCGACGGTTTCGTCGACGGTTTCGTCGACCTTCTCTTCGACTTTCTCCTCGACGGTTTTCTCGACGGTTTCGTCGACTTTCTCGTCGACTGTCTCGTCCACGGTCTGGTCGACCTTCTCGTCGACCGTCTGTTCGACGGTCTTCTCGACTGTCTCGTCGACTGTCTCGTCCACGGTCTGGTCCACTTTCTCGTCGACGGTCTTCTCGACTGTCTCGTCGACTGTTTCGTCGACCTTCTCTTCGACGGTCTGTTCGACCTTCTCCTCGACAGTCTGGTCGACCTTCTCGTCGACGGTTTCGTCGACGGTTTCGTCGACCTTCTCTTCGACGGTCTGCTCGACGGTCTTCTCGACAGTTTCGTCCACCTTCTCCTCGACCGTCTCGTCGACGGTTTCGCCGACCGTCTCGTCCACCGTCTCTTCGACTTTCTCCTCGACGGTGACGTTTACCGACTCGTCGACGGTTTCGCCGACCGTCTCGTCGACCTTCTCCTCGACTTTCTGTTCGACTTTCTCCTCGACGGTGACGTCCACGGATTCGTCGACGGTTTCGCCGACCGTCTCGTCGACCTTCTCCTCGACCTTCTCTTCGACTGTCTTCTCGACGGTTTCGCCGACTTTCTCCTCGACGGTTTCGCCGACTTTCTCCTCGACGGTTTTCTCGACGGTCTCGTCCACGGTGTCGCCGACCGTCTTGTCGACGGTTTCGCCGACCGTCTCACCGACCTTCTCCTCGACTGTCTTGTCCACCGTCTCGTCCACTTTCGCCTCCACGGTCTCGCCGACGGTCTGGTCGACGGTCTCCTCGACGGTCCGGGACACCTGCTCCTCGACGGTCTGGTCGACCTTCTGTTCGACCGTCTCGCCGACCGTCTCGTCCACCTTCTTCTCCACCGTCTCGTCGACGGCTTGGGTCATCCACTGCGGGTCGAAGCGCGCCATCTTCCACCCGATGTGGAGCACGTACGACAGCAACGCGCCCAGCCCGAACGCCAACCCGGTCTCCGTCCCGACGACGAGAATCAACGCGACGGACACGAAGATGAGGACGCCGTACGCGAGGTCGGTCAGGCTGTCTACGCGACTCGGATTCACAGACGACACCTCCACGCGATGGCCCGCGCCGCTGCGGGCGCGCGACCGGTGGACACGCTCGATAGCAAGATACTGGAAATACGACGCGCCGAACCCAAAGCGGTTCCGGTGGCCGCAGGCGGCGCCCGAAATCGGCAGTCGAAACGCGTACCCCGACGCGGCGACTCACCCGACGTATGCAGGGTGACAGAGAAGTCGCGGTGCTCCGGTACGGCCACCGTCCGGGCCGCGACGACCGCATGACCACCCACGTCGGCCTGACGGCGCGAGCGCTCGGCGCTGACCGCGTGATTCTCCCGGACAACGCCAGCCAGTCCGAGGAGACCGTCGCGGACATCACGGGCCGCTTCGGCGGGCCGTTCGGCGTGGAGCGAACTGAGGAACTGGACGCCACCATCCGGGACTGGGACGGCGTCGTCGTCCACCTCACGATGTACGGCGAACCCGTCCAGGACGTCGAGGACGACATCCGGAACGCCCACGCTGACGACGCGCTCCTGGTCGTCGTCGGCGGCGAGAAGGTGCCCTTCGACGTCTACCGGCACGCCGACTGGAACGTCGGCGTCACGAACCAACCGCACTCCGAGGTCGCCGGCCTCGCCGTGTTCCTCGACCGCCTGTTCGACGGGTCGGAACTCGACCAGACCTACGAGGACGCCGACCGGCGCGTGATTCCCGAGGCCTGCGGGAAACACGTCGAGGACGTAGACGACGAGTAGCGGCGCGAAAACCGGAAATCGACCGCGTCTCCACGCTCGGGAGTGACAAGACTTAATGGCGCTCCGGCCGGCGTTTCACGCAATGGCTTTTGAGGACTTGCTGGACGAACCCGTGGTGCAGAAGTACCTCCACGAGTTGGTCGGGCCGAAGGGGATGCCCGTGGCCGCGGCGCCCCCGGACGGGGAGGTCACCGACGAAGAGTTGGCCGAGCGCCTCGGTCTGGAGTTGAACGACGTGCGTCGCGCGCTGTTCATCCTCTACGAGAACGACCTCGCGACCTACCGACGGGTGCGCGACGAGGACTCGGGGTGGCTGACGTACCTCTGGACGTTCGAGTACGACAACGTCCCCGAGAACCTCCGCGAGGAGATGGAGCGCTTACTCGACGCGCTCGTGGAGCGCCGCGAGTACGAACTGGAAAACGAGTTCTACCTCTGTGAGGTGTGTTCGATTCGCTTCGAGTTCGCGGAAGCGATGGACCTCGGCTTCGAGTGCCCCGAGTGCGGGTCGTCGGTCGAGGCGATGGAGAACACCCACCTCGTGGACGCGATGGACGAACGCATCGAGAACCTCCGCTCGGAACTAGGCGTGAAGGCCTGATGGTCGTCCTCGCAACCAAACTGTACGTGGAGGGGGACGCCCGCGAGCGAGCGATGGACGGCCTGCGGTCGCTCGTCGCCAACGACGTCGGCGACCTCGACGTGGAGTTCGACGTGGGCGTGCGCCACGACGACTTCCCGACGGTCACGCTCGACGGCCCCGACGAGGTCGCCGCGCGGAACGTCCTCGCGGAGACGTGGGGCGAAATCACCGACGAGTTCGAGGCCGGCGAGACGTACGTCGGCACGCTCGAATCGTGGGACGACGACGGCTTCGTGCTGGACGCCGGCGAGGAGATTCGGATTCCCGCCAGCGAACTCGACCTCGGGCCGGGGTCGCCCGCCCAGATTCGGGAGCGCTTCGGGCTCGTCCAGCACGTCCCCATGACGTTCGTGTACGGCGACCCGTGCCGGCTCGCCGACGAGGAGCGCGACCGGCTCTACGACTGGACGCGGGGCACCGGCCGCCTGAACGTGAACAGCGCGACCCGCGGCGAAGTGCGCGCGACGGTGAACCGCGCGGGCCACGCCCGCGACATCGTCACCGTCGAGCGCCTCGGCCTGCTCGAACAGAGCGTCGTCTGCAAGGAGGGCACCGACCCGCCCGGCCTGCTCGCCGCGGTCGGCGAACACCTGCCCGCGGAACTGCTCTGCGTCGTTCCATGAGGAAACTGCTGGTCGCTGTCGCGGTCGCCGCCCTCGCCGTCAGCGCCGGCTGTCTCGGGGCGGGCGGCGGCGGGCCGAGCCAACAGCAACTCGAACAGAACGCGACCTACGACTGGCAGAAAGACACCGACGTCGCCATCGACGTGGGCGGCGGCGAGTACCGCGTCGTGGCGACCGTCGACAACCAGAGCGAGGTCAGGCTCGCGCGCAACACCGGGTTCGGCGGTCGGAACGCGCTCTCTATCTCCGCGGTGCAGTTCCGCTACGAGAACGGCACGCAGGTCGGCGCCGACGCCATCGACGTGTCCACGCGGAACTCGCGGACGATAGTGACGTTCCCGGCGTCGAACGGGACGTTCGCGTACTCCGCGAACGCGGGCGGCCGGTCGGTGACGGTGCCGGTCGGCTTCGAGGGCTCGCACGAACTCGTGTTGCCCTCGGGGATGCGCGTCTCGGTGCCGGTCTTCGGCGTCGTCGAACCGTCCGGCTGGCAGAAGACAGTCGAGGACAACCGCGTCCACGTCCGCTGGGAGTCTCTCGACGGCGGCACCATCGACGCGAAGTACTACCTCCAGCGGGACCTCCTCCTGTTCGGCGGCATCACGGGCGCGCTGACGGTGGTCGCGCTGCTCGGCGTCGTCTACTACCGCCTCCAGATTCGGCGACTGGAGGACGAGCGCGAGCAGGCGGGACTGGACGTCGAGGAGTAGAGGCGGCTTTTTCCGGGGCGGGGCCGTAGCCGTCCCCATGCAGGTCGCGCTGGTCACCGTCGGCGACGAACTTCTGGTCGGCGACACGGCGAACGGGAACGCGACGTGGCTCGGCGAGCAGTTGACCGAGCGCGGCGCGGATGTCGCGCGGGTCGCCGTCGTGCCGGACGACGTGGACGCCATCCGCGAGGAGGTCGCGCGGCTGGCGTCGGCGTTCGACGCGGTGGTCGTCACGGGCGGCATCGGGCCGACCCACGACGACGTGACGATGGACGGCGTCGCCGCGGCGTTCGACCGCGAGGTCGTCGAGCACGCGGACGCGGTGACGTACTTCGACGACCACGCTACCTACGAGCGACAGGAGTTGACCGACGGCACCACCCACCTCCCGGCGGGCGCGCGCTTACTGGAGAACGTCGAAGGGGTGGCGCCGGGTGCGGTCGTCGAGAACGTCTACGTGATGCCGGGCGTGCCCGCGGAGATGGAGGCGATGTTCGAGACGGTCGCCGACGAGTTCGGTGGCGAGTCTGCCCACGTGGAGTTCGTCTACGTCGACGCGCCCGAGAGTTCGCTGTTGGACGCGCTCGCGGAGTTACGGGAGCGATTCGACGTGACGGTCGGCAGTTACCCCGGCGAGGAGGTGCGCGTGAAGATTCGCCACCGGGACGAGAAGAGAGTCCGCGAGGCGGCCGACTGGTTCCGGGAGCGCGTCGGCACCGCGGTTCAGCGGTAGAGGTACGCCGTCCACGCGACGGCGAGGCCGACTCCGAGAATCGTGACGGCCCAGCCGGTGGCGTTGATCGGTAGCGACGCACTCTCCGCGGCACTCAACAGTTCGAACATACCCGCGTGTTCCGCCGGCCCGGTCTTAACTCTTGGTTCACGCGACGGTGTCCCGGACGACCGAGACGACGTCCCGCCCGAGCACGTCGGCGTCGTCCGCGACGGAGACGAGGTAGCCGCTTTGCGCGTCCGTCGGGACGTGGACGACGATGCCGTCGTCGAACAGGCGGACGGTCGCTCGGAGGTCGCCGAGCGCGTAGAGGTCTTCCTGCCGGTCGTTCCCGACCGCGGAGAGCGCGAGGTCGTCGGCGATGGCGTCGATGTCGTCGGTCTCGTAGGTGTCTCGGAGGTCGTCGCGCATGTAGTCGACGGCCCACGCGTCGCCCTCGTGGTGGCCGACGACGCGGAGCGACTCGCCGACGCGACCGCGGAGTTCGTCGGCGAGCTCGGTCGCAGTCTCGTCCATACGCCGAGAGGACAGCCCCGTCCCTTCACAGTTACGGAGACGGCGACCGGGCGGCTTTTCGGCTCGCGGTACCAACCGCTCGACATGCGAACTGTCGGGGTCGTCGTGAATCCGATTGCTGGCATGGGGGGTCGCGTCGGCTTGAAGGGGACCGACGGGAACGTCGCCGAAGCCCGCGAGCGCGGGGCGGAACCGCGGGCGCCGGACCGCGCTCGCGACGCGCTCGCGGCGCTCCACGAGCACGCGCCCGACGCCGACGTGCTCGCGTACGGCGGCGAGATGGGCGAGTTCGAGGCGCGGGACGCGGGGTTCGACCCGGTGGTCGTCGGCGAGCCCGCGGGCGAGGAGACGACCGCCGCCGACACCCGAGACGCGGTGCGGGCGTTCGCGGAGCGAGACGCGGACCTGATTCTGTTCGTCGGCGGCGACGGCACCGCGACCGACGTGGCGGAGACGCTGGACGAACTCGACGCGGACGTGCCCGTGCTCGGCGTGCCGGCGGGCGTGAAAGTCTACTCGTCGGTGTTCGGCGTCCGGCCCGAGGCGGCGGGCCGGGTCGCTGCGACGTTCGAGGAGACGGAGGCCCGCGAGGTCAGTGACATCGACGAGGACGCCTATCGCGACGGCGACGTGCGCACTCGCCTCCGTGGCGTCGTCGACGTGCCGGTCGCCGAGGACCTCCAGTCCGCGAAGCAAGTCCACGCCGGGAGCACGGGGAGTCTCGCCGAGGGCGTCGCGTCGAGCGTCGAGGGCGGCGTGACCTACGTGCTCGGCCCGGGCGGTACCATCGGGCGCATCGCCGACGAACTCGGCGTCGACGGCTCCCCGCTCGGCGTGGACGTCTACCGGGACGGCGAACTCGTCGTCCGGGACGGGAGCGAGCGCGAGATTCTGGACGCGCTCGGCGACGAGAACGTGATTTTCGTCTCCCCCATCGGCGGTCAGGGGTTCGTGTTCGGCCGGGGGAACCACCAGATTTCGCCCGCCGTCATCGAGCGCAGCGAGGTGCGGGTCGTCGCGTCCCCGCGGAAACTCGACGAGACCGGCGTCCTGCGCGTCGACACCGGCGACGAGTCGGTCGACGAGTCGCTGCGCGGCTGGACGAAGGTCAGGGTGGGACGCTTCGAGGAGCGAATGGTGAAGGTCGTCTGAGGCCGCGTCGCTGCGGTCGAGGGAAGTAGAGAGAGTGGCCGCGTCGCAGAACTGCTCGCGTCAGTCGTCGTCTTTCATCGACTGCAGTTGGTCGATGAGTTCGTCGCTGTCGGCGTCGGAGTCGAAGGTGACGGCCCCGTCGTGGTCGTTCTCGTGAACGTTCACGGCCGCATCCTCGTCGATGTCCGTGTCCTGGTCCCCTTGTTCGGACTCGTCGTAACTACCAAAACCCATGCGTTCGTTCCCCGTTCGCCGTGCGGAAAAGCCCCTCGGAATCCGACGGCCACATCCACACCTTAAGGTGAATATTAGGTTCGAGGGCCAAGATTAAGGTAATTCGTCTCGTCCCGTGTGGTATGGAGACACGGAAGGTACAGCGCCTCGGACCGTCGACGCTGGCGATGACGCTGCCCGCGGAGTGGGCGCGCAAACAGAACGTCGAGAAGGGCGACGAGGTCACCGTCCGCGAGAGCGGGAAGGGGTCGCTCGCCGTCACGCCGGAGTCCGCACACGGCGAGGATACCGAAGCCACCATCCACGCCGCGAACTTCGACGCGGACGCCGTCGAGCGCGCTATCGTCGGGCAGTACGTGCTCGGCCGCCGCATCATCCACGTCGAGAGCGACGAGACCCTCGAATCCGAACACATCAACGCCGTCTACAAGGCCGAGACCCAGTTGATGGGCCTCGGCGTCGTGGAGGAGACGCCCGAACGCATCACCATCCGGTGTTCGGTCGACCCCGAGGACTTCGACCTGGACAACCTCCTCGAACGACTGGAGAACACGGGTTCGACGATGCGCGGCGAGGCGGTGAAGGCGCTCGCACACGGCAGCCCGGACCTCGCCCAGCGCGCGCTCAACCGCGAGCGGCAGGCGAACAAGATTTTCGTCCTCCTGCTCCGCCTCATCTTCACCGCGTACCAGAACCCGAGTCTCGCGCGCGCCGTCGGCCTCGACGACGGCTTCCCGCTCATCGGCTACCGGAGCGTCGCGAAGAACCTCGAACTCGTCGCTGACAACGCCGAGGACATCGCCGAGACGGTCCTCGACACGGACGGCCACACGCTGGAGGTCGACCAGCAGACGATGCGCCGCATCCGCGAGTTCACCGACCAGGTGGACGAAATCACGGCGAGCGCCGTCGACGCCGTCGTCACCCGCGACTACGACGCCACCGTCGACGTCCGCGAGTTGTTCGCGGAAATCGGGGACCGCGAGGGCGACATCCTCGCCGACCTCCCCGAGATGGGCAACGACGACCTGCTGGAAGTGCGGGAAGTGCTCGTGAGTCTCCAGCAGTCCGCGCAGTACTCGATGCGGAACGCCGAAATCGCGGCGAACCTCGCGCTCAACGAGCAGTCCGACCACACCACTATCGACTGACCGCCGGTCGTCCCGGCCCGCGGTTACTCGCCCAGTTTCGGCTGTTCGACCGTCTCCCGCCAGTAGTCGTCGTCGAGGAACTGCTCTTCTACGGCCGAGTGGCCCATCGCCTTCGCGAGTCGCCCGAGCGTCGCCCACGCCGCGCGCTGCACGAACGCCGGTGCGATGGCGAGGTGGGTCTCCTCGCTGACGGCTTCGCTCAACACGAGCGCGTGCATCGGCCCGGGTTCGCCGTACTCGTCGTCGCCGCCGAACTTCCCCTCGTGGTCACAGCCGAAAACGGTGTACTGGGTCGTGGCCGTCTTCGCCCACGGCAGTTTCACGCGGAACGCGACGAACCCGTCCGTGTGGTTCCGGAAGTAGTGTTCGGTGCCGGGGTCGACGGTGTGTGACTCGCCGGGCGCGAGCCGGTGGGTTTCGCCGTCCGCGACGACGGTCAGTTCGCCGGTCAGCGCCTCGAAGGTCTCCTCCCTCGTTCGGTGGACGTGGGCGGGGAGTTCGGCGGCGTCGGGCGCCAGCCACACCACCATCTCGGGGCGGTCGGCGCCGAAGTCGTCCAGCATCACCGACCACGTTCCCGACCCGGGACCCGACGCGAGCGCGTGGGGCGACTCGGAAAAGAGCGTCGCCGCGCGGCCGTCCGAGTCCAATTCCAGCGCGGGGCCGTCGGTCGAGTCGCCGTGCTCGTCGAGGGGTCTGCCGGTCGTGATGGAGGGCACACGCTGACACGCGACGGGCAGCCGGAAAAGTGTTCGCGGGGATGCACGACGACGCGCCAGTGTCCCCGCCGCAGCGAGTCAGGTCTTCTCGGCTTCCAGCGGGTTCCGGGACGCCAGCGTACACGGGAACGCCGGGTGCTCGGCGAAGTGCCGCACGAGCATGTGGCGCCGCGACCCCGTGACGCCCGCGGACGACAGCGCCTCCGCGTCGAACGACGGCGGGAGGCGGTCGAAGAGCCGTCTGGCCTCCGCGAAACTGTCGAACACCGTCGAATTGCCCGTGGAGTCCGCGCCGCGCCGCTCGACGACGTACGTGCCGTCCTCGCGGTGCTCGCAGGCGGTGCGGAAGAACTCCTCGCGGCGCGTCAGGGCGTCCCCGACGGCGTCCCGCAGTTCGGCGGCGTCCTCGCGCGAGAGCGCGATTTCCTCGCCGTCTACGGAGAGACGAATGTCGCCGCCGTCTGGCTCGGCGGCGATGGACTGTTCACTGTCCGAGAACTCGACCAGGAGCGTGGGTACTCCGGTTCATACTCGCCCGGAGTGGCTCCGACCGTAAAAAGATGACTACGGGGTCGATACTCGCCCGCGGTCGAGGAGGCCGTCATCCTCCGTCGTCGTCGACCCGTCGTCGCTGGTCGTCGAGTCCTCAGTCGTGGTCGTGGTGGTATCGTCGCTGGTCGTCGTGGTGTCGCCGTCAGCGGCGGTCGTGGTGTCGCTACTGCTACTGTCGGACTCGCCGCCCGTGTCGCTCTCGTCGCTCGCAGCGGCGTCTTTCGTGCCGAAGAGGTCCGTCTCGATGGTCTTCGTGTACGTCATGTCGTCGAGCGGGACGCGAATCGTCTCCTCGGAGCCCGGCGGCTGAACCTCCGCGTAGAAGTCGATTCGGAGTTCCGTCACCTGGTCGTTTCGCACGTGGCTCACCCACCAGTCGTCGAGGCGCTCGTTCTGGATGGCGGTCGGCGTCTCCACGACGCGGTAGGTCTTCCCCGGAATCGACTCCGTCTCCTCGGTCTCCCCGGAGCCGACCTGCACGTCGTTCATCGTGATGTTGTAGCCGATGTTCGAGATGACGACGGGCGTCGACTTCGGGTTGTAGACGCCGAACTCCAGATTGATAGGGGTCTCTGCGGACGTGACCTCGCCCCACGACGCGTTCGTCTGTCGGACCACCAGCACGGGGTCCTCGACGAGCGCCATGTCGGCGTTCACGGGCCGGCGCTCGCTGGAGTTGAACTGTCCGATGAGGTTCGTGTCGATGGACCGACTCGCCGGCTGGAACGTCGCCGACTGCCCGAGCAGCCCGGATTTCACCGTCGCGTCGATGGTCATGTCGGTCTGCTCGCCGTTCCGGATGTGGGTCACCCACCAGTCCGGAATCCGCTCGTTTTTGAGGTGCGTCGTGAGCGCTATCGTGGAGTTCCCGGTTCCGAGGCCGAGTCCCTGCTTCTCCCCGGTCGCCACCCGGACGTCGTTCATCGACACGGAGTAGTTCACGCCCAGACTCCCGAGGCGCGCCCCGACGGGGTTGGGGTTGTGTACTACGAGGTCCGTTCGAATCTCCGTGTCCGTCTCGTTCACCGCACCGAACCGGTTGTCGACGCGTTCCACGCTCGGCACTCCCAGAATTCCGGCGAGGAACGCGCCGCCGACCGCGAGCCCCAGGCCGAACACGACCGTGGCGGCGGTGCGTAGTTTACTCCCGAACAACAGCGCGCGAACGTCCATACGCCACCTCCCGCACTCGGGGGGTGAAAGTCTGTTGGCCCGGCGTCGCCGCGAGTAGAACCAATTAAGGCACGGGCGTCGCAATCACCGCACATGACGACTGGGTCCGTTCAGGAGACCGACATGGGTGTCGGCGTCGGCCTCGCTCTGGGGACGCTCGCCGCCGCCGCTGCTGTCTACACGTTCGTGACGCCCGGCCAGTTCCAATCCGCGCTCGGCTTCGGCGCCGCAGTCACTTTCGCGGCGCTGTCCGTCGCCGCCATCCACATCTGGGGGTAGGCGGAAACCGTTAAATCCGACCCGCCCCTAGCCCAGACAGATGAGCGACGACTACACCGACGAGGAACGCCGCATCCTCGACTACCTCCGCGACAGCGTCGAGCGAGGCGAGCGGTACTTCCGCGCGAAGAACATCGCGGACTCCCTCGGGCTCTCCTCCAAGCAGGTCGGTGTGCGACTCCCGGAACTCGCGGAGAAGACCGAGGACGTGGACATCGAGAAGTGGAGTCGCTCGAAGTCCACGACGTGGCGCGTCGAACCCGCCTAGAACCCCCGCAATCGGCGGCTTTTTGCGCTCGGCGACGGAACGTCCGGTAATGACAGTTCGGGTCGAGCGGACGTTCGAGTTGTCGGTGCCCCCCGAGGACGTCTGGGAGTTCATCTCGGACCCGGAGAAGCGCGCGGGCGCCATCAGCGTCGTTGACAGTTACGAACGCGAGGGCGACACGACGACGTGGCACGTTCGCCTCCCGATTCCCGTCGTGACCAGCACCATCTCCGTGGAGACGCGGGACGTGGAACAGGACCCGCCGCGGTACGTGAAGTTCGTCGGGAAGTCCGGGATGTTCAACGTCACCGGCGAACACGAAATCGCGGAGACCGAAACCGGCTCCACGCTCACGAATCGGTTCGTCGTCGACGGGAAGGTGCCGGGCGTCGAGCAGTTCTTCAAGCGGAATCTGGACGACGAACTCGACGAACTCGAACGCCAACTGAACGAGGAGACGTGATGCGACTCGCGCTCGCGCAACTCGAAATCGAGCAGGCCGCCGTCGACGCGAACGTCGAGCGCGCCGTCGCCGCCGTCCGGGAGGCCGCCGACCGGGGCGCCGACCTCGTCTGCCTGCCGGAACTGTTCAACGTCGGTTTCTTCGCGTTCGACACCTACCAGCGCGCCGCCGAACCGCTGGACGGCGAGACGCTCACGGCGGTCCGCGATGCCGCCGCTGACGCGGGCGTCGCGGTACTCGCCGGGAGTATCGTGGAGGACTTGGCCGAGACCGACGGCGGCCCCGCCGAGGAGGGCCTCGCGAACACGAGCGTCCTCTTCGACAGCGACGGCGACCGCCGCCTCGTCTACCGGAAACACCACCTGTTCGGCTACGAGTCCGCGGAAGCCGAACTGCTCACCGCGGGCGAAGCCGTCCCCACCACCGACCTGCTCGGATTCACGGTCGGCGCGACGACGTGTTACGACCTCCGGTTCCCGGAACTCTACCGCGGCCTCGCGGACGACGGCGTCGACCTCGTGCTCGTCCCGTCGGCGTGGCCGTACCCGCGCGTCGAACACTGGAAACTCCTGCCGCAGGCGCGCGCCGTCGAGAACCTCGCGTACGTCGCCGCGGTCAACGGCAGCGGGTCGTTCCCGGACGCCGACCTCGTCGGACGCTCGACGGTGTACGACCCGTGGGGCACCACGCTCGCGAGCACCGACGAGGGCCCCGACATCGTGTTCGCCGACCTCGACCCGGACCGTCCCGCCGAGGTCCGCGCGGAGTTCCCGGCGCTCCGCGACCGTCGGTACTGACTCCCGGCACGCACCGTCCCCGATACGTGAATTTAAGTGGCGGCGAGACGTAGCCGTAATCGCCGGAAGCGACGCTTTTCTCGTCGTGACGGCAAACCAACGCTCCGCACCCGCGCCATCCGCCACCACCGTGGCCGCGTTCCGGGACCGCGGCCACACGCTCGTCCGCGTCCACCTTCCCCCTTCTGCCCCTTCCGTTCTCGAACCGTCCAGAAGACTTTCACGCGATTGTGTTGACGTTCGACCGTGAACGAGCCCTCCCGCCGCGCGTTCCTCGCCAGCGCCGCCATCGCCGTCTCGGGGTGTAGCGCGCTCCCCGGCGGCAGTCGAACGACAGCCACGCTGGAGCGCCTCCACGTCGCCAACCGTGACATCCGCGCACACACCGTCCACCTGTACGTCGAGTACGACGACCACGACCCGATGGTCTGGCGGACCCTCGACCTCGGCCCTCCGGACGGCGAGCGCCCGAGCGAGGTGACCGTCGACTACGACTGGCCCGACGACCCCGGGCACTACACGATTCGCGCTCGCACCGACGACCACCGGAACTGGGAGGCGTTCACCGACATCACCGACGAGGACTGCACCACCTTCGAACTCGACGTACTGGAGGGCGGGAGTCTGCTCGGCACGACACCGAGCGAGGCCGCCTGCCCGCTCGACGAATCGTAGCCGTCGCTGACCGTCCCCGTCGCCGAAAAATGTGAAACTGCTACCGGACAGTCAGTCGTCCTGGGTCTTGATGTCCGCAGAGAGGCCCTGGGCCATCTCGATTTCCTTCGAGTCCAAGCCCTCCTCGCTCACTACGTTCGCTCGTCGCCCTTGGAGATTCCACCAGGACGCCGAGATGGCGGACTGGTTCAGTCGTCCTGGGTCTTGATGTCCGCAGACAGCCCTTGGGCCATCTCGATTTCCTTCGAGTTGTTGAGCGTCCACGCGGTGCGCTCGGTGACGGCTTCGATGACCTCGCGGGCGCTCGGGTAGCCGTTGCCGGACTTCTTCACGCCGCCGAACGGCAGCTGGACCTCCGCGCCGATACACGGGAGGTTGCCGTACGCGAGGCCGACTTCGGCGTTGTCGCGGTAGTAGTTGACCTGGCGGTAGTCCTCGCTGATGACCGCGCCGGCGAGGCCGTAGGGCGTGTCGTTGTGAATCTCGACGGCGCGCTCGATGTCGCCGGAGTACTCGATGAGCGCGACGTGCGGCCCGAAGACCTCCTCCTTGATGCAGCGCAGGTCCGGGCTGTAGTCGACCTCGTAGACGAACGGGCCGACCCAGTTACCGGCGTCGTGGCCGTCGGGAATCTCGCTGTCGTCGAGGTCCGTGCGGTCGACGAGCACGTTCTTCGACTCCTCGCGAGCGAGTTCGTTGTACTTCCGAATCTTCTCGACGTGCTCGGGCTCGATGGCCGGGCCCATGAACGTCCCCTCGTCGAGCGGGTCGCCGACGGCGACGTCCTTCGCAATCTCGACGTAGCGCTCCTTGAACTCGTCGTAAACGTCCTCGTGGACGATGAGGCGCTCGCTGGAGACACAGCGCTGACCCGTCGTCTTGAACGAAGACATCACGGCGGAGTGGACGGCGATGTCGAGGTCCGCTTCCTCGGTGACGACGATGCCGTTCTTCCCGCCCATCTCACACGCCGCGAGCTTGCCGGGGTCCTCCGCGACCTTCTGGGCGACCTCGTGGCCGACCTCCGCGGAGCCGGTGAACAGCACGGTGTCGACGCGCTCGTCGTCGACGATGCGGGCGCCGGCGTCGCCGAAGCCCTGGACCATGTTGAACACGCCGTCCGGGATGCCGGCGTCCTCGAACATCTCGGCGATAATCTGACCGCACCACGGCGTCTGCTCGGCGGGCTTCCAGACGACGGTGTTGCCCTCGACCAGCGCGACGGCCATGTGCCAGAACGGGATGGCGACCGGGAAGTTCCACGGCGTGATACAGCCGACGACGCCGCGGGGCTTTCGGCGCATGTAGGCGTCTTTCGCCGCGATTTCCGAGGGTACGATGTCGCCTTTCGGGTGGCGGGCGTCGCCCGCTGCCCACTCGACCATGTGCCACGCCTCGGCCACGTCGGCTTTCCCCTCGGAGATCTCCTTCCCGCACTCCTTGGTGACGACCTCGCCGAGTTCCTGGTGTCGCTCCTTCAACTCGTGGTAGATGTCCCAGAGGTACTCCGCGCGGTCGATGCGGGACATGGACTGCCACTCGTCTTCGGCGTCGTCGGCGGCGGCGACAGCGGTGTCGACGTCCGCTTCGGTGCCGCGGTGGAACTCGCCCAGCGACTCGCCGGTCGCGGGGTTCGTGCTCTCGAAGGTCTCGGAGCCGGTGCCCTCGACCCACTCGCCGTCGATGTAGTGTTCGTACGTCATCGGCAAAAAGTGGGGGAAGGACGGTGAAAAAGGTACACCTTCCATGGGCGGTGTGGGTGTCACCGACCCCCTCGTCGGTCACCGCGTCGCGTCGTTCTCGGCGGTCGCCGCCTTCCCGATTTCGCCGTTCAGCGCGGCGGCGTCGAACGCGTGGTCGGGCCGCATCTGCACGAACCCGAGGAAGTCCTGTGCGCGCAGGAGGGCGTCCGCGGGGCCGTCGACGTCGCTGTCGTCGCCGACCGAGTAGTGGTCGAGCGCCGCCCGGACGGTCGCTTGCGCGCCGATGAGCGGTTCGAGCGCGGAGAGCGCGCACGCGAGGTCGTAGGCGCGGGCGCTCGGCATCCCGTCTTCGGCGACGTTCGTCGCGTCGATGAAGTGGAGTTCGCCCTCGTAGACGAGGACGTTCTCGCCGCGCAGGTCGCCGTGGGCCACGTCGTTCGCGTGCATCGTCGCGAGCGCCTCGAACAACTCCGGGGCGTAGCGCTCGACTTCCTCGGCGGGGAGCCGGTCGAGCGGCGTGAAGTCGGGGAGGTACTCGAGGACGAGGACGCCGAGTCCGTCGACTTCGAACGCCTCCACGGGCTCCGGGGCGTTCACGCCGACGTCCCGGAGTTTCCGCGTCGCTTCGAGTTCGTGTTCGGCCATCTCCACCGGGCCGTCGAACGGCTCGAAGAATCCCTCCGTCCCCGAGGAGAACGCGCCGAGGTTCCGGGCGCTCGTGAACAGCGCGTGAACGAGCGCGTTCTGTCCGCTGACGACCTTCACGAACCACCGGTCGTTCACCACACAGGGCGTCGACAGCCAGTTGTCCGCGTCCAGAAACGACACGCGCACCGTCTCCTCGCCGTACCGCCTGCCGACCTCTCGCGCGACCGCTTCCAGTGACTCCCACGGCACGGTGCCGCGGACGAACCGGCGGATGCTCACAACCGAAAGAGACGACGCCGGGGTAAATGTCCGGCGGCGCTCGGAGCGGCGGTTCCGGTGTCTCGGAGTGGCGGTTCCGGTGTGTTTATGCGGTCGGTGGCAAATTTTGAATCATGGACTTCAACCTTCCCGACGAACACCGGATGATTCGGGACACCGTTCGGGAGTTCTGCGAGGAGGAAATCGAGCCCATCGCGTGGGACATCGAGGAGGAACACCGCTTCCCCGAGGAGGTCTTCGACGAACTCGCGGACCTCGACATGATGGGCGTCCCCATCAGCGAGGAGTACGGCGGGCTCGGCGGCGACCAACTGATGTACTCGCTGGTCACCGAGGAACTCGGGCGCGTCTCCGGGTCCATCGGCCTCTCGTACGCCGCGCACATCTCGCTCGCGTCGAAACCCATCGAACTGTTCGGTACCGAGGAGCAGAAAGAGGAGTGGCTCCGCCCGCTCGCGGAGGGCGAGTACCTCGGGTCGTGGGCGCTCACCGAGCCGTCCAGCGGGAGCGACGCCAGCGACATGGACACCACGGCCGAGAAGGACGGCGACGAGTACGTCCTGAACGGCACCAAGCAGTTCATCACCAACGCCTCGGTCGCCGGAAGCGTCCTCGTGAAGGCCGTCACCGACCCGGACGCGGGCTACGGCGGCATCTCCACGTTCATCGTCGACCCGCGCAACGACGACGGCTTCGAGGTCACGACCGAGTGGGACAAGATGGGGCTGAACGCCTCTCCGACCTGC
Source organism: Halobacterium litoreum (assembly GCF_021233415.1). Taxonomy (NCBI): domain Archaea; kingdom Methanobacteriati; phylum Methanobacteriota; class Halobacteria; order Halobacteriales; family Halobacteriaceae; genus Halobacterium; species Halobacterium litoreum. The sequence continues at coordinate 1,547,987 of NZ_CP089466.1, read as the reverse complement.
GAGATTCAACTCACCGACTGCCGCATCCCCGAGGACCGCCTGCTCGGCGAGGAGGGCGAGGGCTGGGAGCAGACCAAAAAGACCCTCGACGGCGGCCGCATCTCCATCGCCGCGCTCTCCACCGGGCTCGCGCAGGGCGCGTTCTCCGCCGCGAAGGAGTACGCCACCGAGCGCGAGCAGTTCGGCCAGCCGATTTCGGAGTTCGACGCCATCCGGAACAAACTCGTGGACATGCACCGGAAGACCGAGCGCGCCCGCCTCCTCACCCACCGGGCCGCCTCGAAGTACGACGACGGCGAGTCCGTCGGCCGCGAGTCCGCGCTCGCGAAACTCGACGCCAGCGAGGCCGCCCGCGAGGTCGCCGAGGACGCCGTCCAGACGCTCGGCGGTTACGGCTACACCACGGACTTCGCGCCCCAGCGGTTCTTCCGCGACGCGAAACTGATGGAAATCGGCGAGGGCACCAGCGAGATTCAGCATCTCGTCATCGGCCGCGAACTCGGCCTGTAAGGCGGACCGGTCCGCGACCGCTCGTCGGCCACGAGATTCTTGGCGCTGGCAGACGACGCATCGACTACGATGTCTGGTGACGACGATTCGACCAGCGACGCCATCGAATCGGCCGCCGACGCCGCCAGAGACGCCATCGACGCGAAACAGTCCGAGACGGAAAACGACAAGAAGGAATCCGCGCTCGACGAAGCGAAAGACCTCGTGGACACCGCCGAACAGAAGGCCAAGGAGCGCGCCGACGACTCGTAGTCAGTCGCCGCGCAGGTCGAGAATCCGATCGATGATGTTGCCCGTCGACAGCAGTTCCCCCTCGTAACCCTTCTCGCGGGGCGACGCCCGCCTGACCTCGCAGTCCACGCCCCGGTCCGCGAGTTCCGCCTCGATGGCTTCCGGGTCGTGGTGCTGGTCGAAGCCGAGCGCGATGACCGACGGCTCTATCTCCTCGATTGGCGCGAAGATGTCGTCGGGGTGGCCGACGCGCGCCTCGTCCACCACGTCGAGCGCGCCGACGACGTCGCGGCGCTGGCGGTTCGGGAGAACCGGCGGTTCCTTGTGCGTGACGTTCTCCCGGCGCGCCACGATGACGTGGAGTTCGTCCCCCATCGCGGCGGCGTCCTCCAGATAGTGGACGTGGCCGGGGTGAATCAGGTCGAACGTTCCCTGCGCGACGACTCGTCTCATTCCAGTTCCTCGTCGATGTCTGCCTGCGTGAAGTCGAAAAACGATTCCGGGTCTTCGAGGTCGACGTCCAGTACGTCCAGCGTCGTCGGCTCGCCCTCGCTGTCGAACGCCCGCCAGTCGTTCCGGCGGTACGGGTGCCCGAGGATGATGTGGACCTGTCCCTTGCCGAACGTCGCCCGGTCGGCGTCCGACGGCGCGAGCACGCCGTTCGGGTGGGAGTGGACGCTCCCGACGTTCCGCATGTCGTTCGGGACTTGCGTCGACCCGAACGTCGCGCTCACGGGGTTGGTCTCCGTTCCGGGCACGACGAGCACGTCGGTCACGACGTAGCCGTCGTCGGCGACACCGAGGTCCTTCGCGGGCGTCGCGCGGAGCAAGCCGAGGTACTCGTCGGGGTGGGAGTCCTCGGCGGCCTCCATCGCGAACTCCAGTGCGTCCGCCGCGATACCGCGGACGGTCGGACGCCCACCGAACACCATACCCCAGTTTCGACGCCCGCGACTGTTGAGGCTTCCGAAACACCCGTCGTCCCGGCCTGTAAAGAGTTAAAAACGCGCGCGGGCTAAGACACTCCAAGATGACTGACGCGACCGCCGACGACGGGGCCGACGGCCCGGTCGTCGTCGACCTCCACTCTTCTTGTACCACGCAGGACGTCGCCACGGGTGAACGCTACCGCGCGACGGTCAACGGCGTCGTCGAGTACGGCGTCTTCGTCGACCTCTCCGAGAACGTCTCCGGACTCGTCCACGAGTCCACGTTCGACGGCGACGAGGACTTCGACGTCGGCGACGAGACCGTCGTCCACCTCACCGAGATTCGGGACAACGGCGACCTGAGTTTCGAACTCGCGGACCCCGACGACCCCGAGACGGTCGACCGCGCCCACGACTACGAGCGCACCGCCGCGGCCTCGGTCGGCGACCGGGTCGGCGACACCGTCCACGTCGAGGGCGAAGTCGTCCAAATCAAGCAGACCGCCGGCCCCACCATCTTCCGGGTGCGAGACGAGACCAACGCGGTGCCGTGTACCGCCTTCGAGGACGCCGGCGTCCGCGCCCACCCCGACGTCGAGGTCGGTGACTTCGTCCACGTCAACGGCGAGGTCGAGGAACGCGAGGGCACCTACCAGATAGAAGTCGGTTCGCTGGACGTGCTCGACGGCGACGAGAGCGCCGACGTCGCTCGCCGCCTCGACGCCGCGTTCGCCGAGCAGGCCGAACCCGTCGACACCGAACCGCTCGTCGAGTGGCCGGCGCTCGAACAGATGATTCCGGGCCTCCGCGACGTGGCGCGCACGCTCCGCCGCGCCGTCCTCGAAGGCCGCCCGATTCGGATGCGCCACCACGCCGACGGCGACGGCATGTGCGCGAGCGTCCCCGTCCAGTACGCGCTCACGCAGTTCATTGAGGACGCCCACCACGACGAGGACGCCGCTCGCCACCTCCTCAAGCGCCTCCCGAGCAAGGCGCCGTACTACGAGATGGAAGACGCCACCCGGGACCTGAACTTCGCGCTGGAGGACCGCGCGCGCCACGGCCAGAAACTCCCGCTCCTCCTGATGCTTGACAACGGCAGCACCGAGGAGGACACGCCCGCGTACAAGACCCTCGACCACTACGACATCCCCATCGTCGTCGTCGACCACCACCACCCCGACCCCGAGGCGGTCGACCCGCTCGTCGACGAGCACGTCAACCCCTACCTCCACGGCGAGGACTACCGCATCACGACGGGGATGCTCTGCGTCGAACTCGCGCGCATGATTTACCCGGGCCTCACCGACGAACTCGAACACGTCCCGGCGGTCGCCGGCCTCTCGGACCGCTCGAAGGCCGACGCGATGACCGACTACCTCGACCTCGCGCGCGACGCCGGCTACGACGAGGAGTTCCTCCAGCAGATTAGCGAGGCGCTGGACTACGAGGCGTACATGCTCCGCTACGACCCCGGCACGCAACTCATCAACGACGTGTTGAACGTGAACGGCGACGACGAGCGCCACCGCGAACTCGTGCCGTTCCTCGCGGAGCGCGCCGACGAGGACGTCGCCGAGCAGTTAGACGCCGCCGAGAGCCACGTCGAACACGAGCGCGTCGCGAACGGCGCGAACCTCTACCGCATCGACGTGGAGAACCACGCCCACCGGTTCACGTACCCCGCGCCCGGCAAGACGACGGGCGAGATTCACGACCGCAAGGTCGAGGAGACGGGTGAACCCGTCATCACCATCGGCTACGGCCCCGACTTCGCCGTGCTCCGGTCGGACGGCGTGCGCCTCGACATCCCGACGATGGTCGAGGACCTGAACGACGAACTGCCCGGCGCCGGCGTCTCCGGCGGCGGCCACCTCGTCGTCGGCTCGATTCGGTTCGTGCCGGGGATGCGCGAGGAGGTCCTCGACGCGCTCATCGAGAAGATGGCGGAAGCCGAACTCGACGAGGAACTCCGGAGCGCCCCCCAGCGGTAGTCACTCGGCGAACTCGATTCTTCTCGCGGCCAGCGCACCGGCCAGCCCCGCGGCCGCGACCAGTCCGCCCAGGCCGACCGGCAACCGCCACGCGCCGCCCCGCCAGTCCGCGGTGAACGCGCGCTCGTAGTAGCCCGCGATTCGGTCGTCGTCCACGACCGCGACGACTTCGCGGTTCTCCGTGGCCGCGTGGTCGTTCCAGTTCAGGCTCCCGACGAGCGCGCGCTCCCCGTCGGCGACCGCGCCCTTCACGTGAATCTTGTCGAACCGCGAGCGCGGTTCCACGAGGCGCGCCCGCAAGTCCAGGTTCTCGCGGTCGGCGACCGAACGCAGGCGCTCCGTAACGTTCCGATTTTCTTCCTGCGAGTACCACGTCCCGGACAGCAACACGCGCACGCTGACGCCGCGTCGCGCCGCGGCTATCGTCCAGTTCACGAACGCGCTCTGCGGGTCTAAGGATACCTGTTGGACGACCAGCGAGTCGTCGGCGGCCGCCACGAACTCGCGGACGCCCCGGCGCGCGTTGTCCGGTGCTAGGAGGACGCGCACTTCGTCGGCCCGCGCGCTCATTGCCGGGAATCGCGTCGGATACGACTCGGTCGCGGGGTCGTCGCCGACGAGCGTGGTGTTCTCGCGGATGTCCGCCCACGGTTTGGCGTCCGGCCAGCCGGTGTCCGCGCGGAACACGCGAGCGAGGTAGTCGGCGACGCCGCCGTCGCGGAGCGTCACGCCCCACCCTCGGCTGGCGTGACCCCCCGTACCGGCCGGCTTCCAGTTCTCCGAGAGCACGACGGCGCGGTCGTCGGCGACGGCGTACTTCGCGTGGTGGAAACTGTACCGCGCGCGCTCGCCGTCCACGACTCGCACGTCGACGCCGACCTCGGCGAGGGCGTCGAGACGTGCGCCCTCCGAGCGCGGCATCCCGCCCGCCACGCCGCCTTCCACGAGCACGCGCACGTCCACGCCCCGGCGCTCCGCGGCGGCGAGCGCTCGCGTCACGCGCTCGGACGTGAGCGTGTATCCGGCGAGGTAGAGTCGGGCGTCGGCGCTCTCCACGACCGACAGCGGCGGCCCCGGATTGTCTGGGAGCACGAACCCGGTGACCGAGACGTCACGCGCGGAAAACACGGGGAAGTCGGTCGCGCCCAGGGGCGTCCACTCGGTGCCGTTCCACGACTCGGCGGTCGGCGCGTCCGGGTACGCCAGCGCGTCCACGCGGTCGCCGTCAGCGCGGAGTTCGACGCGCTCGCCCCCGTTCGCCAGCGACAGGTCGCCGCTGAGCGCGACGGCCGGGAGGTCGGTTCGATTTCGGGCCGCGGACGGGGCCGTGGAGAGCGCGACCGTCCCCGAAAGCGTGCGGTTCGGGAGCGCGACCGCGGTGTCGCCGTCGGTGAGCGTCCACCCGGTCGTGTTCGTCGGCTCGTCGAAGGTGACGGCGACGAACTCCCCGCGGTCGCCGTCGCTCGCCGGGTTCGGCGCGACAGCGGTGATGGTCGCCGACGCGAGCAGGACGGCGACCGCGACTCTCGCGAGCACGCCACCGGGTGGTCCCGTCCTCGCACTTGAACCTACGCGACGCTACCGGACGGGAAAACGGGGGAGAGTTCGAGATTACGCGGCGGCTTCCGCGGTGTCGCTGTCGAGCGCGTCGTCGGCCTTCGCGGCCTCCTGTTCGACGATGTACGACTCGTCGTCGGCGTACTCAGCGGCGGCTTCGAGCGCGCTCTCGGTGCCGATTTGGACGAGCGCCCACGCCGCCGAGGCGCGCACGGTGTCCGACTCGTCGTCGGCGAGCGCGTCCGCGAGCGGGTCGATGGCGCGCGTGTCGCCGATGAGACCGAGCGAGCGCGCGGCCTGACTGCGTACGTCAGCGACGTCCACGTCGAGTTGGTTCGCGACGAGTTGGGTGGAGTCCTCGCTCCCGATTTCGCCGACCGCCTTCAGCGCGGTCGTCTGGAGCGTGACGTTGCTGCCGTCGTCGTCGGCGTAGTCCTCGATGTGTTCGAGACCGTCCTCGCTCCCGATTTTCCCGACGATTTCGACGGCCTTCTCGTCGCGGCGCGCGGCGCGCTGGCCGACCTCGTCGAGGGCCTCCTCCTTGGCGACGTGGAGGAGCGCGTCGAGGCAGTGGCGCTCCATGAACTCGGAGTCGCCCATGTGCTCCATGCAGAGCAGAATCATCTCGACGTTCCCGCGTTTCTCCCACTCCTTCAGGGCGGTCCACTCCGGCGGGAAGTCCTTGTGCTTCTGCCCCATCACGTCGTAGTAGCCCTCGGCGCGGAGCTTCTGGCGGACGGAGAGGTCGTCCCACGCCTGGGCGTCCTCCACGCCGTCGGCGAGGCCGTCGGCGGCCTCGACGAGCGCCGCGATGTCGTCGGCGTCCTCGTCTGCGTCGAGGTCCGCGGTCTCGATTGCGTCCACGACGCCGTCGAGGTCGCCCGCGAGGTCCTCCGGCGACGCGTCCGCGGTCGCGTCGAAGGACTCGTCGAGCACGTCGCCCGCGTCGTCGAGGAACGCGCTCACGGCATCGGCGAGTTCGTCTTCGCCCTGTTCGGTCCAGCGCGTGCTCTCGATGGTAGACTGGGCGTCCTCGACGGTTTCGACGGCGTCGGCGGCGTACGGACCGCGCTGCTCGTCGAGGTCACTGCGGAGTTCGTCGATTCGGGACTGGAGGGCCTCCTCGCGGCTCTCCTCGTCCTCGTCGTCGGGCTCCGGCAGGTCGGCGGCCTCGACGTCGCTCTCCACGCCGTCGAGTGTCGCCTCGACGTCGTCGAGGTCGGCCTCCGTCTCGGCGGCTTCGAGCGCCTCGCCGGCGTCGTCGAGCCGCGATTCCAGCGTGTCGGCGTCGAGTTCCGTCGTCGACTCGTCGGCCGACTCCTCGGGTGCGTCTTCGGGTTCCTCGTCCCCGTCGCTCATACCAATGGCTTCCGCCAGCGCGCCTATGAGCGTTTCCCTTCGCTCCGCCAGTAGAACCGCGGCGCGAGCGCGAGATACGCCAGCGCCCACGCCAACAGGGCACGCGGGAACACGCGACCTGCGAGCGCCGGCACCAGAACTGCGGCGGCCTGCACGACACCCATCGCGAGCGCGTCCCGCGGGAGCAAGTCCGGGTACTCGACGGTAGAGACCATCAGCGGCGTCAGAAGCAGTGTGGCGCCCACGACGACGCGCGGGTCGCCGACGCCCGCGAGCACGCCCGCCGCGAGCAGGGTCGCCGCGAGCGTCGTCGGCACGCCCTCGGTGTGGGCGTTCCCCGTGTCGTAGGCGGTGTAGAGGCCGAGGCGAATCACGCCCGCGGCGACGAATAGCGCGCCCGCCGCGACGGCGAGCGCGCCCCACGCGCTCTCGAATCCCCACGCGTCGCGGGCGACGACGGCGACCAGCGCCGCGGGCGCGACGCCGAACGACGCCACGTCCGCCAGCGAGTCGAGGTGCTGTCCGGCGGGCGTCGACCCGTACCGGCGCGCGAGCAGGCCGTCGAGTCCGTCAGCGATGGCCGCGAGCAACACGAGCCGGGCCGCCAGCCCGACGTCCACCGTCGCCGCCACCACCGCAACGAACCCCAGCGCCGCGTTCGCCGCCGTCACGACGTCCGCGACGCCCAACCGGCCCACGAAGCGGGGGCGCATGTCACGCCAAACTCGGCAGGCGTCCTTACGTGTTTACATCCGCGACCGGGCCGTCCCCCGGCCCGCGCCGGATTCGACGCCCGTACCAAGCCGCCTAAATGCCCGACCCACCGAGTGTCTCGTATGCAACGCCGGGCGTTCCTCGCTTCGGGTGCCGCACTCGCGACCACTGCGCTCGCCGGCTGTCTCGGCCCGTCGCTCGCGTCCTCCGAGTACGACATCGGCATGCAGTCCAACGCGTTCGTCCCCAAGCCCGCCGTCGACGACACGAGCCAGCCGACGTTCGAGGCGTCGGTCGGCGACACCGTCGTCTGGGCGAACTCCGGGTCTCGGAACCACACGGTCACCGGATACGACTCCGGCATCCCCGACGGCGCCGACTACTTCGCCTCCGGCGGCTTCGAGGACGAACAGAGCGCGCGGAACGCCTGGGAGAACAGCCTCGGCGGCGGCGGCATCGTCGCCCCCGGCGAGACCTACGAACACACCTTCGAGGTGCCCGGCGACTACTACTACTTCTGTATCCCCCACGAGAGCGCGGGGATGCGCGGTCGCGTCCTCGTCACCGAGTGAGCCGCGTCGCCGTCACCGACTCGCCGCTCGGGACGGTGCCACCGCTGGCCGGTGAGCGCGAATAGAAAGTCCGGAATCGAGTGGCGTCGTTACGCCTCGTCCTCTTCCTCGACGTCCACGGAGGTCTCCTCTTCCTCGTGGACCTCCTCGGGGTGCGCGACGAGCGTCGTCTTCTGGACCTCGACGCGGCGCAGCGGGTAGATGGTGTTCGCTTCGCCGTAAATCGCCGAGGACAGACGGCCCTCGAGCGCGGAGTCGACGAGCGACTCGAACGTGCGCTCCTCGCCGGCTTCCTCGACGAGGTCGATCATCGTGCGGCGGATGGCCTTCTGCTGGCTCTGGTCGGCCTGCTTGGTCGTGTACGCGACGGGCTGAATCTGGACGCGGTAGTCGTCCGTCGTCAGCACCGTGATTGCGCACTCGATCTTCGAAGAGCCGCGGCGCACGAGACTGCGCTTGTAGTCACGCGTCAGCTCGGACTTCACGAACTCGGTCGACGCGGTGTCGCTGCCCACGTCCGTAATCTGGAACGTGAGCTTGATGTTGTTCTCGCCGCCGTCGGTGAGTTCCGAGAGCGTCGTCTGGATGGTTCGGTCGTAGACCTGTTCGGGTTCTTCAGCGAGGGTCTCACCGAGCTCTTGCCGGTCGAACTCCTCCGGCGCGAGGACGGTGTACCACCGCTTCTCCTGGTTCTGCTTGGATACGGAACGTTCGCTCATGATTGGTGTGTGGTGTGTCGGTGTGCGTGCTGTGCGACTTCCGAAGCGACGGTGAGGTTGACGACGTAGTCGTCGAGCGTGGACTGGAGGCCGCCGGTGTCGTCGCGCTCGATGCGCGTCACGACGGCACCGTCCTCCACGCCGGTCTGCATCTCGTCGGTGTTGTCCGGGCGGACGCAGGCCGCGACCAACTCGGGGTCCGCGACCTCGGTACGGACGGTGGCGGTGCGGGTCACAGTTCACCCCGCACTGTCTCCAGTAGGTCGTTGGTCGCGTCGGCGACGGCGAGCGTCTCGGTGCCCACGCCACCCGGAAGCACGTCGCGTGCGTCCGCGTCCGTGGTCGCGAGCGCTGCCGCGTCCTCGCCGACTGCGAGGACGGCCGGCTCGACCGAACGGTAGTCTCTGACGAGTCGCGCGACGGTCGGCTGTGCGGCGTCCGCGTCGACCGCGACGACGCCGCTGTGGCGCGCCGGGTCGGCCGCGCGGACGACGCGGTGTGCCTCGCTGGCGTGGACTTTCCACGCGTCCAGCGCGGCGGGCGCGTCGGCGGCACCGAGCGCGAGCGCGACCCCGAGTCCGGGGGCGTCGAACGCCAGCGCGCCGAGCACGTCCGCGTACCCCTCGACGGTCTCGAACGGACCGTCCGGGGTCTCGTGCGGGCGCAGCACGTCGCTCACGGCGTCGGCCGCGCGCTCCGTCGCGTCCCCGGTGGCGTCCAGCGCCACGGCGGACGCAAGTCGGCGGCGCGCGCTCTCGTCGAGTTCCGGCGGCAACGCCAGTTCGGAGAGCGTCGCGCCCGCCGCCTGTTCGTCCCCGGAGAACGACGCGTGGACGAGCGTGGAGTGCGCCAGCCCCGCCGCGAGGTCCGCGGTCGGAATCCCGGCCCCCGGACGCCGCGACAGGTCGGCGGCCGAACGCACCGCACTCGACGGCTCGCCGCCGTCGGCGAGCGCGCCGGCGAACGCCAACACCGCACTCGGGTCGCTTCCTGCCTCCGTCGCAACCTCGAACGCCTCGTTCGGCGCGTCGCCCGCGAACACCGCGTCCGCGGCCGGCGCGTCGAACCCGACGGCGACGTGGGTCGCGTCCACTGCATCCGGCGCCGGCGCGGACCGCGCGACGCGCACCTGGTACGGCACGTCGCGCTGTCCGCACGCCCCGGCCACCAGCGCGGCGGCCGCGACGCTCCCGCCGGTCGGCGCGGCGGTCACGCGGACGAACTCCGCGTCCACCAGCGCCGAAACGGCGTCCGGCTCAGTCGATGCAGCGCTGCGACCCGTCGTCGCCATCTATTCGAGCAGCTCGACCGCGCGCTCGTACGAGTACGTGAAGTCCGCGTCGAGTTCGTCGCCGCGGTAGTAGTCCGCGAGGCGGCGAATCTTCGACTGGACGTTCTGCAGCGCGCGCTTGTTCTGGTGGTCCTGCCCGTTCTCGTCGACGTGCTCCTGCAGGCGGACGGCCTTCTCCAGGAGGTTACGGAAGTCCTCCGGGAGGTCCGAGGCGGCGTCGTTCTCCTCCAGAATCTCGGTGACCTTCTTCCCGGTCGCCAGCTTGACGTCCGGAATCGGCGTGCCCTGCACGCCCTCGTCGCGAAGCTTCAAGCCGATCTGCGAGGGGTCGTGCCCCTGCTCGGCGAGCTCCACGACGCGGTCCTCGACTGCGTCTTCGTCTACGTCGCTCCACTCCGGCGGTTCGTCTGCCGTCGGGCGGTCCGAACCGCTCGAACCGCGACGGCGCGTGTGCATTCGTGCCATTGTTCGGATTGGAACAACACGAAACGCTAGCGACGCAGCTGCGTCGCGACACTACCGCAGTCCCGAGTCGCGCGAGAAACGCGGCGCGAGCCGCCGAAAGCGCGACGAGTCAGATCTACGGCCGTGTGGCTCCCTACGAACGCGAAGGCGCGTCGCCGGCTAAAACGTTTGCATATCGACTGCCCGCGAATCGCGGGGTTTATCAACGACCCCGGGCAACGAATGGATGCGTTCGAGGGCTCGTAGATCAGTGGTAGATCATCCCCCTGGCACGGGGAAGGCCTCGGGTTCAAATCCCGACGAGTCCACTTCCTTTCGCTCACTTCGTTCGCTCAGTCGATGAATTAGGCAATCGGCTGTCTCGACGGGGTACGGGTACGAGCCCGCGACGAGGGTCGCGGCCTCCCGTTCGGTCGTTGCGCCCCTCGTCGCACTCAGAGGGAGAACCGGAGGGGCCGTTCGGTTCTCCCTTCGGGGTGTGATAAGGCCACTAATTCAAAACGCACCGCGCTCAGTCAGCACACGAACGTCCCCGGTTCAGTACCACAATCACGCCGAGGTTCGGCGACCAGATTCCCCTCAAATAGCCACTCATCCGGTCTCGTAGGTACCACGTTGACACGGAATCACCACCACCGTCCTACAGTGAAGCTAACACTTATCCGGCGGCGGTGACAGTCATTGGCATGACCGAGGATTCTGGCGACGGCGACCGGCAGGCGAACCCTGAGTCCACACACAGTGGCGCCGGTCCAACCTTCTCGACCGGTCTCCTGGAAACCGATTACGTGTTCGAGGCGTTGGCCACCCCCGACGCCGGTACCTCTGTTACACGCTGCTCGAAGCCACCGAGTGGACGCTCACCGAACTGGCGACGAAACTGGCCGCGTGGGAGCACGACATTTCCGAGAGCAAGGTAAGCGACGACCAGCGTAGCCGCGTCTACGTCTCGCTGTTCCACGCCCACATCCCGAAACTCGTCGCGGACGACATCATCGAGTTCGACGCGGATACCGAAACGATTGTCGCCGGTCCGAACGCCGAGCAGGTCTTAGCCGCGCTCGAAGGCATCGGCGCCAGCCTCGACGCCTACCAGGAAGACCACGCGCGGAGAGACATGGAATGACCGAACACGAACAGAGCAACGGCGGCGCCAGCGACGACAACGTCCAAGAGTCGGCGATCACTCCACAGATGCAGGTTGCACAACGCCATTACAATCCGGTTGAGGACAGCGATTTGACGACTACGCTCGTGTACGCGCTCGCGGAGGCACGCGACATCGACCCGACGGAACTCAAGCACCCACCACTGTACGAGGTGGTCGACGTGGCGGGCATCGAGCAAGCCCTGTTCAAATCGCACAGTCACGAACAGGCCGAGAAAGCGATGGGCAGCGTCGAGTTCACCTACGAGGAGTTTCGCGTGACAGTGAGTAGCGACGGCTGGGTGCAAGTCTACGCCACCAGCCAGTCCTGACGCTCGCGAACCCCCGGGGTTTTGCGCGCTGAGAATTCGGTTCCGAGATACGCACGCGAGACGCGCGAGGTCGTGTGTACGTTCGCCCGCCCATCGTGCTCGCCAGCGCGAACCGGGCGATTCCCTCTCGAATCCGTAACACCGCGAACACCTTTCTTCCCCCTCGAACTGCAACTTCTCGCGGTGTTTCCGATACCGTTTGTGGGCTCTCGGCTGCCCGTCGTTTCCCGCGACCCACGTGTTTTTACTCTCGACTGTCGATGACTCCGGCGTGTCATTTCAGCGCGCTAAACCTATCGACGACCTCTACGACGACGTCGCCGACTACGACCTCGTCGTCGTCCCTGACGCGCCACTCGCGAGCGCCCTGAACCGTCGGCTCGAACACCCCCACCTCGGAACCTTCGCCACTACACCACGCCGCATCGCAGCCGGCCGAAAAGAGACCGCCGAGGACCGCCTCGCCTTCCTCGAACTCGTCGAGCACACCGACCTCGGCTGGAAAGCCAGCGCGTACGCCATCGGGAACATCCTCCAGTGCTGGGAACACCAGGCCAGCATCGAGAGTATCCTCGACTACCCAGCGTACGCGGACGCCACCACGCGGGAAGCAGTCGACTACATCCGGGACCTCGACACTACCTCAAGCGCACTCACCGACTATCGAATCGACGACAGTCAGGAGGTCGCGGTCGTCGGTATCGACCAACTCACCGCCCTCGAACGCTCGATTCTCCCCGACGACTACGACACGTACAGCCCATTCGTCGACGACACCTTCGACTATCCCCCGTTCCAGATCTTCAACTCTCCCACCGACATCGTCGACACAGTCGTCGACAACATCGACGCCACTACTGCAGACGAGGTCGCGGTCGTCCTGGACGCGCAGAGCCAGTACTCCACGCTCGTCGAATCAGCACTCGAAGCCGCCGACATCCCCTTCTACGGCGGTCCCGGGTTCACTGACGACCCCGACCACCGCGCGTTCATCCAACTCCTCCGCACCGCGCACGCTGGCACCGACACTCGCGTTCGCGACATTCGACCGCTACTCACGCGTTTCGACCGCGCGCCGAGCGTCGAACACGACCAGAAACGCTTCCGCGATACCTCCGAAGACGCTGTCGCGTGGCTCAGGGACCTCGCTGACACGGTCGTCGAGGGAACGTTCGGCGACGCACTGTCTGTCTACGAGCGTGAAGCCGACCAAGAACTGACCGCGTTCCGGGAGGAACTGGAAGAACTCGGTATCCACGACGAACCAGTCACCGAACGGAGCGTCGATAACCTCACCTTCTACCTCGACGCGTACGAGGTCCCAGTCGACCGGGACAACGACGGCGTCCTCCTCGCGGATGCGACCGCCGCCGCGTACGTCGACCGCCCGCTCGTTTTTCACCTCGGACTCGACGACAGCTGGACCCAGACCCCGCCACAACGCCCGTGGGTCGACGAGACCGCACAGTACACGCGAACCATCGACGACTTCCAGTTGCTCCTCCAGAGCGGCGCCAGCCGGCACTACCTCGTGACCGACACCGAGGGCGGGACGCCGGTCACGCCGTGTCTCTACTTCGAGGAACTCCTCGACGAGGACTTCGACCAATTCAGTGACCTCGACTCCGAACGGCACACCCGGCAAACGTCCAGCGAGAAGGCCGGCTTCGAGACCGACGGTCGCTCCCAGAACACCGAAGAAATCGCGACGGTCAGTCAGTCCAGTCTGAACACCTACGTCAACAGTCCTCGCGACTACTACTTCGACCGCCTCCTCGACTCGCCCGACCAAGAGCGATTCCGCGAGGGGACGCTGTTCCACGACTTCGCCGAGTTCTACGTCAATCACCCCGAGTTCGTGGACGACGACACCGTCGCGGACGTCGTCGACCACATGGTCGAAGAAACTGGCGCGCTCGCCAGTTCAATCGACGAGGCGACACGGCGCACGCGGTATCGCGTCGGCGTCGAGACTGTCGTCGAGTACCTCGACGAGACGATGCCAGAGACGGATACGTTCCTCTCACCGACGTCCAACTGGGGTGAGAACACGTTCGCGGAACGGTACGGTCGACCCGCGGACGCGCCGACGACGGAGCGCTGGTTCGAGAACCACGACCTCCACATCGAGGGGAAGATCGACCTCGTCGCCGGTCCACACGAGCTGGTCGACCACAAGAGCCGAAGCTCGCGGAACCGACCCGCGAAGGTCGTGCGGAACGCGAGCGTCGACGACCTGAGTGACACGCCGAACTTCCAGGCGCTGCTCTACCTCACACACTGGCGCTCGGAGAACCCCGGCGAACGCCTCGACTTCACGCTGTTCCAGTTCCTCGCCACCCTCGACGACGCCATCACCGGTGAGTCCGACCTCGAGGAGTGTCTCACCACGGTCACGTACTACCCGTACTCCTTCCCGGTCTTCGCACAGTCCCAGGAAGCCTACGCCCGGCTCTCCGACGAGGCGGGCGGTGATGGCAGGAAGACGCTCTCGAAAGCGAGTTACGACGACTACTTCGAAGCCTTCGACACCACGGACTTCCCGAATACCCGAGACAAGAACGAACTCTTGGAGAGCGAGTTCGCGGACGAACTCACGAGTATCATGGAGGATGCCGTCGGCGACTTCAAGTACGTCAGGAACGGCTGTAAGCAACTGCTCCGACAGCTCGACCGCATCCACCGACGGAACTTTTTCGCGGGCGACGTCGACGCGTTCGAATCGTTCGTCGAGACCCAACTCGACGTGCTGAACGCTCGCCGGAGGGGCGAGGAGCGCTTCCCCATCGAGGGACCAGCAGGTGAACCGAGCTATCGCCGCGTCGACCACCGCGACCTCCTCCTGGAGGGCCACCATGACTGAGCCATCTCCGAACCCCGAACAGCAGTATCTCATCGACCACATCGACGGTCTGTATCGCGTCGACGCCGGCGCCGGTACGGGCAAGACGTTCACCGTCACGCGTCGCTACGCCCGAATCGTCGACCAAGACGGCGTCGAGCCCGACGACGTGTTGTTGGCGACGTTCACCGACAACGCCGCCAGCGAGATGAAAGACCGCATCGTCTCCCACTCCGACTACGGGATGCGCGCGCTCGCCGACGCACCCATCCAGACGTTCCACTCGCTGTGCCACGACCTCCTCGAAGAACACGGCCACGACGCCCCTCGTCACCTCGGGCTCGACGACCACATCACGGGCACCACTCGCCTCGTCGAGAACGACGTCGGCGAGGAAGCACTCTTCCGAGAGTTCGCCAACCAGTTCACCGACGCCCACCCCGAGTACCACGACACGCTGCGCGCCGTCGACGACCCCGTGGAGCTACTGGAGTTGATTCGCCAGCTCGCCGCGAAAGGCGTCTTCCCCGAAGCAGACGGCTGGTACCGCGACGGCGAGGAACACCTCGACGGTGACTTCGACGCCTTTCAGGACATCTTCGAGACGCAAAACGAACCACGAAACGACGGCAACAAGCAGTCCGAACTCCGCGCGGAACTCGTCGAGTACGGCAAGAACAGCACGTACCGACCGGACGCCCCGAGTCGCAGCGACCTTCGGGGGAGCGGGAAACAGGTCCCCAGCGTGGTCGCGAACACTGCCTTCGAATCGGACCGCAGCGACCTGAAGGCGTTCGTCCACGACGTCTACTTCGAGTACTTGGCGTTCGCGCTCCGCCGGAACTACCTCACCTTCGGCTTCCTCCAGTTGTTCGCGTTCGTCCTCCTCTGTGAGAATCACACCGTCCGTGAGGCAGTCGACTTCGAGTACGTGATGATCGACGAGTTCCAGGACACCAGCGAGATTCAATTCGAGCTCGCGTTACTCCTCGCCGGCACCAACAATCTCTGCGTGGTCGGCGACTGGAAGCAGAGCATCTACAGCTTCCAGTACGCCGACGTCGACAACATCGTCGAGTTCGCCGACCGCATCGACGCGTTCGCCGACAGCTTGAATCGCGACCACGAGCGCGTGACCTGGTCGACCGAGCCAGTGGAGACCGTCGAGTTGACCGAGAACTATCGGTCCACCCAGCAGATTCTCGACTTCTCCGAGGAGACTCTCCTCACGCCCGCGGCCAGTCGCGACAGCGTCGATACCGACAGCGTTCGCGAGAACGTCGTTTCCCTCGACGCGGCCACCGACCACGACCACACCCGAATCGAAGCCATCCAGAGCTCCGACGAAGAGGAAGCGATTCTAGAGAAAGTCCAATCTATCGTCGGGAACGACGCCTATCAGGTCGAGGACGACGACGGGAACCTTCGGACGCCCGAGTACGGGGACATCGCGGTGGTGACGCGGACGCGAGACTTCGGGCGTGAGTTACTCGCGACCGCCCGCGAGTACGGCCTCCCGATGGCGTACGAGGGCGGCATCGAGTTGTTCCGAACAGACCAAGCGAAACTCCTCCTCGCGTGGCTCCGCATCCTCGAAGACGACTCTGACCGCGGCTGGGCGGTCGTTCTCGAAGACGCCGGCTACACGCTGGACACCGTCGATACCATCCTCGACGAAGCGACGTACCCAGAGGACATGGCGGCGTTCCGCGACTCGCTGGCGGACATGGACACCCTCGCTGGGGTCGCGCAACGCGTCTTCGACCACTACGGCTACGACGACGCCACCGCCGACGTCGTCCTCCAGACCGTTCAGTCCGTCCACGACACGACTACGTTGACTCGGGGCGACCTCATTCGGTTCGTCGAAGACAGCATCGACGCGGGCAGCACTCACGAAGTGCACGCCGGCGAAGGCACGGACTCCGTGACCGTCCAGACCATCCACGCGACGAAGGGACTCGAATACCCCATCGTCGTGCTGGCGAACATGAATCAGGGCGCGTTCCCGCCGCGTGGCGGCAGCGACGGCACCATCACCTACGACGAGCCAGTCGGCCTCCGCCAACACGACGTGTACGACGCCGATGCGTACGACTACCCGCACGTCTACGACAACTGGCGAACCGACATCCTGCAGGCCTGCCTCCAGCGGAACTACGACGAGGAACGCCGCCTCCTGTACGTCGCCGTCACGCGTGCCGAGAGCCACGTCGTCTTCACGGCCAGCGACCGCCCCAACACCTTCATCGAGGAACTCCCCGTCGACGTCGAAACAGTGGAGCCCGACCCGGATTTCGTCGACGCCGAAGACACGAGTCAGTCGACGTTCTCCGTGACGCTCCCCGACGCGGACGGCCCGACCGGCTACGACCCGCACACGCTCATGCGAGACGACGTCTTCGAGGACGTCGACGCGGGACGCGGCACCGAGTTCGGAACCCAAGTCCACGACTTCGCGGAAGCGTACGCCGACGGTGAGGACGTGACGCCGTCGAACGACGACCAACGGCACGTCGCGGCGTTCCTCGACGGCCTCGACGGCGAACTGTCGGTCGAGGTGGACGCACGCCTTCCGCTCACCGTCGACGGCGACGACGTGTCGATTTCGGGCGTCGTCGACTTGGTTCACGTCACCGACGACGAGGCGGTGGTCGTCGACTACAAGACCGACCGTGGCCGACACGGCGAACCCGAGTACCGGAAACAAGTGAGCGTCTACTACCACGTCGTCGACGCCGTCTACCCGGACCGGGACGTGTCCGCCCGGATACTCTACACCGAAGACGGCTCGCTCCGAGCGGTCGAACCGATGTCTCGGGAGGCGCTGGCCGAGGTCGTTCGCGGCGTCGCGACCGACGACTGACGGCCCGCCGGGCCGAGTGCCCGCCAGCGGTCTGGCGGTCGATAGTTTCCAGTTCCGTTCCCCCTAGTTTCAATAGCGTGACGCTCCCGCTGTACGGCATTCACGATGAGTCAAGCGACACTCGGTTCTACTCCCTACCAGAACTCTCGTTCCTCATCGGCGACACAGTCGGATTCTGTGTCGGCCTCTAGAGTCGGTTGTCGACTATTCGAGGCGCGTAACGATTCGCTCCTCGGCACACGAGTACGCGGTATCCGGGCGTGGGGCCTCACTCCGTCGAATCGGTGCGAGAGTCGTCTCCCAAGCACACTGGTCGTTAGCCAGACAGATTACGACCGGTTTCCAGCACGTCGGCTCTCGCTTCACGGCGTACCAAACCGACGAGCCACAGGCCGGACAAACCGCGTCGGGATGACGTCGATAGTTCACACCGGTCCGTCCTCCCGTCCTCGGTCAAGTAATCAAGGACAAAATAGTGGGCGCGCTGTGGACCATGCTGATACCGAAACTCGGGGGGAAAGATGACGTACGACGGCCCCAACGTCTTCAGAGCACCGTACGGGAACGACGCTGCGTACGAAAACTTTCAGCGAACAGTCATCGATGGCATCCCCGGTGAGACGGTCGCCGCGCACTCCTCATTCGGATCTGGGAAGGACAACGTTCGAATGTGGGGAACGAAAGAGACGGTATCGGGTTCCTGGTCGAGTGTCGAGGAGGGTGACTTCCTGTTTTTCTACCGTGACGGATCGTACACCCACGCTGCCGAAGTCATAGAGACAGAGCAAAACGAGGCTCTCGGCCGAGACATTTGGCCGAACCACGAGGAGGACGCACCGTGGCTGTGCGTGATTTATCTCGACGAACCAGTGGAGATTGATGTTGATTCGAGTGAGATCCACGAACTCGCTGGCTACGACATCGACTACCCGATGGGCTTCTCTCCACTCAACGAGATGGGCGTCGGTGGGATTCGTGGTCGGTACGGTTCAGTCGCAGATCTGGTGTACGGTGGAGAAGAACATAGTGTAGAGGAATCTGGCCGGAGTCGTGCCGCCGATATCGAACTCGACACACAGCCAGATGTCGCCCTCCCGAATTCAATACTCGATGGGCTCTACTTCCCGGAATCAGGAGACACTACGAAAACAGACCTGCTTGATCAGGCAGAATCGGCTCTGAACGCCGGGAAGAACGTAATCTTCACCGGCCCACCAGGGACCGGGAAGACCGAAATCGCACAGCGAATCGCTCAGTATCTGGCCGAGTCGTATCCCGAGGTGTACACTGGCTGGAGTACGACAACTGCTACGGCTGACTGGTCGACGTTCGACACCGTCGGTGGATATATGCCTGAAGTAGACGGTGGAGACGAACTCAGCTTCCGGCCTGGGCAGGTCCTCCGTTGCTTCAAACGACAGGAAGAGCAGCGGAACGACGTGCTCGTCATCGACGAAATAAACCGGTCTGATATCGACAAGTCGTTCGGACAACTGTTCACGATGTTGTCTGGTCAATCGATCCAGTTGCCGTTCACTCGCGATGGCAAGTCAGTCGAAGTCACACCTGCGAGCGAGGGTGGGACTTGGCCACTCCAGACACACCAGTACGTCGTACCTTCGTCTTGGCGTCTGCTGGCGACGATGAACAGTTACGACAAGACGTCACTCTACGAGATGTCTTACGCCTTCATGCGGCGATTCGCGTTCATCCACGTCGATGCACCTACTGTCCCAGAAAAGGACCGCGAACGTCGAGCGCTACTCGAAAAGTACCAGAATGTGTGGGGCTTAGAGACCAGTCCAGATACGCTGGACGCTGCCGGAGATGTCTGGTACGTGACGAACAGTTCTGTCGACCATCGGAAAGTCGGCCCGGCAATCGTCAAGGACTTACTTTCACACGTTTCGAACAGCAGCGCTAACCTCGACCAGGCAATCACGCGAGCAGTAGCCAGTTACGTCTTCCCTCAGTTAGAGGGTGTTCGTGGAAGGGAACAGATTGCTTCTGAAATCGCGGCAATCCCGTCGATAGAAACCCACCGACTCCGACAGTTTGCGGACGATATGCTTCGAGTGGACCTCGATGAATAGGGAAGACCTCCTCGATTCGCTGACGTCCGACGTACTGACCTACGTCATGCACGGCCGTATCCCGGAGGAGCATCTCGCAGCAGAGATCAAGCCACGGGGTCTCGACGAACGTTTCGACGACTTCGAATCTCTGGTTCGCCTGCATTTCATTCTTCGCCCCGATGTCGTCGACTTTGTCGAGAAACTCCCATCCCGGATCCGTAGTGTGAAGACACAGACGAAGAACGTCGCTTCGGTCTCGCGTGGAACTGTCGACGGCCGAATCGATTGGGGGAAAACTGTCCAACGGCGACACACGAGAAACCCGAGTGACCGATCGCTGTTCGTCTGTGAGCATCGGTCGGAGAACTACGATATCGACGAGAACGTCGTTCTGAAGAAACTGCTCTCGGTTCTCTATCGAACGCTGGGAGAGTGTCGGGAGTACTTCGAGCGAGAGTACGAGTGGGTCACGGACCGGTGGCACGAAAACGCCGAACTCGTCGATTCGATGGAACAGTTGTTCGAACGAAATGTCCACGTTCGACGGATTCGTTCGCCGGAGTCGTACGAGCCGACAGATCGGATGATTGAGAGGGCGTCAGAGTCACGACAGGCGATTTATCGGGAGGCGAGTCGCTTACTCGTACTGTACCGAGAGACGTTGAACGGTGAGTCACACGCAGTTCGGGAACTGCTAGAGAAGACTGCGATCACACCGGACGACGACGAGACCCTTTTCGAGTTGTACGTTCTGTTTCGCTACATCGACGCCATCGAGGACATCTCTGGAGACGAATTCACGCTCCGAACGATTCGAAGCGGATCACAGGAGGTCGCGCGCCTCGAAAACGATGCCGGCGAAGAACTCGTGCTTTACCACGACAGTTCGGCGCGAGATCGCTCGCTCTCGTTCGTGTCGGACGTCGAGGAGAAGGACGCCGATACGTTGTCCAGAACAGAGAAAATACAGCGTGAGGCGAGGCGAGTTTCGAACAATTACTTCCAGAACGTCGAGTTCCGAACTGCTACGGGACGCCCGGACGTCATCGTACTCGAAATCGATCGGGGTGAGCGAACGGAATATTTGATTACAGAAGTCAAGCACTCCACTCGGCCGGAGACGATACGAACGGGTGTGAAAGAGACGTTGGAGTACTTGGCATTTCTCCGTGACGACGGCGACTTGGTGTTCGAAGAACCAGACGTGTTCGGGTCGGGGAGAAACGGTGTCCTGGTCATTCAGGACTTGGAGGAAACAGCGACAACGCCACCTTCCGACCAGCAGTCGATTCGGATTCTCCAAGCGTCGGAGTTAGATCAGGAACTCCAGTCCGTAATCCGAGAGATACTGTAAGCGATTTCGTCAACTCGATTCATCGAGATTGTCGAGGAGACGGTCGCCGAGTGAGAACGGGCGTCCGGGCGCTGCGCGGCGACGCGCCGAGTTGCGTCCACCCGTAGCGTTATCCTCTGTCGCTCGCAAGTGGCCGACGACATGACCAGTTCGGGAGGTATCGTGGTTCACGTCACGACCGGGGAGGCGAGCGAGTGGCAGATGGCGGTGCGGAATCTCGTGAATCTGGTCCGAGAGGAGTCGGTGTCGATGCCGCCGGAGCGAGTGAAGGTGGTGGTGAACGGGCCGGCCGTGCGATTCCTGCTGGCGTCGTCAGCGGAGTCCGAGAAGGTGGCACAGATGCTGCGTGCGGGCGTGACAATCGGCGCGTGCGCGAACTCCCTGGAGCGATTCGAGTACGCTCGCGAGGACCTCGTGGACGGGGTGGCGCTGGTGAACTCCGGGGTGGCCGAGGTGGTGCGCGCCCAGCAGGATGGCCGCAACTACTTGCGGCTCCCCTGAGGTAGGCCGGCGCGCCCGGCCGGTAGACTCGGGTTGTCGAGTGGTCCGCTGAGGTTTCCCGAATCTCGGACGACCTTACTGCCTCGCGGCGGTTCTCCCGGGCGTCGATACGCCGCGCATATCTAAACCGAATCGTGGCGTTTGCTAGCATATGGCACGAATCCGCACCGCGTCCGTCGCGGCCGTGGCCGTCGCCGTCGCGCTGGCCGTCCCCGCGGCGACGGCGGGGGTCGCCGACAGCGCGCCCGCCGAGCGCGCTGGTCTCGACCTCGAAATCACCACGCCGCAGACCGACGAACCGGTCGAGGAAATCGCCGAGGGCGGCCAGCCCCTCGAACTCGAAATCGCGTACACGGACCTCGGCGCTGGCACGCACCGAATCGAAATCGTCGAGGACGACGTGCTGTTCGACGACGCGCTCCTCACCACCACCGTCACCGGGAGCAGCGGCACGACGACGGTCACGCTGAGTCGCGAGCGCCTCTGGAACGTCCTCGGCGGCGACGTCGAGCGGACGTTCGACGTGGTCGCGCGCACCGGCGACCTCCAGTCCGAAACCCACCGCCTCACTCGCGTCTCGCAGGCGACCTACCTGCGCGGCGTGCCCGACCGCGTCGCGCCGAACGAGGAAATCACGGTAACGTTCTACGGGTGGACCGAAGACCCGACGGCGTCCGTCTACCTCGACGAGGACGACCCGCCGACCAACGTCGAACTGGTCGGGGAGGACGAACAGATTCGGTACCGCGACGTCTCGGTGACCAGCAACTACTTCGAGGGGACGTTCACGTTCACGCCGAGTGACTACCTCGCCGAGGAGGCCGACGGCATCGTGGAGGTTCAGGCTCGCGGCGAGAGCAGCGTCCCCATCGGGCGCATCGAGTACATTCGCGTCGTGGCGGACGCGAACGCCGCGGTGAACGCCACCGCGTGAGAACGGGCGGCCGTGCCCCTCTGCCCCGCCGCGGGCCGCGTCGTTTATCCGGGCGTACCGTCGTCGTTCCGGTATGGCGACGCTCGGCGCGAAACTCGTGGGGATGGACGCGGTGCCAGCGACGATTCACTACGCGGACGGCGGCCAGGACGGCCCGCTGGAGATTCAACACGTACAGGTCGACGGGGACGTGGTGAAAGCCGTCGTCCACGTGCAGGCGGGCGGTACGCAGTCGCTCGCGCGCATCACGGGCGGCGTGGACGACGACGAACTCGCGTTCCAGATTCCGACCGAGCCCGCGGAGTTCGACTCCGTCGAGGCGTTCCTCGACGCGGACGACATCTTCGAGACGGCGAAGACGGTCGTCGACATCCGGACCGACCTGTAGGGTCACGGGCGCGCTTCGACGTCGGGCTTCCGAGCGACGTAGTACGGCCGCGGGTCGAGGTGGACGGGACGGCGGTCGGCGACGGACTTCACGACCGCGGCCACGTCGAAGACGGCGTCCCGCAGTTGTCGCTGCTGGGCGCACGGTGTGATGGCGTGCGTGACGTCGACGCCGTGTGCGAACGCCACGCTCGCGTACCGCGAGGTCAGCGTCCCGCGCCGGCGGTTCCGCGCGACGAACCGCGCCATCTCGCGCCAGCCGTCCGGTGACAGCGGGTCGAAGAGAAAGCGGTTCGCGAGGTTGTTCGCGTCGAACGCGAACACGCCGCCGGGTTCGAGGACGCGGTGGGCTTCGAGAATCGCTCGGAGGCGCCGGGCTGCCGGCCGGACGTCGTCGATGCCGAGGCCCGCGAACAGCACGCACCGGAACGACTCCTCGGCGAAGTCGAGGTCAGTTGCGTCCCCGCGCTCGAAGGGGACGCCGGGGTGGCTGTCGCGCGCCACGTCGAGCAACGGGGCGCTGGCGTCGACGCCGACGACGTCGAATCCGCGGTCGGCGAGCGGACCGGTGGTGCGGCCGGTGCCACACCCCACGTCGAGGACGCGCCCGCGTCGCTCGGCGAAGAACCGGTCGACGACGTCGCGTTCCGCGTCCGTGAGACCGTCGTCGGCGTACGCCGCGTACTGTTCGACGACGTCGTCGTCCTCGTAGTATGCCACCCCCGCCATACGGGCGGTAGTCGCTCCGGCGGTGATTGTTACGAACGGATTACTCGGCGCCGGGGCGGGCGCGGGTCAGCGCGCGCTCGCCCGGAGGACGGCCATCGACCCGCCGCCGACGGTCATCGTCAGCCAGAACCCGCCGATGCTGTGGATGACGACGGCCGCGGCCACCGTCGGGAGCGCGGCGCCGGTCATCGACGTGAGGAGGAGGACGTGAACCGACTCGATGCTGCCGAGGCCGCCGGGCGTCGGGCCGACCGCCGCCATCGTGCCGACCGGGATGACGAAGAAGGGGACGTAGAAGGGAATCGCGGAGCCGAGCGCCTGGAACGTCATCCACATCGCGGTCGCCTGCAGCGCGAGGCCGAGCGTCGACAGCGCGAGCGCGGCGGCGAGGTTGCGCCGGTCGGTCGCGATGCGTTCGATGGACGCGAAGAACTGCTGGAACCCCTGTTCGATGCGTTCCGGGGACGGGACGGGGATGCGCGGGAGGAACTTCGCGCCGGCGCGCAGCGGCGGCGTCGCGAGGCGGACGACGGTCGCTTTCACCGCGCTCCGCTTGTACCATATCGCGAGCGCGAGGACCGAGATGGTGACGCCGAAGACGGCGACCACGCCGACGACCGAGCGGAGGCGCGGACTGACGGCGCTGAGGACGGCGTACGTCGCGCTCCCGACGAGCGCGAGGCTCGTGGACGGCACGAAGTTCAGCGCGTCCGCGCCGGCGATGGCGGCGAGCGCGGTCTCGTAGTCGGCGTCCGAGACGTCCGTGGTGAGGAGCGCGGCGACCGGTTCGCCGCCCGCCTGTCCGAACGGCGTGATGTTGTTCGCGAACGCGGCGCCCGCGAACACGAGGACGGCCGCCCAACTCGACACGCGGATGTCGAGGCTCTGCCACACCACCCAGAGCGCGAGTCCCTGCACGACAATCCACCCGAGCATGAGCGCGGCGACGACGCCCACCAGCGAGAGGTCCGCGCGCGAGAGCGCGTCGAGGATGTCCTGCACGCCGATGAACCAGAACATCGCCGCGAACACGACGCCGGCGGCGGCGAACCCGACGGCCGTCGACCAGAGGCGTTTCGCGCTCACCATGAGGCGTGGC
Organism: Halobacterium litoreum; assembly: GCF_021233415.1. Taxonomy (NCBI): domain Archaea; kingdom Methanobacteriati; phylum Methanobacteriota; class Halobacteria; order Halobacteriales; family Halobacteriaceae; genus Halobacterium; species Halobacterium litoreum. The sequence continues at coordinate 1,523,380 of NZ_CP089466.1, read as the reverse complement.
GTGGTCGAGACTGGGGACGTGAGACACGCCCGGCGGTCGGGCGGCGACGCGTCGGCGCTGTCGGGCTACGTGTAGCCGAGGGCTTCGAGCTGTTCACGGTTGGGGTCGGTCTGATTGGTGTCTCTGAGGCTGCCGGCTCGAATGTCTTTCCGTTCGTCGTACGGCACCACCGCCCACGGCACCTTCACGAGCGGGTCGACGGGCGTGTTCTCGGGGTGGCCCCACTCGGAGAACTCGCCGACGACGCGGCCGTCGCGCTCGCCGAGCAGGTCGCCGTGGTCGGCGGTGACGACGGTCTTTCCGTCGAGCGCTTCGACCAGTTCCTCGACGTGTTCCATCGCGAGTTCGAGTGACTCGCGGTACGCGCGCCGAATCGTCTCCGGTTCCACGAGCCCCTCCTTCACGGCGGCGTAGGGCTTGGACTCGTCCATCTCGGCGTCCGGACGCATCGACTGGATGGACGCGCCACTCGGGAGGTCGTCGGCGGTCGGCCCGATGTACGGGATGTGGGGCTGGACCATGTGGACGAGCAGGCGCTTGTGGGGGTACTCCTCGGCCGCGTCGAGCGCCGCGGCCTTGGCGTCCTCAGGGAGGACGGTGTCGTACTCGTCGTTCCAGCGGTCCTTCCAGACGTGGACGATGTCGGTGAACTCCCCGGTCGGTTCCTTGGCGACGCGGGGGTTCGCGTTCACGTACACGAGGTCGTCTTCCTCGACTTCGGGCGGGTAGTTCGCGGCGAGGAAGTCGCCCGTGTCCGACCCGGACGCGAGCCGCGGTTCGAGGTCCCAGTCGGGGTCGGCGACCGACTCGAAGGTGTCGAAGCGGCAGGCGTCGAGGACGATGCAGTTGTCCCAGTCGGCCTCCGCGACGGTGAACTGCTCGACGTCCCCGCGGCGCTTGTACGCCCACCGCGCTCGCCGGAGCGGGCGCGTGAGGACGTTGCGCCAGAGGAACTCGGGTCCCTCGCGCCAGAACGAGGGGTCCCGCCAGTTCGCGCGGAACTCCTCGATCGTTCGGCGGAGTTGACTCATACGTGTGGATGAGCGACGACACTCATAAATCTGTGAGAATCGCTTCGGGCCGCGAGAACGCCCCGAATTAGGCCGGACTCGGCGTCTGGACCGTGGAGATGTAGGAGGTGAGGTCTTTCGTGGTGACGACGCCGATGACGGTGTCGTCGTCCACGACCGGCATGTGGTGGAAGCCGTGTTCTATCATGGCGTCCGCCACGTCGCGGATGGAGTCCTGCGCGCCGGCGGTGATGACGTCCGTGGTCATGTAGCGTTCGACCGTCGTCTGTGCCTTCGGCTTGCTCTTCGCGACGATGTCGACGAAGTCGGTGGTGGTGAGGATGCCTTCGAGGTGGCCGTCGTCGTCCACGACGACGAGGGAGCCGATGCCCTCGCTGAGCATCGTCTCGGCGGCGTCCTCGACGAGGGTGTCCTTCGTGGCGGTGTAGACGTCGTCCGACATCAGTTGGCCGACGAAAATATCGTCCATGTCTACACGTGTCTCCGGACGGGTGATAAGCGTTGTCCGGGCCGCCCGAGACGCCCGCAATATTCGCCGCGATAATCTCCGCGGCGAGGATAATTATCACATCTGCGAAAGGTACTTCACGACGACTGCCGACCCTCCGGTATGGACGACCGCCGACTGGAGACGCTCGCCGTCGGCCACGGCGAAGACCCCGGAGAAACGCATCGCGGCGACGTGGTATCGCCGATTCACCTCGCGTCGACGTTCGCACTTCCCGGCCTCGACCCGGAGATGAGCCTGGAGGACGTCGACCCCGCTGAAGGCGACTTCCTCTACTCTCGTCTAAACAATCCGACACGCTTCGCGCTGGAACGACGCCTCGCCGCACTGGAGGGCGGCGACCACGGCTTCGCGTTCGGGTCGGGCACCGCCGCCATCGCAACCGTCGCGATGGCCTCCGTCGAACCCGGCGACCACGTCGTCGCGTTCGACGACCTCTACGCCGGCACGCGCCGGATGTTCGAGACGCTGTTCCGCGACCGCCTCGACGTCGACGTCTCGTTCGTGGACGCCACCGACCCGGACAACGTCGCCGACGCGGTGCGCCCGGAGACCACGCTCGTCTGGATGGAGACGCCGACGAACCCCCTCATCAAGCTCTGTGACGTCGCCGCCATCGCGGACATCGCCGACGACGCGGACGCCCGCCTCGGCGTCGACAACACCTTCCTCAGCCCGTACTTCCAGAACCCCCTCGAGCTCGGCGCCGACGTGGTCGCCCACTCCACCACGAAGTACCTCAACGGCCACAGCGACTCGGTTGGCGGCGCGCTCGTCACGGACGACGACGAACTCGCCGAGGAACTCCAGTTCCTCCAGCAGGTCGGCCTCGGGAACGTGCTCGCCCCCTTCGACGCCTACCTCGTCCTCCGGGGCACGAAGACGCTCGCCTCGCGGATGCGCGACCACGAGGCGAACGCGCTCGCCATCGCCGAGTACCTCGAAGACCACGACCTCGTGGAGGCGGTCCACTACCCCGGACTGGAGTCCCACCCCCAGCACGAACTCGCACGGGAGCAGACGTCGGGCTACGGCGGCATCCTCTCCTTCGAACTCGCGGGCGAGTTCGACGACGCCAAGCGCTTCCTCGAGGCCCTAGAGGAGTTCGCGCTCGCGGTGAGCGTCGGCGGCGTCGAGAGCCTCGTGGAACTCCCCGCTGGGATGACTCACGAGCCGATTCCGAAGGCGGAACGCGAGGCCCACGGCATCACGGACACGCTGGTTCGGATGTCCGTCGGCATCGAACACCCCGAGGACCTCGTCGAGGACCTCGAACGCGGCTTCGCGGCGATGCGCGGCCAGTCGGTCAGTCACTGACGCCGCCCGCGCGCTCCGCGACGGCCGCCATCACGCCGGCTTCCGCGCGCCGCAGTCGCTCGGCCGCCGCGCTCCCCGAACACCCCAGTTTCTCGCCGACCTCGGCCACGCTCCCCGAGCGCGTCGGTTCGTAGTAGCCACACTCGACGGCGGCGGCGACGGCCTCCAGTTGGGCGTCCGTCAGCGACGCGCCCAGGCCGGTGGCGTGACCGCGGTACGCCGTCACCGACTCGACGGTCACGTCCATCTCGTCGGGGAGCGCGGAGAGCCCCGCCTGCACGTCCTCCCCGGGGCCGACGAGCGCGGCTGTCACCGTGCCGTCGTCGTTGAACGCCACGGGCGGGACCACCGCGATGCCGGGCACGAAGAAGTCCGTCGCCGCCTGCCCGCTCGCGTCGGCCTGCGTGTCCTTCGCGTACACGAACACCGAGTCGCCGGGGCCGTCGGCGACGTGGTGGGCCTCCACCGAGTCGACGGTCGCGATGCGCTCCCGGTAGGCGTCGGCGTCCCCCGAGAACTGGAGGAGGAGCGTCGTCGAGCCGTCCCCCACCGGATACCACTCCACGATGCGGTAGTCCGAGACGTCGTCGCGCTCCACCGCGAACTGGTGCATCGGGTGGCGGTAGGCCGGCGGGAACGCCACGGTCACGCGGACGTGTTTCATCGGCGCCGACTCGCCCGCCCGACTACTTAATTCCCCTTCACCTGTGAGGCAGAATCTGTTGGGCGGTGGCGCCGAAACAGTCCCCCTACGAATGCCGCTCCAACGCCACGACGAGCGAGTCGCCGACGCGCCGGATTCCGTCCTCGACGCCCTCGAACCGCACGCCGTCGACTGGGACGACCACGAGAACGCGCCCGCCGCTGTCGTCCGCGCCGACGACGTGCAGGACGCCCTCTCCGCGCTCCGCGAGGACGCCGGCTTCGACCACCTCGCCTGCGTCACCGCCCAGGAGTACGAGGACCGCTTCGAGAGCATCTACCACCTCCGGCAGTACGACGACCCGACCGAGGAGGTCAGCGTCGTCGTCCCGACCAGCCGCGATGACCCCGTCTCGGAGAGCGGGGCGCCGGTCTTTTCGGGCGCGAACTGGCACGAGCGCGAGGCCTACGACCTCGTCGGGATTCACTACGACGACCACCCCGACCACCGCCGGATTCTGCTCCCGGAGACGTGGCAGGGCCACCCGCTCGGCCGGGACTACAACCAGGACAAGCCCCAGATTGTCACGTTCGAGGAGCACGCCAACCCCCTCGAAGGCCACCAGAACCCCGACGACACGGACACGATGCTCCTCAACATCGGTCCCCACCACCCCGCCACGCACGGCGTCCTCCACCTCGAAGTCGTGCTGGACGGCGAAGTCGTCGCGGACGTGGACCCCGACATCGGCTACATCCACCGCTGCGAGGAGCAGATGTGCCAGCAGGGCACGTATCGCTACCAGATTATGCCGTACCCCGACCGCTGGGACTGGTCGGGCGCGGGCCTCCTGAACGAGTGGGCGTACGCCCGCGTCGCCGAGGACCTCGCGGACATCGAGGTCCCCGAGTACGCCCAAGTCCTGCGCACGATGAGCGGCGAACTCTCCCGCATCCTCGCGCACCTGCTCGCCGTCGGCGCGTACGCCCTCGACATCATCGGCGACTTCACCGCGACGTTCATGTACGCCATCACCGACCGCGAGAAGGTCCAAGACCTCCTCGAAGACCTCACGGGCCAGCGGCTGATGTTCAACTACTTCCGCCTCGGCGGCGTCGTCTGGGACGTCCCCGAGCCCCGCGCGGAGTTCTTCGAGGACGTCCGTGACTTCGTCGACGAGGTGCCCGAGCGCCTCCACGAGTACCGGAACCTCCTCACGGAGAACGAAATCATCCAGGCGCGCACCGTCGACACCGGCTACCTCGACCCCGACGTCGCCAAGGACTACGGCGTTACCGGCCCATCGGCCCGCGGGTCGGGCGTAGATTACGACCTGCGCCGCGACGACCCCTACGGCTACTACGACGAACTCGACTGGAGCGTCGTCACTCAGGACGAGGGCGACAACTTCACGCGCCTGCTCGTCCGCCTCCAGGAGGTCGCGGAATCCGCGAAAATCGTCGAGCAGTGCGTCGACCTGCTCGAGGACTGGCCCGAAGAGGACCGCGAGATTCAGGCCAACGTCCCCCGCACCCTCAAGCCCGAGGCCGACACCGAACTCTACCGCGCCGTCGAGTCCGCGAAGGGCGAACTCGGCATCTACATCCGCGCCGACGGCACCGAGAAGCCGGCGCGGTTCAAGATTCGCGGCCCGTCGTTCTCGAACCTCTCGGCGCTCCACGAGATGACCGAGGGCGGCTACGTCCCCGACCTCATCGCCACGCTCGGCAGCCTCGACACCATCATGGGCGACGTCGACCGGTAGTCAGGACGCGCTCAGCGCGACCACACGGCGGGTCGTGACGCGAACCCGAGCGCTTAGCACGCTTCGGGCGCTAGGGGGAGCCGTGATACCCATCGCGCACGCACAGGCCACGGGCATGAGTCTCCCTCTCGTGGGGGCGCTCGCGCTCGCCGGCGTCGCTGCCGCCCTGCTCACGGGCGCGGCGCTCGCCGTGTTCCTGCGGCGGCGCTCCCGCTCTCACCTGCTGGTCGCGCTCGCGCTCGGCGCGCTGCTCGCGCGCACCGTCGTCGCGGGCGCGAGCCTCGCGGGCGCCGTCGCGCTCGACAGCCACCACCTCGTCGAGCACTCGCTGGACGTGGTGATGGCGGCGCTCGTCGTCGCGGCGGTGTACTACGCGCGCTCCGCGGACGCCGCCGGAGGTGGAACGCGATGACCGACGTGCGCGAAGACATCCGCGACCACGTCGACGCGAACCCGGGCGTCCACTTCAACGCGCTCGTCCGGGAGTTGGACCTCGCCGCCGGCCAAGTCCAACACCACGTCCGGCGCCTCCGCGACGAGGACGCCCTCGACGCCGACGGCTTCTACGGGCGCACTCACTACTTCCCGCCGGAGACCGACGAGTGGGAGCGCGGCGCGCTCGCGCTCGCCCGCCGCGAGACGGCCCGCGACGTGCTCGTCAGTCTGCTAGAGAACGGCCCGTCGTCGCCGGGCGACGTCGCCGAGAGCGTCGGCGTCGCGCGCAGCACGCTCGAACACCACGTCTCGAACCTCGAAGACTGCGGGGTCGTGGAGAAGCGCCGCGACTCGCGGAACCGCGTGACGCTCGCGCTGACTCGCCCCGACGAGACGGTGGCCGTCCTCGAAGCGGTCCGGCCGTCCGCGCCCGAGCGCTTCGTCGACCGCTTCGAGCGCCTCGTGGACTCGCTACTGGACTGACTCGCGGGATTCAAAGGCGCCTTTGAGTGTCGGCCGTGCCTAAGTCCCCCTGCGAGAAACGAGTCGGTATGTCGACGCTCCTGCCGCTGAAGCCGTCCGTCGACGACCGCGACCTCGACCCGGAACTGGTCGCGTTCGACGACGCGGCCGCCGACGACGTGTTCCGCGTGGCATCCTCCGAGACCGCGCGCTCGATTCTCGTCTCGCTCTACGACGACCCTCAGACCGCCTCGGACGTCGCCGACGCCGTCGACTCGTCCGTGCAGAACGTCAGTTACCACCTCGAACGCCTCCGGGACGCCGGCCTCATCGAAGTCGTGGAGACGTGGTACTCCGAGCAGGGCCGCGAGATGGACGTGTACGCGCCGGCGAACGGCTCGCTCGTCCTGTTCGCGGGCGCCGAGCGCGCCCGCCCGTCGGTGTCGCGGGCGCTCCGTCGCGCGCTCTCCGGCGTCGTGTTCGTCGCGCTCGCCAGCCTCGTCGTCCACTTCCGGGCGCTCTCGCAGTCGTCGCCGTCGCCGACGCCGATAGCGGCGCCCCGCGACGCACCCGTCCAGCCAACCGACCCCTCGCTCCTCGACGCCGTCGCCGCCTACGCCACTGGTCCGGGCGGCGCCGTCTTCGCCACCGGCCTGTTCGTCATCGCGGGCGCGTTCGCGTTCTGGCAGTACCGCTACGCGCCGCCGAGTCGGTGACCGACGGGCTACCAGATTCAAACGCGTCTTTGAATCTGGGATACGGGGATGGTGTCCCTCGCTGTAGTCGTGGTATGGAACGCAGAGCGTTTCTGGGAACCGCCGGTATCGCCCTCTCCACACTCGCCGCGGGCTGTGCGTCGCGCGCGCCGAGCGCCGACGACTCGACGACTCGCGGGCCGACGTCCGACGAGACGACGCGCACCGAGACGACAGACGGCGACGCGAACGAGGCGTCGCCGGAAACCGAGCGAACGCGCGTCGCGGCCGGCGAGACGGTGTCGTTCGCGGTCGGTGACGGGTCGCTCGCCGACGCGGGCAGTCGGCGCGAACACCTGCTCGTGGTACCGAACCGCGGCGACGGCGAACTGGTCGCCTCGCTCGCCGTCGAACGCGACGGCGAAGCGTCGTTCGACCGGGCGTTCGCGCTCGCGCCCGGCGCCGCGGTCCGCGTCTCGCTGACCGACCTCGCGCGCTTCGACGCGACCTGCGAACTCCCCGAGCGGAACGCCAGCGAGTCCGTCGCGCTCGGCCCGGACGCGTTCACCTGTAACGTCCAGCGCACGTCGTTCGCGCTCCGGAACGGCGACCTCACCGCACAGACGGCGTCCACGCTGATGGCGTGCCCGGGCGTCGTTACCGAACACGTTCCCGCCGGGGACGCGACGACGGCGACGGTCGGTGGCCCGACGGCGACCACCGAACCGGAGCCCGACGAGCCGGCTCCGCACGCGCTCGTCGCCGAGAATCCGACCGACGAGACGTGGACCGTGCGCTTGCTCGTCGAGCGAGACGGCCAGTACCCGTTCGACGGCGTCTACGCGCTCGAACCCGGCGCCTCGGCGTCGGTGTCGATTCCGGAGCCGGCCGACTACGCGCTGTCCGCGACCGTCGTCGAGTCCGGGGACGCGGCGACCGAGACGGTGGCGGCGTCGTCCTTCGACTGCAATCAGCGCACGACCGCGGCGACGGTCGGCGAGGACGGGACGGTCGACGCGGCGACGGTGTCGACGCTGCTGGCGTGCCCCGAGTGAGTCACTGCGGGACCGCGCTCTGTCCGCCGCCCGTCGACCGCACGAGGCTCCCGAGCAACAACAGGACGCTGGACGCGAAGAAGACGCCGCCGACGGGCGACGCGGGGTTCATGAACGCCCAGTACGCGGGCGTCGCGGCGGCGCCGAAAATCACCGAAATCACGCCGTAGAACGCGGGCGCACAGCAACAGCACGCCGTCGCGCCGGTGCTCGCGGCCATCCCGAGAACCGAGGTACTGGAGTCGGCGGCGGCGCCGGCGCGCCACTGCTGGACGAGCACGCCGACGTTCAGGGTGACGAGCCCCCCGAGCAGGCCGAAGAGGAGGACGGTGCCGACGGAGACGAACCCGGCGAGCGGGACGGAGGGGAACACGAACTCGACGGCGGGCCACGCGACGAGGGGGTCGGCGACCGGGATGAACAACACGAGCGTCTCGGTTGGCGCGCCGACGCCTGCGTCGGGGTTGAGCGTGAGCGTGCCCGCTGAGAACGCGAGGAACACGACGAACATGGTGCCGGCGAGCAGGCCGCCCGCGAGCGGTCGGCGGTCGCGCCGCAGGCTCTGGACGACGGCCCGCGTGTCCCGCCACACGACGTACCCGACGGCGAACGCGACGGTCGCCACGAGCACGTAGCCGAGCGGGTGGTAGACGCCGCCGTTCGGCATCGCGACGGGGTAGACGACCCACGCCGCGAGCAGCACGCCGAGCGCGGTGTACCGGGGGCGCTGGGGGAACTTCCAGCGGCCGACGACGAGACTCCCGACTGCCATCGCGCCCGCGACGGCGAGGCTCAGGCCGGGGTAGATGTCGGTGAGCGACGGCGGCGTCTCGGAGACGACCTGGAGTTCGACGAGGCCGACGAGACCGAACGCCGCGAGGAGCGCCGCCGAGAGCGCCGCGAGCGCGCCGACCGTGCCGTCGAGGGCGCCGCGACGGTACGCCGCGACGGCGCCCGCGGTGCCGAGTGCGCCCGCGATGGCGAGCACGAACAACAGCCAGTGCGGCGTGCCGGCGTGCGTCGTTCCCGAGTGCGCCGCCGCGGTGCCGGCGACTGCCGTCGCTGCGACCGTTCCGCCGGTGGCGCGCGCGGCGCGCCGTATCGTCTGCATACTCCGGCGTAGCGATTCCGTGCCTTAACTGATTCTGGTTCGCGCGTCGAATTCGACGCCCGCACCAGAATCCCTTTTCAGTCGCGTCCGTAACTCTCGACTATGTCCCCCGACGAGCGCGGCGTTCCGCGTCGCGCGTTCCTCAAGTCGGCCGTCGCCATCGGCGGCGCGAGCGCGCTCGCGGCGTGTATGGACCGCGGGAGCGAGGAACCGGTTCCGACAGGGACCGACGACCCCGCTTCCCTCCCCGACCGCCAGCACGCGTGGAACGCACACTCGGCGCGCGACGACCACGCGAACGTGCGCCCGCCGCGCCACCACGTCCTCCTGCACCTCGACTTCGACGGGAGCGAACCGACCGACGACGACCGGGACGCCGTCGAGGCCTCGCTCCGGTCGCTGGAGACCGCCTACGAGTGGTCGAACGAGGGCCTGCTGTTCACCGTCGGCTACTCGCCGGCGTACTTCGAGTCGCTCGGCGGGTCGCCCGAGGGCGTCGGCCTGCCCGAACCGCGCGCGCTCTCGGACCTCGAATCCCCCGCGTTCGACGACTCGGACGCCCTCGTCCACCTCGCGAGCGACCGGGCCGAGGTCGTCCTCGAGGCCGAGGAGGGGCTGCGCGGGAACCGCGAGGACGTCAACGGCGATTCGATGCGGTCGGCGCTCACCGAAGCGTTCTCGGTGACCGAGCGCCGCACCGGCTTCGTCGGCGAGGGCCTGCCGGCGGAGAATCAGGACACCGGCGGCGTCCCCGACTCGGAACCCGTGCCCGACGACGCACCCCTCTACATGGGGTTCAAGTCGGACTTCGAGAAGAGCCAGGCGACCGAGGACCGCGTGACGATTCAGTCCGGGCCGTTCGCGGGCGGCACCACCCAGCACGTCTCCCACATCGACCTGAACCTCCAGCAGTGGTACGAGCAGGACGGCCGCGAGGAGCGCGTCGCGAAGATGTTCTGTCCCGCGCACGCCGAGTCCGGTGCCGTGGAGGGCACCGGCGAGAACCTCGGCGCGACCCCGCAGTTAGACGACTGCGGCGACCCGACCGAGACGGCCCGCGAGGAGGGCGTCGTCGGCCACGGACAGAAACTCCAGTCCGTCCGCGAGGACGGGCGCCCCGTCATTCTGCGGCGGGACTTCGACTCGACGGACGGCGGACGCGCGGGCGTCCACTTCCTCGCGCTCCAGCGCGAAATCGCTGACTTCGAAGCCACCAGAGACGCCATGAACGCAGACGACATCTCACAGCAGTCGGCGGTGGGTCGGCGCACGAACAACGGCATCCGGCAGTACCTGTCGGTGACGCGGCGCGGGAACTACCTCCTGCCGCCCCGGAGCAGTCGGTCGCTCCCGACGCCGGAGGGCAACGATGCGTAGGCGCTCGTTCCTCGCGGCGACCGGCGTGTCGGGGCTCGCGGCGACGGCGGGCTGTTTCGGCCTCTTGGAGACCCAGAAGGCCAACCGGGAGCCGCCGCTCCCCGAGAACCGCCCGGACGAGCCCTACGTTCCGACGCACTACGAGGGGATGACGATGGCGGGGAAGGGCGCGAACGGCCGGTACCGCGCCGCGCTCACGTACACGTTCCCGCACCGCTTCTGGCTGACTCGCGGCTCCGAGACCGAGCGCGTGAACGCGGAATCCGCCGAGGACGTCCACCTGATGGTGTCCGTCTGGGACGCCGAGGCGGGCGTCGCGCTCCCCGCCGCCAGCCCGCGGGTCGAACTCACCGACCCGGACGGCGAGACGAGCACGCTCAGCCCGTGGCAGATGCTCTCCCAGCGGATGGGCGTCCACTACGGCGACAACGTCGAACTCGGCCCGGACGGCGACTACGAGGCGACGGTCAGCGTGGCGCCCGGCGGCACCCGGCGGACGGACGGCGTCGAGGCGCCGGACGGCCCGATTCCGTTCTCCTTCTCGTTCACCTTCGAGTCGGCCGCGCTCGACGACCTCGCGTTCACGGACATCGCCGCCGACCGCGAGGGCACTCCCGGAACGGTCGACCCGATGGGGATGGGGTTCGTGTCGATGGGGCAGTCGCCGCCCGCGGACTCGCTCCCGGTCGACGTGCGCGGCACCGAGTCGGGTGCGGGCGCTGAACTCGTCGTCGGCACCGCCGAATCGCGCGGGAACCTCGCCACGGGGAGCGACGAGACGTACGTCGCGGCGTCCCTGCGCTCGGCCTACAATCGCTTCCCACTGGCCGCGTCGACGCTCGACGTGACTGTCGGCGACTCCGGCGAGTCGGTGCCGCTCGTGCCGACGCTCGACCCCGAACTCGGCTACCACTACGCGGCCGCCGTCTCGGGCGTGAGCGAGGGCGACGACCTGCAGGTGGGCGTCACGTCGCCGACCCAACTGTCGCGCCACGAGGGGTACGAGACGGCCTTCTTCGGGTTCGACGGCGCGACGTTCTGACACCACGAACGTGCCCAGCGAATCTGGTTCCGGCAGTCTTTAGTCGTCGTTCTTGAACACTGCGTATGGAGTTACTCCGCGAGTCCTTCGACGAAGCGCCCGTCATCGAGAAAGACGGCGGCTACGAGTACGTCGTGCTCCCCATCAGCAACGGCGTCCCGATGCTCGAACCCGCGCTCCTCCGCGAGGTCGTCGTCGGCGTCACGCGCGTCGCCGACCTCGAAGGCGTCGACAAAATCGTCACCCCGGAAGCGATGGGTATCCACATCGCCACCGCGGTCAGCCTCCAGACCGACATCCCGCTGACCGTCGTCCGCAAGCGCGAGTACGGCCTCCCCGGCGAGGTGTCCCTCCACCAGGAGACCGGCTACTCCGAGAGCGAGATGTACATCAACGACGTCGACGAGGGCGACCGCGTGCTCGTCCTCGACGACCTGCTCTCGACGGGCGGGACGCTCCGCGCGCTCACCGACTCGCTGGACGACATCGGCGCCGAAATCGCGGACACCGTCGTCGTCATCCGGAAGGTCGGGTCGGACTCCGCGATGGCCGACTCACCCCACGAGGTCACGCCGCTCGTCGACATCGAGGTCGAGGACGGCGACGTGACGGTCGTCGAGGAGTACCAGTAGGCCGACCGCCCCGCAACGTTACCTCGCTGGAGCGCGTCTGTCCTGACATGTCCGCGAGCCAGCGCGCCGACCGCCGGGGGCGGCGATGAGCGACGTGGCGCCCGCCGTCGTCCTCGACGGCGTGCGGAAGACCTACCGGCTCGGCGGGGAGACGGTGTACGCGCTCCGCGACGTCTCTTTGCGCCTCCCCCGGGGGTCGTACACCGCCGTGATGGGGCCGAGTGGCTCCGGGAAGTCCACGCTGATGAACCTCGTCGGCTGCCTCGACACGCCCAGCGAGGGCCGGGTGGTCGTCGACGGCCGGGACGTGACGAAACTCTCGGAGCGCGACCGCACCACGATTCGCGGCACGAAAATCGGGTTCGTGTTCCAGACGTTCAACCTCATGCCGCGGCTCACCGCCGCGGAGAACGTCGCGCTCCCGATGGTGTTCCAGGGCGTGCCGAGTCGCCAGCGCGAGCGCCGCGCCGCCGACCTGCTCGACCGCGTCGGCCTCGGAAGCCGGACGGACCACCTGCCGAGCGAACTGTCGGGCGGCCAGCGCCAGCGCGTCGCCATCGCCCGAGCGCTCGCCAACGACCCGGCGCTGTTGCTCGCCGACGAACCCACCGGGAACCTCGACTCGGAGACGGGACGGGCCATCATGGCGCAGTTCGCTGCCCTTCACCGCGCCGGCAACACCGTCCTCTTAGTCACCCACGAGCGCCACATCGCCGAACACGCCGACCGCATCGTCCACCTGCTCGACGGCGAGGTCGAACGCGAGGAGCGCGTCGCGGAGCCGCGGCGCCCGACCGCGGAGGGCGAGCCGTGAACCCGGTCGAGAGCCTGCGAATGAGCGTACGCGCCATCCGCGGGCACCGCCTCCGGTCGGTGCTGACGACGCTCGGCGTCGCTATCGGCGTCGCCGCCGTCATCACGTTCGTCACGCTCGGCGCGAGCCTGCAGGCAGACGTGCTCGGCGAGGTCGCGGGCGGCCAGTCGCCGTCGATGTCCGTGAGCGCCGCGCCCGCCGACGCCCAGCCCGGCCCGCCCGGTCCCCGGCAGGCTGTGTTCACCGAACACGACGTGAGCGAGATTCGGAACCTGACGGGGGTGAACGCCGTCGTGCCCTCGGGCGACGTGCCGGTCGCGGGGCTGTCGGTCGGCGGGCAGACGCTCGCGTACAACCGCCTCACCGCCAGCACGCCCGCGTTCTTCGAGTACGGCGCGCCACAGGAGTTCGTCGCGGGCGGCCCCTACGCGCAGGGCGCTCCCGAGGTCGTGTTGAACGAACCGGCGGTCGACCTCTTCGACGCGAACGTCTCCGTCGGCGACAGCGTCGTCGTCGTCCGGCCGGACGGCTCGCGCGTGAACGCGACCGTCTCGGGGATTCTCTCGGCGGACGCCGGGCCGTTCGCCGGGTTCGCCGTTCCACAGGTGTACGTGCCGACCGACCCGTTCTACGACACGCGACTGGAGAGTCCGACGCAGGGCGTCCCCCAGCGCGTCTACCCGACGCTCACGGTCGTCGCAGAGGACTTCCAGTCCGTCGACCCGACCCGCGAGCGCGTCCTCGCCTACCTCGACGGCGACTCCGACGCGAGCAGCCTCAAGCCCGCGACCTACGAGTTCCGCGCGCAGACCGCCCAGGACCTCGTGAACCAGATTCGGAGCCTGCTCGACACGTTCACCGCGTTCGTCACGGGCGTCGCGGTCATCTCCCTCGTGGTGGGCTCTATCGGCATCGCGAACATCATGCTCGTCTCCGTCACCGAACGCACCCGCGAAATCGGCATCATGAAAGCCGTCGGCGCGCAGAACCGCGACGTCCTCCAACTGTTCCTCGCCGAAGCCGTCGTGTTGGGCGTCCTCGGTGCCGTCCTCGGCGTCGTGCTCGGACTGCTCGGTGCGTTCGCGGCGACCCGGTACGTCGGCCTGCCGATGACGTTCCCCGTCGAGTGGGCGGCCATCGCCGTCGCCGTCGGCCTGCTCGTCGGCGTCGTCGCCGGCCTCTACCCCGCGTGGGACGCCGCGCGCACCGACCCCATCGACGCGCTCCGGTACGAGTGACTTCGGCGCGCACATCAATCGTGCAACATCATGGCACGTTGTCGCAAGGGTTTTTCACGGTGTAGGGACAGTACCCGGCAATGGCAGGGGACGACGCCGAGGCGGACGGGGAACCCGTCGCCGGCGGCAGTGACGACACAGACGCCGGCGAACCCCCGACAGACCCGGCGACGCCCGACGACGGGGTGACGGTAGGCGACGTCGACAGCGACGCGGTCGACGCGCGCGCGCCGCTGGCCGGCGACCTCGAACCCGCGGTCCGGCGCGTCGACGACGGCCCGACGGACGACTCGCCGGGCGTCGGCGAGTACACGTGGGTGGACTACCTCGACGAGTACGGCCCCGACGGCGCGGCCGAGCGCGTACAGGAGAACCGCGAGCGCGCCCGCCGCGAGGAAGCGAAACGCGAAGCCGAGGCCGCCGACGACGAGCGCGTCGAAGTCACGCCGCCGTACCCGGCGTGGGACGAACTCGACGCCGACCCGCCACAGCCGGACTGGGACGCCGTCGACGCCGACCCGGCCGACGACCTCGGGTTCGAACCGGAAGCACGACACGACGTCGTGGGCGACGCCGTCGAGCGCGCGAGCGACCTCCACGCCTACTTCGACGCGTTCACCGACCCCGCGACGACGCCCGTCGTCAAAGACGAGTGGCTCTGGGAGCACTTCAAGCGCGAACATTACTACGTCGGCGAGAACGACTGGACGCATCCCCGCGACGACGACGGCGAGGTAATCCCGTTCGACCCCGCGAAGTACCTCGGATTCGACCCCGACGACGCGGCCGGGTGGCTGTCGCTGAAGGAGGACGCCGCCACCGAGACGCGCGAACTGGTTGACGAGCGCACGGTCGACGTGCGCGAGGACGTCGACGAGGACGCGTTCTTCTCGACGGTGGACGGCCGCACCACGCTCGCCAACCGCTACGACCTGGAGAAAGCGGTGCCGATACCGAAGAAAGCCCACTTCCGGGAGGTCGAGCGCTACTGGGTGAACAAGCCCTACGCGTTCGTCGTCATCTTCCACTCCGACCGCGAGAACGAGAAGAAGTACTACCTCGTGGAGCCGTACCGCAACCCCATCGAGCGGGACTTACAGGAGTTCCTCACGGGGAAACTCCGCACCGCAATCAAGTACGCGAGCGACGACGTGGCGGCGGCCGCCGACCAGCCACAGCGCCGGCAGGTCATCGAACGCGAGACCCGGAAACTGCTCGACCGCTACGACCTCTTCGACGACCCGACGGCGACCGAGCAGTCGCTTTTGGACCGCGTGCTGGTGGCGCTCGGCGGCCGCGACCCGCCCGAGGAAGCGGCGTCAGACGGCGACCGACTCGAAGGCCTCGCCGCGCGCCCCGAACCCGCCGTACTCGACGAGGACCCGGACACGCTCACCGAGTACCAGGTCGAGACGCTGCTGTACACGCTCCAGCGAGACTTCGTCGGCTACGAGCGCATCGACGGCGTGAAACACGACATCAACGTCGAGGACGTCTCCTGTGACGGCTACGACTCGCCGGTGTTCGTCTACCACACCGACTACGAGAACCTCATCACGAACGTCCAGCACGGCCGCGAGAGCCTCGACGACTTCGTCGTGAAACTCGCCCAGCGCTCCGGGAAGGGCATCTCGAAGCGCCAGCCGCAGGTCGACGCGACGCTCCCGGACGGCTCGCGCGCCCAACTCACGCTCGGGCAGGAGGTCTCGGACCACGGCACGAACTACACCATCCGCCAGTTCAAGGACGTGCCGTTCACGCCGGTCGACCTCGTGAACTGGCAGACGTTCTCGCTGGACGAGATGGCGTTCCTCTGGCTCGCCATCGAGTCCCACAAGAGCATCGTGTTCGCGGGCGGCACCGCCTCTGGGAAGACGACGAGCCTGAACGCAGTCTCGCTTTTCATCCCGAGCAACACGAAAATCGTCTCCATCGAGGACACCCGCGAGGTCGAACTCCCGCAGCGCAACTGGATCGCCAGCGTCACCCGGCCGAGTTTCGGCGAGGACGAGTCCGGCGACATCGACGAGTTCGACCTGCTGGAGGCCGCGCTCCGCCAGCGCCCCGACTACATCGTGATGGGCGAGGTGCGCGGCGAGGAGGGCCGGACGCTGTTCCAGGTGATGTCGACGGGCCACACGACGTACACGACGTTCCACGCGGACAACGTCGGCGAGGTGCTCAAGCGGTTCACCACCGAACCCATCAACGTCTCGAAGACGCTGTTCACGGCGCTCGACCTCGTGAGCGTGCAGTCCCAGACGCGAGTCCGGGGACAGAAGGTTCGGCGCAACCGCTCCATCACGGAAATCAACCGCTACGACGCCGAGAACGACGAGATTAACGTCAACGACGTGTTCCAGTGGGAGCCCGAGGACGACTCCTACCGGCAGACCGCGGACTCCTCGACGCTCGACGAGATTCGGTTCGACCGCGGGTGGACCCACCGCGAACTCGAACGCCAACTCGACGAGCGCCGCGTGCTGCTCGCGTACCTCATCGTCGAGGGCCTCAACGAGTACGCGCAGGTCGCGGCGACAGCCCAGGCGTACATCAACGACCCCGACACCATCCTGACGCTCGTCGCGAACGACCAACTCCAGGAGGCCCTCGAGGACCTCCGCGGGATGGAGAGCGTGCTCATCGACGTGGACCCCGAGAAGGAGGAGATGGTGCCCCGCCCCGACCCCTCGGAGGGCGTCCTCGAAGAGGCCGAGGGCATCCTCGAAACCGCCCGCGAGGACGGCGGCGTGCTCGCCGAGTTCGAGGGCGAGACGCCGGACTCGCTGGCGTCCGCGCTCACGACCGACCCCGCCGACGACGTGGTCGCCGAGCGCACGAGCGACGGCGACCTCGAGTCCGCGATAGAGCGCGTCGCTCACGGCGACGGCTTCGACGAGTTCGACGCTGACGGCGCCGACGAGGCCGCCGACGGCGGCACGGCGCTCGCGGACGACGGCGTCCTCGGCGACGACGCACCGTCGGAGGACGATGCGGAATGAGCACCGAGTCCCGTAGTTTCGGGGAGGGCGCGGACGTCCTCGCGGACCGCTTTTACCCGGTCTACCAGTGGGCGTTCGACGAGCGCAGCGACTTCGTCGCGGACGTCGAGACGAAACTCGCGGAAGCCCGCATGGACGACCCCGTCGAGTTATTCGTCTCGCGCGCCATCGGCGTCGGCGTCCTCGTCGGCGCGCTGCTTTGGTTGGTCGGCCTCGGCCTCGGGTACGTGTTGTTCTACACGGGCGTCGTCGCCACCGACGTCATCATCGGCGTCCCGGTGCCGAACCCGACGCTGCTCGCCATCGTGAACGCGCTGAAGGTGCCCGCGCTCGTCGTCGTCACCGGCCTCGTGTTCGGGTTCTTGGGGTTCACGCTCGGGTTCGGCACGCTGCTCGCCGTCCCCTACATGCGCTCGAACTCCAGAGAGCGCGAGATAAACATGCTCCTCGCGGACTCGGTCTCGTTCATGTACGCGCTGTCCATCGGCGGCATGAACCAACTGGAGATTCTGGAGGCGATGGCGAAGGCCGACGACACCTACGGCGAGGTCGCCATGGAGTTCCGGAGCATCGTCCAGGAGACGGAGTACTTCGACACGGACTACCGGACGGCGGTGCGGAACCGCTCGATGGAGACGCCGAGTGACGAACTCAGCCAGTTTCTGACGGACATGCTCTCCATCATCAACTCCGGGGGTGACATGACGGAGTTCCTCGCGGACAAGAAGGACAAACACATGCGCACCGCCAAACAGCAACAGGAACTCACGCTGGAGACCCTCGAACTGTTCGGCGAGATGTACATGACGCTGTCGCTGTTCCCGCTGCTCCTCATCATCATCCTCGTCATCATGAGCATGCTCGGGCAGGCCCAGATGTTCCTGCTGTACGCCACCGTCTACGTGCTCACGCCGCTGGTCGGCGTCGGCTTCCTCGTGCTCGTCTCCACGGTCAAACAGGACGAACCCGGCGACGGCTACCTCGAGGTCGGCGACGGCGACGACGCCGGACGCGAGCCCGGACTGCTGGATTTGGGGCTCGTCGAGCGTTTCGTCGGCGACTACAGCCTCTTCGACCGCGTGAAGAGCCGCGAGGGCAACTACGAGACGATTCAGGTCGTCCGGCACCCGGTGCGGTTCTTCCGGGACAACCCCCTGTTCACGCTCGCGTTCACCGTCCCCGTGACGCTCGTCGCCGTCGGGTCCGCGGTGTTCGGCGGGGTGGCGCCGACCTCACTGGACGCCATGATAGCGTCCCCGATTTGGGGGACGTTCGTCTACGCCTACCTCCCGCTGTACGTCATCGGCGTGCCGCTGGCGGTGTTCCGCGAGTGGAACGTGCGCTCGCGGCGCCGCATCACGGACAAACTCTCGGACAACCTCCGGAAACTCTCGTCGGCCAACGACACCGGAATGACGCTCCTCGAATCCGTGAAGACCGTCTCTGACACCACCAGCGGGAAACTCGGCCAGGAGTTCGAAGTGATGTACGCGAAGGTGAACTACGGCACGAGCCTGCGGCGCGCGCTCGTCGAGTTCAACAACAAGTACCACATCCCGCGGCTCGCGCGCACCGTGAAACTCGTCGCGAAGGCACAGGAGGCGTCGAGTCGCATCACGGCCGTCCTCACGACCGCCGCGCAGGCCAGCGAGAACCAGGACGACATCGAGCGCGAGCGCCGCTCCCGCGCCCGGATGCAGGTCGTCATCATCGTGATGACGTACCTCACGCTGCTCGCGGTGATGGTCATCCTGAAGGTGAAGTTCCTCGGGACGATGAGCGGCCTCTCCACGTCCGCCGCCGGGTCGGGGAGCGCGGCGGCCGAAGCGGGCGCCAACGAACTGAGCTTCGGCGGGAACATCGACACGCAGGAACTCGGCGCGATGTTCTTCCACGCCGTCACGATGCAGGGGGTCATCTCCGGATTCATCGCGGGGTACATCCGGGACGCCGACCTGCTCTCGGGCGTGAAGTTCGCCGTCGTCCTCCCGACGGTCGCACTGATAGCGTTCGCCTTCACGTGATGACTCGCGCACAGACCACCATGGACTTCGCCGCGGGCGTCAGCGTCTTCCTCGTCACCGTCGCGTTCGCGTTCGCGTTCGTTCCCGGCATCACCACGCCGTTCACGGGCGCCGGCGCGGGCGACCCGGTGTCCGCGAACCGCATCGCCGACGACCTCGCGACCGACAGCCTCGGCGCCCCAGAGGACCCGTACCGACTCGACGCCGAGCAGGTGTCGTCGTTCTTCGCCGACGGGACCGACCCCGCGGCCCGCCTCCCCATCGAGTCCTACCGGAACGTGAACGCCACGCTCGAAACGCCCGATGGCGCGGTCGCCGTGGTGAACGGGACGACCGCTGCGGCGGGCGACGCCGTCCCCCAGGACGGCGACGTCACCGTCGCGTGGCGCATCGTCGACGTCGACGACCGCACTCTCGAACTCGTCGTGAGGGTGTGGTAGCATGCGGGCGCAAGCACACACCCTCGAGGGCGTCTCCGCCGCGCTCGTCGTCATCCTCGCGGTGGCGTTCACGCTCCAGGCGACCGCGGTCACGCCGCTCACCGCGAGCACCGCCAGCCAGCACATCGAGACTCAACACGAGCGCGCCGCCAGCGGCCTGCTCGCGACCGCCCGCGAGGACGGGTCGCTGTCCGCCACGCTCCGGCACTGGAACGCCTCGAACGCGACGTTCCGCGACGCCGGCCAGCGCGGCTACTACGTCGGCGGCCCGCCGGACACGGCGTTCGGGGACGCGCTCGCGGCCGCGTTCGGCGACCGGACCATCGCGTACAACGTGAACGCGTACTACATCACGGCCGACGGCGAGCGGCGACAGCGACGCGTCGTCTTCCAGGGGGAACCGAGCGCCGACGCCGTCGCCGCGACGCGCACGGTGACGCTGTACGACCGGCAGCGCGTCACCGGCGTCCCGGACGGGCCGACGCTGGAGAACGCGACCTACTTCGGGCCGGACGCCCCCGGTCCGGTGTACGCCGTCGTGGACGTGGAGGTGGTGCTGTGGCGGATCTGAGCCGCGGCGTCTCCACCACCCTCGGCTACGTCCTCAACCTCGGCGTCGCCGCCATCCTCGTCACGACGCTGATGATATCCGCGGGGACGCTCGTCGAAGACCAGCGCGAACGCGCCGTCGACACCCAACTCGACGTGGTGGGAGAGCGCGTCGCCAGCGACCTCGAAGCCGCCGACCGGCTCGCGCGAGCGAGCGACGGCGGCACCGTCCGATACGTAATCGAGATGCCGCCCCGGGTCGCCGGGTCGGCCTACGAGGTGCGCGTGAACCCCGGCGGCAACGACACGGTCGTCCTCGAATCCGACCTGCCGCGCGAGGAAGTCGCGGTCGCGGTCGACGTCGAGACGACGCTGAACGCGAGCGTACACGACGGCGGCCGGCTCGTCGCGGTCTACGACGCGAAAAACGACACGCTGGTGGTCGACGATGCGTGAGGGCGCGCGCCGAGCGGTCAGCGACACGCTCGGATTCGTCCTCGTGTTCGGACTCGTCCTGTCGACCATCTCCGTGGTCTACGTCGGCGGCTTCGACGTGCTCACGGACGCCCGCGACACCCAGCAGTTCTCGAACACCGAGCGCGCACTCGACGTCCTCGACGCGAACGTCGAAGACCTCGCCGTGCGCGGCGCCCCCCGTCGCACCACCGAGGTGTTGCTCGCCGACGGCGAACTCTCGTTCGGCCCCGCAGTGACGTTCAACGTCACGGCGAACGACACGAACTACTACGCCGCGACGATACGACCGGTGGTGTACCGCGCGAACGACGGCGACCGCCTCGTCTACGCGAACGGCGCGCTGTTCCGGCAGTACGGCGACGACGCCGTGATGTTCGACGAACCGCGGTTCGCGAGCGGAAATCGCACGCTCGTCCCGTACGTCGTCACGCGCGCCGCCAGCGACGGCGTCAGCGCGAACGACGCCCGCCGCCTGCTCGTCCGCACTACTGTCAACGGGCGCGAAGTCAGGACGTTCGAGAACGACAGCGTCGACCTCACGGTCACGTCGCCGCGGGCGAACGCGTGGGAGCGCTACCTCGAACCGGAACTGAACGTCTCGTGTACGCGCCCGAGCGCCGACCGCGTGCGCTGTCCGCTCGACGCCGACGCCGTCTACGTGCAGGCCGTCGGCGTCGACGTCGCGTTCACGTGACCGAGACGTTCACCGCGTTCTCGGTGACGTGCAGGAACGTCACCACTCGCGCCCCGGAGGAGTTGTACTGGACGTCGACCGTCGACGCGTCGAGGTCGGTGCTCGCGGAGTTCCCCGGCGGACGGTTCTTCCCCTTCGAGGTCACCTCCAGTTCGACGTTTGGCCCCATCTCCGCGAGGTAGTTGTTCACGACGTAGCCGACCGAGTCGTTCGCGAGCGGCGACGTCCCGCCCTGATACGTCACGTTCGTCTCCCCCGTCAGGTCGAAGAACAGCGTCGGCTCCTTCCCGTTCTTGCCGCCGCACGCGTACGTGAACGACGACCCGGACGTCGCCCACGCCGACGTGTTCTCCCACTCGTGGACCGCGCTGCCGTTGTCGTAGGTCACCGACACCAGCGGTTGCTTCCCCTTGCAGGGGTTGCCGCCGTCTATCTCCACCTCGAAGCGGTCCGAGCCGCCGTCGTCGGCGACGAGCGCCCAGTGCAGGTCGTTGAAACTCGACGCCTTGTTCGGGTACATCGTGAACGAGAGTTCCCGAATCGGCTGGCCGTCGCTGAGCCCGCGCAACTCGATCGGCGTCTCGTCCAGCGAGTAGAGGCCGCCCGACCCGCGCGCGATGAGTTCCAAGTCCACGCGCTTTTCGTCCGGGTAGACGCTGACGTTCCCCGCGGTGCGTTGCCGGAAGTACTGCGCCCACCCGCGGTAGTACTCGCTGTGGACGCGAACCACGACGGTCCCGCCGGACAGCGGGTTCGACCGGTTCTCGGTCGGGAACTTCGCGTTCCGCACGTCCGCCTGACTCACGCGCGCTCTCGGCGCGCCCGCCGCCGACGACTCGCCGCCGGTCACGCGAATCAGCGGGAGCGTCAGCGTCGCGCCCTGGTAGTTGAACTCGGGGGGCGACACCAGCGTCGACCCCTGGCCCTCACCCGGCGACTGCCACACGCCGCCGCCCTGGTACGCCACCGTCGCGTCCCCGTTCTCGTAGACGACGGACCCGAGCGTCGCGTTCACGATAGGGTCACCGATCTGCGTGCCGTTCTCGTCCTCGCGCACGAGTGTCATCCGGCCGGCGTCCGGTCGCACCTCGTAACTCCCGCCGGACGCGCCGGACAGCGACACCGACTGACCGTCCGAGCGCCCGAGCGCGACCATCGCGGCGCGCGCGTCGAACACGCTCAGCGACTGCTCGGCGCGCTCGACTGACGCGGCGTGCTCCGCGCTGTCGAGTGCCGTCCCCGCGGCAGCGACCACCACTGCCACCCCGATGACGGAGATCGCGAGCAACAACACCAGCCCGATTGTCTCGGACTGACCGCGAACGTCCATGCTCGCTTCGTTGGCACCTAACACGCAAGAAACTGGTGGTGAAACGTCTGTAGTTGGACACGACCACCGACAGACGCCCTAGGCGACACGAAACACTATCTTGTGACTGCCGCGACGAACAGAGCATGAAGGGCGTGACGGGACCGAGCGAACGCGTAGCGTTCGCGAGGTTCGTCACGCCCGCGAACGAGCGAAGCGAGTGAGCGGGCGTGACGGGATTCGAACCCGCGATCTAGAGGTTAGGAACCTCTCGCCGTGTCCGCTTGGCCACACGCCCTCGTTCGGGGAGAGGGCGGGTCGGCGAAAAAACGGTTGCGTTAGTTGCTGGACGCGGAGTCCGTGGAGTCGGTGCTGGCGTCCGTGGTGTCGGAGTCGGAGTCCGTGGTGGGGTCCGCGCCGTCGCGCATCTCCTCGAGTTCGGCTTCGACTTCCTCGCGGCCCTTCTGGAACTCGCCGATGGCTTCGCCGCTGGAGCGGGCGAGTTTCGGGATCTTGTTGGCGCCGAACAGGAGGACGGCGATGAGCAGGATGACTGCCCACTCCATGCCGCCCGGGAGCCCGCCGACGAACAGTGGGGTACTGGTGAACATCGCTACCCGATGCTTGCCTTCTCTCAATTATAGGCTTTATGCTCGCATCGGGAACGTGGAAATCCGGGTCGTATTGCGCTCTATCCGCTCGAATCCTCGCTTCCGGCGCTCTCGAGGGGGCGTTCCGGTGTCAGTCGGCGCGGCGCGGAGAGTCGCTGGGCTGACGGGCCGAAACGCTCGTTTTCGGGTTCCACAACCAGACGATACCACTTGTCGTGACAGCAACTACCAAGTTGCTTCGTTCTCACGTCTCGATATGTCCCTCGAAGCACGAATCCGGGACGCGCTCGGCGACGGCGTTCGCACGGTCGGGTTGGCGTGGTTCGCGGAGTCAGAGTACGAGATTCGGTACATGCGCGAGGACATCGGCCAGCAGTACTCGAAAGCCGACATGGAGCGCATCTACCAGGACCTCGGCATCGGCGGGTTCGCGAAACAGATACAGGACGAACTGTACGAACCGCTCGGCGACTTCCGGGTGACGGTGCAGGTGTTCGACCACGGCCTGAACGTCGTGCGGTGGAACGAGGCCGGGTCACAGGCGCTGTTCCTCGGACTCGACCGCGACCGCGACCTCATCCTCGACGCCATCGACGCGACCGAGGACGTGTTCCCGCTTCCCGACCCGGCGGCGTGACGGGCACACGGCTTTTTGTCTCGCCGCGCGAACTCACGGGACATGAGCGACGCCACGCAGTCCGACTCCAGCCACGAGTACGACCCGCGGGAGAGCCACGCCTTCCCCGACGACCGACTGAACCGCGTGCTCGCGTTCGTGGACGACGACCCGGAAATCACGACCTACCTCGAAGCCCAGAACGTCAACCCCGTCACGCGCAAGGGGTACAACGACCACGGCACCAAGCACATCGAAATCGTCCGTAACCGCGCCCTACGCCTCTACGAACTTCTCAAGCGCGGCGACGTCGAGTTCAACGGCGCCGCCGACCAGGGCTTAGACGAGGCCGACGAGTCGGTCATCGTCGCGCTCGCCGCCACCCTCCACGACATCGGGCACGTCGTCCACCGCGACAGCCACGCCTACTACTCCATCCCGCTCGCCGCCGACATCCTCGACCGCATCCTCCCCGAGTTCTACGACGCCGAAGACGCCGTCCGCGTCAAGGGCGAAGTCCTCCACGCCATCCTCTGTCACCACACCGAGGAAGACCCGCTCACCACCGAAGCCGGCGTCATCCGCGTCGCCGACGGCCTCGACATGGAACACGGGCGCTCCCGGCTCCCCTACGAGCGCGGCGGCCGCGGCATCAACACCCTCTCCAGCCAAGCCATCGACACCGTCCGCCTCCAAGAGGGCGAGGACGCCCCCGTTCTCGTGGAAATCGAGATGCGGAACGCCGCCGGCGTCTACCAGGTCGACAACCTCCTCAAGGAGAAACTCCACAAATCCGGCATCGAGGACGACGTCCACATCGTCGCGTTGAACTCCAGCGGCGACGGCAACGACGCGCTCGTCGAACGAATCGAGCTCTAGCAGCCACTTTTTGCGCTGCGGGGGTGGCCGCAGGCCACCCCCTCGGCAAAAACTTGGGGAAAAAGCGGCGTCGGACCCCCTATCGGGGGTCCTCGCCGCCAGCGCGCGAAGCGCGCTGTGAACCGCGAGCGCTCCGCGCTCGCGGATGCTCGTCAAACCGGGGACTGAGTCCTCCTAGGCCTCTGCTTCGAACCCGTCCTCGAATCTGAACGTCCCGTTCCGCTGCACGATTTCCCCGTCGACTTCGATGTAGGAGTCCTCGCTCATGTCCGTGATGAAGTCGACGTGGATGGCGGACTCGTTGCGCTCGCGGTCCTCGCCGACGGTGTCGGGGTACGCGTTCCCGACGGCGAGGTGGATTGTGTCGCCCATCTTCTCGTCGAACAGCATGTTGTACGTGAACCGGTCGATGCCGCGGTTCATCCCGACGCCGAGTTCGCCGAGGCGCTTGGCGCCGTCGTCGGTCTCCAGAATCTCTTCGAGGGCGTCTTCGTTCTGTCGCGCGCTGTACTCGACGACCTCGCCGCCCTCGAAAGTCAGGCGGGCGTCCAGAATCTCTTCGCCGCGCCACATCCGCGGCTGGTCGAACAGCACCTCGCCCTCGACGGTGTCCGGGACGGGCGCGGTGAACGCCTCGCCGCCGGGCATGTTGTTGTCGTCGGCGTCGTTCTTCGCGACCATGCCGTCCACGGACATCCGGAGGTCGGTGTGGTCGCCGGAGACGATGCGTACCTCGCTGGCGTCCCGGAGGATGTCCACCATCTGAGACTGGAACGCGCGCTGTTCGTCCCAGTCGCGGTCGACCGCTCGATAGACGAAGTCCTCGTAGGCCGCCGTGCTCATCCCCGCCTTCTGGGCGTTCCCCGGCGCGGGGTACTGGGTGCCGACCCAGCGGATGTCACGCAGTGCCTCCTGCAGTTCCTCGTTCGCGCGCCGGTTCGCGGTGACGTTCTCGCCCGGCACGTCGCTGCGTTCGGCGAGGTTCCGCGACCCGTTGATGCCGATGTAGGCGTCCGTCTCCTCCAGCATCGCGAGCGTGTGGTCGGCCCGCTCGTAGCCCTCGGCGTCCATCGCTCGGTCGTACGCTCGGGTCGCCCGCGACCCCCGCCACGAGAGCGTCGGGCGCGCGCCGACCTCGCCGAGTTTCTCGTAGACGGCGACGACGAGGTCTTCGGCGACCGGCGGCGCGACGACGCGCACCATGTCTCCCTGCTCGACTTCCGCGCACTGCTCGACGAGAATTTCCGCGTGGCGGCGGACTCTGTCGTCCATACGCCCAGACGCCGACGACGCGAGAAAAGGATGTGGGTACCGGGTGTTTCGTCGCGGCTACCGCGCCGCAGTCCGGCGTCGCCTGCCGGGGCCACCACCCCGGACACGGCGGCGTTACCGACCGATTACCAATTTGGGGTGGTGCCGACTGTCGACGCGATGTCCGAACGTGACCGAGACGCGAACGCGCGAGCGGCCGCCGGCGCGACGCTCCGGCGGTCGTGCCGTGCGGTGGTCGTCGGCGTGGGGACCGTTGGCCTCCACCGCGCGCTCGCGTTCGACGACGCCGGCCTCGACGTCGTCGGCTACGACGTCGACGAGTCCCTAGTCGCCGACTACCGCCGCGGTCGGGACGGAACCGAGACCGTCGGCGACGACCGACTCGCGGCGAGTGACTGTTCGTTCACCGCGGACCCGGCGTGCGTCGCGGACGCCGACGTGGTCACCGTCTCGGTTCCGACCGGGCGGGGCGGCGACGGGCGCTCGCTCGAACTGGTGCGGGATGCCGCGGCGACCGTCGGCGAGCACTTGACCGCCGGAACGACCGTCGTCCTCGAGTCGACGGTCCACCCCGGAGGCGTACGGGGAGTGTTCGCGCCGGCGCTGGAGCGGGCGTCGGGCCTCGACGCGGGCCGCGAGTTCGCGGTCGCGCACTCCCCGGAACGCCTCTCACCGGGCGGTCGCACCGACGTCCGCACGAAACTCGTCGGCGCCGACGACCCGGCGGTCGCACGCGACGTCGCGGACCTGTACGGTCGCGTCCACGATTCGGTCCACGTCGTCGACGACCCCGCCGTCGCGGCCGCCGCGAAGTGCGTGGAGAACGTCTACCGGGACGTCACCATAGCGCTCGTGAACGAACTCGCGGCGGCCCTCGACGCGCTCGAACTGGACGCCGACGCCGTCCTCGACGCCGCGGCGACGAAGTGGAACGTCCCCCGTCTCGACCCCGGCCTCGTCGGCGGGACGTGTCTGCCCGTCGACCCGGAGTTGTTCGCGGCCCGAGCGGCCCGCGCCGGTGCGGCCACACCGCTCGTGCGGACTGCTCGCGCGGTCAACGAGGCGGTGCCGGCGCGCGTCGCGGACGAAGTGGTGACCGCACTCGGCGAACGCGGCGACCCCGGCGATTCGACGGTGCTCCTGCTCGGCCTCGCGTACAAGGCCGACGTCGCCGACCTCGCCGGGTCTCGGTGCGTCGACGTCGCGGAGCGCCTCGCGGACAGCGGGGCGGACGTGGTCGGCTACGACCCGCTCGTCTCGGCCGACCGGGCGGACCGAACGCTGCCGTTCGACGTCACCGAGGAGTGCTCGTTCCGGGGCGTGGACGCCGTCGCCGTGCTCGTCGGCCACGAGGCGTTCGACTCCCTCACGCTCGCCGACGTCGCGGGCGCGACGGCCGACCCGCCGGCTGTCGTCGACGTGCCTCGGGTGTTCGACCGGGCGCGCGCCGCGGACCACGGTGTCTCCTACCGGTGTCCGTGATGTACCGGGAGCGAACCGTCGCCGTCGTGGTGCCGGCCCACGACGAGGCCGCGTTCGTCGGGAGCGTGGTCGCCGCGATACCCGACTACGTGGACCGCGTCTACCTCGTGGACGACTGCTCGGGCGACGACACGCGAGCGGTCGCGCTCGACGCCGCGGACCCGGACCGGGGCTGCCGACTCGACGGGACCGTCGACGCGTCCCCTCTCGCCGACCGCGTCGCCGAACTGGACGAGCGCGGTCGGTTGCTCGCGTTCCGCCACGACGAGAACCGAGGCGCGGGCGGCGCGGTCGTGACCGGCTACCTCGCCGCCGTCGCCGAAAGCGTCGACCTCGTCGCGACGATAGACGCCGACGGCCAGATGGACCCCACCGTCCTCGCTCGCTTCCTCGACCCGCTCGCGGACGGCGACGCCGACTACGCGAAGGGGTCTCGACTCGATTCCGTCGAGGACACCAAGCCGATGCCCGCGTTCCGGCTGTTCGGGAACGCCGCCCTCACCGCCCTCTGTCGCGTCGCTTCCGGGTACTGGGGTGTCTCGGACCCCGTGAACGGCTACACCGCAATCACCGGCGACGCCCTCGAGGCAATCGACCCCGCGACCGTCTACGAGGGGTACGGCTACGGCATCGACGTGCTCGGCAGGCTCCGCGCCGCCGACCGCCGGGTCGTCGACGTCCCCCACGAGAGCGCGTACGGCGACGAGGCCAGCGGCATCGACTACGGCACCTACGTCCCCCGCGTTTCGGAACTGCTCGCTCGCACGCTCGCGCGCCGACTCGCGCGCGAACGGCCGAAATCGGTCGCGGCGGCGGGCGTCGCCACCGGCGTCCTCACGATTGGCCTCCTCGAACGGCGGTGGTCGCGATGAGAGTGCTGTTCGACGTGACCCACCCGGCGCTCGTCCACCTGTTCGAGAACCCGGCCCGCGAACTCGCCGACCGCGGGCACGCCGTCGCCGTCGCCGCCCGCGAGAAAGACGTGACGACGCAGCTGCTGGACGCCACCGACATCCCGTACACGGTGGTCTCGCGCGCTCGCGGCGGCCCGCTCGCTCGCGCCGGCGAACTCGCCGTCCGCACCGTCGGCCTCGCGCGTCTCTCCCGGCAGTTCGAACCGACGGTCGTCGTGAGTCAGGTCGACCCCGCCGCCGTCTACGCCGCCCGGCTCGCCGGCGCGAACGCGGTCGTCTTCGACGACAGCGAGCCCGAGCGCGTCGCGGCCGCCGCCACGCATCGCTTCGCCGACGTGGTCTGCACGCCCCGCGGCTTCGGACGAGAGACGCCGAATCAGCGGCGCTACGACGGCTTCCACGAACTCGCGTACCTCCACCCCGAGCGCTTCGAACCGGACCGCGCGGCGCTCTGCGAGCACGGCGTCGACCCCGAGAGCCGGTACGCCGTCCTGCGGTTTGTCTCCTGGGAGGCCCACCACGACCTCGGGCGCGGCGGCCTCTCGCCCGCGGCGAAGCGCCGCCTCGTGGACGAACTCGCCGAAATCGGTGACGTGTACGTCACCAGCGAGGACGCGGCGGGCGCACCGCCGAACGCCGACGCGCTCCCCGTGCCGCCCGAGCGCTTCCACGACCTGCTCGCGTGCGCCGACTGCTACGCCGGCGACTCCCAGACGACGGCGACCGAGGCGGCCGTCCTCGGCGTCCCCGCGGTGCGCACGAACTCCTTCGCGGGCGACGGCGACATGAGCAACTTCCGCGAACTCGAGGCCGACTACGGCCTCCTCGAGTCGTTCGCCGACGAGGACGCCGCCGTCTCCCGTGCCGTCGACCTGTTCCGCGACCCGCCCCGGGAGCGACAGGCGCGCCGCCGCGCCCGACTCGTCGCCGACAAGGTCGACGTGGCCGCGTTCGTCGCCGACACTGTGGAGGGGGTTGCGTGACCGTCTGCTCCGTCGTCGGCGTCCGCCCCGAGTTCGTGCTCGCGACGCCGCTGTCCCGCGCGCTCGCCGACCGCGGCGTCTCGCACGCGCTCGTCCACACCGGCCAGCACCACGACGACGCGCTCTCCGCGGTGTTCTTCGAGGAGTTGTCGCTCCCGGCGCCCGACCACCACCTCGGTGTCGGGTCGGCGCCCCGGGGCGAGCAGGTGGCCCGCGCCGTCGCCCGCCTCCGGCCGATTCTCGCCGCCGAGTCGCCGGACGTCGTGGTCGTCTACGGCGACACCACGTCGACGCTCGCGGGCGCGCTGGCCGCCGTCGCCGCCGACTGCCCGCTCGCGCACGTCGAGGCCGGCCTGCGGAGCGGCGACTGGACGATGTCCGAGGAGCGCACGCGCGTCGTCGTCGACCACCTCGCAGACGCCCGGTTCGCGCCGACGCAGACTGCCGTCGCCAATCTCGCCGACGAGGGCGTGACTGAGAGCGTCCACCGGACCGGCGACCTGCGCGCCGACGCCGTCGAGACGGCGCGCGGCCTCCCGGCCGAGACGCCCGACACGCCCGACGAGTACGTCCTCGCCACCGTCCACCGCGCCGCGACGACCGACGACGAAGCGACGCTCGTCGGCGTCCTCGACGCGCTCGCTCGCGTCTCGCTGCCCGTCGTCCTCCCGCTCCACCCCCGAACCGAGGACCGCCTGCGCGCGTACGGCTGCTACGACTGGGCGGCCGACCGCGTGTCGCTCGTCGACCCGACCGGCTACCCGGCGTTTCTCGACCTGCTCGCGGGCGCCAGCGCCGTCGCCACCGACTCGGGCGGCGTCCAGCGCGAGGCCGCCTACCTCGGGACGCCCTGCGTGACGCTCCGCGAGACGACCGAGTGGGTGGAGACGGTCGCTCGCGGCCAGAACGTCCTCGCCGGAACGCGCCCCGCCGCCGTCACGAACGCCGTCGAAGCCGCGGTCGCCGCCACACCCGGTGACTCACGGCCTCCCACCGGCGCCGCCGACGAGGTCGCGCGAACGCTCGCCGACTGGGCGACGGACGAACCCGCCGCCCGACCGCTCCCCGACCGAGCATGACTCGCGTCCTCCACCTCGTGCCGAGCGCCGACTCCACGGCCTACCGCGGGCAGGTCCGCGCGCTCCGCGAGCGCGGCGTCGACTGCGCGACGCTCGCCGTCCCCGGCGCCCACGTTCCCGGCGAACGGACGCGACGGCCTCGCGACTACCTCGTCCACGCCGCTCGCGCCGTCCGCGCCGCCGGCGACGACTTCGACCTCGTGCACGCCAATCAGGGAATCGTCGCGCCGACCGCGCTCGCCACCCCCGGCCTGCCGGCCGTCGTCTCGCTGTGGGGAACCGACCTCTACGGACGACTCGGCCCCGTCAGCCGGGGCTGTGCGAGGCGGGCCGCCGCGACCGTCGTCATGTCCGAACGGATGGCCCGCGACCTCGGCGCGGACGCGCTCGTCGTCCCCCACGGCGTCGACACCGACTCGTTTTCCCCCCGAGACCCGACCGCGGCGCGCGCGGCGGTCGGCTGGCGCGACGACGAGCGACACGTCCTCTTCCCGTACTCGCCGGCGCGCCCCGCCAAGGACTTCCCGCGCGCCCGCCGCGTCGTCGATGCCGCCCGCGGCCGAATCGACGCCGACGTGGCGCTTCAGGTCCTCACCGACGCGTCCCACGACGAGATGCCGACGTACCTGAACGCGGCCGACGCCCTCCTCCTCACCTCGACCCACGAGGGGTCGCCCAACGCCGTCAAAGAGGCGCTCGCGTGCAATCTTCCGGTCGTCGCCACCCCGGTCGGGGACGTGCCCGAGCGCCTCGACGGCGTCTCGCCCGGCGGCGTCGCCGACACCGACCGCGGCCTCGCGCGCCTGCTCGCCGACGCGCTCTCGGAACGCGAGCGCTCGAACGGCCGCGAGCGCGTCGCACACCTCGACCGCGACTGGACCGCTCGCCGCCTCGAACGCCTCTACCGAGAGGTCGCAGATGGGTAGACTCGGCGCGTACGCGCACGCCGCCCGGTCGCTCGCCGCCGACAAACTCGGTCGCTCCGGGACGGTGACCTCGCTCCCGGACGGCGCGCTCCGGGACGCGCTCGCTGGCTTCGACGCCGACACCGCGGTCGTCTACGCCGGCCTCTCGGACGTCGCGGCGGCGTTCGGCGGCGACCCCTACGAGCGCCTCGCCGACGCGCTGTTCGCGTCCTTCGACGCGATACTCACGCCTGGGTTCACGTTCTCCTTCCGGGACACCGGCTACGTCGACCTCGACCGAGCGCCACCCGAAGTCGGGACGTTCGGCCGGCGGTTCCTCGCCGACGCCGACGTCCGCACCGCAGACCCCGTGTTCTCCCTGCTTGCTGCCGGCGACTTCGAATTCGACGCCGACGGCACGCGGTGCAGTTACGCCCCCGGCGGCTACTGGACGGAACTCCACGACCGCGACGTCCTCTACCTCAACGTCGGCACCGGTCGATTCCGGTGTTCGGCGTTCCACGTCGCAGAACTCCGCCACGACGCTCCCTACGTCTCGATTACCGCCCACCGGGGCGTCGTCCGACGCGACGGCGACACCCACGCGGTCACGCACTACGCGCCCACCGACGACCACTACCGGCGCTTCGCCCGCGAGAAGGTCGCCGCCGACCTCGGCGACGCCTTCCGCGACCGGTCGGTCGGCGGCCTCCGCGTGCAGGGCTGTCGCGCCGGCGCAATCGACTCGCTGCTCGACGACCGCCTCCCCGACGACCCCTACTACCTCGTAACGTGACGGCAGGAAAAACTGGAGAGGCGGTGACTCGCTCGACAGAAATGCACCGACCGGGAGTGAGCAGTCCGGAGGACTGCGAACTTCGGTCGGTAAACGACCGCAGGGAGTGCACCGACCGGGATTTGAACCCGGGCCATGAGCTTGGAAGGCTCAGGTCCTGCCACTAGACCACCGGTGCTCACTTCGTTCACACCGTGGCTCGCGAACCCTTCGGGTTCGCTCACCATCGGTGCGCTCTCGCGCCCCGTCGGTGGAACCATTTCTTCCTTCCCTGCCGTCGTTTATGGGCGTTTCCCTTCGGCGTGGACGGCAGCGTAGCAGTTGCCACTGGAGACGAAGGCGTCGTCGACGGCGAGCGCGCTCGCTTCGAGGTCGGCGCGGAACTCGTCGGGGGCGTAGACGTGGTAGAACCGGGGCACCGTCTCGCCGCCGGGGAGCGTCCAGTCCACGTCGGTGTCGAACCCTTCGTCGGCATCGAACCGGTCGTGTTCGGTGCTCCACGCGCTGACGAGCGCGACGCCGCCCGGGGCGAGGACGCGTTTGAGTTCGTCGAGGCTGGCGACGCGGCTCTCGCGCGTTCGGAGGTGGTGGAGCGTCGCGACGTACACCGCGAGGTCGACGGTGTCGTCTGCGAGCGGGAGGCGTGCGGCGTCGCCGGCGACGAGCGAGAGGTCGAAGTCGCGTTCGCGCGCTCGGTCACGGGCCTCCGCGAGCAGGCCGACGCTCGCGTCGACGCCGAGCACGCGGGCGGCGCGCTCGGCGAGCAGTTCCGCGTGGCGGCCGTTGCCACAGCCGAGGTCGAGGGCCGTGTTGGCCTCGCGGCCGTCGAGGAATTCCTCGACTTCCGGCCACGGGTACTCGCGGGTCTGGGAGAAGTGCTCGGCGATGCGGTCGTAGGTTCGGTGGACGTCGCCGGTCATCCGATGACGAGGAACGTGAGGTACGCGACCAAGAGCATCACGGTCGCGTGTTTCGCGCCGGCTTTCACGCTCGACTCGCCCATCTGTCCGGCGACGAGTCCCGAGCAGACCGCTTGGACGATGCTCGTGTGGAAGAACACGGTGCTGTAGGCCTGTTTCGTGGACTCCGTGAGTTGCGTGGCTCGCGAGAACGGCCCGGTGGAGACCGCCGGGTTCTCGGGGAGGCCCGCGCCCGACCCCGCCGACGGGATGTTCGGGATGAAGATGACGTCGAGCGCGACGACGATGGCGAGGAACACGAAGAAGGCGATGTAGATGACGACGAGGTACGTGAGCATCTCGTTGCGCCGGTCGCGTTCGAGGCGACGCGTGGACTTCGCCTCGTCGGCGGCGATGCGCAACACCGGCCCGAGGTCGCCGCTCGCGCTCATCGCGTTCGTCGTCAGCGTGACGACTCGGGAGACGGCGGGCGTGTCGGTGCGCTGGCGGAACCGCTCGAAGGCGTGTTCGACGCGCGCCCCCCACTGCACGTCGGTCCACGTGCGCTGCAGTTCCTTCGTGAGCGCGCCGAGGTTGCTCGTGACGGTGCGCCCGAGACTCTCCACGACGGACATCCCGGCTTCGTTCGTGGACGCGAACCGGTCGAGGAAGTCCGGCACGCCCGCCTCCACGGCTTTCAGGCGGCGGCGGTGAATCTCGTAGGCGACGGCGAACGTCCCGAGGACGAACAGCGCCGCGTGGACGAACGCGTCGTCGTACGCCGTGAGGTTCGTCACGCCCGCCGACAACTGGGGCCACCACGCGACGAGCAGGTAGAGGAGCGCAATCGGCGTCGTCACCCAGAACAGCACGCGGGGCGTCTCCAGCACGACGGCGAACGGGTGGCGGAGGCGGTAGAGAATCGGGCGCAGGGTCTCGTGTGCTTCGAAGCGCTCGCGGTTCGCTTGCCGGGAGTCGGGGCCCGAAGACACAGCCGTCCCGCCGTCGGTCTGGGTCGGCGAGGGCGCGCGCCGGATGGACTGGAAGCGCGTGCCGGCGTCCACGTCGTCGTGTTCCGATTTGGTGCCGCCGGTCGCCATCTCCGTGATGGAGTCGAGGTAGACGACGAACGCCACCGTCGCCATCGGGATGAGGAGGTAGCCCGTGAGACGGAGGAAGTTCAGCGTACCGCCGAGGGTCAGGCCGATGATGACGAGGATGGTGATGAGGAAGAGTGGCCCCGCGACGAGCACGGTGACGTACCCCTCGGCGAGCGTCGCGAGCAGTTCGAGGAACTGTTCCTGTTTGGCTTCGGACTCCTCGGCGTAGTACTCGTACTCCTGTTTCAGGAACTCGGGGAGTTTCCGGCCGCTCCGCAGGACGCTCGTGAGGTTCTCAGAGAACTCCGAGAGGTCCTCGCTGGGCGTGCGCTGGCCGAGGCGTTCGAGCGCCCGTAGGATGTCCGACCCGAACAGGTCGACGTCCTTCACGACGACGGACATCTCGCGCGCGCTCTCCCCGTACACCTCGCGGTTCTGCGCGAGCGTGCGCAACACGTCCGGGAGCGCCATCCCCGACCGGGAGAGCGCGTACATGAACGCCACCGTGCGCTCCATCGACGCGTCGATGCGGCGCGCGCGCTCCCCGGCGGTGTACGACGGCAGGAGCCAGCGCACGCGGTACGTCGCGTACCCCGCGACCACGCCGAGCGTCGCGCCCGACACGAGGAAGAAGACGAACAGTTCGGGCACCGAGAAGTCCGCCGGGGACGTGGCGAAAAAGCCCTGTACCGCGTCCGGGAACTGCGCCTGCACGCTCTCGCTGGCGTTCCCGAGGAACACCAGCACGCCCGCGACGAGGTAGACGCCGAGGATGCTCCCGGCGAACGCCGCGACGGACGCGAACAGGTAGGTTCGCGCCGCGTACACGCGGTACGTCTGTGCGACGTGCGCGCCCCGAAGCGCCTTCACTTGCTTCGGGTTCGAGGGCTGGCGCTCGCTCGCGAACCGACCGAAGGGAGCGACTGCTACGCGTGAGAGCGCGCGGTCGAACGATGGCACGAGCGGCGCGACAGTGAACAGCGCGACGAGCGCGAACACGACCACCAGCGGGAGGTAGAGCAGAACCATCTCACTCGGAGGCTCCGGGCGCGTCCACGACCACGTCCTCGTCCAGTTCCTCGCGGACGCGCTCGACGACGCGTTCGGGCTGAGCGTAGTACTCGTTGACGAGCGCCGTGAACCGCCGGTAGTCGGTCACGTCCTGTTCGGTGAGGTATCGGAGCACGCGCTTGCGGTTCCGCAACTCGCGGAGGAGTTGGCTGCGCGACCAGCCGCGTTCGTCCTGAATCTCGTCGAGGACGGTGGAGTCGCGTTGGTCGAAGCTGTCGGACGTGGGGTCCCACTCGAACGCCGTGGAGTAGTCCAAGTCTCCGGTGCGCTGGTCGATACCGTCGATTTCCGCGATGACGCGGTTGCGGCGCACGCGCTCGTCGCCGACGTGCGTGAGCGTCTGCACGCAGAGGATGTCGAGGCTCTGAATCATCGCGCGCGGGACGTTGATGGGGTCGTTCTCCAGGCGGTTGATGACCGTCTGCACGCTGTCCGCGTGCATCGTCGAGTACGTCGTGTGGCCGGTGTTCATCGCCTGGAACAGCGTCATCGCCTCGTCGCCGCGCACCTCGCCGACGACGATGTACTCGGGGCGGTGGCGGAGCGCCGACCGCAGCAGGTCGTACATCGTGATGTCGTCGCTCTCGCCGATGGAGTCCCGGGTGACGGAGGACAGCCAGTTCTCGTGGTAGAGCGTCAGTTCCCGGGTGTCCTCGATGGTGAGTACCTTCGAGCGCGGCGGGATGAACATCGAGATGGCGTTCATCGACGTGGTCTTCCCGGAGGCGGTGCCACCCGCGAACAGCAGGCTCTTGTTCGACTCGATGGCGAGCCAGAGGTACGCCATCTGGTCTAAGTCGAAGGTGTCCAGTTCCACGAGGCGCGCGGGCGTGAACGGGTCCTCGCTGTACTTCCGAATCGTGAACGCCGACCCTCTCGGGGTGACCTCCTCACCGAGCGCGAGTTCGGCGCGGGAGCCGTCCGGCAGCGTCGTCTCCGTCACCGGGTCGCCGATGGAGATGTGGCGGCCGGACTGCTGAGCGAGCCGCACGACGAAGCCGTCGAGTTCCTCCTGCTCGTAGGTGACGTTCGTCTCGATGTCCGTGTAGTCGTCGTGGTAGACGAACAGCGGCACGTCGTAGCCGTCACACGAGATGTCCTCGATGTGCGGGTCCTTCATCAGGGGGTCGAGCTTCTCGAACCCCTCGAAGGCCCGGTGGAGGTAGTAGAACAGCCGGTAGAACGCGTTCATCCCGACGTCCACGCCGTACTCCTCCAGCAGGGTCTTCATCTGCTGTTTGAGGACGGCTTCCGGGTCGTCGGGGTCGTACTCCGCGTCGTAGATGAGCGCGTCCCGGATGTCGTCGTACAGCGTCTCTAAGAGTTCCTGCTCGAAGTCGTCTAAGCCCGGTTCGACGACGTGGTAGTGGTGTTCGTCGTTCTCCGGGTCGAAGCCGACGTAGACGAACGCGTACGGCGCGTTCACCCAGTATCGGTCGACCTCCTCGTAGCCCGCGAGGCCGTCGAAGGAGACGAGCGGTCCGTGGGCCGCGGGGTCGTACTCGGTGACCTCCACGGTCGACCCGCGCAGCACTTCGGCGGCCCGGTGGACCTGGTGGCGGAGGCGGTCCACGCGTTCGTCGAGGTCGGCGAGGAAGTCGTTCGGCATCGATGCTACCCACACCTTCGCCCGCGTGAACTTAAAAACTGCCCGCGTTCTCGCGCCGCCTCGCCAGCGCTCGAATCGACCACCGGCGCCGCACCCGCGGCCCGCGCTGTCAGTCCTCGGCGTCGAGTCCGGCCTGCATCCCGGCGTGGACGTACCGCACGAGGATGCGGCCGATGCTGGTGTTCGCGGTCCACATCGCCACCTCGTCGTAGGGTTCGGCGTCGTCGCGGGCGGGCACCGACAGCAACACGGTGGCGTCGTCCACGACGAGCGTCCGCCCCACGTAGCCGTCGTCGCCGCTCGCCGGCGACACGACCACGCGGACGCCGTCGGCGAGTCGCTTTGCTGTCTCGGGGTCCGCCGTCACGACCGTCACCTCGACCCCATCGTCGGCGCGCTCCTCCAGGGCCGCGACGAGGTCGGGGCGCAGGTCGCCGGCGCGCGCACCGACCAGAATCACCTCGTCGTCGGCGTCCGCCGCGAGGTCCGCGGTGCGGTCCCGAATCGTGTCGCTGCCGTGGAGTGTCGCCACGTCGCTCTCGTCGGCGTGGGCGTCGCGCTCCCCGTGGACCGCTTCGAGGTTCTCGAACGCGCGGTCGTGTTGGGACTCGATTCGCTCCCGGAGTTGCGCGCGCGCCCGGTCGAGGCTCACGGGCCGGTACTCCTTCGGCGAGGATTCGACGACTTCGACGAGTCCGCGGACGGCGAGGTCGTCGGCGGCGCCGTACACCTGCGACCGCGGCACCTCGGACGTGCGAGCGACGTCCTGTGCGGTGCCGCCGCCGAGTCGCTGGAGCGCCACGAACACTCTCGCCTCGTAGTTCGAGAGGCCGAGTTCCCGCAGCGCGTCGACTGCCTCGTGTGTGCTCATCGCTCCTGTGATTCGCTCCGCGTCCCGCACTGAAGTCGCTTCGCGTCCGACCCCGCTCGGGTCACGAATTATTGTAGAAATCTACTAAAAGTTAAGTCCACCGGGCGGGCTAGGGCAGACGATGGGAGACGGACTCGCCGACCGATACGCAGCGACCCTGACGAAGTACAGCAAAGTCGTCGTCGCCGTCCTGCTGGTGGCGACGGCGGTGATGGGCGCCGGCGCCGCGAACGTCGACGCCGGCCTCTCGATAACGGGGTTCGCAAGCGACTCGGAGGCGGCACGCCAACTCGACTACGTCCGCGACAACTTCGCGGCGGGCGACCAGAACGTCACCACGATGCAGGTGGTCGTCCGTGGTGACGACGTCCTCTCGAAGGAGTCACTCGTGGACACGCTCCGCCTCCAGCGCGCGCTCCGCGAGAACGCCACCGTCGGGCCGACCCTCCGCGACGGCCAGTCGACGGTCGGCATCGGGAACCTCGTCGCGCTCGCCGGCGCGAACCAGAGCGGCCCGCCGCCGTCGCTCGCCGCCCAAATCGAGACCGTCGAGTCCATGTCGCCCGAAGAAGTCGACGCGGCCGTCGACCGCGTCCTCGACCCCGAGTGGTCCGTCGGCGGCGTCGACCCCTACCGGCTGCTCCCCACGTCCTTCGAGCGCGGGGACGCCGCGTCCACGCGCAGCCTCCTCGTCTTCCAGTCCACCGACGGCGACGCGCTCTCCGCCGACGTCGTGGACGCCCAACTCACCGCACGCGACGTCGCCGCCGAGACGGTCGCCGACGAGACGTTCGTCTTCGGCGCCGGCATCGTCGACGAGGAGTCCGGCAACGCCACGGGTGAGAGTTTCATCCTCATCACGCCCGTCGCGCTCGTGCTCATCCTCGGCATCCTCGGCGTCGCCTACCGCGACGTCGTCGACGTGACGCTCGCGCTCCTCGGCACGCTCCTCACCCTCGTCTGGATGGCCGGCTTCATGGGGTGGGCGGGCATCGGCGTCACCCAGATTCTCATCGCCGTCCCGTTCCTCCTCGTCGGCCTCTCCATCGACTACGCGCTCCACGTCGTGATGCGCTACCGGGAAGCCCGCGCCGACGACGCCGAGCGCGGCCCGTTCGAGGGAATGCGCGCCGGCCTCGCCGGCGTCACCGTCGCGCTCGCCGCGACGACGTTCACGACCGCCGTCGGCTTCCTCTCGAACGCCGTCAGCCCCATCGGCGCCATCGCCGAGTTCGGGGTCGTGAGCGCCGCCGGCATCGTCTCCGCGTTCGTCGTCTTCGCCGTCCTCCTGCCCGCCGTCAAACTCGAAGTCGACGGCCTGCTGGAGCGGGTCGGCTTCGACCGTCGAAAGGCCGCCTTCGGCAACGGCGGCGTCGCCGGACGCATCGTCGGCGTCGGCACGACCGTGGCGCGCCGCGCGCCCCTCGTCGTCATCGCGCTCGCGCTCGTCACGAGCGCCGCCGGCGGGTACGCCGCCACCGACATCGACACGTCCATCGACCAGGTCGACTTCCTGCCCCGCGACTCGCCCGACTGGATGGACTCGCTGCCCGGACCGTTCGCGCCCAGCGACTACCAACTCCGGGAGAACGTCGTCTTCCTCAACGACAACTTCGTGCAGTCCCGCGACAGGGGAACGGGGTACGTCGTCGTCAGGGGCGACGTGACCGAACCCGACACTCTCCAGCGGGTCGCCGCCGCCGAATCCGCGGCCGCCGACGCGCCGAGCGTCATCGACCTCGCGAGCGGGCGGCCCGCCGTCGACAGCCCCCTCTCCGTGCTCCGCGAGGTCGCCGACGGCAACGGGACGGTCGCCGGCATCGTCGCGGACACCGACACCGACGGCGACGGCGTCCCCGACCGCGACCTCGCTCGCGTCTACGACGCGCTGTACGCGAACGCCCCCGACGCCGCGCAGTCGGTCGTCAACCGCGAGGGCGACGAGTACCGCGCGCTGAACGTCCGGTTCGCCGTCTCCGCGAGCGCGAGCACCGGGCAAATCACGAGCGACCTGCGGGGCGTCGCCGCCACCGTCGAGGACGGTTCGGAACTGCGCGCCACCGCAACCGGGTCGCCAGTCGTCGACGAAATCGTCCAGCGCGGCCTGCTGCGCACGCTCGTCGAGACGTTCCTGCTCACGCTCGGCGTCATCCTCGCGTTCCTCACGGCGCTGTTCCACCGCCGGTACGGCGCCGCCTCGCTGGGCGCCGTCACGATGGTGCCCGTGGTCGCCGCGCTCGGCTGGATTCTCGGCGCGATGTACCTGCTCGACATCCCGTTCACCACCGAGACGGCCATCATCGCCAGCATCGCCATCGGTCTCGGCGTCGACTACGCCATCCACGTCAGCGAGCGCTTCGTCCACGAACTCGACGGCGACGCCGACGCCTTCGACGCGCTCGACGCCACCGTCCGCGGCACCGGCGGCGCGCTCCTCGCCTCGGCCGCCTCCACGGCGGGCGGGTTCGGCGTGCTCGTCCTCGCGCTCGTGCCGTCGCTCCGCCGGTTCGGCGCGGTCACCAGCACCGCCATCGCGTTCGCGTTCGTCGCCAGCGTCGTCGTCCTCCCGAGCCTGCTCGCGCTCTGGTACCGCCGCCGCGGCGACGCCATCGACGTGGCGGACTGACGGCCCGACGGCGACCGCGGGCGTTACGTTCATTTCCCCGTCGGCCGTACTGTCCGGCAGGGAATGCGCCGGGACTACTTCGAACTGGACGTGACGAACGTCGACTGGGTCGCCGAGGACGGCGACCCCCGGAAGCCGAACGTCGAAATCGAGTTCACGGGCGACGCCGAGGAGCTCCGCGACCGACTCACGGACCACGAGGGCGACCTGTTGGACGCGAGCGAGACGGACGCCGGCTTCCGGCTGACTGACGACGTGGACGACCCCGGCGCGACCGGCGTCGTCTCCGTCACGAACCGCATCACCGGCGACTTCGTCTTCGAGTTGAACGAGGACGCCGACGACGTCCTCCGCTTCGTG
Organism: Halobacterium litoreum; assembly: GCF_021233415.1. Taxonomy (NCBI): domain Archaea; kingdom Methanobacteriati; phylum Methanobacteriota; class Halobacteria; order Halobacteriales; family Halobacteriaceae; genus Halobacterium; species Halobacterium litoreum. The sequence goes on along the minus strand of NZ_CP089466.1, from coordinate 1,482,687 downwards.
CGCGCGGCCCGCCGCTACGGCGAGTCCACGGACGACGGCGAGGGGCGCTACCGCGTCGAAATTCTCGTCGACGGCGAGCAGTTGGCCGTCTACGAGAAGTCCACGTTCCTCGTCTACAGCGCGGACGGCGACCTCCTGCGCGGCCACAGTCTGATTCCGAGCGGCGTCGAACTCTGAGCCGTCGCCGCCCGGAACACGGCAACTAAGTGAGAGCGACCGCTCCGTCAGCGCATGGACCTCTTCGGTACGGCAGGCATTCGCGGCGACGCCGTCGAACGCGTCAACCCGGAGCTCGCGCTCTCGGTCGGCGCGGCGGCGGCCGCCGAGGCACGGGCTGACGACGACCGCGAGTTCGTCGTGTCGCGTGACGGCAGGGAGACCGGGCCGGCGCTCGCGGCGGCGATGACCGCGGGACTGGAGGCCGCCGGGGCCCGCGTCTTCCGCGCCGGCGTCCTCCCGACGCCGGCGCTCGCGTACGCCTCGCGGGGTCGCCGCGGCGTGCAGTTGACGGCGAGCCACAACCCCCCGGAGGACAACGGCATCAAACTGTTCGTGGACGGCTCCGAGTACGACCGCGAGATGGAGCGCGCGGTCGACGGCCGCGTCGAGGACGGCGCCGACTACGCGACCTGGGACGAGTGGGGCGACGCCGAGGACGTCGACGTGCTCACCGACTACCGAGAGGCGGTCGCCGGCTTCGCCGCGGACCACGGCGCGCCACTCGACGGCCTGACGGTCGCCGTGGACTGCGGGAACGGCGTCGCGAGCGTCGCCACGCCCCAGGTTCTGCGCGCCCTCGGCGCGCACGTCGTGACCCTGAACGCGAACGTCGACGGCCACTTCCCCGGCCGTCCGAGCAAGCCGACGCCGGAAACCGTGACCGACCTCCGGAACTTCGTCGCGGACGGCGACGCGGCGTTCGGCATCGCACACGACGGCGACGCCGACCGCATCGTCGTCGTCGACGGCGACGGCGAAGTCGTCCACGAGGACACCGTGCTCGCGGTGCTCGCCGAGCACTACACGCGGGACAGCGACGCTGACGACCCGGTGGTCGTGACGACGCCGAACGCGAGCGCGCGCATCGACGAACGCGTCGCCGAGGCCGGGGGGCGCGTCGAGCGCGTTCGACTCGGCGCGCTCCACGAGGGCATCGCCGCGGCCGAAGCCGACGGCGGCGACGTCGTGTTCGCGGCGGAACCGTGGAAGCACGTCCACACCGCGTTCGGCGGGTGGATCGACGGCGTCGCCTCGGCCGCCGTGCTCTCCCGACTCGTCGCCGACGCCGGCGGCCTCGGCCCGCTCCGCGACCCGGTCACCGAACGCCCCTACCGGAAGGTCAGCGTGGACTGCCCGGACGAGAAGAAGGCGGCGGCGATGGACGCGCTCGGTGACCGCCTCCCCGAAGCGTACCCGGACGCCGACGTCGACACCGAGTACGGCGTCCGACTGGAGTTCCCGGACGCCTCGTGGCTCCTCGTCCGCCCGAGCGGGACGGAGCCGTACGTCCGCGTGTACGCGGAGAGCGACGACGTGGACGACCTCGTCGAGGAGGCCGCCGGCGTGGTCGAGTCGGCCGTCGCAGACGCCTGACAAGATTTCCGCGTCTGAGACGTCGAATCCCCCGAAACGACGCTTTTATCTGGATACGTACCACTCCTTAGACCAACTATGTCAGAGTTCGACCGGCGGCAGTTCATCAAAGCGACAGCGGGTCTCGGCGCGGCGGGGCTCGGCGGCATCGCTGGCTGTACTGGCGGTCCCTCGGGGGGAGACGACGAAGACACCACGGAGTCGACGACCGAGAGCGGCGACGAGACCGGAACCGAGACGGAGTCGACGACCAGCAGCGAGTCCGACGTGACGAACGTCGGGATGGTGTACGCGACCGGCGGCCTCGGTGACGGGTCGTTCAACGACCAGGCTCAGCAGGGCCTGTTCGCGGCCGCAGACGAGTACAACATCGAGTACGAGGAGACCCAGCCCGACTCCGCGACCCAGTTCTCGAACTACCAGCAGCAACTCGCGGGGTCGACGAACCCGGACTACGACCTCGTCTCCTGCATCGGCTTCCTGCAGAAGGACTCGCTCTCCGAGACGTCCACGCAGTACCCCGACCAGGACTTCCAGATCGTCGACGAGGTCGTCGACGAGCCGAACGTCGCGAGTTACACGTTCCGCGAACACGAGGGGTCGTTCCTCGTCGGCGTGCTCGCGTCCACGCTCACCACGCAGAGCTTCTCCGCGGGCGCCGGCGCCACGCAGTCCGACTCCACGAACCTCGGCTTCGTCGGCGGCGTCGAGGGCGGCCTCATCAAGAAGTTCGAGGCCGGCTTCAAGGCCGGCGTGAAGTACGCCAACGACGACGTCGACGTCTCCACGTCCTACATCGGTAGCTTCAACGACCCGAGCGGCGGCAAGGAGGCAGCGCTCCAGATGTACTCCTCGGGCGCGGACATCATCTACCACGCTTCCGGGAACACCGGGACGGGCGTCTTCCAGGCGGCCCAGCAGGAAGGCAAGTTCGCGGTCGGCGTCGACCGCGACCAGTCCGTCACGAAGTCCAGTTACGCCGACGTCATCCTCGCGAGCATGGCCAAGCGCGTCGACACCGCGGTGTACAACGCCATCGAGGCGAAGGTCAACGGCGAGTACCCCGGCGGCGAACACACCACGCTCGGCCTGCAGGAGGAAGGTGTCTCCTGTGTCTACGGCCAGCAACTCGGCTCCGAGATTCCCAGCGACGTGAAGACCGCAGTCGAGGACGCTCGCACGGGCATCATCGAGGGCGACATCTCCGTCCCGACCGACCCGTCGAACGTTTAGAGCCGCTCCGCCACCCCCCTGTTACCTGCACGAAATGAGCACAACGGACGCGGCAGTCCGACTCGAATCGATTACGAAGCGCTTCCCGGGAGTCGTCGCCAACGACGAAGTCGACCTGACCGTCGAGCGCGGGAGCGTCCACGCGCTGCTCGGCGAGAACGGCGCGGGGAAGACGACGCTGATGAACGTCCTCTACGGGCTCTACCAGCCCACCGACGGGACCATCCGCGTGAACGGCGACGAACACGTCTTCGAGTCGCCGCGGGACGCCATCGACGCGGGCATCGGGATGATTCACCAGCACTTCATGCTCGTGGGCCCGATGACTATCGCGGAGAACATCGCGCTCGGGAACGAACCCCGGAAGTGGGGCGGACTCGCCGTCGACCGCGAGGCGACGCGCCGCGAAGTCGTCGAACTCAGCGAGCGCTACGGCTTCGACGTCGACCCCGACCAGTTGGTCGAGGAGGCGAGCGTCGGCGTCCAGCAACGCGCCGAGATTCTGAAGGCGCTGTACCGCGGCGCCGACATCCTCATCCTCGACGAACCGACCGCGGTCCTGACCCCTCAGGAGGTCGAGGACCTCTTCGGCGTCATCGACGAACTCACCGACCAGGGGAAGACTGTCATCTTCATCACGCACAAACTCGGCGAGGCGATGCACGCCGCCGACGACGTGACCGTCCTCCGGGACGGGAAGCAAGTCGGGACGGTGTCCACCGACGAGACCACCCAGGAGGAACTCGCGGAGTTGATGGTCGGACGCGAAGTCATCCTCGAAGTCGACAAACCCGACGTGACGCCGGGCGAGGAGGTGCTCGGCGTCGACTCGCTGTCCGTGCGCGACGACCGGGACGTCCCGGCCGTCAGCGACGTCTCCTTCTCCGTCCGCGAGGGCGAAGTGTTCGGCATCGCGGGCGTCGACGGCAACGGACAGGCCGAACTCGTCGAAGCCGTCACGGGCCTCCGCGACCCCGAGTCGGGGACGGTCACGTTCGACGGGCGGGACGTCACCGGTGACTCGCGTCGCTCCCGCATCGACCGCGGGATGGCGTACGTCCCCGAGGACCGGCAGGAGCGCGGCCTCGTGATGGAGTTCGACCTCGTGGAGAACGGCATCCTCGGGAGCCAGCACGCCGAACCGTTCGCCGAGAGCGGGCGCATCGACTGGCCAGAATCCCGGAACCACGCCGAAGCAATCGTCGACGAGTACGACGTCCGCCCGCCGAACGCCGACGCCGACGCCGAGTCGCTGTCCGGCGGCAACCAACAGAAGTTCATCGTCGGGCGCGAGTTCGAACGCGACCCCCGGTTGGTCGTCGCCACGCACCCGACCCGCGGCGTCGACATCGGCTCCCAGGAGTTCATCCACGACCGACTGCTCGACCTGCGCGAGGACGGCCGCGGCGTCCTGCTCGTCTCCTCGAAACTCGACGAAGTGAAGGGGCTCTCCGACCGCCTCGCCGTCATGCACGACGGCGACGTGATGGCGGTCGTCGACCCCGACGAGGTCACCGAAGAGCAACTCGGGCTCCTGATGGCGGGCGAGTACCCCGAGGAGTATCCGAGCATCGACGCGCCCGCCACGGGGGTGGAGTCGTGACGCTCCGCGACCGAGCGCAGGCCGCGATGAAACGCCTCGTCACCGCGTCGCGCACCGAACGCATTCTCATCAGCGCGTCGGCGCTCCTGTTGTCCGTGTTCATCGGCGGCCTCATCATCCTCGGCGCCGGCCGGATGGCCGAGTGCCAGACCGCCGCGTACACGCTCGCGTTCCCCGGCAGTTTCGTCACGCAGTTCACGGGCGGCAGTTCGCTGTTCGCGATGGGGTTCTGCTACGACCCGTTCGCCGTCTACGACAAGCTGTTCCTCGGGGCGCTCGGGAACGTCGTCATCGACTTCTCCACGATGACGTTCTCGTGGGACCCCCTGAACGGCCAGTTCGCCACCACGCTCGCCGAGACGACCATCCTCGCGTTCACCGGCGTCGCGGTCGCCGTGGCGTTCCGCGCCGGCGTGTTCAACATCGGCGCGCAGGGCCAGTTGGTCGTCGGCGCGCTCCTCACCGCCGTCGCGATGCTGTACGTCGCGCCGCTGTTCGCGGGCACGGGCGTCGTCGCCGGCCTCGTCTTGCTCCCGCTGGGCATCCTGTTCGGCGCGCTCGGCGGCGGCGCGTACGGCGCGCTCCCCGGCGCGCTGAAGGCGTACGCCGACGCCAACGAGGTCATCACCACCATCATGCTGAACTTCGTCGCGACGTCGGTCGCGCTCTACCTCGTCTCCGACGCCAGCCGATTCAAGGACCCCGAGAGCCTCGCCAACCAGACGAAAGCCCTCCCCGAGTTCTCGCAGTTCCCGGCGCTGCTGTTCCGCGCCCGCGACGACTTCTCGCTGCTCGCACTCGGCCTCGCCGTCCTCGCGCTGGTCGGCATCTGGTACCTGCTCACGCGCACCTCCTTCGGCTACGACGTGCGCACGAGCGGCATTCAACCGGACGCCGCCGAGTACGGCGGCGTGGACGCCGACCGAACCATCGTCTCCAGCATGGCGCTCTCGGGCGCGCTCGCCGGCGTCGGCGGCGCTATCTACGTGCTGATGCAACTCGGGAACTTCCAGACGGGCGTGCCGTCCTACGGCTTCGACGGCATCACCGTCTCCATCCTCGCGGGCAACAACCCGCTCGGCGTCGGGTTCGCCGCGCTCCTGTTCGGCGTGCTCCAGAGCGGGTCCATCGTCGTACAGGTCGGCAGCGACGTGCCGCCGGAACTCGTCGGCGTGCTCCGCGGCCTCATCATCCTGTTCGTCGCGATGCCGGAGTTCTTCCGGCTCCTCGGCCGGAAGTTCGGGACGCTCCTCCCCGAGGACGAACAGCGCCGGGGCGCCGTCGCGACCGACGGAGGTGGTAGCGATGAGTAGCGCCACCGCGCGACTCCTCGGTGCAGTCAGGCGCACGAACGCCGCGCTGTTCGAGGGACGGAGCACCCTCCAGCAGGGCGTCGTCGTCGTCGCGTTGCTGTTCGCGGTCGGCCTCACCGCGGCCGGCCTCCTGTTCCCGAGCACCGACGCCGGTCGCCTGTTCACGGTGCTCACCGCGGACTCCACCCTCGCCGCGACGCTCCGGCTCTCGGTCCCCATCGCGTTCGCCGCGCTCGGCGGCATCTTCGCCGAGAAGGCCGGCGTCATCAACATCGGTCTCGAAGGCCTGCTCATCATCTCCGCGTTCGCCGGCATCTACGCCGTCGACATGACCGGCAGCGTCTGGATCGGCCTGTTCGGCGGCGTCGTCGCGAGCACGCTGCTCGCCGCGCTGTTCGCCGTCGTCTGCATCGAGTTCAAGGCCGACCAGATTATCGCCGGGCTCGCGGTCTGGCTCATCGCGCTCGGCCTCGCGCCGTTCGCGTCGACCGTCATCTACGGCGGGAAGACGTCCACGAGCGTCACGACGCTCCGGACGCTCCCGAACATGAACATCCCCGTCCTCTCGGACCTCCTGGTGACCGACATCCCGGTGGTGGACTTCGCGCTCGTCGACATCCCGTTCTTCGGCGCGCTGTTCGACGCCAACCCCACCGTCTACCTGATGTTCGTCGCCGTCGCGCTGTCGTGGTACACGCTCAACCGCACCGCGTTCGGTCGCTGGGTGCGCGCGAGCGGCGAGAACCCGAAGGCCCTGGACACCGCGGGCGTCGACGTCCACCGCGTCCGGTACGCCGCCGTCCTGCTGTCGGGCGTGCTCTCCGGCGTCGGCGGCGCCGCGCTCGCGCTCGGCATCGGCCAGTTCACCGGGAGCGGCCCGACGATGGTCAACGGCAAGGGCTTCATCGCCATCGTCGCGTACCTGTTCGGGAACTACAACCCCATCGGGGCGTTCCTCTCCACGATGCTGTTCGCGGGCCTCGACGCCACCCAACTCACGCTCCAGGCCCGGGACGTCTTCCAGGTGCCGCGCCCGCTCGTCCGCACCGTCCCCTACATCACGGTCATCGTCGTCCTCGCGCTGTTCGGGCGCACCCGCACCCCGGACGCGGCGGGCGACCCCTACGAGTCGGGCGAAGGCGAGTAACCCGGACGCGGCGGCTTTTTGACTGCGGGTCTCGAATCCGGTGGCATGGACGACTCCGAGTTGTTGGCCCGCGCCCGCGACGCACTCGACGACGCCTACGTGCCGTACTCCGAGTACGAGGTCGGCGCCGCGATTCTCACCGAGAGCGGCGAGGTGTTCGCCGGCTGCAACATCGAGAACGCGAACTACTCGAACAGCCTGCACGCCGAGGAAGTCGCCGTCGGCCGCGCCATCAAGGCCGGCCACCGCGACTTCGAGCGAATCGTCGTCACCTCGGGCGAGCGCGACGGCGTGACGCCCTGCGGGATGTGCCGGCAGACGCTCGCGGAGTTCTGCGACGACGACACCCCCGTGTTGTGTGACACCGGTGACGGCTTCGACCGCTACACGCTCGGCGAACTCATCCCGAACACCATCTCCCCCGAGACGCTCGGGAAGTAGCGGCGCGGACGCCGGCGGGACGGAATCGAACGGCAAGACACTTTGCCCGAGGGGCCCGAATCGGGTGGCATGCCCGGAAACAGCGAGGACCCGAACGACGAGGTCCAGTACCACCTCGAACTCTCCGAGGGTGACGTTGCGAACGCCGTCTTGCTCCCTGGTAACCCCGAGCGCTTGGACAAGATTACGCCGTTCTGGGACGACCACGAGGAGAAGGCCTACCACCGCGAGTACCGCACCGCGACCGGCGAGTACGAGGGGACGCCCATCTCGGTGACGTCCACCGGCATCGGGTCGCCGTCCGCGGCCATCGCCGTCGAGGAACTGGCGCGCGTCGGCGCTGACACGTTCATCCGCGTCGGCTCCTGTGGCGCGCTGCAGGCGGACATGGAGCCAGGCGACCTCGTCATCACGCGGGGCGCGGTCCGACAGGAGGGCACGAGCGACGAGTACGTCCGCGAGGACTACCCCGCGGTCGCCGACCACGAGGTCGTCGCCGCGCTCGTCGCCGCCGCCGAGCGCCTCGGGCACGACTACCACGTCGGCCTCACGATGTCCTCGGACTCCTTCTACGCGGGACAGGGCCGCGACGGCTTCGAGGGGTTCCGCGCCCCGGGCGCGGAGACGATGCTCGACGAACTCCGTGACGCGAACGTGAAGAACATCGAGATGGAGGCCGCCGCCATCTGCACGCTCGGGAACATCTACGGCCTGCGCGCCGGCGCGGTCTGCTCGGTGTTCGCGAACCGCGAGACCGGCGAGTTCCTCACCGAGGGCGAGACCACCGCCGCCGAGACGGCGAGTCTCGCGGTCCACCTGCTCGCGAAAATGGACCAGAAGAAAGCCGAGGAAGGCGTCGACCAGTGGCACGCCGGCATGAGTCTGGAGTAGTCACGCGAACGCGGAGCGTTCGCGCTTTTCGGTGCAAATTTTTCGAGGAGCGGTGCGCGAAGCCGACTACCGCCGGTCACTCTCGCGGCCCGGCGTCGTCGGAGAGGAAGATGCTGTCCTGCTCGGAGTAGAACACGTCGAGAGCTCGTAGCGCGCCGATGTAGACGCCGAGCGCGACGAGCGTCACGGAGACGAACGCGGCGAACGCGAGTTGGAGAACTTCCGCCATGTCGGAGCGTTCGCGGCCCCGGTACTCGAAGATTACTACCCGCTTACAGCGCGTCCCAGGACTTCATCGCGCGCGACCACGACGTGATCTTCGCGATCCAGCGCGCCGCCGCGCCCTTCTTCAGGACCTTTGCCGGCATGCTGTTGAACGTCCGGACCGGCGCGGACACGCCGCCCATCTGGACCTCGTGGGCGATGGCGGTCTCGCCGATGGAGACGAGCGTCCCCTGGTCGTCGTACGTCCAGGACTTCAGCGGGCGCCCCTCGATTTCTCGCGCGACGTTCTCCGCGGCGACGTCGGCGGCCTGCCACGCGGCCTGCGCCGTCGGCGGCGCGCTCTGGTCGTCGCCCTGAGAAATCATCGAACAGTCGCCGACCGCGAACACGCGCTCGTCCTCGGTCTGGAGCGTGGACTCGGCCTGCAGGCGGTTGTGTTCGGCTTCGAGGTCGACCTCGCCGAGTTCGGCGGGGCCGGTGACGCCGCCGGTCCAGAGGAACACGTCGTAGTCGAGCGCGTCCCGCTCGTCGAACTCCAGTTGGTCCTCGGTCGCCGCCGTGATGGGGTCGTCCGTGAGGATGTCGACGCCCGCGTCCTCGAGGCGGTGGCGGAGCGCGCCCTGAATCTCGCTGTCGCCCGGCGGGAAGATTTCGGGCAGCGCCTCCACGAGCGTCACGTCGATGGGGGCGTTGTGGCGGTCGCGGAACTCGGCGACTTCCCCGGCGCTCTGGATGCCGGAGAGGCCGGCGCCGCCGATGACGACCTGCGCGGGGTCCTCGCGGGTCGCGTCCTGCGCGGCTTCCTTGACCTGCTCGTGGATTTCGAGGGCGTCGTCGAGGCCCTTCAGCGTGAGCGGGTGCTCGTCCATTCCCTCGATGCCGTACGTCGCGGTGTCGGAGCCGATGCCGACGACGAGGTAGTCGTAGGACTCGTCGTCGCCGTCCTCGAGTTCGACGACGCGCTCGTCGGTGTCGATGTCAGCGACGGCGTCGTGGACGAACCGCGTCGAGCGGGATTTGATGTCCTCGACCGGAATCGTGATCTTGGACTTCACACCGGGGTCGCGGATGACGCGGTGGGCTTCGTGGAGAACGAGGTGGTAGTCGGTGTCCGAAATCCAGACGAGTTCGGTGTCAGAACCAAGTTCGGATTCGAGTTTGGATATCGCGCCAGCGCCGGCGTAGCCTGCGCCGAGAACGACGACTCTCGTGGTCATGGCAGAGCCTCGGGGGCCCTGCGATACAAAGCCTGCGAAACGCGGTCAGTGTGCTGGTTCTTCGGCGGGCGCCTCCATCGTGTCTATCTTCAGGATGAGGATGTTGCTCGTGTCGTCTTTCCCGTCGACGGTGCCCGCTACGACGAGTTTCGACAGCGGCGTCGGCCCGACGACGACCTCGTCGCCCTCGTGGAACCCCTTGACCGAGCCGCGGAGGTGAATCTCCGCGCGACAGAGTTCGGGGTGGTGGACGCTCGTGAGATTGATCTCCTGGACGTTCGCGCCCTCGACCTCTTCGCCCTCGTGGACGACCGGAATCTCCGCGGCGGTGTCCAACTGCTGGATTTCGAGCGCCTCGTAGGCGTTCACGGTCGGCTTGTACCCGCCCTTCGGGCCGGGGACGCCCTCGACCAACTGGAGGGCTTTCAGGCTCTGCATCTGGTTCCGGATGGTGCCCGCGTTCCGGTCGACCTCCTCGGCGATGTCCTCGCCCTTGACCGCCTCCTCGCGCTGGGTGTAGAGGTCGACCAGCGCCCGGAGAATGGTCTTCTGGCTAGAGGTCAACTCGATTGATGACATACCGAGAACTTCGCCGCTGTTTTTCTTAAAACCCCCGATGGCGAAGGTCGATGCGGTAGGTTTTACGGGGGGAACGACGACCCCCACGTATGAACGGGAAACGCGTACTCGTGACCGGTGGCGCGGGGTTCATCGGATCGAACCTCGCGAACCACCTCGCGACCGACAACGACGTGGTCGCGCTGGACAACGGCTACCTCGGCACCCCATCGAACCTCGACGACGGCGTGGAGTTCGTCGAGGCGGACGTGCTCGACGACGACCTGCCGACGGACGTGGACGCCGTCTTCCATCTCGCCGCGCTCTCCTCGCGCGCGATGCTCGAAGACGACCCGCAACTCGGCGCGCGCGTCAACGTCGAGGGGTTCGTGAACGTCGTCGAGCAGGCCCGCGACGACGGCTGTGACACCGTGGTGTACGCCTCCACGTCGTCGTTCTACGACAACGACCCGCCGGGCCGCGAGACCGACGACCTCACCGCGAAAACCGGCTACGAGGCGTCGATGCTCTCGCGGGAGCGCTACGGTGAGTACTACAACGACTTCTACGACGACCTCGCGGTCGCCGGCACGCGCTTTTTCTCCGTCTATCAGGGCTACGGCGGTGCCGAGGAGCACAAGGGCCAGTACGCGAACACGGTCTCGCAGTGGGCCGAGAAGATGGCCAACGGCGAGGCGCCCGTGCTCTGGGGCGACGGCGAGCAGACCCGCGACTACACGCACGTCAGCGACGTGGTTCGCGCGCTCGAACTCGTCGCCGACGAACGCCTCGAAGGCGTCTACAACGTCGGCACCGGCGAGAGCGTGTCGTTCAACGAGACGGTCGAATTGCTGAACGACGCGCTCGGCACGGACATCAATCCCGAGTACGAGCCGGTCCAACTCTCGAACTACAACTTCGAGCAGCGCTCGGACGCGTCGAAACTCCGCGAGGCGACCGGCTGGGAGCCGTCCGTCTCCTTCGAGGAGGGCGTCGAACAGGTCTGTGCGCCGTACGCCGACGACGCCTAACGGTTCCGCGAACCCGATTCTCGGTGAGCGTCCCGGTTCTCGCTACGCGTGCGTGAGATGCCAGTCGAGGAGGAGCGTTCCGACGACGAGCGTCCCGCCGAGCGCGACGCCCATCGCGCTTCCCATCGTGAGTACGACCTTGAACTCGGTCGGCATGTTCAACGCGAGGTGGACGGCGACGCCGGCCACGAGGACGAGCGGGAGGGCGTGTGCGAGTAACTGCTTCGGGGTGAGGCGCCGGAGTTGTCCGTACGTCCGGTCGTGGTTCACTCTCCCGGTCAGCACCACCCACACCGCCCACACGGCGACGCCGCGGACGATGTGACGGAGGTCGGTCAGGGCGGACATACGACCCAAACAGTGTTGTCTTTCTATAAAAAATCTCGGTGACGTGAGCCGGTGAACCGGACGTACTAAACCCTGCTCGCCGTACACGCGAACGTGACCAGGACTGTCCACCTCATCGGTGCGCCGATGGACTACGGCGCGGACCGACGCGGCGTCGACATGGGACCGTCGGCGATTCGGTACGCCGACCTCGCCGACGAACTCGCGGCCGCGGGCGTCGAAGCGGTCGACGCCGGCGACCTGCTCGTCCCCCGTGCCGAAGAGCGCGACCCCGGCGACGAATCCGCGAAGTTCCTCCCCGAAATCGAAGACCTCTGCACCCGCCTCGCGGACGAAGTTGCGGACGCCATCGACGGCGACCGCACCCCGCTCGTCCTCGGCGGCGACCACGCCGTCGCCATCGGCTCGATGGCGGGCTGTGCCCGCGACGCCGACATCGGCGCCGTCTGGTTCGACGCGCACGGCGACTTCAACACCCCCGAGACCTCCCCGAGCGGGAACGTCCACGGGATGCCGCTGGCCGCCGCGCTCGGCCGCGGCGACTTCGCGAACATGCCGTGGGCGAACGCCGCCGGCCTCCGCGAGGAGAACGTCGTCTACGTCGGCCTCCGCACCCTCGACGAGGCCGAACGCGACGCCATCCGCGACAGCGACATGAAGGCGTACACGATGAGCGACATCGACGAAGACGGCATCACCGAAGTCGTCGAAGCAGCCCTCGACTACGCCACCGACGGCGTCGACGGCATCCACGTCTCCTTCGATATGGACTGGCTCGACCCCCACGAAGCCCCCGGCGTCGGCACCCCGGTCCGCGGCGGCGCCACCTACCGCGAAGCCCACGCCGCCCTCGAAACCGTCGCCGAACGCGACCGCGCCGAGGACGTCCTGCGCTCCATGGACATCGTCGAAGTCAACCCGATTCTGGACGAATCCAACCGCACCGCCGACATCGCCGCCGAACTCGCCGCCAGCGCGCTCGGGAAGCGTATCCTCTGAAACCCACTTTTTGCGCTGCGTGAGGCGCGGCTCTGCCGCGCCTCACTCGGCAAAAACTTGGGGAAAAAGCGCCGTCGCACCCCCTGCCGGGGGTGCTCGGCGCCTGCGCTCATTCGCGTTGCTCACTCGCGCAGAGAACCGCTTCGATCGGGTTCTTCGAACCACTCGCTCGCGGATGCTAGCCGCAGAAAGTGTGGGTTAGCGCGCTACTCGTCGGCTTCTTCGGCTTCGGTCTCTTCTTCGGCTTCGTCCTCGTCGTCGCCCGCGTTGGGGTTGTAGACGGAGACGGCGGCGACTTCGTCGCCCTCCTCGACGTCCATCACCTTCACGCCCTTCGTGTTCCGGCCGTACGTCGAGATTTCGTTGACCGGCATGCGGATGATTTGTCCGCCCTCGCTCATCGCGACGAGGTTGTCGTCGTCCGCGACGGTGTCCAGTGAGACGACGTTGCCGTTCCGGTCGCCGGTCTTGATGTCCACGAGGCCCTTCCCGTTCCGGGACTGCTTGCGGTACTCCGAGAGGTTCGTGCGCTTCCCGTACCCGAACTCGGTGACGGTGAGCAGGGTGCGGTCGTCGTCGGGCGCGACCGCGGCGACGCCGGCGACCCGGTCGTCGCCCTCGAGGTCCATCCCGCGCACGCCGCGGGCGTTCCGGCCCATCGGACGCACGTCGTTCTCGTCGAAGCGAATCGCCATCCCGTGTTCGCTCCCGAGGATGACGTCGCTCGCGCCGTTCGTCACCTCCACGTCCGCGAGTTCGTCGCCGTCCTCAAGCGAGATGGCGATGATGCCCGTCGAGAGGATGTTCCCGAACTCGGAGACGTTCGTGCGCTTCACGTAGCCGTCGCGGGTCGCCATCGTGAGGAACTCGTCCTCGGCCTCGAAGTCGAGGTCGTCGGCGGTGACGACGGCGGAAATCTCCTCGCCGTCGTCCAAATCGAGGATGTTCACAGCCGAGGTGCCCCGCGCCGTACGGGACATCTCGGGCACCTCGTAGACCTTCAGGCGGTAGACCTGCCCCTGATTCGTGAAACAGAGCAGGTAGTCGTGCGTGCTCGCGGAGAACACCGTCGAGACGCGGTCGCCCTCTTTCAGGTCGGTGCCGATGATGCCCTTCCCGCCGCGGTGCTGGGCGTCGAACGTGTCGGCGGGCACGCGCTTGATGTAGTCGCCCTCGCTGAGCACGACCACGACGTCCTCCTCGGGGATGAGGTCCTCGTCGGTGACGGTGCCCGCGTCCTCGATGAACGAGGTGCGGCGCTCGTCGTCGTACTCATCTTTGACCTCGCGGAGTTCGCCTTTGATGACGTCGAGGAGTTCCTGCTCGCTGCCGAGAATCTCGTTCAGGCGCTCGATGCGCGCCGTCACGTCCTCGTACTCGGCCTCGATTTCCGCCGACTCCATCGACGTGAGGCTCCCGAGTTGCATCCGGACGATGTGGTCGGCCTGCTCTTGGGTGAACTCGAACGTCTCCTTCAGCGCTTCCTTCGCAGCGTCGCGGTCCTCGGCGTTCTGGATGGTGTCGACCACGTCGTCGACCTCTTCGAGGGCCTTCAGGCGGCCTTCGAGGATGTGCGCCCGGTCCTCGGCCTCGGCGAGGTCGTGCTCGGAGCGCCGCCGCACCACTTCCTTCCGGTGAGCGACGTACTCCTCGAGCATCTCCTTGAGCGTGAGGACCTTCGGCTGGCCGTCCACGAGCGCGAGGTTGATGACGCCGAACGTGCGTTCGAGGTGGGACTCCAGCAGGCGGTTCTCCACCACGTCGGTGTTCGCGTTCTGCTTGAGTTCCACGACGATGCGCACGCCGTTCCGGTCGGACTCGTCTCGCAGGTCCCGAATCCCCTCGAGTTTCCCGTCGCGAACGTCGTCGGCGATGCGCTCGACGAGCTTCGACTTGTTCTGCTGGTAGGGGAGTTCGGTGACGACGATGCTCTCGTTTCGCTTCCCCTCCTCGACGTGGTACTCGGCGCGCATCCGGACGCGACCGCGGCCCGTCTGGTAGGCCTGCTTCACGTCCGAGCGCCCGACGATGTTCCCGGCGGTCGGGAAGTCCGGCCCCTTCACGTACTCCATCAGGTCGACGACCGTGCAATCGGGATTGTCGATGAGGTGAATCGTCGCGTCGATGACCTCGCCGAGGTTGTGCGGCGGGACGTTCGTCGACATCCCGACCGCAATCCCCGAGGAGCCGTTGACGAGCAGATTCGGGAACGCCGACGGCAGCACCGTCGGCTCCGTGAGGCGGTCGTCGTAGTTCGCCTCGAAGTCCACCGTGTCCTTCTCGATGTCAGTCAGCAGTTCCTCCGCGATGGGCGCCATCCGGGCCTCCGTGTACCGCATCGCCGCGGCCGGGTCGCCGTCGACGCTCCCGAAGTTCCCCTGGCCGTCCACGAGCGGGTGGCGCATCGAGAAGTCCTGTGCCATCCGCACGAGCGCGTCGTAGATGGCGGAGTCGCCGTGCGGGTGGTAATCGCCCATCGTGTCCCCGACGATGTTCGAGGACTTCCGGTGGCTGGAGCCACTCGTCACGCCCGCCTCGTGCATCGCGTACAGGATGCGGCGGTGGACGGGCTTCAGGCCGTCGCGGACGTCCGGGAGCGCGCGCCCCGCGATGACGCTCATCGCGTAGTCGATGTACGACTGCTCCATCTCCTCGTCCACGCGGACGTTCTTCACTCGGTCCGCGACGTCGTCTGGTAGGTCTGGTGTGTCCGAACTCATCGTTAGATGTCCACCCACTCGGCGTCCTGCGCGTGGTCCTGGATGAACCGCTTGCGCGGCTCGACGGCGTCACCCATCAGCACGGAGAACATCTTGTCCGCCGCCGCCGCGTCCTCCACGGTGATGCGCTTGAGGATGCGGTTGTCGGGGTCCATCGTCGTGTCCCAGAGCTGCTGGGGGTTCATCTCACCGAGGCCCTTGAACCGCTGGACCTGCGTCGGGTTGCCGTTGCACTTCTCCTCGATAATCTGTTCGCGTTCGGCCTCGGTCATCGCGTCGTACGTGTTCCCGCGGTACCGGATGCGGTACAGCGGCGGCTGGGCGGCGTACACGTAGCCCGCCTCCAGCAGCGGCTTCATGTGCCGGTAGAAGAACGTCAACAGCAGCGTGCGGATGTGCGCGCCGTCGACGTCGGCGTCCGTCATCATCACGATCTTCTTGTACCGGAGGTCGTCGATGTCGAACTCGTCGCCGATGCCGGTGCCGAGCGCGGTGATGATGTGACGCAGTTCCTCGTGTTCCAGAATCCGGTCGAGGCGGTGTTTCTCGACGTTCAGAATCTTCCCGCCGAGCGGGAGAATCGCCTGGAACTCGGGGTTGCGTCCCTGCTTCGCGGAGCCGCCCGCGGAGTCGCCCTCCACGATGAACAACTCGGCGTCGTCGGGGTCTTTCGTCTGGCAGTCCGCGAGCTTCCCGGGGAGGCTCGTAGAAGACAGCGCGGACTTCCGGCGCGTCAGCTCCTCGGCCTTCTTCGCGGCCTTTCGGGCTTTCGCGGCCTCGACGGCCTTCCGCACGACGACCTCGGCGGTGTCGGGGTTCTCCTCGAAGAACGTCCCGAGTTCCTCGTGGACCGCGCTCTCGACGATGCCACGGACCTCGCTGTTCCCGAGTTTCGTCTTCGTCTGCCCCTCGAACTGCGGGTCGGGGTGTTTCACGGAGATGACGGCGGTGAGCCCCTCGCGGATGTCCTCGCCCTTGAGGTTCTCGCCGTCCAACTCCCCGAGCAGGTCGTTTGCGTTCGCGTAGTCGTTGACCGTGCGCGTCAGCGCGGTCTTGAACCCCGTGAGGTGGGTGCCGCCCTCGCGGGTGTTGATGTTGTTCGCGAACGCGTGGGTCGAGGACTGGAGGTCGTCGGTCGCCTGCATCGCGATTTCGACCTGGATGCCCTCCTCCTCGTCCTCGAAGTAGATGACGTCCTCGTGGAGCGCGTCGCGGCTCTCGTTGAGGTATTCGACGAACTCCCGGATGCCGCCGTCGTACTTGAACGTCGACGTGCGGCCGTCTTCGCCGTCGCGCTCGTCGGTGAGCGTGATTTCGACGCCGGAGTTCAGGAACGCGAGTTCACGGAGGCGGGTTTCGAGCGTGGAGTAGTCGAACTCCAGGGTCTCGAAGATGTCGCCGTCCGGTCGGAACCGAATCAGCGTCCCGGTCTCGCCGTTCTCGACGTCGCCGATGCGTTCGAGGTCGGTGACGGGTTCGCCGCGCTCGAACTTCTCGCGGTACTTCGCGCCGTCGCGAGCGACCTCCACGGCGAGGCGCTCGGAGAGCGCGTTCACCACGGAGACGCCGACGCCGTGCAGGCCGCCCGACACCTGGTAGGACTTGGCGTCGAACTTCCCGCCGGCGTGCAGGACGGTGAGGATGACTTCGACCGCCGGGCGGTCGTACTCCTCGTGGGTGTCGACGGGGATGCCGCGGCCGTCGTCTTCCACGCTGACGGAGCCGTCCTCGTGGAGCGTCACCTCGATGTGGTCGCAGTACCCTGCCAACGCCTCGTCGATGGAGTTGTCCACGACCTCGTAGACGAGATGGTGGAGGCCACGAGCGTCAGTGGACCCGATGTACATCGCCGGCCGTTTCTGTACGGCTTCCAGGCCTTCGAGGACCTGGATTTGGCCAGCGCTGTACTCACTTTGGTCAGACATGAACGTTGAACCTTCGTAGACGCCCCGGGGGTAAAAAAGGCTCGCACGCGTGTGCGCGCGAGCGTCGCCGGTCGCCAGAGTCAAGACGCAACTCTGCGAGGATTCGTCCGTGCGACTGTTCACGACGCAACGGGACCGAACGCGCGCGCTGGCCGCGCTCGCACTCCTCGCGACCCTCCTGTTCGCGGGGAGCGCGTTGTTCTCCCAGTTGCTCCCGTCCGACCCGCAGGCGGTGCGGACGTGGGTGCTCTCGTTCGGGCCGTTCGCGCCCCTCGCGTTCGTCGCCCTGCAGGCGTTGCAGGTCGTCGTCGCGCCGATTCCCGGACAGGTGCTCGCGTTCGCCGGCGGCTATCTGTTCGGGAGCGTCTGGGGAACCGTCTTCAGCGTCGCCGGCGCGGCAGTCGGGAGCGTCGTCGTGTTCGCGCTCGCGCGCCGCCT
Source organism: Halobacterium litoreum (assembly GCF_021233415.1). NCBI lineage: Archaea > Methanobacteriati > Methanobacteriota > Halobacteria > Halobacteriales > Halobacteriaceae > Halobacterium > Halobacterium litoreum. The sequence continues at coordinate 1,465,005 of NZ_CP089466.1, read as the reverse complement.
CGGCCGGCCGTTCGTCGAGGACGTCCTCGACCCCGACGTACTCTCGGAGTTCGACAGCCTCGTCGCGGGCGACGGCGTCGTCGTGCTCTTCCTCGTCTTCCTCGTGCCCGGCCTCCCCGACGACGCAATCTGCCTGCTCGCCGGCGTCACGCGCGTCCCCATCTGGCAGCTGACTGTCGTCGCGATTCTGGGTCGCCTCCCCGGCTACTTCCTCGTCGCGTACGCCGGCGCGCAGGCCGCCGCGGACCAGTTCGTCACCGTCGGCGTCGTCCTCGGCGCGCTCGCGTTGCTCTCGGTCGTCGTCTACTGGCGGCGTGACGCCGTCCTCGAAGCGGTCCGGTGACGCGCCCGCATCGTTCACTTTCACTTTCACTCCGCACACCGCGCCGGTTTTATCCCCCCGACTGGAAAAGAAACGCACTGAATGACGTCCTTCCAGTCGACACTCGGCGAGGAGGAGGGCATCGCGGAGGAGTTGGCCGCGAGCCAGCGGGAGATCTCCATCGCCGAGTTCTTCGAGAAGAACAAGCACATGCTCGGCTTCGACAGCGGAGCGCGAGGGCTCGTCACGGCCGTCAAGGAGGCCGTGGACAACGCCCTCGACGCCACCGAGGAAGCCGGCATCCTCCCCGACATCTACGTGGAAATCGAGGAGAACCGGGACTACTACACCCTCGTCGTGGAGGACAACGGCCCCGGCATCACGAAAGAACAGATTCCGAAAATCTTCGGGAAGCTCCTGTACGGGTCGCGGTTCCACGCCCGCGAGCAGTCGCGCGGCCAGCAGGGTATCGGCATCTCGGCGGCCGTCCTCTACTCCCAACTCACGTCGGGGAAGCCGGTGCGCATCGAGAGCCGAACGCAGGACTCGGGCGTGTCGAACTACTACGAACTCATCATCGACACGGACACGAACGAGCCCGAAATCGACGTGGAGAAGGAACTCTCCGCGGGCGAGAGTTCGCTCCGGGGCACCCACGGCACGCGCATCGAGATGGACATGGAGGCGAACATGCGCGCCCGCGGCCAACTCCACGACTACGTGAAGCACACGGCGGTCGTGAACCCCCACGCGCGCATCGAACTGCAGGAGCCGGCCGGCGAAATCAAGGCCGAGCGCGCCGAGGACGCCGGCCTCCCCGAGGAGACCGACGAGATTCGCCCGCATCCGCACGGCGTCGAACTCGGGACGCTCATCAAGATGCTCTCGGACACGGACTCGCACTCCGTCTCCGGGTTCCTGCAGGGCGAGTTCACGCGCGTCGGGAAGAAGACCGCCGACTCCATCGTGGACGCGTTCCGAGACCGGCACTTCGGGCGCGAGATGCGGTGGCGGCCGCCGGGCGTCGACGCCGACGTCGACCTCGAAGCCGTCGCGGTGGGCGCCGTCTCGAACAAGGACGCGACCCACACCAAGCAGTTCGCGCGCGCCGTCGTCGAAGCAATCGAGGACGCCGAGCGCGTCGCGCACTCGGAACTCGAAGCGCTCGTCGCCGACACCGCCGACGACGTGGAGGCCGACACCGGCACCTCGTTCGGCGACACCGTCCAGTCGAACGTCGTGGACGCGCTCTGGAGCGAACTCACCGCCGACCGCGCCGCGGACGTGTTCGTCGCCGTCGATGCTGCCACGACCTCCCAGAAGGACGACGCGACGGTGCGCGGCCTCGCGGACCGAATCGCGAGCAAGTTCGACGGCGACGGCCGCGACCGCGTGACGAAGGACACCCTCGACGAGTACGTCCACCGCGCCGCCGAGCGCACCGAGGAGTTCGAGGACGCGACCGTCGGCGAGACGGCCCGCGAGAACGTCGTCGAGGAACTCTGGGACCTGACCGCGACCGTCCCCGACGACCCGCCGCTGACGCGGGAAATCGCGGACGACCGCGACACCGCGAGCGAACTCCTCGAAGCGATGGAGAGCGTCAGCGTGATGGCGCCGCCCACGTCGTGTCTCTCCCCCATCGAGGCCGACCTCGTGGAGGCGGGTCTGCGCAAGGAGTTCGACGCGGAGTTCTACGCCGCCGCCACTCGCGACGCGGACGTCCACGGCGGCGACCCGTTCATCGTGGAGGCCGGCATCGCGTACGGCGGCGAACTCGAAGCCGAGGGCGGCGTCGACCTGATGCGGTTCGCGAACCGCGTGCCGCTCGTCTACCAGCGCGGCGCGTGTGCCACCACCGAGGTCGTGAAGGACATCGGCTGGCGGAACTACAACCTCGACCAGCCCGGCGGCTCCGGCCTCCCGCAGGGCCCGGCGGTCATCATGGTACACGTCGCCTCCACGAACGTCCCGTTCACGAGCGAATCGAAGGACGCCGTCGCGCACGTCCCCGAAATCGAGGACGAAATCGAGCTGGCGGTCCGGGAGGCCGCCCGCGACCTGAAGTCCTTCCTGAAGAAGCGCAAGTCGATGCGGAAACGCCAGCAGAAACAGAACGTCATCATGGACATCCTCCCGACGATGGCGGAGAAGGTCTCCGAGATGACCGAGCGCGAGGCACTCGACGTCGAGGACTCGCTGGCCCGCATCATGAACAACGTCCTCGTCGAACGCGAAGTCGACGACGGCACCGTGACGATTCGCGTCGAGAACCACGGCAGTTCGACCGCCGACGTGGACGTCACCGACATCGTCGCCGCCGACCCCGGCGACCCGAGCGACGGGAGCGTCGTCGAGATGGACGGCGAGTGGTTCGTGAAGTGGTCGCCGTCCGTCTCCGGCGGCGACACCGCCGAACTGACCTACGAGGTCGACGGCGACGCCGACGGCGACCTGACAGTGCAGGGAATCGAGGACGCACGCCTCACCGTAACCCAATGAGCGACGCAGACCAATCCACCGACGCCCGCGACCAACTCGTCGAGTTGGCCGAACAGTTCTACGACCAGTTCGAGGACGGCGACGTCCCCCGGATGTCCCTCCCGACGCGCTCGAAGACGAACATCGAGTACGACGAGGACGCCGACGTCTGGGTGTACGGCGACCGCGAGAGCACGCGCTCGGCGAACTCCGTCCGGGGCGCCCGCAAACTCCTGAAGTCCGTCTACACCATCGATTTCCTCGCCCAGCAGTTGGACGAAGACCGCTCGTCGACCCTGCGTGAACTCTACTACCTCTCCGAGTCCTGGGACGAGAAGGAAGCGAAGTTCAACGACCAGAGCGAGTCCGACAAACTCGTCGAGGACCTCGAAATCGTCTCCGGCGTGAAACGCGAGGACTTCCACATGCGCCCCGAGGAGTCCGGCGCGAAAGTGATGGGGCCGCTCCTCCTCCGCGAGCAGACCAACCGCGGCGACCGCGAGATTCACTGCCAGGAGGACGTCGGGCAGGGCGGCTACCAGATTCCGAACAACCCCGACACCATCGACTTCCTCGACTGCGACGCCGACTTCGTGATGTGCGTGGAGACCGGTGGGATGCGCGACCGGCTCGTCGAGAACGGCTTCGACGACGAGTACGACTGCCTCGTCGTCCACCTCGGCGGCCAGCCGGCGCGTGCCACCCGACGCCTCACCAAGCGCCTCCACGACGAACTCGACCTCCCGGTCACGGTGTTCACTGACGGCGACCCGTGGTCGTACCGCATCTTCGGGTCCGTCGCCTACGGCTCCATCAAGTCCGCGCACCTCTCGGAGTACCTCGCCACGCCCGAAGCCCAGTTCGTCGGCATCCGCCCGCAGGACATCGTCGACTACGACCTGCCCACCGACCCCCTCGGCGACTCCGACACCAACGCCCTCGAATCCGAACTCGAAGACCCCCGCTTCCAGAGCGACTTCTGGACCGAACAGATAGAACTCCAACTCGACATCGGGAAGAAGGCCGAACAGCAGGCCCTCGCCTCCCGCGGTCTGGACTTCGTGACCGACACCTACCTCCCCGAGCGCCTCGACGAGATGGGCGTCATCTAAACCCACTTTTTGCGCTGCGTGAGGGGCGCGCAGAGCGCGCCCCTCACTCGGCAAAAACTTGGGGAAAAAGCACAGCGTCGCTCCCGTCGCGCCCTTCGGGCGCGGTGGTCACTCCTCGGCCTGCGCTCCCTTCGGTCGCGCAGCGAACCGCTCGCGCCGGCGGCGCTCGCGGATGCTTTGCTCTGCATCTGTGTCGCTGCTTGCGCTCGTGCTCGTCTGGTTATCCGAGCAGCGCTGGAACGTCCGCGAGCGAGTCGACGACGTGGTCGGGTTTCGCCTCGCTCTCCGAGACTTCCTCGTCGCCGTCGACGCCGGTGCGCACGAGCACCGTCGTCATCCCCACCGACTCGCCCATCGCCACGTCGGTGTCGAGTCGGTCGCCGACGAGCACGCACTCGCGGGCCGGGACGCCGAGGCGGTCGGCGGCGAGGCGCGCGGTGGTCTCGGAGGGCTTCCCGAGGACGGCCTCCGGTTCGCGGTCGGCCACCCCCGCGACGGCGTTCACGATGGCGCCCGACCCCGGTTTCCGGCCGCTCTCCGTGGGGACGGTGCGGTCCGGGTCGGTGCCGACGAGCGCGGTGTCGTCGTCCAGCGCGTCGAGTGCCGTCTGGAGGTCCCGGTAGTGGAACTCCCGGTGGTAGCCCGCGACCACGACGCCGGCCGCCTCTGCGTCGTCGGTGAGCGTGAGGCCCGCGTCCCGAAGTTGGGCGGCGATGCTCTCCTCCGCAATCGGGAGCACGTCGTCCTCGGCGTGGCGCTCTCGGAGGTAGTGAATCGTCGCCGTCGTGGCCGTCAGCACCTCCGCTGCCGTCGCGTCGGCGCCGAGCGCGCGGAGGCGACGCGCGTACTCCGCCGGGGGAACGGTCGGGTTGTTCGTCAGGAACAGGACGCGGTCGACGCGCTCGCGGAGCGCCGTGAGGGCGTCGAGAGCCCCCGGAATCGGGTCGCCGCCGCGCACGACTGTGCCGTCCAAGTCCACGACCGCGCCGCGGTAGGTCATACCGGGGGTTGGCGCGGACGCGACGTGAAGACTCGGGCGGCGGCCCGCGTCGCTCCCTCTCAGAGCAGGAAGGTGACGATTGCGAGCACGAGGAACGCGATGACCAGCCACTTCGCGATGCTCATCGTGAGGCCGGCGACGCCGCGCGCGCCGAACACCGCGGCGACGATTGCGAGCACGACGAACACCACCGCGAGTTCGAGCAGGTCGCCGCCCGACTGCAGGGGCGTCGCAGCGACGGCCGGTGCGAGTGCTGTAAGCATACCCGGTAGACGCGCCGGCGACGATTCGTTATAGGGGTTGTAAACCGAGTAGGGGTGGCTTCAGGACTGCTGTTCGGCGAGTCGCTCGACGCGCTCGATGGCGTCGGCGGTCGCCGGCGTCTTGTCCTCGCGCACGGAGACGAACCGCGGGAACCGGAGCGCGTACCCCGAGGAGTAGGTCGGCGACTCCTGTATCTCCTCGTAGCCGACCTCGAAGACGACCGACGGTTCGAGGTCGACCTCCTGGCCGTCCTCGCTCCGGACGTGGGGTTCGAGCAGGTCGGTGAGGTCCGCGAGCTGTTCGTCCGTGATGCCGGTGGCGACCTTCCCGATGGTCTCGAAGTCGCTCGTCTCGTCGTCGCGCGCCGCCAGCAGGAAGGTCCCGAGGAACGACGCGCGTCGGCCTTCGCCCCACTCCGCGCCCGTCACCACCAAATCGAGAGTCTCCACGTCGGGCTTGCGTTTCAGCCAGTGTTTCCCGCGGTCGCCGGGCGTGTACGCCGCCTCGGGGTCTTTCAGCATGATGCCCTCGTGCCCGGCGTCGAGTGCGCGCTCCTCGAACGCCGCAATCTCGTCGGCGTCCTCGGACACGAGAATCTCGGAGACGGCCGACTCGTCGCCGACCACCTCGCGGAGTCGCTCGTGGCGCTGTGCGAACGGCGCGCCGAGCAAGTCCTCGCCGCCGTCGGACTGCGTCCGACGAGCCTCCGAGTCCTCACCGGACTCGGGGACGCCCGCGTGCAGGCAGTCGAACGCGTGCAGTTCGACGCGCACCTCCTCGCGCATCTGTTCGACGTCGTGTTTGCGCCGGAAGCGCTTGAGAATCTCCTGGAACGGCAGCGGGTCGCCGGCCTCGGAGACGGCGACGGCCTCGCCGTCCAGAATCGCGGGCGCGTCCACTTCGTCCTCCACGAACTCCACGAGTTCGGGGAGCGCGTCGGTCACGTCCTCCATGTTCCGGGAGTACAGCGTCACGTCGTCGCCGTCCCAGTGGACTTGGACGCGCGCGCCGTCGAACTTCGTCTCCACCGCGGCTTCCTCCCACTCGTCGAGTGCGTCCGTGACGGTGCCGGCTTGCGCGAGCATCGCCTGCACGGGGCGCCCGACTTCCAGGTGCATCGCGTCCAGTCCCTCGACGCCCTCGTCGCGGGCCGTCTCCGCGACCAGTCCGTAGTCGTTGGACACCTGAAGCGCGCGCTTGACCGACTCCTCGGGCACGCCGAACGCCTCGGCGATGGCGTCCCGGACAGTGCCCTCGCCGACGCCGATACGCATCTCGCCGAGCACGAGGCGGGAGAGGTACCGGGCTTCCTCGCTCGAACACCGGTTGAACAGCCCGAACAGCAGGGTGACTTTCTCGTCCTGGCTGCCGTCGCCCTCGGCGGCCGCGAGGCCCGCGAGCTCGGCCGCGACTTCGCCGACACCGAGGTCGTCGGCTCCGCCGCCGGACGCGAACGCGCCCAGGCCCGCCTGCCCGCCGAGGTCCAGATTCGCCGCCACCTCGCCGATGTCACCGGATTCCGCGAGGGCGGACTCCACATCGCCGACGCTCACGTTCGTGCCGGCGGCGCGCGCGAGCGCCTCGTAGCAGAGCCGCGGCCCGATGTCGAGTTTCGTCTCCGAGTGCGCCGGGAACACGCGCCCCTGCACGAACCGCGCGACGACGCCGAGGTCGTCGTCCGCGTCGTCGAGCAGGGATGCGACCAGCGAGACGACTTCGAGGTCCGCGGGCTCCGCCTCGATGTCGGCGGCGCGCGCGGCGAACGAACCGAACTTCATCGACTCACGGTAGCCAGTACCCCCGGATAAAACGCGCGAACCGTCGGCCGGCGTCGTCGCCCTCCCGTCTCCCGCCGCCCGCCTTCCGCCGTCGCTTATTAGGCCCGGGGCGTCGAACTCACCCCCATGCCACCGTCGGACCTCGTAGACAGAGTCGGTGACGTACTCGACGTGGACCCCGAGGCGTTCCAGGCGCGGGTCCGGGAGGACGCCGAGGTCGTCAAAGAGGAGATAGCCGCGGGGACGTTCGACAACCCGCAGGCCATCGTCGGCCTCGAGTACGAGTTCTACGCGACGAGCGACGACGGGTCGCTCGCGCGCGTCCCCCGGCGCGTGCTGGAGTTCGTGGGCTTCGAGAAGGAACTCGGCCTCCACAACGCCGAAATGTCCACCAGCCCCCAGCCGTTGAACCAGTACGGCCTCCGCGCGCAGGAGGCCGAGGTGCAGGCGAATCTGGACGCCGCGATGGAGCCGATGGCCGCCGAGGGCCTCCACCTCGTGAGCGACGGAATGTGGACGATTCCGCCCGAGGGCGAGACGGCCACCGAGTACCTCACGGACAGCGTCACGCGGGACGGCGCGGAGATGGCGGCGAACATGAGCGATTCGGCGCGCTACCACGCGATGGCGAACACCGACCAGCCCGCGGGGATGCGCCTCGACGCCCCCCACGTCTCCCTGCAGGCCGAGACGGTGATGCCGGAGGCGCTCATCACGTCCATCCAGCCCCACTACCAGGTGCCCCAGGCCGTCGACCTGCCGACGTACTTCCGGTACGCGCTCCGCTTTACGGCGCCCCTGCTCGCGCTCTGCGTGAACGCCCCCGTGTTCCCGCCGGACCTCTACGACGCCGACGCGACGCCCGAGGAGATTCTCGCGGACGGCTGGCAGGAGTCCCGCATCGACGTCTTCGAGTCGGTGCTGAACGTCCCCGGCGAACAGGAGAAGGTGCGGTTCCCCGAGGACTTCGACAGCGTCGCCGACGCGGTCGACCAGGTCGCCGAAGACGAGACCATCGTCCCGATGCCCGTCGAGTCCGGCGGGCGCTTCGACGACGAGTTCGCGCACTGGCGGCGCAAGCACGGCACGTTCTGGCGGTGGGTCCGCCCGGTGTTCGGCGGCTCGAGCCGCGAGAAGGCCAACGCCCGCATCGAGTTCCGCCCCATCGCCGGCCAGCCCACCGTCCGTGACACCATCGCGGTGCAGGCGGCGTTCGCGGGCCTCCTCGAGAACCTCCCCCGCACCGAACACCCGCTCTACGACCTCGACTGGGAGACCGCCCGCGACAGTTTCTACGACGCCGCGAAAAACGGCCTCGACGCCGACCTCGCGTGGATAGACGCCGACGGCGACCGCGTCACCGACCCGCGGGAACTGTACGCCGACCTCTTCGAGCAGGCCGAAGCGGGACTGCGGCGCCGCGGCCTCTCGAAGGACGAGGCCGCGAAGTACCTGTGGCCGCTCCGCCAGCGCGCCCGCCACGGCGTCACGCCCGCCGGATGGAAGCAGGCCCGCATCCGGGAGGCCTTAGACGAGGGCAACTCCTTCGAGAACGCGGTGTACGCGATGCAGTGCGAGTACATCGAGAACCAGCGAGAGACGCTCCTATCGGGGAGTTTCGCGGACTGGGTGGGGCGCGGCGACGAACTGGAGTGAGAGAGGAGAAGCCGCTTACAGCAGGTCGTCGAGTTCCTTGTGGCCGACGATGTCGATGCCGTCCTCCGTGATTCGGGTGATGTGGATGCCGTTGCCGGAGGCGGTGTCGCGTTCGCTCGCGGACTGGATGGCGCGCGCGCCGACCTGTTCGGCTTCGTCCATCGTCAGGTCGTCGGTGAACTCCTGTTCGAGGACACCGAGCGCGTACGGCATGCCGGAGCCCTGCGCGGTGTACTCGTCGGACATGGAACTTCCGCCGGGGTCGAGGCTGTAGACGTGTGCGCCGTCCTCGTCGACGCCGCCGAGAATCGGGACGACGAGGAAGAACGGGCCGCCGCGGAGGAGATTCGACGCCATCGTGGAGAGCGCGTTGATGGACATGTACTCGCCGCGGCGCGCCTCGTAGAGGTTCGCTTCGGCGCGCAGCGAGCGGATGAAACTCTGGGAGCCGCCGACGGAGCCGGAGATGGAGAGGGCGGCGTTCGGCTGAATCTTCTCGACTTTCTGGACGTTCTTGTTGGAGATGACGCGACCGCCGAGGCTCGCGCGCATGTCGGAGGCCATCAGGACGCCGTCCTCGGTGGTGATGCCGACGATGGTGGTGCCGGTCTTGTTCACGTTCTCCATGTCGGCCTTCGAGACGTCGTTCTCGGGGAGGGAGCCGACTTCCGGTTCGTACGGGTTCGGGGTGTCGTCGAACCGGGCCCGGTTCCGGGCGAAGTCCGCGCCGTCGTTGGAGTTGAACATTACCAGAGGTTACCAGTCGGGCACTGATAAAACCATCTTTTCCGGGGATTCCCTGCCCGTTCGAAAGGGCGTCTGAGGCGCTGAGCGGCGGATGCGTCAGTTCGCGGACTCGTAGGCGTGTTCCGCGCGCTCGACGAGTCGGCCGACCGGGAGCGTGACGCCGGCCCGGCGGACGAGCATGGCGAGTGGCATCAGGACGATGCCGAGTGCGAGCGTGGACTGGTAGGCCGCGAGCAGCCCGAGTCGGGTGATGCGTTCGAACATCTGAATGGTGCGTCGACAGGCGGAGGCAGTATAAACGTGTTTCGGACGGGGTGGCGACCACACCCCGTCGCAGTCTTGCGATTCAACTCCAGTGGTGTCCCGCGCAAGCAGCGACGCGCTCCGTCACAGGAGAGCGTAGGCGTGACGTTGGTGTGTCGGCGCCACTCTCTAAGTTATGCGAATCGTTCGAGTCACGTCCGCCGGGAGCCGAACCACAAAGCACGACTTGCCCCGCCTCATTTGGTCGGACATGAGCAACTACGTCGTTGCGATGGAAGCCGCGTGGCTGGTCCGTGACGTCGAGAACTCCGACGACGCCATCGGCGTCGCCGTGAGCGAAGCCGGCAAGCGACTGAACGACCAAGACCTCGACTACGTGGAAGTCGAGGCGGGCGTGACGGGCTGTCCGGCCTGCGGCGAGCCGCTGGACGCCGCGTTCCTCGCCGCCGAGACGGCGCTCGTCGGCCTCGTGCTGGAACTCACCGTGTTCAACGCTGACAGCGAGGAACACGCCGAGCGCATCGCGAAGAGCGAGGTCGGCGGCGCGCTCCGCGACGTCCCCCTCGAAGTCATCGAGGTCATCGAGGAGGGCGGCGGCGACGAGGAGGACGCGTAACGCCCGAACCTTTATCAATAACTGCTGGTAATCGGTGCGTATGCACCTGCCGACGCCCAAGGACTTGCGCGAGCGTCGGACCTCGCTCGAACTCACGCAGAGCGAGCTCGCCGACCGCGCAGGCGTCTCTCAGCCGCTCATCGCCCGCATCGAAGGGGGCGACGTCGACCCCCGGCTCTCCACGCTCCGCCGCATCGTCGAAGCCCTAGACGAGGCGGAGGGCGACGTGGTGCGCGCGGGCAACCTCATGCACGAGGAAGTCGTCCACGTCGCGCCCGACGACGCCGTGAAGGACGCCGTCGAGAAGATGCAGGACGCGGGATACTCCCAACTCCCGGTCATCACGAACGGCGTGCCGGTCGGCTCCATCAGCGACAGCGACGTGGTCCACGCCGGCGAGGACGTCGGCGACCACGCCGTCCGCGAAGTGATGAGCGAGAGTTTCCCGACCGTCTCGAAGGACGCGACGCTCGACGAGATTTCGAGTCTCCTCGACCACTACAAGGCCGTGATGGTGACCGAGGACGGCGTCACCGCCGGCATCATCACGCAAGCGGACGTGGCGGCCCGCGTCAGTTAGAGTTCCAGTCCGCGAACCGCCACTTCTTCGCCCTCCTCGACGCGACCGATGAGTTCGCCGTCCGTCGCTTCCGCCAGCGCCTCGGCGTCGTCGTCGGGGAGCGCGACGACGAACCCGGTCCCCATGTTGAACGTCCGGTGCATCTCCTCGTCGCTGACGTTCCCGGCGTCCTGCACGAACGCGAACACGTCGTGGGCCGGTAAGGGGTCCGTAATCTCGTAGCGGAACTCGCCCATCCGTTCGAGGTTCGTCCACCCGCCGCCGGTGACGTGCGCGGCGGCGTGGACGTCGCGCTCGCGCAGGTGGTCGAGCAGGTACGCGTAGATTCGGGTCGGTTCCAGCAGGGCCTCGCCGACCGTCTCGTAGCCGTCGCCGGGGAACGGTTCGTCGAAGCCGCCCTCGCGCTGGGCCGCCTCGCGGGCGAGCGTGAGGCCGTTCGAGTGGATGCCCGACGACGGGAAGCCGACGAGCGCGTCGCCCGCCTCGGCCTCGCCCGGGAACAACTCAGACTCGGTGGCGAGGCCCGCCACCGTCCCCGCGAGGTCGAAGCCCTTCACGACTTCCGGCATCACGGCCGTCTCGCCGCCGACGAGCGCCATCCCCGCCCCCTCGGCGCCCGCGGCCAGCCCCGCGCCGAGTTCGGCCTCGCGGCCCTCGCTCGGTTCGTCCACGGCGAGGTAGTCCACGAACGCCGCCGGCGCGACGCCCGCCGCGACGAGGTCGTTGACGTTCATCGCGACGCAGTCGATGCCCACCGTCGTGTAGTCGTCCAGCGCCTCCGCGACGAGCAGTTTCGTGCCGACGCCGTCCGTCGCCAGCGCGAGGTACTGGTCGCCGAGGTCCACGAGACCCGCGTACTCCGTGGTGTCGGCCGTCTCGGAGACGGCGCCGACGAGCGCCGCCGTCGCGGCCTCGCTGTCCTCGATGTCCACGCCCGCCTCGGCGTACGTGAGTTCCTCGTCCTCGCTGTCGGTCATACACGGACGTGCGTAATTATCGGCGAAAAGCGTGCCGGTCTATGCGCGATGAATCAATTCAGCCGAAGAACAGCAGGAGCGCCGGGCCGATTGTCGGCACGGCCGCCGCCGCGTACGCGGTCGGACTCCAGTCGAGGACCGTCCGCCCGTCGAGGGGGCCGAACGGAATCATGTTGAAGCCCGCGAGCAGGACGTTGATGAACAGGCCGCGCCACCCGAGTTCGGGCGCGACGGTCACCATCAGCGCGTACGAGACGACCGCGAGGCCGACGTTCGTCACCGGGCCGGCGAGCGCCACGAGGCCGTGCTCGCGGGGCGTGATGTAGCCGCGGTGGTGGACCGCGCCCGGCGCCGCGAACAGGAACCCCGCGAGACCGCCCGCGACGGCGAGCGCGAGCATCCCGAAGTCCGCGCGGAACTCCGCGTGCTGACCGAACCGCACCGCGACGACCTTGTGCGCGAGTTCGTGCAGGAGGAAGGCGACGCCGACGGTGGCGAGACTGAGCAGGAACTCCTCGGCGAACGGCGCGCTCGTCAGCACGTCGCCCATCGTCGTCGCCGTCACGTCCACGTACAGCAGGCTGAACGCGAATCCGAGTGCCAGCCACGCCACGGCGAGGTCGCGCAACTCCCGGGTGCTGAACTGCATCAGAACAGCCCCCAGATGGCTTCGGCGCTGTTCTCCGCGCCGCGCACCATCGCGTCAGTCAGGGCGCCGACGCTGTCGAACGGCCCGCCGACCAGCGGCAACACGACGAACGGGAACAGCGCGCTCGCGACGAAACTCCCGACGTTCGTCATCGCCACCACGGAGATGAGGCGGAACAGCGGCACGTCGAGCATGTCCGAGAGGATGGCGCGAATCGGGCGCTCCTCGTCGTCTAAGAGTTCGTTCAGCGTGCTGATGTCCGCGACCCGCACCTGGAGGTAGCGCAGTTCGACGTAGCCCGCGAACCACCCCGGCGCGAGCAGGGGATTCACGCTCGTCAGCCACGCCACGCCGCCGCCGACGCCCGCGCTCGTCCAGTGGGCGCCCCCGAGTTTCGCGGCGGCCGCCGAAATTATCCCGTTGAACAGAAACCACGCCGCGAACACCTGCAGGAGCACGGTGTTGTCCACCCCCGCCATCACCAGCAACACGAAGAAGGCCAGAAAGCCCAGCGTGAGCAACAGACCGAACAGTTTCCCGATAGAGAATCGCTTCTCGTCGACGCCCGTCAGCGAGTGCATCGGCGGCAGTTCCTCCGGATGTTCGAGATAGCGTTCGATGCCCTCGCGGTGGCCGGCGCCGACGACGGCGACGACGTGTTTGCCCTGCTCGCGGAGCGCGACCAGGTTGTGCGCGATGAACGCGTCGCGCTCGTCGATGAGCGCGGCCGCGCCGTCCGGGCTGAACCGCCGGAACTCCTCCATCATCGCGGACACCACGTCGGCGTCGGTGAGTTCCGCCATGTCGAACTCCTCGACGTCCTCGTCTGGTGCGCTCCGCGCGAACAGCGCGACGAAGACGACGCCGAGGACGAGCGCGCCGCCGATGGCGAACAGGCCGGCCTCGGCGATACCGCCGACTATCGCGAGCACCGTGGATGCGGCTCCGAGACCAGTCGGTGCGGCCGGGAGGACGAACGGCCCGCCGAGTGCGACGGCGACGACGCCGACCAAAAAGCCGACGACGCCGCCGACCGCGAGGCCGAGCGTGCGACTGTCGGTGACGCCGAGGGCGAGTTCGCCGACGAGTCTGAGTTTCTCGATTGCGGTCATCCGCGACCAGAACCGCTGAATCGTCACCTGGATGTCGCGGTCGACGAGCGCCACGTCCGCGCCGACCGCCTCGGCGGCGTCGACGCCGGCTTTCATGTCCGCGCCGGGTTCGATGCCGAACTTGTCGCCGAGGCGCTGTTGCACGTACGAGAGCAGCCAGTACGCGAGGAACTGGAACGCCATGCTCCCCTTCAGGAGGTCGCTGGCGTTGAGGTCGTCGGGCGCCTCGCCCTGCATCTGCCGGAACCGACCCTCGTCTAACTCCACCGCGACGGTGTCCGGTTCCTCCTCCTCGATTACGCGTTCCACCTCCTCGACGCTGTCCGCGGAGACGTGGGCGGTGCCGACGACGCGGACCGACCCCTCGCTCGCCGCGGCTTCCTCGCTCATTGGTTGTGACTTACTCGGGCCGGCCTTACGCTTGTCGGATGTGACCACGCCCGCCCGCGCCCGGGACGGAAGGTTTCAATGCCCGGCCCGCGAACGCCGAGCCATGACCGACGACGTGCGACTGATGGACTCGTACACGGAGATGACCGAGTTGCTGCTGCCCAACGACACGAACAACCTCGGACGCGCGCTCGGTGGCGCCGTCCTCCACTGGATGGACATCTGCGCGGCCATCGCGTCGATGCGCTTTGCGGGCAATCAGTGCGTCACGGCGTCGATGGACCACGTCGACTTCATCAGCCCCATCGAGATGGGCGAGGTCGCCGTCGTGGAGGCGTACGTCTTCGACACCGGGTCGACGAGCATCGACGTGAAAGTCGACGTGCGCGCGGAGGACCCCCGCGAGGGCACGAAGCGCAAGACCACGTCCTCGCTTTTCACGTTCGTCGCGCTGGACGACGACGGCAAGCCGACCGACGTGCCGGACCTCGTCTGCGAGTCCGAGGCCGAGGAAGGCCTGCGCACCGCCGCGTTCGACGCGAAGGCCGAGCAGGCCGGCGACGCCTAACCTTTTCACCGCTCGCCGCCTACCGTCGGGCGTGTCACTCGACGCGCCCGCACCCGACCCGCCGGACCTCGAAGGCGACCCCGACGAGTACGAGGACGTCTCGGTAGAAGGAACGGACTACCACCGCGACGACCTCCAGTCGTTCCTCGAAGACGGCGCGTGGGAGCAGGCCTTCGAGTCGTGGGCCGAGACCACGAATCTCGACCGCGAGGCCTTCGACGTGGCCGTCGACCTCGGCCTGTTCGACCAGTTCGACTTCTTCTGGGACGACTTCGCGGACCGCGTCGGCTACCACGCGCCCGGCCTCCCCGAGAACTGGCGCGAGCGCGACATCCACGCCGATTTGGACTCGTGGGGCACCGTCTCCGGCATCAACGCCGCGCTCGCCGAACTCGGCGCCGAGGTCTCCCGCGTCCTGAAAGACGACTACGTGGACTGGGAGGCTGACTACGACGCGCCCGACGACCTCCCCGACTTCTGACTCGCCGCCCCGGTTTCGCCATCTACTCTCGCGTTACCTCTCGGCTCTCTCACGCCCCCTCGTCGGGCGCGTCGTCGCCTGATTCGTCGGACGGCGACCGCACGACGACCACTGGCCCGAGGCCTTCGGCAGCGATGCGGTCCTCGAGTTCCCCGAACAGGAATTCCCTGAGCGTCGGCGTCGGCTCGCTCACGACGACGGCGTCGTACTCGCGGCCGATGTCCGCGACGGCGTCCACGACGCCGCCCGTCTCGCGCTCGAGCGTGGTGATGCGGCCGGCGGGCACGCCCGCGTCTCGAATCGCGCCGGCGGCGTCGCTGGCCGACGGCACGTCGCCCGGCGTCTCGGGCGCCGTCAGCGTCGTCACGGACACGTCGCGATCGGCGGCGAGCGCCGCGACGACGCCCGAAAGCCGGTCGAGGTCGGTGCCGGCCACGAGCGGCACGAGCAGGTCGTCGGCATCCGTGGCCGGATTGAGGTGGACGACGGCGTCCGCGTCCCGTTCGGCGGCGGTGCGGTCGACCGTGGCGTCGCCGTCGTTCGTGAACGCGAGCACCGTCTCGACGCTCGCGCCGGCCTCGCGGAACGCGTCGGCGGCGTCTTCGAGGGCGGCGGTGGCGCGCTCCTCGAACTGGTCGCGTCCCTGCTCGGGCGGCGTCTGCTCGGGGAGCACGTGGTAGCCGAGGACGACCACGTCGGTCGGCGCGAGCAGTTCGGCGACGCCGGGCGGCACGGACTCGCCGCGGAGCACGCGCACCGGAACGAGCACGCGCATCACGCGCTCACCCCCGAGAGGTCGACGTCCCGGGCGTAGTAGCCGTACCACGCGACTGCGGCGAGCATCAGCGCGACGCCGACCGCCTGCGAGAGCGGCTGCATGAACAGCAGCATCGCGAACGACGCGGCGGCGCCGACCAGCGGGACGACGGGGTGGCCGGGCACCCGAAAGTCGGGGTCGTACCAGTCCGGGTCGCGGCGGCGGAGCACGACCAGCGCGACGCAGACGAGACCGTACATCACGAGGTGGAGGAACGACGCCACCTCGGCGAGTACCTCGACGCGGCCGAGCGCGACGAGCGCGAGAACGGGGACGCCCGCCATCCCGAGCGCGACGTGCGGGGTGCCGTACCGGAGGTTCACTCGGCCGGCCCGCGACGGCAGGAGCGCGTCCCTGCTGAGCGCGTACACCGCCCGGGAGGAACTGAGAATCGACGCGTTCGCCGACGAGACGGTCGCGAGCAGCCCCGCGACGAGGATGGCGTACGCGCCCACCGGCCCGACGAGCGCCCGCGCGACGTTCACCATCGCCGTCTCGCCGAACGCGCCCAGTTCGGCGCTCGGGAACGCGCTCGTCGCGACGAGCACGGCGACGACGTACAGGAAGCCGACGGCGAGCACGGACCCGACCATGCCGAGCGGGAGGTTCCGCCTCGGCTTTTTGATTTCGCCGGCGACGGTCGCCACCTGCGCGAAGCCGAGGTAGGACGTGAACACGAGCGCGGACGTGGTGAGAATCGGCGCGAGACCGAAGGGCGCGAACGTCTCGGGCGCCGTCTCGCGGCCGAAGACGCCGAGCGCGTCGAGACCACCGTAGGAGAGGAACAAGACGAGAATCCCCAACAGCAGGCCGACGACGACGTTCTGGAGTTTCGCGGTGTTCTCGGTGCCGGTGACGCTGACGCCGGTGAGCACCGCGCCGAACGCGAGCGCGAGCGGCGGACCGGGGTCGAACCGGGGGACGGCTCCGGCGGACGCGAGCAGTTCGGCGGCGTAACTCCCGAACCCGAGGAGGTAGAACGCGGACGCGAACACCAGCCCGAGCCAGAGGCCGATACCGACGACGGCGCCGGCGAGCGTGCCGAGCGCCCGCGACACGAAGTAGTATCCGCCGCCGGACCGCGGCATCGCCGTCGCCAACTCGGAGGTGGGGAGCGCGACGAGGAGCGCGACGACAGCGCCGATTGCGAACGACGCGGCCGCGGCGGGGCCCGCTTCGCCGGCCGCGATGCCGGGGAACACGAAGATGCCGGCGCCGATCATCGTCCCGACGCCGATGGAGAGCGCGCCCGCGAGGCCGATGGAGCGCTCGAGTTGGGTGCCCTCCTCGGTGACCGTCACGTCGGCCTCGTCGGTGTAGTCGGTCTCCGCGGCGACCGGCTGGTCGGGGCCGGGGCCCGAGCCACCCTCGGCGCGTGCCATGTGTCACCGTGGGGCGGCCAGCGAGAAAGCGTTAGGGGGAGAACCGGTCAGTCTTCGACCGCGGCGGCGGCGTTGACGATGGTCTCCTCGCCGAACTTCGGGCCGACGAGTTGGAGGCCGACCGGGAGGCCCTCCGAGGTGCCGGCGGGCACGGAGATTGCGGGGAGGTTCGCGAGGTTCACGGGGGTGGTGTTGGCGTCCGCGAGGTACATCTTCAGCGGGTCGTCGAGGCTCTCGCCCAACTCGGGCGGGAGCATCGGCATCGTCGGCGACGCGAGCACGTCCACGTCATCGAACGCCTCGTCGAAGTCCTGTTTCACCCACGACCGCGCCTCCTGGGCCTGCTTGTAGTACTTGTCGTGGTAGCCCGCGGAGAGCGCGTACGTCCCGAGGAGGATGCGGCGCTTGACCTCGTCGCCGAACCCCTCCGAGCGCGCCTTCGCGAACGACTCGTTCCAGTTGCCGTCGTAGCCTCCGCTGTGGCCGTAGCGCACGCCGTCGAAGCGCGCGAGATTCGAGGACGCTTCGGACATCGCGATGACGTAGTACGCGGCGACGGCGTACTCGACGGACGGCAGGGACACCTCCACGACCTCGGCGCCCTGCGCTTCGAGGTCGTCGAGCGCGTCCTCGAACACGTCCACGACGGCGTCCTCGGCACCTTCGACGAGTTCGGTGGGGACGCCGATGGTGAGGCCGTCCACGTCGCCCTCGGCGGCGCCCGCGTAGTCCGAGTCGGCGCCCTCCTCGCGGGTCTCGCGGGCGTCGCCCGCTCGACTGTCCGAGGTGCGTCGCACCTCGCGTGTCGTCCCGTCGTGTTCGTCCGGGCCCGCGACGACGTCGAGGAGCGCGGCGGCGTCCTCGACCGTCTCGGCGATGGGGCCAATCTGTTCGAGGCTGTTCGCGTACGCGACGAGGCCGTACCGGGAGACGAGGCCGTACGTCGGCTTGATGCCGACGACGCCGCAGTACGCGGCCGGGCACCGAATCGAGCCGCCGGTGTCCGACCCGAGCGCGAGGTCGGCCTCGCCCGCCGCGACGGCGGCCGCCGAACCGCCGGAGGAGCCGCCGGGTACGCGGGACTCGTCGACGGGGTTCTTCGTCGCGCCGAAGTACGACGTCTCGGTGGTGGTTCCCATCCCGAACTCGTCCATGTTCGCCTTCCCGACGATGGTCGCGCCCGCGTCCTTCAGGCGGGAGACGACGGTGGCGTCGTAGGGCGGTTCGTACCCTTCGAGCATCTTCGACCCGCAGGTCGTCTCGACGCCCTCGGTGGAGATGTTGTCCTTGACGGCGACCGTCGCGTCCGCGAGCGCGCCGTCGTCGTCGCCCTCGATTCGCTGTTCGGTGATGAATGCGTTCAGGCTCATTACGATACGTTCGGACCCTTGAAGCGGCCGTCCTCGGTCTCGTCTGCGTTCGCGAGCGCGTCGGCTTGGCTCAGGCACTCTTCGACCTCGTCGGCGCGCATCACGTTCACGAGGTCGGGTTCGGCCTCAACCTCGGGGACGTCTTCGAGCGCCTCGAAGTGCGCGAGAATGTCGCCGAACTGGTCGACGAATTCGTCGACCTCGTCGTCGTCGAGGTCGACGCGCGCGAGGTCCGCGACGTGACGGACTTCCTCGGCGTCCACGGAATCGGGCATACCCGTTCGGTGTCGCGTGCCGGCGGTAAGCGTTTCGATGAGGTCGCTCGCGCCCCGGGTGTGCTAACGACTGCCAAAGGTCTTTTGTTCTCTCGCGCCCTCAGTTAAGTCGTACTCACCGTTCTCCCAGCCACGGGACAAGTGGCCAGCCCTCACCATGCGCGACACCACGACCCGCGAATCGGAACAGGACGCCGACGAGACCGAACAGTCCGAGTCGGCCGACGAGACCCAGCGCTGTCCGGAGTGCGGCGGCAACCTCGTCGTCGACGAGGAGCGCGGCGAGACGGTCTGCGAGGACTGCGGGCTCGTCGTCGAGGAGGACAGCATCGACCGCGGGCCCGAGTGGCGCGCCTTCGACGCCGCCGAGAGCGACCAGAAGTCCCGCGTCGGCGCGCCCACGACGAACATGATGCACGACAAGGGGCTGTCGACGAACATCGGCTGGCAGAACAAGGACGCCTACGGGAACGCGCTCACCGGCCGCCAGCGCCGGAAGATGCAGCGACTCCGGAAGTGGAACGAGCGCTTCCGCACCCGGAGCTCCAAGGAGCGCAACCTCAAGCAGGCGCTCGGCGAAATCGAACGCATGGCCTCCGCGCTCGGCCTGCCGGACAACGTCCGCGAGACCGCCTCTGTCATCTACCGACGCGCGCTCGACGACAACCTCCTCCCCGGCCGGAGCATCGAGGGCGTCGCGACGAGCGCGCTGTACGCCGCCGCCCGGCAGGCCAACGCCCCGCGGAGCCTCGACGAGGTGGCGAGCGTGAGTCGCGTGGAGCGCGACGAAATCGCGCGCACCTACCGGTACGTCGCGCGCGAACTCGGCCTCGAAGTCGCGCCCACCGACCCCGCGAGTTACGTCCCGCGCTTCTGCTCGGAACTCGACCTCCCGGACGAGGTCGAGCGGCGCGCACGCGAACTCTTAGACGCCGCCGCGAACGCCGGCATCACCTCGGGGAAATCGCCGGTCGGCCTCGCCGCCGCCGCCGTCTACGCCGCCAGCCTCCTCTCGAACGAGCGCATCACGCAGAGCGAGGTCAGCGACGTCGCGAACATCTCCGAGGTCACCATCCGGAACCGTTACCACGAGATTCTGGAGGCTGGCGGCGAGGAGTCCGTCGAAGCGTAACCCCTTTCCGCGGTCTCGCGGACTCCCGAGCATGGAGACCACCCGCCACTTCACCGCCACCGTCTACGTCGTCAACGACGGCGCCGTCGCCCTCCACGAGCACGCCCGCCTCGGCATCCGCATCCCGCCGGGCGGCCACGTCGACCGCGACGAACTCCCCCACGAGGCCGGGAAGCGCGAGGTCCGCGAGGAGACCGGTCTCGAACCGACGATTCTCGGCGACGCGCCGGACGTACCGGCGCCCGACGGCGAGGCGCTCCCGACGCCGCGCTACCAGATGTGTTACGACATCAACGTCCACGGGAACGGGTCGGTCGGCCACCAGCACATCGACCACCTCTACTTCGCCACCGTCCCCTCGCGGGACATCGACCCCGCACACGGCGAGGAACCGCCGTCCGCGTGGGACTGGTACACCGCCGCCGACCTCCGGGACAGCGACCTCGACGCCGACACGGTGCAACTCGGCCTCGAAGCCATCGCCGCCGCCGAGTAGTCAGCCGGGGGAGTCAGTTCGTGTTCGTCATGCCGCCGTCGACGGTGAGGCTCTCGCCGTTCACGTAGTCGCCCATGTCGCTCGCGAGGTAGACGGCGGCGTCCGCGATGTCGCCGGGGTCGCCGAAGCGGCCCGAGGGCACGTCTTCGAGGAATTCCTCGCCGGACTCGGCGCCGACGATGGGCACGTCCTCGGTGGTCATCGACGTGTCGATGATACCGGGGTGGATGGCGTTCACGCGCACGCCTGCCGGTCCCAACTCGGCGGCCAGCGAGTACGTGAGCAGGCGGACCGCGCCCTTCGACGCGCAGTACGTCGCGAACCCCGCCGACCCTTCGAGGCCGGCGACGCTGGAGAGATTGATGATGGTGCCGCCGTCACCCGCGACCATCTTCTCCGCGGCGGCCTGCGCGCCGAAGAAGGTCCCCTTGACGTTCACGTTCATCAACTCCTGGAACTGCGTCTCGCTGACCTCGGTGAACTCCTCGCCGCGGAAGATGCCGGCGTTGTTCACCATGCACGTGACGCCGCCGTACTCCTCGGCCGCCTCAACCGCCGCCTTCGTGCGCGTCGGGTCGCTCACGTCGCAGTCCACGAACATCGCGGACCGTTCAGTCTCCGACTCGATTACCTCCGCGGTGGTCCGGTCCTCGTCGGGGTCCCGGGAGTCCTCGCGCACGTCCGCGACGACCACGTCCGCGCCCTCCTCGGCGAACGCGAGGCAAATCGCGCGCCCGATGCCCGAACTCCCGCCCGTCACGACCGCCGTCTGCCCGTCCAGTAGGTCTGACATACACTCGACTAGTAGGGCTGCTCACACCTTCAACGTGGGTGTGCGTCCCAGAATCAGAGACGGCTCTCGACGTACTTCGTGACGTGGTCGTCCATCCGGCGCTTGAACCCCGCCTGCCGAGCCAATCTGTCAACCTCGCGAGCGACGAGGCTGCCGTACTGCACCGCCTTCTTGTCCCGGGACGCGACCGAATCGGGGAGTCGCTCGCGGGCGGCCTCGCGGAGCGCTCGCTTCCGCGTCTCCCCGGAGACCAGCCACTCGCCCGGCAGCGAGAGCGCCGCGCGCACCACGTCGTCGCGGAGGAGCGGCGTCACCGGTTCGACGCCCGCGGCGCGGAGCGCGAGCAGGTCGCGTTCCAGTTGGTCGGGGAGCGACAGCAGCGTCTCGCGGCGCGCGCCACGCACCGTGTCGGCGTCCGTGCGCGGGTCGTCGGGCGCCTTCGCCACCTTCGCGTAGCCGCCGAACAGTTCGTCCGCGCCCTGCCCGAGCGCGAGACGCTCGAAGCCATCCGCCGCGACGCGCTCGGCGACCAGATACAGGGGGAGCGCGATTTGCACGTCCATCGCGTTCGTCCGTCCGATTGCGCGCGCCACCGGCGGAACCGCGGCCTCGATGTCGTCGAGTGTCACCTCGTGGACGCGCAGGTCTTCGGCCCGCCCCATCGCGTCCGCGGCGTCTCTCGCGGCCTCGATGTCGGTGCTCCCCTCGTACCCGACGACGTACAGCGGCGCCTCGACGGCCGACGCGATGAGCGCGGAGTCGACGCCCCCCGAGAACGCCACCGCGAGTCCCGACTCCGAGAGCCCGGCGAGCGCACCCTCGATTGTCTCGCGGACGCGCTCGACCGGTCGCTCGCCGTCGGCGGGCGGGTCCGGGAGCGTCCACGCTTCGCCGACCTCGCCGTCCTCCCGGACGTGTCCCGCCGGGAGCAGCGTCGGGTTCGAGAGGTCGCCGGGGTCGTAACTCCAGTCGTCGCCGTCGTAGTAACAGAGTTCGCGGCCGAGCACGTCCCGGACGAGGCGGCTGTCCGGGAGTTCGCCCGCGAAGCCCGCGGTGCCCGGCAAGGGGTCGCCGTCGGCGAGCGCGGTTTCGACCGCGTCGGCGGCCGCGCCGCGCATCACAGGAACTCCCGGATTCGGTTCTTCACGCGGCGCTTCGCGCCGCCCGCGGCCTGCCGGAAACTGATGTGCCACGGCGTGCGCTTCCCCTCGACGCTCGTCTCCCCGGCGCGAATCGCGTCCAGAATCGCGTCGACGGAGCGCTCGGTCGCGCCGACGCGGGTCACCGCCTGCCCCACCATCTCCGCGATGTGGGCGTCGCTCCCGGCGGTCATCGGGAGGTCGTGTTCGCGCGCGAACTCCTCGGCTTTCCGGTTCGCGCGCCCGGTCAACAGCCGCGAGTTGTACACCTCGATGGCGTCGGCGGTCGCCAACTCCGCCCGCGAGATGTTCGCCATCACGCCGCTGCGCGAGGACTGGAACGGGTGGGGGACGACCGCGATGCCGCCTCGCTCTCGAATCTCGGCCAGCGTCTCCGCGAACGGCAGGCCCGCGGGCACCGCTTCCTCGACGCCGATGGCGAGCACGTGACCGTCCGCGCTCGTCACCTCCATGCCGGGGATGCCGACGAGGCCGTACTCCGCGGCGAGGTCGGCGGCGCGCAGGCTCGCCTCGATTTCGTCGTGGTCCGTCACCGCGAGGGCGTCGAGCCCCACCGCCTGCGCCTGCTCTAACAGCATCTCGACGGGGTCGCGGCCGTCGTGGGAGAGCGCGGAGTGCGTGTGGAGTTCGACCGACAGCACGCCCCGAGGTTACGGAGGGGTCGGCAAAAGCGCCTCGGTCCGAGCGTGGATGGCTGTCTCCGACGCGACGTTGCTCACGAACGTGCGTATAGAAACGACTAAACGCCCGTAGAAGAACCAAGAAAGTGAATGCCACTCGCCGACTCGGACCGCCGTCTGGTCGAGGCCGAACTCGGCCGCGACCCCACGCCCGCGGAGGCCGCGCTCTTCGAGAACCTCTGGAGCGAACACTGCGCGTACCGCTCCTCGCGTCCGCTGCTGTCGGCGTTCGACAGCGAGAGCGAGGACGTCGTCGTCGGCCCCGGCGACGACGCCGCCGTCGTGCGCGTGCCCGGCACCGACCAACTGCTCACGTTCGGCGTCGAGAGCCACAACCACCCGAGCTACGTCGACCCCTACGACGGCGCCGCCACGGGCGTCGGCGGCATCGTCCGCGACACGCTCTCGATGGGCGCGTACCCCATCGCGCTCGCGGACTCGCTGTACTTCGGTGACTTCGCCCGCGAGCACTCCCGGTACCTCCTCGACGGCGTCGTGGAGGGCATCAGCGACTACGGGAACGCCATCGGCGTCCCGACCGTCACCGGTTCCACGCAGTTCCACGAGGACTACGAGGGCAACCCCCTCGTGAACGTCGCCTGTGTCGGTCTGCTCTCCGAGGACCGCCTCGTCACGGCGGCCGTCAAAGAACCCGGAAACACCCTGCTGCTCGTCGGGAACGCGACGGGCCGCGACGGCCTCGGTGGCGCGAGTTTCGCGAGCGAGGACCTCGCGGAGGACGCCGAGACCGAGGACCGGCCCGCGGTGCAGGTCGGCGACCCGTACACGGAGAAACTCCTGATAGAGGCCAACGAGACCTTACTCGACCGCGACCTCGTGGTCGCCGCCCGCGACCTCGGCGCGGCGGGCCTCGGCGGCGCATCCTCCGAGATGGTCGCGCAGGGCGGCCTCGGCGCGCGCCTCGACCTCGAAGCCGTCCACCAGCGCGAGCCGAACATGAACGCGCTCGAAATCCTGCTCGCCGAATCCCAGGAGCGGATGTGCTACGAGGTCCGACCCGAGGACGTCGAGGCGGTCCGCGAGGTCGCCGAGCGCTTCGACCTCGGCTGTTCGGTCATCGGCGACGTCACCGAGGGGAACTACGTCTGCGAGTTCGATGGCGAGGTCGTCGTGGACGCGCCCGCGGAGTTCCTCGCGGACGGCGCGCCGATGAACGATCTCGAGCGCGAGGAGCCCGCGCCGGCCGAGACGGACCTCCCGGACGCCGACCTCGCCGAGGCGTTCGACGCCGTACTCGCGAGTCCGAACACCGCGAGCAAGGAGTGGGTGTACCGCCAGTACGACCACGAGGTCGGGAACCGCACGCTCCGACGTCCCGGCGGCGACGGCGCGCTGCTCACGCTCCCCGAAACCGACGAGGAGACCGCCGTCGCGCTGTCGGCGGGCGCGAATCCGAACTGGACCGACGCCGACCCCTATCGGGGCGCGTACGCGACGGCCGTCGAGAACGCTACGAACCTCGCGGCGGCGGGCGCACGACCGCTCGCGGCGGTCGACTGCCTGAACGGCGGAAACCCCGAGAAGCCCGACGTGTACGGCGGCTTCGCCGCGGCGGTCGACGGCCTCGCCGACGGCTGTCGGGACCTCTCGGTGCCCGTCGTCGGCGGGAACGTCAGCCTCTACAACGACTCGAACGCCGGCCCCGTGCCGCCGACGCCGACGCTCGCGGTGCTCGGCGTTCGGGACGGCTACGACGCGCCCGGTCTCGAACTCGCGGGCGACGGCAACCTCGTGCTCGTCGGCGGGCACGCCGACGCCCTCGGCGGCTCCGAGTACCTCGCGCAGTGCGGCGGGAGCGACGCCTTCCCCGAACCCGACGACTCGGGCGTCGCCGCCGTCCGGGACGCCGCGCGCCACGACGCGACGCTCGCCGTCCACGACGTGAGCGACGGCGGCCTCGCGGTGACGCTCGCCGAGATGGTGACCGACGACGCGGGCGTCGACGTCGAACTTCCGGACGCCGCGGCGCTGTTCTCGGAGGCACCGGGTCGCGCTGTCGTGGAGACGACGGACGCCGACGCGCTCCGCGAGACCGTGGACGCGCCGGTCGTCGACCTCGGGACGGCGACCGGCGACGGCGTGCTGTCCGTGACGGTCGGTGACGAGACGGTCGCGTACGGCGTCGAGGCGATTCGCGAGGCTCGGGACGTGCTCGCCCGCGAACTCGACTAGGTTCCGGAACCGGAGAAGATGCGAGTATTTTGCGCGCCGTGACCGTCTCTGTCTAGAACAGCGCGGGGAACGCGTACGCCACCGCGAGGCCCACGAGCAGGACGACCAAGCCGGTCGTGACCTGCCCCATCGAGTAGTCCTGCATCGGTGACGTGACGCGCCCGCTCTCGTCGTCGTGGTCGTGGTCGTCGGACATACGCGGCGGTTCTGTGCGGTCGTACTTGGCAGTACCGAACCGGCCCGGTCGACTACGCGCCGTCGTGGCGGACGATGTGGACGTCGTAGCGGTCGTCCGCGGAGACGTTCTGCCCGACGGACGTGATGCCGCCGACCATCCGACCGGCGTTGTCGCTCCCGATGAACACGACCGACGCGTCGGCCTCGACCGCCATCTCTCGAATCGCACGGCTGACGCGGCCGTGGGGCGCGTACTGGTCGACCGCGCGGTGTCTGAGTTCCACGTCCGGGTCGAACTCGGCCACGGTCTCCGTGAGGTTTTGCGCCACCGTCTCCACGTCGAACGTCTCGTCGCCACTCAGCCAGCCGTGCTCTCGGGCGTGCCCGGAGTCTCGCTTGATGGCAGTGACGGCGACGACGTCCTCCCCCACGGCGTCCCCGTACTCGACGGCGCGACGCAGCGCCGTCCGCGACAGCGGCGTGTTGTCGAACGCGACCACGTAGGTCATCGATGCCACCGAGGAACCCGAGTGCCCTTAGCGTAACGGAGTGCGGGAGGCGTGTCGCGTGCCAGTCTCGACGCACACCTTCGCGTGGATTTATGTAGTGTGACGCCCCCAACAGGAGACGTGACCGAGGAGACACGGGACTCGCGGACGGTCTGCCGACGGCGGTACCTCGCTGCCGTCTCGTCGCTCGCCGCGACCGGCCTCGCCGGGTGTAGCGCCGCGACCGGCCTCGCCGGGTGTAGCGCCGCCCCCGGCGGGAGTGGCGGCCGCTCTCTCCCCGCGTTCGCCTCCCTGCTCGCGGACACCGACGGCAGGGACGGCACCTACTCGTTCGTCTCGCTCGACGCGGCGTTCGACGGCGGGGGCGACAACGGCGGCGAGGACGACACCCTGCCGACCGACCCGCTGGTGGCAAACCCCGTCGCGTCCGTCTCCGAGTTGGTGTTCCTGTACGCGTTCGTCGAGATGGGTGACGTCGGCACGGTCGTCGACGAACACGACGCCTCGAAGCAGGGAGACCAGCGAATCCTCTCGGTGAACACCGCCCTGCTGCGAACCGGCGATTTCGACGTGCCGGCCGCCGCCGACGCCCTCCGCGGCCTCGACGCGTTCGGCTTCGAGACCGTCGCCGACGCGGACCGGGGCGTGGTCCTCGACAGCGCCGAACTCGGGTTCGCGGTCGGACTGACGCCGGACGCGTTCGTGTTCGCGCGCGACCTCCCGGACGCACCGTCGGACCCCGCGTCGGTCGCCGAGGCGCACGTCGCGACGCTCGCCGGCGACCGCTCCGCGAAACACGAACGCGACGACGAGTTCGCCGAACTGCTCCGGCGCGCGGACACGTCGGGGCTCGCGTTCGGCGTCTACGCGGACGACGCGCCGGCGGTCGACGCCGGCGAGGCCGCCGACGCTGACTACGGCGAGTGGACGCGAAACGAGGACGTGCCTACCGGGACGCTCGCGCCGTTCGACGGCGCGCGCGGGTTCGTCCAGCGACTCGGACCGGTCGCCGCCGTCGACGAGTACGTCAGCCCGCTCGCCGTCGTCCCGCCGGAGTCAGACGACGGCGACCTGTCCGCGACCGCGGTGGTCGCGTCGGGCGGCCGGAACGTCGACCCGGACGGCCTGGGCGACGCGGTCGGGCGCCGGGCTGAGGACGTGACGGTCCGCTCCGGCGACGGCTTCGTTCGCGCGCGAGCGACGTACCCGCCGTCGGCGTTCGAGTAGGCCGTCGACACCGAACGGTTTTCCTTCGCCTCGCTCCTTCGTTCGAGCATGTACACACCGACCGGCCGAACGGGGGGAAAGCGATGACGCTCACGAAGCGCGTCATCCCCTGCATCGACGTGGCGCTCGACGACGACGGCGAGGCCGCCGTCTACACGGGCGTCAACTTCGAGGATTTGGAGTACACCGGCGACCCGGTGGAGATGGCGAAACGCTACAACGAGGCGGGCGCCGACGAGTTCGTCTTCCTCGACATCACCGCGTCGGCGGACGGCCGCGAGACGATGCTCGACACCGTCTCCGCGGTGGCCGACGAGGTGTTCATCCCCCTGACTGTGGGTGGCGGCATCCGGGACACCGACGACATCAAGGAGACGCTGCGCGCGGGCGCCGACAAGGTGTCCATCAACACCGGCGCGCTCGAACGCCCCGAACTCATCACGGAGGGCGCGAAGGCGTTCGGAAACCAGTGTATCGTCATCTCCGTGGACGCGCGTCGGCGCTTCGACGAGCAGGGCGAACACTACGAGCAGGTCGACGGCGAGTCCTGCTGGTTCGAGTGTACCGTCAAGGGCGGCCGCGAGGGCACTGGCGTCGACGTCGTGGAGTGGGCCCGAGAGGCCGAAGAGCGCGGCGCCGGCGAACTGTTCGTGAACTCCATCGACGCCGACGGCACGAAAGACGGCTACGACCTCCCGCTGACCGGCGCGGTCTGTGACGCTGTCTCCACGCCCGTCATCGCGTCCTCCGGCTGTGGCTCCCCCCAGCACATGCTCGAGGCGTTCGAGTCGGGCGCGGACGCCGCGCTCGCCGCCTCTATCTTCCACTTCGACGAGTACTCCATCGACGAGACGAAGGCGTACCTCGACGAGCACGGCGTCCCCGTCAGACGTTGATTGCGCGCGTCGAATGACTTATAGTCCGCCTCGAACATTCCAATAGTATGTCACAGAACGGCGCGCCGGGTGCCGACGACGCCGGCCCCACGCAGTGTCCGGCCGACGGCCCGCTCCCGCCGGGCCGCTCGGTCGAGGACGCCGTGGAGTGCAACACGGCGCGATTCGTGGACTTGACCCGCGACGCCGGCGGCGTTGCACCCGTCTACCTCGTCGTCTGCGACGCCGACGAGCGAGGGACGTCGCTCACCCGAACGGAGGTCGTCGCGCTCCCCGAACTGCAAAACGGGCTCGCGTATCTCGGGCGCGAGACGGACAGCGTCCGCGTCCGGACGCACCCGGAACGCCGCGTCCAACTGGAAGAACACGTCGAAGCACTCTCTTCTCGCGACGAACACGACGCCTTCGAGTTCGCCGGTCGCCGGTTCACCGTCGACGTCGTTCGCGGTTAGACCGCGGCCTCGAACGTGTCCGCGAAGTCCCGCAGTTCGTCACCGGTGTTGCTCGCCGCCGTCTCCAGTGCGTCGAGCGGGTCGGTTCCCTCCTCGGTCTTGATGGTGAGCAGCGGCTCCGTCTGCCCCCCGGACTGCTCCGGGTTCACGTCGTAGGACGCCGCCGTGACGCCATCCGTCTCCAACAGCGACCCCTTCAGGACGTTCATGAACGTGTGATTCTCGCCCGCCACCTCGATGGTGAGCTCCGCGTCGCCCTTCTCGATGACCCGCAAGTCCATGGCCCGTGATTCGCTCGTGTGGCGTTTCAACGTTTCGAACGTCGCCGCCTCGCGGGGCGACCCGGCGCCGCGTCGTGGCGGGACCGAGGTCCGATATCCTGCTCCGGACGGTCCCGGTGGGCGGTTCCGACGCCGCCCCTTTTTTGTCCCGCGTTCGCCTCGTGGCTGTATGGACTTCCCGCCGCTGGTCGTCGTCGCCGCCGCGGCCGCCGTCGTATTCGCGGTGTTCGCCGCAGTGCCGCGGTTCCGCGGGCGCTCGCTGTTCGTCTACGGCGCGCCCGGCGCGGCACTCGCTGGCGTCGCCGCCGCCGTCGCGCTCGGCGCCGTCGGCCGCTGGCACGCCGTCGCGTACGCCGCCGTGGTCGTCATCGCCGGCACCGGACTCGGCGTCACCTCGACTGCCGAAGGTCGACGCGCCGTCCGCGCGGTGCGTGCCCGACTCCTGTTCGGCGTGCCGTGGGGGACGCTCGTGGTCACCGCGGCCGTCGCCGCGTTCTACCTGTTCGTGCAGGGCGGCGCCGACGCCGGCCTGCTCGTCGTACCGTTCGTCTCGTGGTCGTACTTCTACCCCCTCGGCGTCGTCACCGCGCCGTTCGCACACGCCAGCCTCGGGCACGTCACGGGGAACCTGCTCGCGACGCTCGCGTTCGCGCCGCTCGTCGAGTACGCCGTCTCGCACTACCCGACCGGGCGCGGCGAGTCGTCGTTCTCGTCGTGGCGCACCAACCCCTACGTGCGGGCGCTCGTCGGCTTCCCGCTCGCCGTCCTCGCGGTGGGTCTGCTGACGGGCGTGTTCTCGTGGGGCGCGACCATCGGCTTCTCGGGCGTCGTCTACGCGTTCGCCGGGTTCGCGCTCGTGCGCTTCCCGCTCGCGACCGTCGTCGCGGCCACGGGACGCGAGGTGCTGTCCGTGCTCTGGACGGTCGTTCAGGACCCCATCACGTTCGCGTCCGCGTCGCCCTCCTTCGGCCCGCCGTGGTGGGCGGGCATCGCCGTGCAGGGCCACCTGTTCGGGTTCCTCGTCGGCGCCGTGCTCGCCGCCGTGCTGGTCGCGCGACGCGGCGACCGGCCGTCCGCGCTCCGCATCTGGGTCGGGTCGGTCGTGCTCGCCACGTCGCTGTCGTTCTGGGCGGTGTGGTGGTACGGGCAGTCGGCCCAGTACGTGCTCTTCCGGGCGCTCGGCGTCCTGCTCGTGGCGGCGCTCGCGCTCGTCCTCACCGCCGTCGTGCAGGCCGACGAGCGCACGCTGTTCCGCGACGTGACCGGCAGGCGGGCCGCGTTCTTCGCGCTCGCGTTGCCCGTCGCGACGATGGCAGTCGTCGCCGTGCCCGTGAACCTCACCACCGTCGAGGACGCCCAACTCGGCGGCGACCCGGTGGAGATTCGCGGCTACGACGTGACCTACGCCGAGGACGTGCAGAACGAGCGCGTCGCCGCCGTCGACGTGCCGTTCTTCGCGCAGGCGACGAACGTCTCGGCGAGCGGCGTCATCGTCGCCAGCGAGTCCCGGAACATCTGGACCGAGGAGGTGGGCGCGGGCGAACTCGCGTTCTACGGCGACACCGCCGTGACGGTCGGGGGACTCGACTGGCAGGAGACGGTCTGGGTCCACCGCCGGGGCTGGGTCGCCGAGGGCGGCAGTCCGGTGTACAACGTCTACCTGAACCCGCCCGACGAGTACGCCGAGACGGACAACTGGCTGCACGCGTACGCCTCCGAGAGTTCGACCGCGTCGCCCGTCGTCGCGGGGCGACAGGTGCGCGTGGACGCCGAGAACGGCGCGTTCGGCGTGCAGGTCGTGAAAAACGGGAGCGTCGTGGACGCCGTCGGGATTCCCGGCGACAACGAGACGGCGCGCGCGGGCGGACTGACGTTCGTGCGCAACGAGAGCCGGCTGCTCGCGGAGTACGGGAACACGTCGGTCACCGTCGCCACGCAAGAAGAGTACGAGTAGGCTACCGCCAGTCGACGCGGAACAGTTCCACGTCGAGGGTCTCGCGGTCGCTCGTGTGGAAGTCGAACTGCCGGCTCACGTCGAACTCGGCGGCGAACGCGTGCGTGACTTCGCCGCCCTCGTCTGCTGCGAACGACTCCACGAACGACTTACTGCCGGCGTTGTGAACGGAGTAAGAGACGCCGGCAATCTCGCTCGCCGCCGCGAGGAAGCGCCGGTCGGCGTGTTCGTTGCCCGTCTGCGCGCCGAAGGGAGGATTCATCACGACCGTGTCGACGTTCGCGAGCGGCGGGCGGGTCGCGTCGCCGCGCAGCCAGTCGATTCCCGCGCCGGGGTCGACGCGCCGTTCGTTCTCGCGGGCGACGGCGAGCGCGCTCGGGTCGTACTCGACGGCGAGGACGCGCGTGGGGTCGCGGGTGGCGGCAGCGAGCGCGAGCATTCCCGTCCCGCTCCCGAGGTCTGCGACCGTCCGACCGGCGAGGTCGCCCTGCAGGTCGGCGACGTGAATCAGGTGGGCGGCGAGGCCGGCGGGCGTCGGGTACTGTTCGAGCGCCGGGTCCGGGTCGCGAAACCCCTCCGCCTCGGCGAGTCGCTGTTCGAGCGCGCGCTTCACGCTCGGGGAGAGGCGGCGGACGGCGAAGAATCCTGCGTCCGAGAGCGGGCAGTCAGTTCAGCGAGAGTCCCTGCACGTTGAGGGCGACGCCGTCGCGGCGCGCGCGCTCGGCGACGGCGGAGAGCGCGGGGCGTGCCTTCTCGGGCGATTCGACGGCCTCGACGGTGACCGTGAGGGCGTTCGCGCCGAGGAACGCGGCGGCCTCCACGAGGTCTCGGAGGCGGTCGGCCTCGCGCTGAGTGGCGAGCGAGCAGTCCTCGTCGAAGCGCGCGTCGGCGGTGACTTCGGCGGGGACGTAGCCCTCGCTGGCGAGGTCGCCGGCGAGCGTTCGCAGGTCGTCGCGGGACGCGTCGGCGATTGTGGTGGCGTCCACGGCGACCGGCGTCTGGTTCGTGGGGCGACAGCCTTCGACGGGACCGGAACGGCGCGTCGTGCTCATGCTACCCACACATACATAGTGGAAATACAAAAACCTTTGCTGATGCACAGTAGTAATTCAGTCTGTCCCGGTGGCCATCACGTTATTTAGCGGCGAGGCTCCTACCGTCGAACCGTTATGAACTTTCGGGGGCGGGGCGGCAGCGACGACGGGCGGATTCGCGTGCTCCACGTCGACGACGAGCCCGGCTTCGCAGACCTCGCCGCCACGTTCCTCGAACGCGAAGACGACGCCTTCGAGGTCGAGACGGCGACGAGCGTGAGCGACGGCCTCGACGCGCTCGACGACCGGGACGTCGACTGCGTCGTCTCCGACTACGACATGCCCGGACGGAACGGCATCGAGTTCCTCGAAGCCGTCCGCGAGGACCACCCCGACCTCCCGTTCGTGCTGTTCACCGGGAAGGGAAGCGAGGAAATCGCCAGCGACGCCATCTCCGCCGGCGTCACCGACTACCTCCAGAAGGGACCGGCCACCGAACAGTACGCCATCCTCGCCAACCGCATCCGGAACGTCGTCGACCGCGTGCGCTCCCGGCGCGCGCTCGACGAACGCAACCGCCGACTGGAGACGCTCATCCAAAATCTCCCCGGCATGGTGTACCGGTGCCGGAACGAACCCGAGTGGCCGATGGAGTTCGTCGGCGGCGAGTGCGAGGCCCTCACCGGCTACGCCGCCTCGGCGCTCGAAACCGGCGACGTGGCGTGGGGCTCCGACGTCCTCCACCCGGACGACGACGAGCGCGTGTGGGACGCCGTTCAATCGGCCCTCGACGCCGGCGACCCCTTCGAGGTCACGTACCGCATCCGCACCCGGAGCGGCGACGAACGCGTCGTCTGGGAGCGCGGCCGCGGCATCTACGCGGACGACGACCTCGAAGCCCTCGAAGGCTTCATCACCGACGTCACCGAGCGCGAACACCGCAAACGCCAACTCGAACGGAAGAACGCGCGCCTCGAAGCGCTCTTCGAGAACTCCCCGGACATGATAAACGTCCACGACGAGGAGGGCGTCATCGTCGACGCGAACCGCCGCTTCTGCGAGGAACTCGGCTACGACGAAGAGACGGTCGTCGGCATGGCCGTCTGGGACGTGGACGTGAACGCGACGCCCGAGGACGTCCGGGCGATGGACGCCGAAACCACGACGGGCGACCTCCGCCGCATCGTCTCGGAGTTCCAGCGCAGTGACGGCTCCGAGTTCCCGGTCGAAGCGCACCTCACGCAACTCGACATCGACGGCGACGACCGCTATCTCGCCATCAGCCGCGACATCTCCGAGCGGAACGACGAGTAGCGTCCGCGAGAGAACAGCCGGCTACCGGCGGCCTACCACGTGCCGTGGAACGTGTCGAAGGAAAGCGAGTCGAGGGGTTCGTTCCCCACCGCAATCTCGTACTCGCCGGGCGTCAGCATCGGCTTGTGGAACTGCGGGCCGTCGTCGGTCGTGATGCGCGGACAGCCGGTGTTCACGAACGCGTCCATGTCGAAGTTCCGCAGCCTATCTGGCGTCACCTCGTCCATCGTGATGAGGTAGGCGTTGTCGTTGTTCTCCACGATTTCGTTCGCCTGGTCCCAGCGCCCCTGCCCGATCTTCGTACAGAAGATGACGCCCCACTTCTCGGCGTCCATCGCCTTGTGGACGGAGGCGTAGCGCTGCTTCAGGAACTGCTCCGTGTCCGCGACGGAGACGGAGTTGTTGACCGGGTCTGCGATGACGACCTTCTTGTCGGGGTGTTCCATCGCGAGGCCGAGCGGGTGGAACTTCCCGCCGCCGACGTACAACACCTGGTCGGCGTCGATGTCCGCGCTCGCGTAGTTGCAGCCGAGTACCTGTCCCTCGTGGGTGAGGCGGTCGTCGCCTCGTCGCGTGTGGACGTCGAAGCCGCGCTCCTCCAGCCACTCCCGCATCTCCTCGAAGAGGTTCATGTGCTGGGCGGTCGTGACGAGGCCGACCTCCTCTCCCTCCAGTTCGTCGAGGGACTGCTCCATGATGGGTTCGACGTCGACGTTCGAGAACAGCGGCACGTAGATGATCTTCTCGGACTCCTTCATCGGGGAGTGCCCGAAGTGGACGAAGACGTCCGTCCGCCGCATCATGTACGTGTCGAGGTCGCAGGCGCCGTAACACGGCTGGCCGGAGATGAGGACGCGCACGTCGTCGGGGAGCAGTTTCCGCAGGTCGTCCGCGACCATCGGCGCGCGGCGCTTCAGTCCCTCGGGGAACTGCAGGCCGACCTTCTCGGCGTCCCGCTCCTCGACCTCGTCGACGATGCGGTCGAGTTCGTAGTCCCACGTCCGGTCGTGTTTCAGGGAGAGACCGGTGTTCCGGAGGTCTCCCGCCGAACGCGTCTCTTCGTGACTCATTGCAGACTGGTACTGGCTTCGCTCGTTTAATCCCGACGGTTCCCCCGCCAGCGCCACTCACCCCCGGTTCCGGCACCTTGAAAGACCGTCGGGTCCAACTGCGAGTCATGAGTGTCGATTCCGACGCCGACGCGGCGGCCGCGACCGAGACCACTGACGCCGACGACCTCGCGCGCCAACTCGGCGAGGCCATCACCGAGACGCCGGAGTACCGGGCGTACGAGGAGACCAAGGAGGCCGTCGAGACCAACGAGGAGGTCCAGTCCCGCATCAGCGACTTCGAGGACCTGCGCCAGGACTTCATGCTCGCGCGCCAGACCGGCGACGCCACCCAGGAGGACGTCCAGGAGGTCCAGGAGGCCCAGGCCCACCTCCACGACCACCCCGTGATGGCGGAGTACCTCGACGCTCAGGACGCCCTCGAAGCCAAATTCGAGGCGCTGAACGAACTCATCTCCGAGCCGCTTTCGGTGGACTTCGTCGGGGAGTCCGGCGCCTGCTGTCAGGACTGAGCGCTCCGTTTTCGGATTTCAGTCGACCGCGTCCCGCACGAGGTGGCGGGCGGCGCGCCGCAGTCGCTCCGAGACGGACTGCTCGGAGACGCCGATTTCGTCGGCGACTTCGGCGAGCGAGCACTCCCTCGGGACCTCGAAGTAGCCGCGTTCGAGCGCGATTTCGAGGGCTTCGCGCTGGGCGTCGGTGAGCGGACCGGGCGCTTCGGGAACCGGTTCGTCGTAGATGCGCTGGAGGCCGAAGTCGATGTCCTCGCCCTCGCAGAACGTCCGGAATTCGCGGAGCGCGCCGCGGTCCGGGAACCGCATTCGCGCCTCCCACTCGCCGTTCTGGCCGTCGAGGTTGAGGAGGACGGCGCCGGTCGAGAGCCAGTGCGGGTAGAGGACGACGCCGACGTCGTCGCTGAACTGGATGCGGTAGAGGTAGCGGTCGTCGAGGACGTCGAGTCGGGAGACTGTCCCGACCGACGGGTCTTCGCGGAGGGCGGCGTCGAAGTCGTCGAGCCCGGTGCCTTTCGCCCAGAACACGAACTCCGGCTGTTCGGGGTCGAGGCCGTCGAGCGATTCGATGTCGACGGTGACGTCGGGCGCGGCCGTCATCGACTCGTGTAACACTATCTTCGGCGACGAAAGTGTCAGTTCTGCGATGACGGTCATCTGCTCTCGCTAGTGTGCCCTCGGTGTTAAGAATGGTGGCGACCCCGGAAGGCTTAGGGGCGGCGCGGGCGACCCGCCGGTATGGTACACTCGGACTGGGGCGACTGGCTGCCGACGGCCGTCGCGGACGCCGACCCGGACGGCGTGGCGGTCTGGTATCTCGGCTGCAACGGCTTCGTGTTGAAGGGCAGCGAGGGGACGACGCTGTTCGTCGACCCCTACCTCGGAACCGGCGACCCGCCGCGCACCGTGCGGATGATTCCGGTGCCCTTCGACCCGCGGGACGTGACTGAGGCGGACGCCGTGTTCGCGACGCACGAACACACCGACCACGTCCACGGCCCGAGCCAGGCGCCGATTCTCGCGGAGACCGGCGCGACGCTGTACGCGCCCGACGACTCCGTGACGGTGGCCCGCGACGAGGAGGAGTGGCACGACCGCTACGCCGTCCAGCAGGACCAGTACCAGACGGTCGCGGAGGGTGACACCGTCGAGGTCGGCGAGTTCACGGTACACGTCGAAGTAGCCAACGACCCGGACGCCACCCACCCCGTCTCCTACGTGTTCGAACACGACGCCGGCACCGTCTTCCACGGCGGCGACACGAAACCGAGCGACGACTTCGCGGCCCTCGGCGAGCGCTACGACGTCGACCTCGGCATCCTCGCGTTCGGGACGGTCGGCCGGATTCCCGACAAGCAGACCCGCGAACCGAAGCGCACGCGCTGGTACAACGACGAGAACCAGATAATCGAGGCGGCCAGCGACCTCCAGTTCGACCGCCTGCTCCCCTCCCACTGGGACATGTGGAAGGGACTGACCGCGGACCCGACGGCGCTCCACCACCACGCCCGGAGTTTCGACTACCCCGAGCGTCTGGACGTCGTGGAAATCGGCGACCGCGTGAACGTGACAGGCGACTGAGTGGCGGTCGTCGGCGCCGGGTAATTTAAGTCCTGCTCCGCGTACGTTGGCCTATGCACGACCGACACGTAGGTGGTTCTCGTGAGTGACGAGACAGTCGTCGAGACCGACGGCGTCACCGTCAGCAAGTTCTTCAACGCCGAAGACTTCCCGGTGCCCGCCGTCGCGTTCGAGGTGTCGTCCACACGGGACGACGCCGTCGAGTTCGCCATCGTCGACGAGATTCCCGACGAGTTCGGCATCGACCAGATCGGCTTCCACCCCGAGTACGGGAGCGAACACTGGACCGCGAGCGGCGACGGCGTCGTCCAGTTCGAGCGCGAAGTCGAGGCCGGCGAGGAGTTCACGACCGTCTACGGCGTGCGCATGGAGGACGGCCAGGACGAGACGCCGTTCCTCTCCGCGCCGACCGTCGAGGTCGACGGCGACGACATCGACGAGGTCGTCCCGCCGGAGTCCACGGACGTCGTGCGCGAACTCGCTGGCGGCGAGCGCGACACGGTGCCCGGTCTCGAAGACGACGAAGCGGCCGAAGCCGACGCGGGCGACGGCATCGAAGCGGAAGTCGCCGGCGACGTCGGCGCGGTCGCCGACGACGACGCCGAGATTCTTGAGGGTGACGTGGCCCTCGGCACCGAGTCCGAACCCGGCGTCTCCGCCGACCCGGAATCCGTGACCGACGAGGACCCGGCGGACGACGCGGACGAGGACGCCGCACCGGCCGACCCCGGTCTCTCCGCGGAACTCGACGACGACCCCGTGGTCGAGGAGTCGACCGAACCGGTCGCGGACGACGACCCCGTCGCGGTCGACGAGAGCGAGTCTGTCGCGCCGACGTTCGACGCGGGCGACGTGGCCGGCGCGCTCGCCACCGCGATTCGCGAGGACGCCGTCGACGACGACGACCTCGAGACCATCCAGGAGGCGTTCGGCGGCGTGCCGAACTCCACGCAGGTCGAAATCGAGCACGTCCAGAGCCGCGTCTCCGAACTCGAAGCGTACACGGACGCGCTGGAGGCGTTCATCGACGAGAACGGTCCGGCACAGGACCTCCTCGCGGAGATGGAAGACGACGTGGCGAGCCTCGAGAACGACCTCGCCGAGGTCGAGGCGAGTGTGGAGAACGCCGCCGACGAGCGCGAGACCATCCGCGGGCGCGTCGCCGACGTCGAGGAGAGCCTCGGCGCGATTGACGACCTGGAGGGCGACCTCGAACGCCTCCGCGGCGACCTCGACGCGCTCGACGAGCGCGTCGCGGACGCGGAAGACGCCGTGCTGGACGTCGAGGACGTCGAAGAGGACGTGGACCGCCTCGAATCCGACCTCGACGACGTGGAGGAGCACGTCGAGGAAATCGAGGCGTGGCGCGACCAGCTCTCGGACGTCTTCGGGACGTAGACCGACGAACCCCCGGAATCACAATCGTTTTCGGCGCTCGGACGCTGTTCTCGACAATGACAGCGCCGGTTCGCGTCGCCGTCCCGCGGAAGGGGCGGCCGCTGGAAGCCGTCCTCGACCGTTTCGCCGCTCGCGCGGACGCGACCGCGGTCGCGGACGACGTCGTGTCGACGCTCCGCTACGAGAAGGCGGTGGCGAAAGGCGAGCAGTCCGACGACCGCGGCGTCTACGACCGGCTCGCGGCGTACAGCGAACCGTCGAACTCGCATCGACCGGACTTCACGCTGCTGCGGGACGCGCGCGCCGGGAAGCCCCGCCGCATCGTCTTCGACTCGCTGACCCTCGACGTGGACGGGACGCCCGTCCAGTTGGTCGGGCGCGAGGAGCCGTTCCGCGCGCTGCGCACCCACGAGTTCGCGCTCGGGTTCGACAGCGCGGACCTCGTGTTGGAGGAGGTCGTGGAACTGCGGCCGGAGCCGCTGACGAGCATCGCGGACGTGAACGACCGCATCGACCCGGTGGACACGGACGTGCGCGTGGTCTCCGGGCTCGGCGACACGGTCTACCACACGCTGCTGGCGACGCCGTCGGTCCAGCGGGACGTGGCCGCGCCCGAACTGGACCGCGAGTTCCTCGCGGCCTACGAGGGCGAAATCTGCATCAGCCCTCGGTACGAGCGCCTCGTGGAGGCCGTCCTCGGGACGGACGCGACTGACGGCGTCTCCTTCGTCTACCCCGACGGCGGGCGCGAGGAGGAGGCCGCCATCGCGGACACGGGCGTCGGCGTCTACCTGACGGTGACGGGTTCGACGGCGCGCGACCACGGCCTCGACCTCGGGGAGCGCCTGTTCCCGAGCGAGACGGTGTTGATGGAGAACCAGTGCGAGGCCGACGGCGAGGACGTGGCCGCGGCGAAGCGCGCGCTCGCGACCGAGCCGACCGAAACCGCGATTCCGCCCCAGTAGGCGAGCGGCGCGCCCCGCAGGCGCCCGCTCCTGTCAGGAATATTTCCCCCCCCTATATAAATGCGTGAATAGTGGGGGCGCCGCAAACGGGTGATAGCGGCCCTGTTTCGTGGACGCGCACTCACACCGCGAACGTGTTCGTACAGAATTGTCCAATGTTCAACGATGATAACCCTGGGTGTACTTACTTACGTCCGGCCGGGTTTCCACGAGAGGCATGACGGAACGAACTGTCCTCTGTGTCGACACGGAGGACGACGTGGGTGCGACAGCCTCGACGGTCGAGGACGAACCCACTCTGACGGCAGTCGAAGCGACGACGGTCGCAGACGCGCGGTCGACCCTCGAATCCGAGGCCGTTGACTGCGTCGTCACCGAGTACGAACTCGAAGACGGTAGCGGCCTCGAAGTCGTGGATGCCATCCGCGAGGAGACCCCGCAGACGCCCTGCGTGCTGTTCACCGACGCTCGCCCCGGCGACGTGGACACCAGTTCCTTCGAGGATCTCATCGTCGAGTACCTCGGGAAACACCTTCCGGACGCCCACGACCGCCTCGGGTTCGTCGTGGACGACGTCATCACGCACTCCAGCCAAGTCGGCTTCCTCCTGCCCGACAACGAGGACGAACGCCTCGAAGCCCTCGCCGAGTACGACGTCGACGAACTCCCCATCGAGGAGAGTTTCGAGCGTCTCACCGACCTCATCGCCAGCCACTTCGACACGGCCGTCGCGTTCATCGGCCTCGTCGAACGGGACGAGGAGGACATCCTCGCGTGCCACGGCGCCGACTGGGGGTCAATCACTCGCGAAGACACCATCTGCACGCACAGCATGCTCCAGGAGGACGTGATGGTCGTCGAGGACATCAGTTCGGACAAGCGCTTCGACAGCAACGAG
Source organism: Halobacterium litoreum (assembly GCF_021233415.1). Lineage (NCBI taxonomy): Archaea > Methanobacteriati > Methanobacteriota > Halobacteria > Halobacteriales > Halobacteriaceae > Halobacterium > Halobacterium litoreum. Next base: position 1,425,442 of record NZ_CP089466.1, on the reverse strand, counting down.
GGCCTCCACAACCTCGGCATCGTCTCCTACGCGGGCGCGAACATGACCACCGACTCCGGCGAAGTCATCGGGCAGGTGTGTCTCATCGACCACGAACCGCGCACGTACGACGCAGACCAGCGAGCCGACCTCCAGCAGTTCGCCGACGAGGCGATGGAGATGCTCGAACTCCGGCAACGCGTCATCGACGCCGAGATGGAGGTGGCACAGTGAGCGCCACCACCGACGACTTCGCCTTCGGCGACCTCGGCCTCGACCCCGTGGCGAACGGAACGAGCGTCCTCCTCACGGGCGAGGACTCGGACGCCATCGAGACGCTGTTCTACCAACTGGTCGCGGGCGGCGACGACGAGAACAGCGTCGTGCTCGCGACCGACTCGTCGGCCCGCACGGTCAAGCGCGGCCTCGGCGACTCGGCCGACGGCGCGCGCATCCTCATCGGCGACGGGCCGGACCGCGCCGACGACGTGCGGAAAATCGAGGACCTCACTGACCTCACCGCGCTCGGCATGGAGTTCTCCACCGAAGTCGCGGAGGCGCAGGTCGAACGCGACCGGTTCCGCGCCGGCATCCTGCTCTGTTCTTCGATTCTCGACGCCGTCGAGGACACGCGCTCGGTCTACCGGTTCCTGAACTCGAATTTCCTCAACCACTTCCGCCGCGGTGACGGTATCGGCGTCTGCGCGGTGGACACCAGCATCGACCTCGGCGGCGGCACCCGGAGCACCATCAAGGGGCTCGAAACGTCGTTCTCCGGGCGCGTCCACGTCGAGGACGCTACCCGGCGCGAGGCCACGGTGACGGTCTCGGGGCTCGGCACACAGAACGGCGAGTACACCGTCAGCCTGTAACCGAGCAGTTCCGCTCGACGATTCTCTTTTTCTCCGTCGGCTCCGGACCGCCGAGTCGCGTCGGTTGCGCGACGGCTGACACCGACACCGACTGTGGGTCCAGGCCCCTGGCTTCGAGTCGCCGGCAGAGGTGGCCCGCCAGCCCCCGTGAAATCACCGGCGAGTCCTCTCGCTGGACGTTAGTGAGGTACTTCCGCCAGCGCGCCGACCGGTAGGAGTCGGCGACGTCCGGCGGTTTATCCCACGACACCGCCCCGCCGTCGAAGGCGTCCACGCGCTCACCGGAGTCGAGGGGCGCGGGCGCGACGAACCAGTAGTCCGTGCCGAGCGGCGACGGCGCGAACATGTTCCAGCGCGCGTCCGGCGACTCGTCGACCGGCGCGGCGTCGGGTACCGGGACGGCGCCGACGGTGGCGGCGTTCCAGACGAGAACTCCCGCGAGCACGACGGCGAGGCCGACGGGAACGACGCGCTCCCGGACGAACGCGACGGCGGGAGGAAGGTCCGGGAGGGCGACTACCGGGAGGCGAGTCGAGAGCGCCTCACGCCACCGCGCGACCGGTACCGACCGGAGGCCGGGCACGCGCTCTCTGGTCGGGAGCGCGTCCCAGGCGCGAGACGGGAGGAACGGCAGGAGCGCGGCGACCGACACCAGCGGGAAGACGCCCAGTTGCATCGTGGCGAGCATCCCGAGGTGCATCGCGGCGAACGCGCCGGCGAGCGCGGCGCGCGGCCACCCAGTCAGCGCGACGAGCAGCACGGACAGGGAGACGAGCGCGAGCCACAGGTGGGAGAACGTCACCAGCACGCCGGAATGGCCCGCGAGCACGTCACCGAGGCCGACGACGAACATGTCGAGGCTGAACACGTACCGCACTGCTTCGCCGGAGAGCCACGCGTCACTCCGAAGTTTCAGCGCCGCGTTCACCGAGTAGAGGGCGACGACCTGCAGGAGCAATCCCGCCGTCGCCACGGAGACGACCCGCGTTCGATGGTCCGCGGACCGCAGGGCGTCGACGGACCAGCGTTCACCGAGGGGGAGGAACACGGCCCAGAGGAACAGCATTCGGAGGAGCGTGTCGCCGCTGTTCAACACGAGCGGGTTCCGGTACTGGAGGGACACCACGAGGAGGCCGGTCGCGAGCGTCGCGAGCGTCGTCCGGTAGCCCGCGAGCATCGCGACCGCGGCGACGCCGGTGAGCGCGAACAGCGCCCACTGGAACCACGCCGCGCCCGAGAGCGCGTGCAGTGAGAGTCGCCCGAGCGTCGGCGCGACCTCGAACAGGCGCGCTCGCGGGAGGACGCCCGAGTCGGTGTAGAAGGCGACGAGACTCCGCGACCGCAGCGCCAAATCGAGGACGACGAGCGCAGCGAGCGAGACCCGGAGTGCGGCGAGCGCGCGCGAGTCGACCGCGAACCGTCGCCGCAGGGCGGCGCGGAGAGACACGACACGGACTCCCCGCCGCCCGAGAATAAGTCTTCGGTGGCGGCGGCACGCACGTCACCGGTGGAGCGACGCGTCCGCGACGACGGACGCGACAGTCTCCCTGCCGGCGGTTTCGGCGGTCGCGACGAACCGCGACGCACACGCGTTCGCCAGCGAGAGCGCCGGCACCAACGAGAGGCCGTCCCCGAGGCCGAACGCGAGCGCGCCCCCGAACCGGTCGCCCGCGCCGGTCGTCCGCTCCACGTCGTCGACGACCACGTTGGGTACCCGGTGGACGCCGCGCTCGGTCGCGGCGAGCGCTCGCGTCACGTCGTGGACGACTGCCGCCAGAACTCCGGTCTCGGACTGCACGGCGGCGGTCTGTTCGGCCAGCGAGCCGTCGTCCTCGGCGAACGAGGCGGCGATTTGCCGCATCTCGCCCGCGTTCGTGCTGAGCACCACGTCGCGTTCCGCCGCCAGCACCGACACCGACGCCAGCAGCGACGCCACGTCGCCGGGGTCGTGGTGTGTCAGGTCGCCGGGGTCGAACACGACCGGGCCGAGCCCATCGACGGACGCGAACGCTTCCAGCGCATCCGCGACGCCGCGGGCGGACACCCAGTTCCCGACGAACACGGCGTCCGCGTCCGCGAGCGACGCGAACCCCGGGTCGACCGACCGGAGCGCTTCCGGCGTCCAGTCACGGAGGTCGGTCGACTCCTCGGAGAGCATGAACTCGCGGTCCTCGAACTCGAGGACGCGAATCTGTGCGGGCCGGCCCATCGACCGGGTCGCGAACGGGAGGTCGGCGAAGACGTCGTGGTCGAGGTGGCCGAAGACGCCCGCGTCGCCCCCGAGCGCGTGGACCTGTCGAGCGGCGTTGACCGCCTGTCCGCCGCCGTCGACGCCGTGCGGGACGGTCGTCACGGACTCGGCGTCGTCGCCCGCGACCAAGTCGGCGAACGCGGCCCTGGACGCGACGCGGTCGCTCCGCCCGTCGAACAGTCGGTAGTACTGGTCGACACTCCCGTCGGGCAGACACCTGACCGACGGCGTCCCGAACTCGTCGGGCGAGAGCGCTTCGTACGGCGTTCTCCCGGCGTCTTCCACCGTCACCATCGAACGTGCTATCGCGGGCGTCACCACGTAAAGCCAGGGGTCGCTCGCCGCCCGCGCCCCTCTCGACTTCTGTATAGCGCTATAGAATTTACGAGTGCGTTCTCTGACGCTACGTCAGCGAGTAGATGTGTTCCGAGTACACCTCCCGCACCCTGTCGCCCCAGTTGTGCGTGTACGTGTCGATGATGTCGTCGGCGACGTCCCCGCGGAGGTACTTCACGACGCCGCGGTCGCCCGTGCGGTCACGCAGGTGCGTCGTGAAGAAGTGCCGGAAGTAGTGCGGGGTGACGTTCTCCGCGGCGTCCCCGCCCTCGCGGTACCAGCCCGCGTCCTCGGCGTGTCGGCGGACCACGGACCGCACCATCTCCGGCGTCAGCCGCTTTCCCCACGCGTCCCGCGTGCTCACGAACAGCGGCTCCGCCGGGGACGGCGCGTCCGGCCGAATCGCCAGCCACGCCACGAGCGCGCGCTTCAACTCGCCGTCTATCGGAACGAGGGTCGCGCGCTTTCGCTTGTTCGACGCCGTGCGCTCCTCGCCGTTCGTCACCGCCCCCCGCGAGACGTCTGGGTCGACGAACAGCGTGTCCGGCTTCCCGTCCAGTTGGGCGCGCGTCCCGACGTCGTACGCGGATTCGACCGCCGGCGCGTCCAACGCGAGGTCCCGCACGTCGAGGTTGCACAGTTCGCCGACCCGCAGCCCGGTCTTCAGCAGCGTCACGACCACCGCGCGTTCGAGCGGGTGGGTCACGCCGGCGACGAACTCGCGCATCCGCTCGACGGACACCTCCCTGCGGGCGGGGTCCGTGTCGATGGCTTCGTCCATCTCCTGCATCACGAGCGCCATCGGGTTCCCGTCGAACGCGCCGACTTGGGTCATGTAGCCGTAGAACCGATTCAGGTAGGAGGCGTACGTCGCGACGGTGCTCTCCGCGTGGTCGCCGCGGAGTTCGTGGACCCACGCGAGGCAGTCCCGGCGGTCGGCGTCCGCGGGCGCCGCGTCGAACTCCGTGAGAAACGCCTCGAAGTCCCGGAGCACGCGGCCGTAGGCCTCCCGCGTTCGCTCGCTCTTCCCGTGGTAGGCCATGTCTTCGAGGAAGTACGCCACCGGGTCCTCGACGTCCTCGTCGTGGCCGCGCCGCGCGGCCGGCGCCTCCCCGCTCATGACTGACGGACGTACCCGCCGCGGCGCGGGTCGAAGCGAATCCGGCCGTCCTCGGACAGCGATTGGACGGCTTCGTCGAGGCGGTCCTCGAAGTCACCGGAGAGGTCCGCGACCAGTTCGTCCCACGACACGACGTCCTCCGAATCGAGCGCTCGGAGGACCCGGTCTTCGAGGCCTTCACCCCCAGGGGTAGCGTCCCCAGAACCGCCTTCCTCGCGGTCGGCCAGAAAGCCGCGTCTCCCGGCCTGCACCATCGTCCGCAGATACTCGCTCTGGGACATGTCCAGTTCGTCTGCGTGCTCTCGCCACGCCGACTTCTGCTCGGTCGGCACGTAGGTCTTCACGACCGCGCGGTCCTCGTCGCCCATATCGGGTGCGTTTCGGCCCGCCACCATCAATGTTCCTCTCCGAGCGGATAAGGTGTCTTATCACTCGTTAGGCACCCCCATTCTGCCCAAATGTAGTACTACAGAAAAGGATACAGCAGTTAGAGCATGCCGAATTCAGAGATAAAACTATTCCTCTGATAGTACTACCTTCAATCATAAGCAAAATTTCTGTGGCGGTGGTATCGAACCTGCTGGGGGTCGCCGACGCGAGTCGCTCGCGCTCACTCCCGCGTCACGGGCAGGAGCCAGGCGCGGTCTCGCGCCAACCTCGGTGATTGGTATTCGTCACGCGAGCGAATCGCAGTCGGGTCGCGCGGCGGTCGGCTCTCGTCGGCGGACACGATTCGATGGCGCGAACCGACCTGCAGGCGACACAGTATTCACTCGGTCGCCGTTCGTCGCTCTCAAGGCGGCGCTGCCGCCGAGGCCGCCCGCGTGCTCGACTCACCGCGCTCGGTCTTCCAGACCATCACCATCGCGTTCAGCGGTCCGCGTGAGATGCGATTCGTCGCCTATCGTCACACGCTGACTCGCTCAACGCGTCCCCCGTCCGCGCTGCGCCGAACCGATGAATCGTATGCCGCGATATCTAGTCTGGGGTTCGAGTCGGGCGGATTTCCGGCGCGTCGCCGGCCGGTCAGTTCGACGCGAACTCGTCCTCGTACTTGTACTGGAGGTAGACCAAGAGCGGCGTTCCGAGGACCGTCGGCCAGAGCCACCGCGCAATCGAGGGGAGGGCGGTGAAGTTCACCGTGGAGAACGCGCTGACAGTGGCGATGTAGCCCGCGCCCATCCGGACGACGTGCTCGCCGACCCACGCGAAGCGGTCCCGCTCGCGTCGGAACTTCCGAGCGTCGGTCACGGCGAACGCGCCCGCGATGGCGCCGAACACGAGGACGACGGCGGCGAAGTCGGCGCCGTCGAGGTAGTAGGTGGCGCCGACCGCGAGCAGGCCGACGCTGGCCGCGCCGAGCAGACCGACCGCCACCCAGTCGGGGAGCGCTGGGTCGTCGCTCGGGCGCTTCCGTCCGAGCACGCGGTAGCCGGAGAACGCGAAGTAGAAACTGAACACCGCGACGAGCCCGAGGAACAGGCGCATGAACGTCGGTTCGACGGCGTACAGTGCGAGCGACGTGCCGGAGACGAACGCCATCGCGTAGACGTAGATTCGGCCCGACTGCCGGTGGCGACGCCCGCCTTTCTCGGTTGCGAGCGCGCCGAGACCGGCGAACAGCGCGGCGAACCCCGCGACGACGTGTGCCTGCAGGACGGCGTCGCCGAGCGCGGTCACTGTCAGTCACCCAGACCGCCGGGCCGGAGTCCCCATGCGTGCCATTGTCTCCCGATACTGACCCGCGGGGCTTATGAGTACCGGGCGGACAGCACAAGAGCGACCGTTCGAGCGCCGGTGACCGCCTCGTGGCGTGCCGAGGGTTTATTTCGGTGCCACTCCCGTGTTCGTGTATGCGAATCAAGACGACGTTAAAGAGCAACTTCACGACCGGCTTGATTCTCGTCGGGCCGCTGCTCGTGACGCTGTTCGTCCTCCGGACCGTGATGGGGTGGCTCGGCGGCGTGCTCGTGCCGGTGGTCGAGGGGACGCGACTGGAGACGTTCACCGCGAACAACCTCCTGCTCGCCCAACTCCTCGTGCTCGTGTTGTTCTTCCTGCTGGTGACGGCGCTCGGATTCCTCGCACAGCGGAGCGCGGGCAAGCGGCTGTTCGGTCGCACCGGCCGCCTCGTGAACTTCCTGCCGGTGTTCCGCACCATCTACGGCACCATCCGCGGGATGGCGACGTCCGTCGTCTCCCGGAGCACCGACTACGAGTCGGTCGTCTACGTCGAGTACCCCCGGAAGGGCGTCTACCGACTCGGCCTGATGACCGGCGACAGCCCCGACGACCTGGAGACGTACGCCGGCGAACCCGCACAGAACGTCTTCTTCCCGGGGAGCCCGAACCCCACCCAGGGGTCGCTCATCATGGTGCCCGAGAGCAACGTCCACGAGTCGGACATGTCCGTGCGCGCCGCCATCCGGTTCCTGATGACGACGGGCATGGACAGCTCCCGCGGCCCCATCGAACTGGACGACGAGGAGATGCACATCCCCGGCGAACCACGCGACGAGCCGTCGGACGAGACGCCGGGCTCGGCCGACTGAATCACTGACGGGCTCTTTCTCTCGCTTTCGGTCGGTCAGCGACGCGTCGCGTCGAGGTGCCGGAGTTCCGCGCGAATCGCGGGGAACTTCGCCGCGACGAACCCCGCGAAGATGCACGCGAACCCGGCGACGGCAGTCGCGGTGACGGCCTGCCCGAGCAGTAGCCAGCCGCCGAGCGCGGCGAACACGGGGATGACGTACTCGATGAAACTCGACTCGATGGGGCCGAGTTCGTCCAGGAGCGTGAAGTAAAGCAGGAAGCCGGCGGCGCCCGCGACGGCGCCGAGGTACGCGAGCGCGGCGAGCGCGTTTGGCGTCCACGTCGCGGCGGCGAAGCCGTCGCCGGGGACGACGAGACCGACGGCGTGCAGGAGGACGGCGCCGACGGCCATCATCCACGCTTGCGTCGCGGCGAGCGGGAGGCCGGGGTCGCGGGCGTGCGTGCCGACGGACGCGATTGCGAACGCGAGCGCGGCGGCGAGCACGAGCGCGACCCCGGTGACGCTGTCCGCGAGGTTCGCGGGGTCGGGGTTCGCGATGACGGCGACGCCGACGAACCCGAGGGCGACGCCGACGGCGGTGCGCGCGGTGAACTCCTCGCCGGGCGAGACGACTCGGGTGAGCGCGGGCGTGACGACGGGGACGAGGCCGAGGAGGACGGCGGCGACGCCGCCGGTGACGTACTGCTGGCCGGCGAACAGGAAGGCGTGGTGGGCGGCGATGGCGAACGTCCCGCCGACGGCGACGTACGCGTAGTCCTCGCGACCGGTCGGCCGCCAGTCGGTGTCCGTGACGAACACGTACGCGAACAGGAGGACGGCGGCCACGTCGAAGCGCACCGCGGCGAACAGCACGGGCGGGAGGTCGGCGAGGCCGGCGTCCGTGGCGGGAAACGCGGTCCCCCAGACGGCGGCGAGCAGGAGAAACAGACCGGGCGTTCGGTAGCGTCCCATTCGGCTAGTCGTCGCCGGCGGACGGCAAAAGGCCCGTCGAAGCGGGCAATCCGTCAGGCGAGTGCGTCCCGGAGGCGGGCGGCGACGGCGTCCATCGCGTCGTCGGCGACGCCCACGTCGTCGGTGAGGCTGAGGAAGCCGTGGGCCATCGACGGGTAGTGCTGGTGGTCGACGGGCGTGCCGTCGTCGGCGAGCGCGTCGGCGTACGCCGCGCCTTCGTCGCGGAGCGGGTCGTGGCCCGCCGTGACGACCGTGGCGGTCGGGAGGTCGCCGTGGTCGCGCGCCCGGAGCACGCTCGCGTAGGGGTTCGCGGCGTCGACGGGACTCCGGCAGTAGTTGTCCCAGAACCACTCGACGTCCGCTCGCGTGAGCAGCGGCCCGTCGCCGTGTTCGTCGTACGAGTCCCGGGACGTGTCGCGGTCGGTCATCGGGTAGAGGAGGGCTTGGTGGGCGAGCTCGGGGCCGTCGGTCTCGCGGGCGCGGAGCGCGACGCTCGCGGCGAGGTTCCCGCCCGCGCTCGTGCCCGCGACGGCGACGCGCTCGGGGTCGCCGCCGAACGAGTCGGCGTTGTCGACGACCCACTGGAGCGCGGCGTCGGCGTCGTCGTGGGCCGCCGGGAACGGGTGTTCGGGCGCGAGGCGATAGTCCACGCTGACGACGACGCAGTCGGCGCGCGCCGCGAGTTCGCGGCAGACGCCGCCGATGGAGTCGAGCGTGCCGAGCGTCCACCCGCCGCCGTGGTAGAACACGACGACGGGCGCGGGAGACTCGGGGTAGGGGTCGTCGCGGTAGACGCGAACCGGCACGTCGCCCGCGGGCCCGGCGAACGAGAGGTCGCGAACGAACGCTACGTCGCGGGCGTCGCTGGCGGCGAACACCTCGTCCTCGACGCGGCGCGCGCTCGCGACGGACAACTGGTGCCACTCGGGCACGCCCGCCGCCTCGATGCGGTCGATTTCGGCGGCGAGGTCGGGGTCCAGGTCGGTCACGTCCGCGTTCTCGGGTGGCGGCGACGTGAATCTTCGGCTCTCGACACGCGGGCAACACTACGCTTATCGGACCGACACGCGACGTTCGGAGTATGGACGACTTCGACGCGTCCCAGTCAGCCGCCCGAATGCGGGACGCCGAAGCCTCGCTGACGGGGCTCAGGGAGCGATTCACGACGCCCGACGACGGCGTCTACATGGACGGGAACAGCCTCGGTCTGCACGGCGAGGACGCCGACCGCGCGCTCGAACGCGCAGTCGACCAGTGGCGCGAGTTGGGCATCGAGGCGTGGACGGAAGCCGACCCGCCGTGGTTCGCGTACGGCGAGCGCCTCGGCGACCGCCTCGCGGACGTCGTGGGCGCGCTCCCCGCGGAGTGTGTCGCCGCGAACTCCACGACGGTGAACATCCACGCGCTCGTCGGGAGTTTCCTCGACGCCGCCGACGGCACCGACGTCGTCGTCAACGAACTCGACTTCCCGACCGACCACTACGCGATTCGCTCGCAGTTGGCCGCCCGCGGCCTCGACCCGGACGACCACCTCGTCGTCGTGGAGAGCGACGACGGCCGCACGATTTCGACGGACGCCATCGCCGACGCCGTCGACGACGACACCGCCATCGTGTTCATGCCGTCGGTGCTCTACCGGAGCGGCCAACTGTTCGACCTCGAAGCAATCACGGAACTCGCCCACGACCACGACGCCTTCGCGGGGTTCGACCTCGCGCACTCCGTCGGCGTCGTCCCCCACGACCTCCACTTCGACGGCGTGGACTTCGCGGTCTGGTGTAGTTACAAGTACCTGAACGCCGGCCCCGGCGCAATCGGCGGGCTCTACGTCCACGAGGACAACTTCGACGTCGAGCCATCGCTCGCGGGCTGGTGGGGGAACGACGACGCGACGCAGTTCGACCTCGACACCCGCTTCGACCCCGCCGAGGACGCGAGCGCGTTCCAAATCGGCACCGTCCCCGTGTTCTCCGCGGCGCCCCTCTTCGGCACGCTCGACGTCGTCGAGGCCGCGGGCATCGACCAACTCCGCGACCACTCGCTTTCCCTCACGCGGTACCTGATTAGCCTCGTGGACGAACGCCTCCCCGAGTGCTCGGTCGGCACGCCCCGCGAGGCCGAGCGACGCGGCGGCCACGTCGCCGTCGAACACCCGGAGGCGGGACTGGTGAGTCGCGCGCTCCGCGACCGCGGTGTCGTCGTCGACTACCGGCCGCCGGACGTCGTGCGCGTCGCACCCTCGCCGTACTACGTCGGTTTCGAGGACGTGTGGACGGCGGTCGACGAACTCCGCGACATTCTCGACGCGGACGCTCACCGCGCGTACGCCGACGACGACGCGACCGTGACCTGACTACGCGGTCGACTCGTCGGTGTAGAACTCGAATCGCGCGCCCCCGTTCTCGCTCTCGGCGAGTTCGACGCGCCACCCGTGCGCGTCCGCGACGCTCTTGACGATGGCGAGGCCGAACCCGGTGCCGTCCTCGCTGTGGGTCTTGCCCGACCGGAACACCTCCTCGCGGTGGTCCGGCGGGATGCCCGGCCCGTCGTCCGCGACGTAGAACCCCGCCAAATCGCCGCCGTCGCCGTCGATGGGGCCGACCGTCACGCGCACCGCGTCGCCGCCGTGCTCGACGGCGTTCCGGAAGAGATTCTCCAGCAGCGACCCGAGCCGCGACGGGTCGGCTGCCAGCGTCGCGTCGGCGGTCACCGTCACGTCGGCTTCGGCCGTCGTCACGTTCTTCCACGCCCGGTCGACGGCGTTCTCCAGGGACACGTCGACGGTCTCCTCCAGACTGCGGCCGTGGCGGGCGAGCGTCAGCACGCTCTCGATGATGTCGTGCATGCGCTCGAGCGCGTCGTCGGCGCGCTCGAAGTGCTCCTCGGACTCCGTCTCCGCGGCGAGTTCGAGGTAGCCGCGCGCGACGTTCAGGGGGTTCCGGAGGTCGTGGCTGACGATGCCCGCGAACTCCTCCAGCCGGTCGTTCTGCCGTTCGAGTTCGCGTTCACGTTCCTTCCGGTCGGTGATGTCCGTGTACATCGCGTAGCCGTGGACGTTCGGTTCGTCGAGTCGGAACGGCACCACGTCGAGCAGGAAGTCCTTCGGGCCGTCCTCGGTGACCCGCCTGACCTCCACGTTCACGTTCTGGCCCGCCATCAGTTTCTCGTTGTACACTTCGGCCTCGGTCTGGTGGTCGGCGGGCACAATGTAGTCGTCGATGTTCTCGCCGACGAGCGTCTCCTCGTCGTAGCCGAACACGCGCTCGAAGGCGGGGTTCACCGACTTCACGACCGGTTCGCCGTGCTCGACGACGAAACTCGCGGTCGGACTCGGGATGTTCTCGAACAGCGCCGCGAGGCGGTTTCGCTCCCGGCGGAGTTCGGCCTCCCGGTCGCGGAGCATCCGCACGCGCTCCGCGCGGTCGAGGGCGGCCTCGCCGTTCGTCGCGAGGACGCTCAACAGGTCGCGGTCCGTCTTCGTCAGGACGCCGACTTCCTCGGCGCCGACGAGCAACACGCCGTGTTCGCCGAGCGGGTGGATGAACTCCTCGACGACGATGGTGTCCTCGTTGTGGACGTGGTCTCGGCTCGCCACGTCCTCGAACATCCGGGGGACGCCCGCCTCGTACACCTGCCACGCGAGGCTCGCGCCGCGGCGCAACACCGGCGGACCCTCGTCGCCGACCGGACCGGAGACCGACGCCGGGCGGAGCGTCGCGTCGCCGCCGTCGAAGTACACGCCGACGTACGGCAGGCCGAGCAGTTCCTTCGCGGCGTCCACGATGACGTCGGCTATCTCCTCGGTGCTGTTCGCGGCGAGCATCCGTCGCGTCGCGTCGTGGAGGTGGGTAAGCGTCTGCTCGCGGTGGTGTTGTTCCGTGACGTCGCTGACGACGGCGAACGCGTCCGGGCCGCCGCCGTCGAAGAACGGTTTCACCGCCACTTCGAAGACGCGGTCGTCGCCGGTGGCCGGTGCCGTCTGGAACGTCGACTCGGCGCCGCCGGGGACGAACTGCTCGGGGTCGCCCGCGAGCAGTTCGTCGAGCGAGCGCTCGCGGAGTTCCGCCTCCGTCGCGTCGAACAGTCGCTCCGCGGCGCCGTTGGCGTGTTCGACCGTTCCCGGGCGGCCGAACGGCGTGTCGTACAGCAGGAAGGCGTCGTCGGCCTCCTCGAACAGCGCGCGGAAGCGCTGTTCGCTCTCCCGGAGTTCGCGCTGGGACCGGATGCGTTCGATGGCGTGGCCCGCGTGTGACGCGAGCAGTTCCGCGATTTCGACGTCCTCGTCGTCGAACGCGCGTGGTTCGTCCCGGCCCACTTGGAACACGCCGACGTCGCCGATGGGGACGCTGATGACACACCGGGGCGCGCCCTCCGGCGGGTCGGTCACGCGGTCGTCGCTGCGGACGTCCGGAACGCGGACCGTCTCGCCGGTCTGGTACGTGCGACCGGCGATGCCTTCGTCCGTGTCGATGCCGTCTACGCCCGGCGGCCGACCGCTCCACGAGCGAACGGAGAGGACGCCGTCGTCGGCGGCTTCCACGGCCGCAGACGAGAAGTCGAAGACGGAACTGGCGGCCGCCGCCATCTCGTCGTAGACGGTCTCGACGTCGTCGGCGCTCGCGACGGCGGTGGCGTACGCGAGCAGTTCGCTCCGAGTGTCGGCGAACTCACTCGTCATCGCCGTCCTCGGAGTCGTCGAGACGCCGGAACAGCACCTCGTAGTCCTCGTCTTCGAAGTCCGCTACCACTCGGTCGAGGTCCGACCTGAGGTCGGCGAGTCTCGCTTCGAGTTCCTCGAACTCCTCGGATTCCGTGACGCGCGGGTCTTCGGAGTCGGCGAGGAGGGCGTGCTTTCGGGACGCCGAGAAGTAGTCGCGGACGGCGTCGTCGTACGTGGAGCGGCGGCGGAGCCGCTCGACCGTCTTCAGTAGCGTTTCCTTGTCGACGGGTTTGCGGAGGTAGTCGTCGAACCCGAGGTCGATGATGTCGAGTTCGGGTTCGACGGCGGTGACCATCGCCACGCGGCAGCTGAGGTCGCGCTCCCGGAGCGTGTCCAGCACTTCGTCGCCGGACACGTCGGGCATCTGCCGGTCGAGTAACACGACGTCGACAGTGTCGTCGAGCGCGTCGAGCGCGTCGTCGCCGCTGTAGGCGGTGTGGACGGCGTAGTCGTCTTCGAGCCAGATGGTGTAGAGGTCCGCGAGCCCCTGTTCGTCGTCGACGACGAGAACCGTGGGTTCGTCCCCTTCGCGTCCCTCGACCGTGTCTTCGTCACTCATGGTTGTGGCGTCCCGCGGTCTGACCCGACAATTGATTCGGACGTATTTATCACTTGTTCCCCGACCCGATTATTTTGGCAAGCCTAAAATGGCTGCGGGGGCTACCGAACGGCGATGAGCGACACCGGCGCCCCCCACACGCTCGACGACGTCACCGTCGTGATGGGGACGTACAACGAGGAGGCCGCAATCGGCACCGTCCTCGACGACATCGACGCCGCGACCGACGGTCGCGCCAGCGTCGTCTGCGTCGACGGCTCCAGCGACCGCACCCCCGAAATCGCGCGCGACCACGGCGCTCGCGTCTACGAACAGGAACCGCGCGGCTACGGCGTCGCCGTCCACGCCGCGCTCACCGCCGCCGACACGCCCGTCGTCGTCACCACGGACTGCGACGACACGTACCCGATGGAGCGCATCCCCGACTTCCTCGACCGCATCAACGAGGGCTACGACGTGGTGAGCGGCGACCGCCTCTACTGGGGCGCCGACGAGATGCCCGCCGTCAACCGCCTCGGGAACGCCGCGTTCGCCGCCGTCGCGTCCGCGCTGGTGGGCGAGCGCGTCCACGACACCACCACGGGGATGCGCGCCTACCGCCGCGACGTCATCGAGGACATCGAGTGGACGCAGAACACCGGCCTCTCCGCGGAACTGCTCGTGCGCCCGCTCTGCCGGGACTACGACGTCCTGGAGACGCCGATCGAGTACGACGAGCGCCTCGGCGAGACGAAACTCGACCCGCTCTCGGGCGGCGCCGAGATTCTCGGCTCCATCCTGAAGGTCGCCGTCGAGGAACGCCTGCGCTGACTCTGCTTCGGTTCTCCTACGCGCACCGAGAGGTCCGAGAACGCCACTCGGGGCATAAGTATATGCCGTTCGGCGTCGTCCAGAACAGTATGGTAAAGTTATCAATTAATAGCCGGGCGAACAAAATTGGGCGAGCGGGCACGCGGAGCGTCGGGTCGCTCCACCGACACCTCTCCGGGTGGTACCACGTCGGCCTGCGAGTCGGCGCGTTCTACGCCGCGTGGATTCTCCTCGGCCTCGCCGTGAACACGTACGCCAGCACGGAAGCGTTCCGGCAGATCGGCGCGATGATGTTCTGGATGGCGTGGCTGTTCGTCGCCGGCACCGTCGTCTTCGCCGCGGGGCTCGGGGCGCTCGGCGCCGTCGGCGCGTACCGGCGACGCCGGAACGCCGCGCAGTACGGCCGCTGACTCGCTCTTTCTCTCGGTAGTCAGTTCGCGCGCACGCTGACGTTCAGTGACGCGCCCTCGGGGCCGACGCCCGGCACGTAGACGGCGCTCCCCTCGCAGGTCTGGAGGTCGGTACAGAGTTCTCGGTACGGCGTGAGCGCGCGGTAGCCGTCCGCCGTCTCCTCGACGGGCAGGCGCACGCCGTACGAGAACCCCGCGCCGTAGCCGCCGTCGACGAGCGCGCGCACCTCGACGGTGCCGTTCAGCGGAATCGTCGCGTTCCCCGTCGGCGACACCGGGCCGTCGAGGCCGACGCGGCCGTCCCGAACGACGATGTCGAACGCCGCGCGCTCCCTCGTCGCCGCGCCGTCGAGCGTGTAGTACGCGCTCCGGTCGCCCGACTCGAGCGTGAGCGTGACGCCCGCCGTCCAGTCAGGCAGGCCGACTTCGACGTCCGCGGTGAGCGCGTCCCCGGAGACCATGCTGACGCGGTGGAGGTCGGGGTCGACGGGTTCGGCGGAGTACGGCGACCACGGCCCCCGGTAGACGTACCGGTAGGTCTCGCGGTCGGGGTACGCGTCCCACACCTCGAAACTGTGGTCGCGGAGCGCGTACACCGTGTCGCCGTCGAACCCGGGGTCGTTCCGGAGGTACTGGAACGGGTGGTTCAGCCAGTCGCCGTAGGGGTCCGGCAGGAGCACGACGGCGTCGTCGGGCGGCGACGGCTCGAACGGTTCGTAGGCGACCTCGTAGTGGTCCGTGAACGCGGCGTTCTCGCGCACCGGCTCGGCGGTCGCTGACGCCGCCACACCGCCGAGCGCGGCGCTCCCGACGAGCAGGACGGCGACGGCGACGGGTCGCGCTCGCGCGTCCGAGAGTCGGGCGTCGAGGACGCCGCGCAGGCCGTCGAACGCGGCGAGAATTCCGACCGCGGCGAACGCGCTCGCGGGCACGAGCAGGTCGAAGTGGTAGTACGGACCGAGTGTGTCTATCAGGCCGTCGGAGTGGTCCGCGAGGTCGCCGAGGACGTTCCGGTTCCCCCAGAAGTAGACGTTCCCGACGAGGACGCTCGCGGCGACGCCGGCGAGCACGCGCTGGCGCCACGCCCACCCGCGTCGGTGGACGGCGACGCCGCCGAGGACGGCGAGCACGGGGCCGAGCGCGCCGAACGGCCCCCACTCGGCGAGGAACTCCCACGCGACCTCGGCGTTCGACCGGAGCGCGAGCCGAACCGTGTACTGTTGCTCGTAGCCGAGAATCTCGCGGTGGCCGAACCCGAGGCCGTCCAGCGGCGCGAACGCCTGATACGGGAACACGAGCGCGTGCCCGGTGACGACGGCGTTGTACCCGAGCGCGGTGGCGACGCCCGCGAGGCCGAGGCCGGCGGTGGCGACGCGCCGGCGGAACAGGGGCGTGACGGCGCGCTCGCGGAGCGGGCCTCGGAGCGTCCAGACGGCGTGGACGACGAACGGCGCGGCGAACAGCACCGACGTGAACGGGCGCGAGAAGAACGCCGCGCCGACGGCGGCGCCCGCGATTGTGGCCCAGCGCGCGCTCCCGGTGCGCTCGGCCCGGAAGTACGCGAACGCGAACGCGAGGTTCAGCATCGTCGTCGGCGCGTACGGCAGGAAGACGCCGGACTGCACGACGAACATCGGCGAGCAGACGAGACAGACCGCTGCGAGCAGGCCGGTGCGGTGGTCGAACGCCTCGCGGACGACGCCGTACAGCAGGCCGACGTTCGCGGCGGCGACGGCGGGCAGCGCGTACCGGTAGTCTCCGGCGAGTTCGCCGAGCGCGTAGACGACGGCGGTCGGCGGCGCGTACTTCGGGTAGAGACCCTGTGCGGACTCGACGAAGAACCACGGCCGGAACGCGCCGTCGACGGGCGGCCGGAGGAACAGTTGGCCGTCCAGCAGCATCGCGGCCTGCTGGAGGTAGACGGCCTCGTCGTGGTTCGTGGAGTGGTACGGGAAGACGAGGACGGAGACGGCGTACGCGAGCGCGCCGGCGAGCGCGGCGACGGCGAGCGGGCCGACGGGAGCGGCGGCGAGCGCGTCGCGGACGCGCCGCCAGCGAGTCATCGCGTCGGATACCACGCCAGCGAGTGGTCGGAGACGAGGTCGACCGCGACCGACTCGCCGACGTCCATGTCCTCTGCGTGGTTGTGCAGACAGCGCACCACGTCGCCGTTGTCGAGTTCGACGTGGTAGATGAAGGAGGGGCCGGTGTACTGGCGTTTCACGATTTGGCCGTTCGCGGTGGCCTCGTTCGCGGGGACGGCGCGCAGGTCGTCGGGGCGAACGAGCACGTCGACCATCGCGCCGGCGTAGCCGTCCGAGAGCCCCTTCAGGAGCGTGCGGTCGTAGGAGCCGATGCAGGTGTCGACCGTCTCCTCGCCGACGCGCCCCGAGAGGAACCCCGCCTGCCCGAGGAAGGACGCGACGAACCGCGACTCGGGGTGTTCGAAGACGCCCTCGGGTTCGCCGACCTGTTCGAGGCGGCCGTCGTTCAGGACGGCGACGCGGTCCGAAATCGAGAGTGCTTCTTCCTGGTCGTGCGTGACGGAGACGGCGGTGACGCCGGCCTCCTTGAGGATGCGCCGGACCTCCTCGCGCATCTCGACGCGCAGGCGCACGTCCAGATTCGAGAACGGTTCGTCGAGCAGGAGGATGTCCGGTTCGGGCGCGAGGCTCCGGGCGAGCGCGACGCGCTGTTGCTGGCCGCCCGAGAGTTGGTCCGGCGACCGGTCGCCCATCTCGGGCATGTCCACGAGGTCGAGCAGGTCGTCGACGCGCTCGCGGGTCGCGTCGGCGTCCCACTCCTTGAGCCCGAACGCGACGTTCTCACGGACGGAGAGGTGGGGGAACAGCGCGAAGTCCTGGAAGACGATGCCGACGCCGCGGGTCTCCGGGTCGACGAACGTGTCGTCGTCCGCGACCGTCTCGCCGGCGAGCGTGATGGTGCCCTCGGTCGGGCGTTCGAGGCCGGCGAGCATCCGCAGCGTCGTCGTCTTCCCGCAGCCCGACGGCCCGAGCAGCGTGAGCAGTTCGCCGTCCCGGACGTCGAGTTCGAGGTCCGTGACCGCGTCCTCGGCGCCGTAGGCCTTCGTCACGCCGTCGAGTTCGAGGACGGTGTCGCGGTCGGTCGCGTCGGCCTCGGGCGGCGACGCGTCGTCGGTTCGCGTGTCCGTCGCGGGTGTCGGGTCAGCCATTGTATCGTTCCTGAGCGAGGATGACGACCATCGAGAGCGCGGAGACGCCCACGAGCACGAGCGCGGGAATCGCCGCCGCGCCGTACGAGCCGGCTCCTCTGACGAGCCAGATGTAGGACACGAGGGTTTCAAAGCCTATCGGACTCAGCAAGAGCGTCGCCGGGAGTTCCTTCATCGTCGTGAGGAACACGAGCGCGGCGCCGGCGGCGACGCCGGGCGCGATGAGCGGGAGCGTGACCTCGCGGAACGCCGCGAACGGCGACCGCCCGAGCGTCTGGGCGGCCTCCGTGAGCTTCGGGTCGACCTGCAGGACGGAGGACTTGACGGTGCCGACGGCCTGCGGGAGGAAGCGCACGACGTACGCGAACACGAGCAGCGGGACGGTCTTGTAGACGGACTGGAGGAGGCCCGTGACCGACTCGGCGCCGACCGGCAGCCACCACGTCAGGAGGTCAGCGCTCGTCGTCAGGTAGATGAGCGCGAGGCCGATGACGACGCCGGGAATCGCGTACCCGACGTACGTGAGGCGGTCGACGACCGTCGACGTCAGCGAGTCCGAGCGCGCGCCGTAGCCCGCGACCGGGAGCGCCATCAGGGTGGCGACGAGCGCCGCGGCGACGGCGACCTTCAGGGAGTTCCACGCGACGGCGGGGTCGAACTGGAAGACGGTCTCGCCGCCGCGGTAGAGCCACCAGCCGAGCACGCCCAGCGGCACGCCGAGACAGAGGACGGCGACGAGCGCGCAGAACGCGAGCGCCGGCCACTTCCAGGCGCCGAGTTCGATGCGGTTGGGCTGCCGGGACCCCCGAGAGATGTACGACGTCGTCGAGCCGCCGATGCGGGACTCCAGTGCGAGCACGACGGCGACGACGGCGAGCAACTGCAGGGACAGCATCGCGGGGTAGCCCTCGGGCACGCCGAGGCTGCGCTGGGCGACGTAAATCTGCTGTGTGAACACCTGGTAGCGCATCAGCGACGGCGTCCCGAAGTCAGAGAGCGCGTACAGCGACGCGAGCAGGCCGCCCGCGGTGATGCCGGGGAGAATCTGGGGGAGCGTCACGCGCTTGAACGCCTCCCAGCGGGAATGATTGAGCGTGCGCGCCGCCTCGACGAGCGTGCCGTCGAACGAGAGGAGCGCGGCCCGCGTGGTGAGGAACACGTACGGGTACGTGAACAGAACCAACACGAGCGCGGCGCCGTGCAGCCCGTAGATGGCGGGGATGCGCTCGATACCGAGGGGCGCGAGCAGGTCCGCGAGTTCGCCCCGCGGGCCGAACGCCGCGATGAACGTGAACGCGCCGATGTAACTCGGGACGACGAGGGGGAGCGCGCCGACGATGGTCCAGAACCGCCGGAACGGCAGGTCGGTCTGGACGGTGAGCACCGCGAGCGGGACGCCGACGGCAATACAGCCGACGGTCACGATGCCGGTGAGCACGAGGCTGTTGACGAGCACCTGCACGCTGCTGGGCTTCGCGACGAGCCCGAGCAGGTGGCCGAGGCCGTAGTCGGAGGCGCGCGCCAAGAGGACGACCACGGGGAGCGAGACGACCGCCGCGACGGCGCCGGCGGTGGCGGCCAGCGAGAACCCGGTGTCTTCGTCGGCGTCGTCGCTGGCGTCGTTCCGGAGCCTGTCGAGGCGGTCGCTGGTGGCCATCTACGAGAGGATGCCGACGTCCCGGAGCAGTTCGAGGGTGGGCTGGACGTTCGACAGCTTCTGGAGGTCGAGTTCCGGCGGCTGGAGTTCGCTGAGCGGCGGGAGCGGGCCGACCGGGTCGACGCCCTCGATCATCGGGTACGCGAAGCCGCGCGTGGCGAGGAACTCCTGGGCCTCCGCGGAGAGCAGGTGACGGACGAAGTTCTCGGCGAGGTCGCTCTTGTTCGACCCCTTCAGGACGGAGGCGCCGGCGGCGTTCACGAGCGACCCGGCGTCGTTCTGCGTGAACGTCACGTCGAGGGGGGCGTCGGGCCGGCCGGCGAGCACGAGCATCGTGTAGTAGTGGTTCGCGAAGCCGGCGCCGAGTTCGCCGTTCGACGTCGCCTGCGCGACGAGGTACTCGTTGTTGTAGCGGTTGACGTTCTGGTCGAGCATCCCGTTGAGCCACTCGCGGGTGGCTTCCTCGCCGCGGATGAGTCGCATCGCGGTGACGAACCCGTGGAACGCGCCGTAGGTCGGCGCCCAGCCGACGTTCCCGGCGAACCGGGACTCGGTGGTGAACGCGTCGATGCTCGTGGGCATGTCGGACTCGCTGAACTCGTCGGTGTTGTACGGGATGGCCCGCGAGCGGCCCGCGACGCCGACCCACTGGTCGTTCGGGTGGTAGCGCTCGAAGGCCGGGGAGACGGTGTCACTGGAGAGCGTGGTGGTCGCGCCGTTCTCGGAGACGTACGCCAGCGACCCGATGTCGACCGACCAGAAGACGTCGGCCTGCGTGGTGCCGCTCTCGTGTTCCTGGACGACGGTGTTCGCGAGTTGGCTGGAGGGCTGGGTGTCCCACGTCGCCTCGAAGCCGTCGTAGTAACTGTTGAACAGTTCCATGAGGTTGACGTACCGGCCGCCCTCGCCGCCGCCGAGGTAGACCGAGAGGTCGCCTTCGAGGTCCGGGAGGTCTTCGATGGAGGTGCCGCCGGGGGCGGGGCGGTCGGAGACGAACTGCCCGGAGCCCCGGAAGTCCGCGAGCGTCGGCTTGTCGCCGTCGGAGCCGTCCGAGCCGCCGCCGAGGATGCCGGTACAGCCGGAGAGACCAGTCAGCGTCGCTGCGCCCGTCGCCGCGAGGAATCGGCGTCGAGACTGTCCGAATCGTTCGCTCATACTCTGAATTAGGTCGGCCTAAAACGTTTATAATTACCGGTTCGCGGGCGACCGCGAACGCCGTCAGTCGTCTGCCGGGACCGCGACCTCGCGGTCCGCCAATGCGTCCAGACACTGCACCCAATCGAGCAGGTACTCGCCGCACTCGTTCAGGAACGCGCCGTTGTTGTACTCGCCGTAGTCGCCGTCCGTGAGCCGTCGACCGACGGCCTGCGCGACCGCCGCGTAACTCGCCTCCTCGGGGTCGACGGCCGCGACCTCCTTCCAGAAGTGCTCGTTCAGTTCGAGGCCCGCGACCTCGTTCGCGAGGTCGTCGAACGTCGACCGCGGCGCCTTGTTGTGCTCGCAGAGCGGGTCGCCGTTGTAGACGTGGCCGCCCACCACGTCGGCCGCGCGCTTCAACAGGACGCCGCTCCAGATGTCGTCGAAGCGGCCCACGTCCCACGCGTTCTCGTCCATCGGGAACTGGTAGAACGCCGGAATGACCTCGCGGCGGAACGCGAGGTTCATCGAGCAGACGGTGAGGTAGTTGCCCTCCCGGGCGACGAAGTCCCGGTCGAAGTCCCCCGTCTCGGTGCGCGTCTGGGCCTGTCCCTGCAGGTCTCCGTCCATCAGGATGCGCACCGCGTCGAGGTCCGGAACGTTCGTCCAGAGGCCCTGCGACGCGACGACGTGGTCGACCTCGGTCGGTTCCGTCTCGACGGTCTCGTCCATCGCGGAGTACGGGTAGCCCCGCGGGTAGAGGTCGGTGTCGGACTGGTAGAGGACGTTCACCCACTCCTCGTCCGAGGCGACGCCCTCGGTTTCGCCCTCGAACGCGAGGTTCTCGAGGTGCGTGCCGAAGAAGCCGTGGTCGTCGTGGGGGAGCGTGTCGTCGTCGATGAACACGCCGTACTCGAACTCGTTGGCCCACATGTACAGCAGGCCGAAGGAGGTCTGGGCGTGACTCGCCGCGGGAATCAGGTGGTCGTACTCGGCGACGCCCTGCTCGGCGAACCACTCCTCGCGGTCCGACTCGTCGAAGACGGCGCCGGCGACGCCCTCCTCGTCGAGCATCTCGCGCATCCCGTCGGTGTCACAGAAGTCCTCGGTGACGAGGGCGACGAACAGGCGATCCAGGTCGAAGCCGTGGTCGCGCGCGTTCCGGAAGTACGAGCGCATGCACTCGTACTCGCGGATGGTGGGCACGACCACGCAGACGTCTCGGGTCATCCGTTACGCCACACTATTTAGGCCACCCTAAAGTAGGTGTCGTTGTCTACGCGAGGCTCGCTACGGACTGCTGGAGCCGAATCGTCGGCGGCACCAGCAGCCCGCCCAACAGCACGAGGAAGACGTACTCCATGCTGTCCGCGACGGCGCCCGGCGCGACCAGCGCCACCAGCCCCGTCGCCGCGACGCCCGTCGCACACACCATCACGATGAGCAGGTGGCGACGCAGCGTGTCCATCGTCGTGCCGTGCGCGAGCGCCTCCAAGCGCTCGCTGAACGCCACGCCGTACGCCGCGAACCCGAGCGCGCCGACGCCGCGCAACACGGCCGTCGTCGTCGTGTCGCCGAGCCACACCACGACCACCCACTCCAGCGCGATGACGACGACGAACCCGAACTCCAGCGCGCGCAGCGTCTCCAGGGACGTCTCACGCTCCTCGGGCGGCGGCGCGAGCGCGCTGTCGAAGTACACCTCCCGCATCGAGAACGCCACGAACGCAATCGAGAACAACAGCGCCACGTCCGCGAACGCTCGCACCACGACGCCGCCGCCGGCGACGAGACCGAGGCCGCAGACGCCGAACGCCGCCACCGCCAGCCCGAGATACGTCAGGTAGCCCCAGAACTGGTCGTACCCCTCCATCCGGTCGAGCGCGTAGTTCTGGAGCGCGTAGTACGTGAACGCCGCGCCCGCCACCACGAGGATGCCGTAGCCCGTGAACGCCACGGCGTCCAGCACGTCCGCCGGCGACGCCATCAGGCCTCACCTCCGACGTCGGCCGCGACGCCGTCGAGCGCGCGCTGGAAGTCCAACACGGTGTCGAAGCGCCCCGGCTTCTCGTCGACGACGGAGAGCGCGAACAGGTCGTCGGCGGACGCCGGGAGCGCCGGGTTCTGCCGGGTCGCGGGCACCAACTCGCCGCCGGTCACGGGCCTCTCGCCGGTCAACAGGAAGTACGTCACCGCGCCGAGGCCGAACACGTCCGTCGCCTGGTCGAAGCGCCCGTACGTCTCCGGCTCGCGGTGTTCCGGCGCCGCGAACGCGTCCGGCACGGGCGGCGTGTAGACGGCGCTCGCGGCGTGCGCGAACCCCCAGCCGCCCACGACGGGCGCGTCCCAGTAGCCCGACCCGGTGTCCACGAACCGAACCGCGCCCGGGTGGAGCCCCCCGTGGACGACGCCGCGAGCGTGCGCGTGACTCACTGCCTTCGTCACCGCGCCCGCCGTCCACACCGCCGCGCGCAGCGTCTCCGGCGCGCCCCGCCGGTCGAGCGTCGCGCCGTCGTCGTACTGGGTCGCCACCCAGTCGTCGCCCCGTCCCAGCACGGGCATCACGTGGTCGTGCCCGTCGACCGCCGCCCACGCGTCCACGCCGTCGCGGAACGCCGACCGGACCGACGGGTCGTCCACGTGCAGTCGCCGGAACGTCACCAGCCCGTGCTCCAGCGTGTCCTCGTCGACGGCCGCCCGGTGGTCCGTCGTCAGCACGCCCTCGCGGAGTTCCATGTTCGGGTCGAGTTCGTCCCGCGACAGCGAGAGGTCGGGCGGCGCCGGCACGTCTTCCGGCGGGCGGTCAGCGACCGACGACTCGTCGTCGTCCACCTGCTTCGGCGCGTCCTCGCCGAACGAGACGTACACCGGCTGTGGCTGCTCGTCCTCGGTCGTCGTGACGACGGAGACGCCCTCGGGGAACAACTCGGCGTACGCCGGGTGCGCGCGAACCAGCATCGGGTAGCCGGCGTCGTCGGCGCGCTCGGCTATCGCCTTCGTCACCTCGCGGACCGCCTGCTTCGCGTACCGCCGCAACAGCGCGTCCTCGGAGCGCGTCAGCGGCGCGATACTCGTCAGCCCCGCCGTCGCGCGCGCCGGATACGACTTCGTCACGCCCGCCACGGCGACCACGCCGTTCTGCCGGACGAGCGGGTCGTCGGCGCGCGTCAACTCCACGAGGTCCGAGAACTTCACGGAGAGCGCGTCGGGTTGCTCCTCCGCGAGTTCCGCGAGCACCCACGTCGCGCCCCGGCGCACCCACACGTCGTCGTCGCTCACGCACTCGACGACGCTGTCGAGGTGCGCGCGCACCGTCGTCGGTTCGCTGGTCGCGGATTCCACGAGGCGCCACGCGGCGCCGGCGCGCACGTCGGCGTCGTCGCTGTCGAGCGCCTCGACGAGCGATTCGACGCCGTCCGCGTCGACGGCGCCCCTGAGCGCGGCGATTTGGTCCGAGTCGACCTCGCGGCCTGCTGTGTCGGGGTCCATGCGGTGCTGTGTCTCCGCGTACTCGGATGTCAGGCCTCATTGAACTTTGGGTGTCGGACGCGAAGAAAACGTAAAGGAGCGGTCCGTCGTCGGTGGCGTATGGACCGCGTAGCGATAATCGGTGCGTCGATGACGCAGTTCGGCGACCGCGACGCGTGGATACGCGAGTTGCTGGCCGAGGCCGGCGACAGCGCGCTCCGCGACGCGGGCGTCGACGGCAGCGACCTCGACCACCTCTACGTCTCGAACATGGCGAGCGGCGAGTTCGAGGGGCAGACCGGCGTCCCGAACGCGCTCGCCCACGACCTGAACGCCGTGCCGGCGTACACGGCGCGCATCGACCAGACGAGTTCCTCCGGCGGCGCCGGCATCTTCGCCGCGTGGCAGTCCGTCGCGTCGGGCGCCAGCGAGATGACGATGCTCGTCGGCGGCGAGAAGATGACCCACCGCACCACGGGCGAGGCGACGGACGTCATCGCCAGCCTCACGCACCCCGTGGAGTACAAGCACGGCGTCACGCTCCCGAGTTTCGCGGGGATGACCGCGCGCAAGTACTTAGACGAGTACGACGCGCCCCGCGAGAGCCTCGGGAAGGTCGCCGTCAAGAACCACAAGAACGGACTGGACAACCCCCACGCGCAGTTCCGGAAGGAGGTCGACCTCGACACCGTACTCGACTCGCCAATCGTCGCGGACCCCCTGCGCCTCTACGACTTCTGTCCCATCACGGACGGGAGCGCGGCGCTCGTGTTCTGCCCCGAGTCCGTCGCTCGGGAGTACACCGACGACTACGTCGTGGTGTCGGGCGTCGGCGGCGCGACGGACACGCACGTCGTCCACGAGCGCGACGACCCGACGACGATGGGCGGCGTCGTCGAGTCCTCGCAAATCGCCTACGAGATGGCCGACCGCGGCCCCGAGGACATCGACGTGGCGGAACTCCACGACATGTTCACCATCCTCGAGTTCCTCCAGAGCGAGGACCTCGGCTTCTTCGAGAAGGGCGAGGGCTGGAAGGCCGTCGAGGAGGGCGTCACCGACCGCGACGGCGACCTCCCCATCAACACCTCGGGCGGCCTCAAGTCGAAGGGCCACCCGCTCGGCGCCTCCGGCGTCGCACAGGCGTACGAACTCTACCAGCAGTTGCTCGGCGACGCCGGCGCGCGACAGGTCGACGCGGAGGTCGGCCTCGCGTGCAACGTCGGCGGGTTCGGGAACTGCGTCTCCACCACCATCCTCGAACAGCCATGACACTCGACGCATACCGCTGCGAGAACGGTCACGTCACGTACCCCGGCCACACCCGGTGTCCCGACTGCGGCGAACCCCAGACCGACACCGTGGACCTCTCCGAGGAGACGGGCGAGGTAGTCACGTGGACCACCTCGACGGCGACGCCGCCGGGCGTCCGCGAACCGAACCACCTCGCAATCGTCGAGTTCGAGGTCTCCGAGTCACACTCGGATGGCTCGTCGGACTCGTCTGCCGGTGTCGACGGCGAGACCGTGCGCGCGCTCGGCCAACTCACGACCGCCGACGGCGTCGAAATCGGCGACGAGGTCGAACCCGTCTACGTCGAGGAACTCCGCGAACCCGGCGCGGGCATCCGCGAACCCGAGAGTCAGGAGTGGGACGGCTACCGGTTCGAGCCGGTCTGAGAGCCCACCGCGCCAGACTCAACACTCGCAGGTCGGCGGGTCGGCGACGGACAGCGTCTCGCAGTCGTCGCCACAGCCACACGGCACCACGTCGGCCATCTCCTCGATGCGCAGGAGCGCGCCGACGAACTCCGCCCCTTCCTCGGTGAGTCGGTAGGTCGTCCGCGGCGGCGTCGTCGCCTCGACCTCTCGCTCGACGAGGCCGGCACACCGCAGGTCAGAGAGGCGCGCGGACAGCGCCTTCGACCGGACGCGGAGGTCGTCTTTCAGTCCGTTGAAGCCGCGGTCGCCGTCGGCGAGCGCGCGGAGCACGTGGAACGCCCACTTGTGGCCGAGCACGTCGTGAACGCGGTGCCAGGTCTCCTGCCAGTCGTCCATGTCCGACGGGTCGCGCTCCACGGGCATCAATTGTCGGGCGCGGTTTCCGCGCGGAAACCTCGTATTCGGGCGGCTACTGCGGCTTTATCGGAGTCGCGGACCGAGTGAGAGACGCGATGCCAGCCGACTGCTGTGAACCGACGGACGCCGACGAACCGACCGCGAGTGACTGCTGTTGCTGTTGTGTCTGTCGCTGTTAGGATAGGAGCGCGCCTCAGAACCCCTCTCTGAGGAGCGTCGGGCGCTCGGGGAACGCGCTCGCGAGGAAGTCGGCGGCCTCGTCGCCGCCCGCGAGGTCGCCGACCGTCGCCAACTCCTCGGCGCTCCGGTAGCCGACGTACAGTTGCGAGAGCGCGCCGACGCCGAGTTTGACCGCCGGGTCGTCTGCGGTGGGCTCGACCCGTCCCTCGCCGTCCGCCACGGAGAGGCGGAACGTCTCGTCGTTCCAGTCGGCCAGCGGGTCCGCGACCGCGAGCGTCACCGACCCGGCGACGCTCTCGGGGTACGAGAGCGCTTCGAGGGCCGCGGGCACGTCCACGAGCCGGAACATCGGCCCGACGTGCAGGGACGCCTCGACGTCGTCGGCGTCCGGAATCACGTCCATGAGGTCGGCGTCGGCGGGCGTCCAGAAGCGCACGCGGTCGACCTGCGAGTCGTGGTCAGCGTAAAACTGGAGGAGCGCGAGCATCGCGTCGTGGTCGACGGCCGCCACGTCCTGCGCGCGCAGGACCTTCCCGTCGTCCTCGCCGTCCACGTCGTAGACGACGTACGCCGCGAGGTCGCCGTCGCGCTCGAAGCCGTACGCGTACGGGTCGTCGCCCCAGCCCGTCAGCACGCGTTTGCGCCACCACTCCTCGGTCCGATCCATCGTGAGTTCGTAGCGCTCGCCGTGCGCGTCGTGGACGGCGTCCATGCGCTCCCAGTCGTCGGCGTCCAGTCGCACGAATTCGCCGCCGTCTCGGTCGCGGGCGAACGCGAGGTCGCCGGGGTCGCACTCGTGTTCGACGCCGCGGCTACACGTCGCCCAGCCGTACTGCCCGTAGAACGTGCGCTTGAACGGCCAGAGCGCCGAGAGGTGGACGTCGTTCTCGCGGGACTCGCGGAGCGCGCCCGCGAGCAGGTCGCGGACGTACCCCTGGCGCCGGGACTCGGGCGGGCTCGCGACCGCCGACAGGCCGTCGAGCGCGTGGACGTCGCCGCGGACGCGCGTCTCGAAGTCGACGAGTTTGCAGACGGTGCGGAGGTCGCCGTCGTCGTAGAGGCCGTACCGCGTGCCGACCTCCCAGGCGGCGGGCGTCTCCTCGTCCTCGTCGTCTGGCGGGCCGGCCTCCGGGCGGAACGCGTACCGCACGAGGTCGCGGAACGTCTCGGTGTCGGCCTCGGGGACGCGTCGGAACTCGGGCATACGGGAGGACGCGGCGCCGGCGTGCTTGAAGGTACCGGGAGTTCAGAATCCGCGGCGGTACTGCGGCGGGACGTCGATGGCGTCCTCGCGGCCGAGGTCGCGGGCGGCGTGCAGCGGGAAGTAGGGGTCACGCAGGAACTCGCGGCCGACGATTGCGAGGTCCGCGCGCCCGTTGCGAATCACGTCGTCGGCCTGCTCGCCGGTCGTGATGCCGCCGACGGCGCCGACGGCGATGTCGGACGCCGTCTCAGAGCCGATGCGCTCGGCGAACCGCGTCTGGTAGTTCGGGCCCACCCAGTCGATGTCCTGGTCCGGGTGGATACCGCCCGAGGAAACGTCTATCAGGTCCACGCCGAGGTCTGCGAGGCGGTCGGCGAGCCGAATCGACTGCTCGACGTCCCACGACTCCCGGTCGTCTATCCAGTCCGTCGCGGAGATGCGGACGAGCACTGGCATCCCGTCGGGCCACTCCTCGCGCACGGCCTCGGTGACCTCGCGCAGGAGTCGGGTCCGGTTCTCGAAGTTCCCGCCGTACTCGTCGTCGCGACGGTTCGCGACCGGCGACAGGAACTCGTGGAGGAGGTAGCCGTGAGCGGCGTGGATTTCCGCCACCTCGAAGCCGGCCTCGCGAGCGCGCCGCGCGCCCTCGCGGAACGAGTCGACGACGCCCGAAATCTCGTCGCGGGAGAGTTTCCGCGTCTCCGTCGGGTCGTCGTCGTACGGGTACGGGACGGCGCTCGGCGCGACCGCGTCCCAGCCGCCGTCGTCGTAGTCGAGCACGCGCCCGTCCTCCCAGGGACGCGCGGTGCCGGCTTTCCGGCCGGCGTGCGCGAGTTGGATGCCGGGCGTGGCGCCCTGTGATTTCACGAATTCGGCGACGGGCGCGAGCGCGTCGCGGTGGTCGTCGCTCCAGATGCCGAGGTCCTCCGGCGAGATGCGGCCCCGGGGCTCGACGGCGGTGGCTTCGGTCAACACGAGACCGGCGCCGCCGACGGCACGCGACCCGAGGTGGACGCGGTGCCAGTCGGTCGCGAGGCCGTCGCGGTCCTCACAGGAGTACTGGCACATCGGCGACACGGCGAACCGGTTTCGCACCGTGGTTTCGCGCAGTTCCAGCGGCGAGAAGACGTCGTCTACCATTCGTCGCTCCGTACCGCCGCCAGCGGTATAGCGGTGGTGGCGAGGGAGCGTCTCGCCGCCACCTCTCGGATTTAATCCAACAGGTTGGTTACAAAATATTTATCAGAGTGTGTGCCGTGTGTTCGCGCAGCGATGGGAGACTCTCAGTCCGATGGCGAGTGGACGACGGCGCCCGACACGTTCACCGAGGCGCTCGACGACCTGAAGGCGGACGGCTGCATGCTGCTCGTCGTCGACGGCGCGACCGACCACGTCGGCTGTGACCGGATGCTCGGGGACGCGACGACCGAAGACCGCCGTCGGTTGTTCGTCCGCGCGGACACGGCGGCGTCACCCCACGTGGACGCGGCGGCTCCCGACGCCACGGCGCGCGAAACGGTCGTCTACCGAACCGGCGCGCGCACGGCGACAGCGGCCGCGTCGAACCGCGCCGACGCGCCGACCGCGGCGGTGGGCGACGTCGACGCGCTCGCCGGTGCGACCGAAGACGCCGTCCAGTCGCTCGCGCCGCCCTCCGGGTTCGAATCCGGCCAACTCCGCGTCTGCCTCGGCGGCGTCGGGGACCTGCTCGCCGACGACGACCTCGCCGCGGTCGTCTCCTACGTGCGACGCCTCCGCGAGACCGTCACGGCCGCCGACGGCATGGGTCACGTCCACGTCGACGACCGCGTGCCCGCGACGGCAGTCGAGGCGCTCCTCAAGCAGTTCGACGCGGTCGTCGAGGTGGCAGACGCCGGCGACGCCCGCCAGCGCTGGCACCTCCCCGACGAGTCCCTGTCGACCGAGTGGCTCGACCTCTAGTCCTCCTCGTCGAGCGTCGCCGCGTCCTCCATCTCCGGGTCCTCGTACGCTTCGTCTTCCGCTGCTTCTTCGGCTTCGTCTCCGTCGTCTTCCGTTTCGCTGTCGGCGTCCGCGACG
This sequence comes from Halobacterium litoreum, assembly GCF_021233415.1. Classification (NCBI taxonomy): domain Archaea; kingdom Methanobacteriati; phylum Methanobacteriota; class Halobacteria; order Halobacteriales; family Halobacteriaceae; genus Halobacterium; species Halobacterium litoreum. Next base: position 1,395,905 of record NZ_CP089466.1, on the reverse strand, counting down.
TGTACCTCGGCTTCGACCTCGATTTCGAGGCCGGGCGCGTTCAGTTCGGCCTCGAAGGCCTCGGCATCGCCGTGTTCGACTTCGAGTTCGGACGAGTCCACTTCGACCTCGATTTCGGTGTCGACGTAGACGTCTGACATCGACCGACAGTTCGCGGCCCAGATAGAAGAGTGCGGGGGCCGTGTGGAGTTCTCTTTCGCCGAACTTGGTAGTGTAGTGTGCTATCATACAGCACTATCTCGCTGCCTGGGATACGACCCGTACACTCTAAAGCGCTATACAGAATTCTCCTCGGTCGTGTTCGGGACGGTGCTTATGCGGTGGCGCGTCGAACGAACGCCCATGGTCTCACGAGGCGACAGCGCACCCCGAATCGCGGCGACAGTCGGCACCAGCGACCACGAGGACTTCGCGCTCGGCGACCACCTCGGCGACGGCCCGGTCGTCCTCGCGTTCTTCCCCGGCGCGTTCACGCCGCCGTGTACGAACGAGATGGTCGCGCTGCAGGAGCGACGCGGCGAGTTCGCCGACGCCGGTGCGGACGTGTTCGGCGTGAGCGCCGACTCCCCGTTCTGTCAGGGCGCGTTCCGGGACGAACACGGCATCGAGTTCGAGTTGGTGAGCGACACCGCGGGGGCGGCGATTCGCGACTACGGGGTCGAAATCGACATCCCCGAGCTCGGCCTGTACGGCGTCGCGAACCGCGCGGTGTTCGTACTGGACGCCGACGGCACGGTGACCTACGACTGGGTCGCCGACGACCCGACGAACGAGCCGGACTACGACGCCGTCCTCGACGCGGTCCGGGCGGCGGCCGAGTAGGCGGCGTGGCGTCCCGCAAGGACTGGCACCTACCCCGAGTTATTTGGCGACGTACCACACACCGAGACACATCTAATGACGTCAGAGGAGATGAGCGCACACCACCGCACAGTGGGGCGTGCGCTCGATACGATTCGGTCCGCAGCGACAGAACTCGGCGTACCGGCCGCCACGGAGGAGACGGCGACGACGGTGTTTCGGCGCTACCGCGACCAACGCGACGGCCCGCCGAACTCCGTGCGGACGACCGGCGCGGCCTGTCTCTACGTCGCGTGCAAGGTCGAGCGCGTCCCGCGGACGGTCGACGAGGTGGTGGCGGCGGCGGACGTGGACCGCACCCACCTCCTGCGGCGCGCGAAGGACGTGACGAGCACGCTCGGCGTTGACCTCTCGGGGTTCGCGGACGCGACCCAGTACGTCGAGCGGTACGCCGACGACCTCGAACTGCCGACTGCGGTGCGAGAGCGCGCCGTCGAAATCGTGAACTGCTGTGAGGAAGCGGGTATCGCGGGCGGGAAGTCGCCGAGCGGGTGGGCGGCGGCCGCCGTCTACAACGCCTGCGTCGAGGCCGACCTGGACGTGCGACAGGACACGCTCACCGAACTCGCGGACGTCACCCACGTCACGATTCGGAACCGCTACCAGGACCAACGCGAGGTGCTCCGCGAGCGCAATCCGCCGCCGGAGCGCGCGGTCGCGGCGCTGGACTGGTACGAGACGTACCTGTCGACGTCGGAGTACGTCCACTCGTCGGCTCGCGACCTCTTGGAGCGCGTGGCCGACGCGGAGGACGTGGACGAGGCGCCGGCGGCGTGGGCGGCCGCCGCGCTCCGGGTGGCCAGCGACCGGGCGGGCCGCCCCATCGGGATGAAGGCGCTGAAGACGCCGTCGGGCTGTTCGTCGACCGAGATTCACGACCGCACGTCGGCGCTGAGCGCCGACTGAGCCGGTCACTCTTCTGCGAGGACGGGGATGAACTCGCGCTGTTCGGCGAGGACGTCGCTGTCGAGGTCGGCGACGAGCGTGCGTTCGTCGCGGTTGAGCGCGGCGCTGACGGCGCCGTCGGGGCGGACGACCGCCGAGCGTCCCGCGTAGTCGACGGCGGGCGAGTCGGGGAGGTCGCGGCGACCCGTGCGGCCACAGCCGACGACCCAGCGCACGCCGTCGAGCGCGCGGGCGCGCAGGAGGAGTCGCCAGTTCTCGCTGTACGCGCCGGGCCACGCGCCGACGACGAACAGGGCGTCGACGCGCTCGCGGGCGAACTCGGCGCTCACGTCCACGAAGTTCAGGTCGTAACACGTCACGAGGCCGGTCTCGCCGGCGGGCGTGTCGACGGTGACGGCGTCGTCGCCGGTCGCGAGCACGCTCGCTTCGCCCGCCCAGAGGTTGCGCTTCCGGTAGAAGGTGCGGTCGCCGTCCGGGGTGACGTAGGCGACCGTGTTGTAGTGGGCGTCGTCGCCGGCTTCGACGAACCCCGCGAGAATCGCGGTGTCGTGGTCGTCGGCGTAGGTCGCGAGGCGGGCGAGTTCGTCGCCGTCGCGGTCGAGCGCGGCGTCGTGGACGCGGTCGTCGGCGACGAAGCCGGTGAGCGCGTACTCGGGGAACAGCGCGACGTCCACGCCGTCGTCGAGGGCGGCGAGGCGTTCGCCGACGGTGGCGAGGTTGGCGGCCGGGTCGAGGTCCGTGAGGTCGGTCTGGCAGGCGGCGACGGTCGGGTCTGGCACGCTCGCGGGTAGGCGTGCGGCCGACAAGAAACGCGCGAACCACGCTTATTCGTTTGTGAGTAAAATCTTTACAGTCGGGCTGCCAAGGACCGTGGTATGGGACAGAGAGCAATTCGACGCCGGGAGCGCCCCTACGTCGGCGGGGAGTGGGTGTCCGGCGGGGACGCCGTGCCCGTCACGGACCTCGCTGACGGCGGCACGTTCGCGTCCGTCGCCGGCGCCGACGAGGACGACGCCGAAGCAGCGCTCGCGGCCGCCGAAGCCGCGAAAGCGCCGCTCCGCGAGACGACGATTCCGGAGCGCGTGGCGTGGCTGGAAGCCATCGCCGAGGGCCTCCGCGCCCGCAAATCCGAACTCGCCGAGGTCATCGTGCGCGAAGCCGGGAAGCCGATTTCGAGTGCGCGCGGCGAAGTCGAGCAGGCCGCCGAGCGCTTCGAGCGCGCGGTCGGCGAGATTCGCCACCTCAAGGGCGAGTACCGCGAGGGAACCACCGGCGGCCACGAGGGCTGGAAGGCTCTCGTCAAGCACGAGCCGGTCGGCGCGGTGCTCTGTATCACGCCGTACAACTACCCGCTCGCGACAACCGCGCTGCAGGTCGCGCCCGCGCTCGCCGCGGGGAACGCCGTCGTCCTGAAGCCCGCGAGCAAGACGCCCGTGAGCGCGGCCATCCTCGCGGACGTCATCGCGAAGACCGACGTGCCGGACGGCGCGTTCAACTTCGTGCCGGGGAAGGCGAGCGTCGTCGGCGACAAACTCGCGGGCGACGACCGCGTGAACGCCATCGCGATGACGGGGTCGTCGGGCGCCGGCAAACACGTCGCCAAACAGTCCGGCATCACGCGCCTCCACATGGAACTCGGCGGAAACGCGCCCGAGGTCGTCTTCGAGGACGCCGACCTCGACGAGGCCGCCGCGGCCGCCGCCAAGGGGTCGCTGAAGTACGCCGGCCAACGCTGTTCAGCCGTCTCGCGCGTGCTCGCCCACGAGTCCGTCCACGACGACCTCGTGGAGCGCATCGACAGCGGGATGGACGACTGGACGGTCGGTGACCTCTTCGACGAGGACACCGACCTCGGCCCCCTCGTCAGCGAGGAGCAGGCCGACTGGGTCGAGGAACTGGTCGAGGACGCAATCGAGCGCGGCGCGACGGTCGTTCGCGGCGGCGAGCGCTACGAGGAAAACGGCGTCCACTTCTTCGAGCCGACGCTGCTCGCGGACGTGCCACAGGACGCGCGCATCGTCCACGAGGAGCAGTTCGGGCCGGTCTGTGCGGTGACGACGTTCAGCGACGACGCCGACGCAATCGAGTTGGCGAACGCGTCGGACCTCGCGTTGGACGCCTGCGTGTTCACGAGCGACTACGACCGCGCGCTCGACGCCGCAGAGCGCATCGACGCGGGCGCGGTCCGCATCAACGGCGCGCCGAGCCACGGCCTCGGCGACATCCCGTTCGGCGGGAACGACGCCTCCGGTATCGGCCGGGAGGGCCTCGATTCGACCATCCACGAGTTCGTGCGGAAGAAGTCCATCGTCCTCTGAATCGGCGCGGTCGACGCCGCGCCGTCGCTTGCTCCGTTCTCACGCGACGAACAGCATCGGCACCATTCCGGCCACGCCCACCGTGAGACCGGTCACGAGTTCGCGCGTGCCGTCGTTCGGGAGACGAGCGCCGACCTCGCGGGCCTCGGGGATGAACTCGTGGAGGACGAGGAACACCATCGCGCCGCCCGCGAAGCCGTAGCCGACGGGGAGGAGGGTGCGCGCGACTTGCACGAAGCCGAACGCGAGCACCGCGCCGATGGGCTGGGGGACGCTCGTGAACACGGCGACGCCGACGAGTTTCCAGCGGCGCGCGCCGTGTTCGTGGAGCGGGATGGACACCGCGAGGCCCTCGGGGATGTTGTGGATGGAGATGGCGATGGTCATGAACACCGCGAGCAGCGGCACCGAGAAGCCGAGAATCGGGTAGCCGCCGTCAAGGCCCATGTCGGCGAAGGAGACGCCGACGGCGACGCCCTCGGGGAACGAGTGGACGGTGAGGACGCCCGCGATGAGGACGAGTTTCTTGAAGTCGGCGGCCGCGATTTCTCGGGGCGCGAACTCGTAGTCGTCGATGATCCGCTCGGCGGCGACGACCAGGAGGACGCCGGCGCCGGCGCCCGCGGCGACTTCGAGAGGAGTGCCGTAGTTGAGGCCTTCGCGGAAGAGGCCGAATCCGGACGCCGAGAGCATGATGCCGGACGCGAGTCCCCAGAGGCCGACGCGCCAGCGGTCGTCCACGTCGTCGACGAAGAAGAAGGGGAGTGCGCCGAGCCCCGTGGCGAGGTCCGTCAGGAGGCCGGCGAGGAAGACGAACGCGAGCGCACCCGTGAGTTCCATGCCCGAGGCTACGAACGTCTCGACAATACTCTTTTCCATCTCGGAAAGAAATATTTGGTTAACCTAAAATCGGGCGCCTGAAGGTGGCCGACTGCGACGCTCCCCGCATGGACGAACAAGCACGCGTCGCCGCGTTCCTCGACGAGGAGAATCTCCACGCGCCGCCCGCCAACCGCGTCCTCGACCTCGCCAGCGAAGTCGGCGAACTCGCGAAGAACGTCAACGAATCCACCGACTACGGCGCCGGCGACGGCGCGGACGTCGACCGCGACGAACTCGGCGACGCGCTGTTCTGCCTGCTCGCGCTCGCCGACGAACTCGACTACGACGCCGGCGCCGCCCTCGACGAAGCGCTCGCGAAGTACGAAGAGCGCATCGCCGACTCCGGGAGCGCCGGGTCCGGCGAGTGACTGTCACGCCGGCCCACGCCGAGTGACGACGACTCCCGCACGGCCCGCGACTCGCCCGGTTTTATGCTGGCTGCCGCCGTCGGTTCGGACGTGAAGACACCAAGCGATGCCGGCGGACTGTTCGCCCCCAACGCCGTCGCCGTGGTCGGCGCGACGGAACGCGAGGGGTCGATCGGTCGCGCCATCGTCGAGAACCTCGCGGACTTCGACGGGACGGTCGTTCCGGTCAACCCTAAGCGGGAGTCCGTCCTCGGGTACGACTGCTACCCGGACCTCGGCGCCGCGCCCGACGTGGACCTCGCGGTGGTCGTGGTGCCGCCCTCTATCGCCGTCGACGCGGTGCGGGACGCGGGCGAAGCGGGCGTGACCAACGTCGTCGTCATCACCGCGGGCTTCAGCGAGACCGGCGGCGAGGGCGCCGAACGCGAGCGCGAACTCGCGGCGGTCGCCGAGGAGTACGGCCTCAACCTCGTCGGTCCGAACAGCCTCGGCGTGCTCTCCACGCCGACCGGCCTGAACGCCACGTTCGGCCCGTCGAACGCGCTCCCCGGCAACCTATCCTTCATGAGCCAGTCGGGCGCATTCATCACCGCCGTCCTCGACTGGGCGAACGACCAGGGAATCGGCTTCAAGGACGTCGTCAGCCTCGGCAACAAGGCCGTCCTCGACGAGACCGACTTCATGCGCCAGTGGCGCGACGACCCTGACACGAACGTCGTCCTCGGCTACCTCGAAGGCATCGAGGACGGCCGCGAGTTCGTCGACACCGCCCGCGACGTGACACAGGACACGCCCGCCGTCGTCGTGAAGTCCGGTCGCACCGAGGCGGGCGCGCAGGCCGCGTCCTCCCACACCGGCACCATCGCCGGGAGCGAGGCCGCCTACGAGGCCGGCTTCGAGCAGGCCGGCGTCGTGCGCGCCGAGAACGTCCAGGAACTGTTCGACTTCGCGCGCGCCCTCGACGGCCTCCCGATGCCCGACTCCGAGAACGTCGCCGTCGTCACGAACGCCGGCGGCCCCGGCGTCATGGCGACCGACGCCGTCGGCGACTCCCGGCTCTCGATGGCCTCCTTCGAGGAGGAGACCCTGGACGCGCTCCTCGACTCGATGCCCGAGGAGGCGAACGTCTACAACCCCGTGGACGTCATCGGGGACGCCGACCTCGACCGCTTCGAGACGGCCATCGACGCCGTCCTCGCCGACGACAACGTCGGCTGTGCGGTCGTCGTCTCCGCGCCCACCGCCATCATCGACTACGAGGAACTCGCCGGCGTCGTCGCCGACCTCCAGAACGAGCACGGAAAACCCGTCGTGACGTGCCTGATGGGCGGCGAACGCACCGAGAAGGCCGCCGACGTGCTCGGCGAAGCCGGCATCCCGAACTACTTCGACCCGGCGCGCGCCGTCAGCAGCCTCGACGCGCTCGCCGTCCAGCGCGCGGTCGAAGCCCGCGAGTACGAGGCGCCCCGCGAGTTCGACGTGGACCGCGAGCGCGCCCGCGAGATTCTGACCGACGCCGCCGACCGCGGGTCGACCCGCCTCGGCGTCGAAGCGATGGACCTGCTCGACGCCTACGGCATCCCCACGCCCGAGGGCGAGGTCGTCGACGACCCCGCCGACGCGCGCTGGGTCGCCAACGACATCGAGGGCGACGTCGTCATGAAAATCGTCAGCCCGGACATCCTCCACAAGTCCGACATCGGCGGCGTGAAAGTCGGCGTCCCCGACGAGGAGGTCGCCGACGCCTACGAGGACCTCGTCACGCGAGCGAAGAACTACCAGCCCGACGCCACCATTCTCGGCGTCCAAGTCCAGGAGATGGTCGACACCGACGCCGGCACGGAGACCATCCTCGGCACGAACCGCGACCCCCAGTTCGGTCCCCTGTTGCTGTTCGGACTGGGCGGCATCTTCGTCGAGATTCTGGAGGACACCAGCGTCCGCGTCGCGCCCGTCTCCGAGCGCGAAGCCGGGGAGATGATTGACGAACTCGACTCCGCGCCGCTCCTTCGGGGCGCGCGCGGCCGCGACCCGGCCGACGAGGACGCCATCGTGGAGAGCGTCCAGCGGCTCAGCCAGCTCGTCACCGACTTCCCAGCCATCCTCGAACTCGACGTGAACCCGCTGCTCGCCACCGGCGACGGCGTGCAGGCACTGGACGTCCGACTGACCATCGACCCCGACGAACTATGAACACGCTACTCGTCACCTCGACCGAAGCAGGCACCGGCAAGACCGCCGTCTCGCTCGCGCTCGCGCGCCTCGCGCAGGAACGCGACCGCTCGGTGGGCTACATGAAACCGAAGGGCACCCGACTCCAGAGCAACGTCGGGAAGACCCTCGACGCGGACCCGATGCTCGCGCGGGAACTGCTCGGCCTCGACGCCGAGATGCACGAACTCGAACCCGTCGTCTACTCGCCGACGTTCGTGAAGGGCGCGATTCAGGGCCGCGAGGACGCCGACGAACTCCGCGAGCGCGTCCGCGAGGCGTTCGACGCCCTCGCCGCCGACCGCGACCTGATGGTCGTCGAGGGCGCCGACGACCTCGCCACCGGCGGCATCGTCGACCTCACCGACCCCGAAATCGCGGACCTACTGGACGCCCGAGCCATCGTGCTCGCGCGCTACGAGGAACCCGGCGACGTCGACGACGTGCTCGCCGCCGCCGACGCGCTCGGCGACCGGTGTGCCGGCGTCGTCTTCAACGCCGTCGCGGACGCCACCTACGACGACGTTGAGAGCGAAGTCGCTCCGTTCCTCGAATCGCGTGGCGTCCCCGTCCTCGGCGTGCTCCCGAGCGACCGCAGCCTCTCGGGGGTCACCGTCGCGGACCTCGCCGACGAACTCGGCGGCGACGTGCTCACCGAGGGCGCCGACGACGACGCGGTCGTCGAACGCTTCCTCGTCGGTGCGATGAGCGGCGAGAGCGCGCTCAGTCACTTCCGGCGCACGAAAGACGCCGCGGTCATCACGGGCGGCGACCGCGCCGACGTCCAGACCGCCGCGCTCGACGCGCCCGGCGTCCGGTGTCTCGTCCTCACGGGCGGCCACCGGCCCTCGGGCGCCGTCCTCGGGAAAGCCGCGGAGAAGGGAGTGCCCGTCATCGCGGTGCAGTCCGACACGCTCACCGCCGTCGAACGCGCCGAAGGCCTCGTCCGCGGCGGCCGCGTGCGAGACGAGAAGACCGTCGACGTGATGCAGGGGCTGCTCTACGACCACGCCGACGTCGACGCCCTCCTAGACTAGGGCGTCCGGGTCGACCCAGACGACGAACCGGTCGTCGCGGCGGAGGACGCCGCGCGTCGTCTCCGACGCCGCCGAGTCGTCCAGTTCCGCCTCGGTGACGGACTCGACCTCGTGGACGTCGTCGACCAGCAGGCCGGTGGCGTCGTGCTCCGAGAGCACCACGATGCGGTTTCCGGCCGGGTCGCCGTTCACGTCGAGTCCGACCCGCGGGTCGACGACGGTCGTCGTCTCGCCGCGGAGGTCGACGACACCGACGACGTTCGCGTCCGCGTTCGGAATCGACGTGATGTCCTCGGTGGCGTCGACGATTTCGTCCACGTGCGCGATGTCGATGCAGTAGCGACCGTCACCGAGAGAGAACTCCAAGACGTCGGTCTCGTCGTCAGCCATACGGGCGAATCTACCGGGCACCGAATTAAGCGTTTGGTTGACGCCAACCCCGACACTCTTTTTTCGCTCGATTCCCACTGTCATCTCGATGGACCCGGTGGACGTGTTGCGGGTACTCGGCAACAAGTACAACGCCGAGATTCTCGAAGCAACCCACGCGCCGAAGTCTGCGCAGGAACTCAGCGAGGAACTCGACATCCCCATCGCGACCAGTTACCGCCGCATCGAGGAGTTGAGCGAACACGACCTGCTCAAACTCGAAGGCAAGGAACTCTCCGACGAGGGCCGGCGCACCAAAGTCTACCGGCGACAGGTCGACGAAATCTCCGTGCAGTTCGGCGTCGACGAGACGACCATCGAGACCACCGAGCGCACGGAAGCGAAGAACGCGCTCGTGGACGTGTGGAGCGACCTCCGGTCGGAGGGGTAGCGGGCGATTCTACGAACTAATAATCACGGGGACAATTTTATACTGAATGTCCTAGACGTCGTGTACGAACGACCCGTATGCGACTCATCGAAGCACTCTACCTCGTATTCAGCGTCACCCTCGCGGTGGCGGGTCTCAGCATGGTCGGGTTCGCGGTGCGCGCCTACCGCGACACCGGCAGAGAAGCGATGTTGCACCTGTCTCTCGGGTTCACACTCGTCGTCGCCGCCTCCATCGGGACGACGATCTCCGCGTTCCTCGTCGGCTTCGAGGACACGCGCTCGCTGCTCACGCTGAACTACCTGTTCAGTACCGCCGGCTACCTGTTCGTGATGTACAGCATCGTCACGCCCGACTGAACGCGGACTACGAGAACTTCGATTTCACGCGGTCGAACAGTTTCACGCGTCGCTCCGTCGCTTCCTCGTCGTCCTCCAGTCCCGCCTCCTGAATCATCTCCTCCAGCGAAATCTCGTACACCGGGCCGTCTTCGACTTCCTCGTCGCCATCCTCCCCCTCGCTCTCACCGGTGTCGGGGTCGACCCACTCGAATCCGCCGTCCTCGGGTTCGGGCTCGGGCGGCTCCATGCCGACGCTGTCCGCGAGTTGGGCGGCGAGCCGGTCGTACGCGCGCGCCGCCGGGCTCTCCGGTTTGATGTCCACGACCGGACGGCTCTTGCGCACCGCGAGTTTCACGGCGTCGTCGTGCGGGACGCTCACCGTCACGGCGTCCGTCGTCCCGAGCGCCGCCGCGATGCCCTCCACGTCGTCGAACCCGCCGTCGCCGGTGCGCGTAAACACCGCGCCGACCACGGGTTTCTCCAACTTCGACACGAGTTTCCCCGTCTTCGTCGCGTCCGTCAGCGACGCCAACTCCGCCGTCGTCACCAACAACACGCCGTCCGCGACGCTCATCGCCATCGCGATGTCGTAACTCAGTCCGGCGCCCGCGTCCAGCAGGACGACGTCGTTGCGGTCCCGGAGGTACTCCACCACGCGGTGGAGGGACTTCGCGTCCGCCTCCGCGAACTGCTCTAACTCCGTCGACCCCGGTACGAGCGTGAGGCCGGTCGTGTCGTAACTCGCGTCCGCCGGCGACGCCTGCCCCGCGAGCACGTCGTGAAGCGTCTCGTCCGGATTCACGCCGAGCAAGCCCGCGAGGTTCGCCATCCCGAGGTCGACGTCCACGACGGCGACGTCGAACCCGTCGTCCGCGAGCGCGACACCGAGGTTCGCCGTCGTCGTCGACTTCCCGACGCCGCCCTTCCCGCTGGCGACGGCGAACACGTACCCGTCACCTCCGACCTCGTTCATCGTGAACCACGTAGCGGGCTACGATACATAAGTGTGGCTCCGCGGTTACACCGACAGCAGCGAGCTGACCAGCTCCAGGGTCAGCGACCCGATGACCGCGGAAATCCACGTCAACACCACGAAGTGAATGTACGCGTTTATCTTGTGGCCGCCGTCCACGACCCGAATCATCAGCGCCGACAGCACGGCGTTCACGAGAATCGTCAACACGAGCAGGTACTCGATGAGTTCGAGGTCGTACACCTGCGTGTTGATGAGCGTCCCGACGTTGAACGCCGAATTCGAGAAGTCGATGCCCAGCCCCGAGATGACGTCCACGATACCGAGACCGATGAAGAACGCGAACGTCGCCGCCGCCGTGATGCCGTACAGGACGCCGACGAGCGTCGACGCCGCCTGACTGCGGCGCTGACGGAGCTGGAGGACTTCGCTCATGTTGTTCGAGATGAGTTCGCCGAGGTGTTTCGGCTCGCCACCCATCTGGCGCCCGACGAGGTACATCTCGCTGAACTTCTGGATGAGATACGAGTGGGCGTCCGACGTGAAGTGCCGCCACGCCTGCGAGGCGTCCACGCGGAGGTTCAGGCGCTTGAACAGGTCGTCGACGAGGCCGGTCAGCGACCCGAAGTTCTTGTCGCGCAGCGACTCCAACACCCGCGTCGTCGTGGTCTGGCGGGCCGTCTCGCTCGACCCGAGCGCGCGAATGAAACTCGTAAAGGCGTCGTCGCGGTCTTTCACGCGCTCCTCGGCCGACCGCGCGACGATACCGGGAATGAGCAGCGGCGTCGTCGGGAGCGCCGCGTACAGCGGGAGGGGAACCGAGTCGGACTCGATGCCCGTCCACCCGAGCATCACCGCCAGCACCACGACGACGAGCAGCGCCGACAACAGCCCGCCGACCGCCGTCGAGACGCGGAGCTTCCACTCCGTGCGCGTCGTGCGCTCCTCCGGGAAGTACCACAGCGGGTCGCTCGGCGCGAGCGTGTAGATGGCGTACAGGAACCCGATCTGGATAAAGGAGTACAGCACGACGACCGACGACACCGTCATCGTCGGATTCGTTCCGGAGAGAATCGGGAGCACCGTCGCGAACACGAGCGCGAACGTCACGGACAACACCATCGACAGGTAGAGGTCTTTCATCACCTGGAGGTTCTCCAGTTTCCCCTCGTAGGACGTGGCGTAGTTCCGGATGATGGCGTCCTGCTCGGTAACGAGGTAGGACTCCAGGCTCTCACCGGAGTTGATGGTGTACGCGAGCCGGTCGAGGAAGTCCGCGAGCAGGTCACTCGGCACCTTGTCCGCGCGCATCCGGCACGCGTCGTCGAGGCTCTGATTCCACGCGTCGATGAGTTGAACGATGCGACGCGCCTCCTCCGCGAGAGGGCCGTACTCCTCCTCGGCGCCGATGCGCCGGAACACCTCCACGCGGTCGATGTTCGTCGTCGACAGGATGGTCATATGCGTCACGAACAGGTGGAACCGGTTCTCCATGCGCGTCCGGCGCTGGTCCTGTCGAATCTTCGGGTACATCACGGCCGTCACGACCGCCAGCAGGCCGAGCATCGGAATCGGGACGGTGAGGAACGTCGGCAGCGACACCACGAACACCGTCACCACCGTCGCGAGGAAGAACACCACCGACGGCACGACGATGAACAGGATGTACTGGAACGTCGGCATCGTCATCCGACGGTAGGACGCCAGCACCGAGTCGACGAGGTCGCCTAACTCGATGTTTTCGAGCGACGAGGTCGCTTCGGCTTCCTCCGCCGCCATGCTAGAACCCGCGAGATATCGTGAACGGGAGGCCCTCGACGCCGTCCCGCTGGAACGACGCGACGGCGTCGTTGAAGTCGTGGTACTCGATCAGGTCCTCCTGGATAATGCGCTCGATGATTTCCGCGCGGAAGTCCAGTTCGTCGTAGATTTCGCGCGTGTCCGCGTACCCGAGCAGGGTCGCAATCTGCTCTTCGAGCACGTAGGAGTTGTTCCGGCCCTGGAAGACGATTTCGTCCTCGACGGGGTCCCAGTAGAACGCCTGCCGCGTGACGACGCCGCCCATCTCCTTCGAGTACCCCTCGATTTCCTGCACGGAGGTGACGCGACGCAGGACGTCGTCGCCCTGCTTCACGCGGTTCTGGAACAGCGCCACGTCGGCGTTGTCCATGAACGTCTCCGGGACGTTGATGGGCTCCCCAGTGAAGCGCTGAATCATCGAGACGATGTCGCTCGCGTGGAACGTCAGCATCACGGGGTGACCGGTCTGTGCCGCCTGGAACGCCATCCGACCCTCCTCGCCACGCACCTCACCGACGATGATGTAGTCGGGACGCGAACGCAGCGCGGCCGCGACCAGGTCGAACATGTCCACGTCCGCGGAGTTCTCGCCCTGCCCCTCCCGGGTGAGGAGTTGCTGCCACGTGTCGTGTGGCGGGATGACCTCCGCGGTGTCCTCCGCGGTGTAAATCTTCGAGTCCCGGGGGATGAACGCCATGATGGAGTTCAGCGTCGTCGTCTTCCCGGACGCCGTCTCCCCGACGACGAACACCGTCTGCTCGTTTTCGAGGCAGAGCCAGAGGTACGCCGCCAACTCGGGAGACAGCGTCCCCCACTTCGTAATCTGGCCGACGGACAGCGGCACGTCCTCGCCCTGACGGATGGTGAGCGACGGCCCCTTCAGCGACACGTCGTCGCTGTAGATGATGTTCACACGCGACCCGTCCGGGAGCGTCGAGTCCACGATGGGGTCGGAGTCGGACACCGGGTCGCCGATGCGCTCGCCCATGTTCCGGAGCCAGCCGTCGAACTCCTCGGGCGTCCCGAAGTCGACGGTGGTCTCCAGCATCCCGAACGTCCCGTGGTCGACGTAACAGCCACTCGGGCCGATGACGTGAATGTCCTCGTTGTACGGGTCGCGCATCACCGGCTCCAGCGGTCCGAACCCGACGATGTCGCGGTTCAACTGGTACCGGATGTTCTCGTACGTCGCCTGCGAGACGGGGATGCGACCGAATCCGAATGCCTCCTCCATCGCCTCGCGGAACATCGGCACGGCGCGACGGAACGACTGCGCGAAGTTCTTCGGCGCCGAGGCGACCTGTCGCGCGCCCGCCTTCACCTGCTTGGTGGAGAGGTCGCCGGAGTCCATCGACATCTGCCCGCGCTCGTCGCCGGTCATCCGGTCCGCGAGCGTCGACGAGTCGAAGTCCTTCACCAGCGACCCGAGGTTGTTCGGGAGCTGGCGGACGCGGTGGAACACGCCGTCGTCCTCGTCGCCGTCGATGCGCACCGTCTCCTGGAGCAGTTCCTCGATGCGGTCGTCGTACTCGGCCTCCTCCTCGGGCGCCGGCTTCGTCACCGACTTCTCGAGGATGCGCTCTTGGACGTTCTTGAAGACCGCGGCCTCGGGGCCCGACAGTTCGGGTTCGATGGTGTAGTACTTCGTGTCCTTCCCCAGGTCGCCGTACACGTGACAGAAGATGGGGCCGCCCACGGGGTAGAGCACGTTCGGCTTCGCGGCCTCCCAGTCGTCGGTCGGCTCGTCGATGAGCTCCGGGAACTCGCCCGTGAACTGCTTGAACCGCTGGAGGTACTCCCGGAGGTGGGTGTGGCGACTCGACGTCTCCCGGAGTTCGTGCCCGATCTGTCTGCTCCCGTGGTCTGCCATGAGGTGTCCCTGCTATGCCACGCTGCGGCTTTCGATGACGATTCCCGTGCCGGACCGCACCGAGTACCCGATCGTGTCACCCACCTGCTCGCCCATCCCGGCGAACCGGCGAACGGCGATGGAGCGCCGGACGTCGTTCCCGACCTCCACCATCTGTAACTCCAAGTACACGTCGGCGATAGACCGGAACGGCCCGATTGCCTCCTCGTCGACAGTACTGGGGTCCACGGTCAAAACGATGACCTTTCCTTGCGAGACCAAATCCCTAAAGAACGATATGATTTCGAGGGCGGCCTGCCGCTCGTCGTTCTGCCGGACCAGCGCCTCGAACTTCGGGTCGTTCCGGAGGATGGCGTCGAACGTGTCGATGACGACGGTGTCGGCCTGCCACATCTTGTCGGCCTCCATCAACCGCTTGAGCAACTGCTTGCGGTTGCCGTCCTCGTCGTCGACGGCCCCGGTACTCCGGAGCGCGCTCTTCCCCGTGTCGACGTCCGCGTGGAAGAACAACAGGTTCTCGTTCAACAGGTGCTCTTCCATGTCGTAACTCAGGGAGTGCATTTGGTCGATGAACCCACGGACGGTCAACTCCGTCGACACCAACGTCACGGAGTGTCCCTCCTCACAGAGGCCGTACGTGAACCGCTGGCTCATCGCGGACTTCCCCGCGCCGTAATCTCCCTCGATGAGGACGATGCTCCCGCCGGGAATGCCGCCCCCGAGCTCGTTGTTCAGTCGGTCGTGCTCGTCCAACCCGAGCGAGTACAGTGTGTTCGTGCTCATGTTCTGAACTCCAACACCTCACGGTCGCCGTGAACGATGACGACCGCGCGGTGGTCGCCACTCGACAGATCCACACCCGACGCCGTCACCCGGACGACGTTCCCCGGCCCCCAACTGGAGCCGTCGACCACGGACAGCGACACGTTCGTCACGTACGTCCCGTCGACGATGACGTCGACGACACTCGGGTCCGCGGCCAATCCGCCTGAGCCCGTATTCTTCACGAGCAGCGTCAGATTACCCCCGTCGTAGATGGACGACGAACTCGCGGAGTCGCTGATTATCTCCACGTCCGTCTGAATCTCCTGGCTGACGTCGACGCTCCGGTCCCCCAACGCGTCGCTCAACCGCTGGACGCCGTTCGTCATCGTCCCCGCGACGGACGCCGCCACGAGGATGCTCGCGATGAAGATGATGAGCGTCGAGGATGAGACACTGGCCACTCAGACCACCTCCGTCGCCGCCACACCCGACGACGTCACCACTTTCACGCGGTCGGGCTGGCTCGCCGTCGTCACGGTGACGCTGTACGTCTCGCCGGGGAGCCACAGCGTCGTATCCGTCTGCCCGCCGACGCTCCAGCTGTCGTAACCGCTCCGACTCCGGAACTCCCCGTCCAACAGCAAGTCGGTCTCGTTCACCGACAGCGACGTCGCCCCCGAGTTCGTCACGTTCACTGTCAGTTCGTCCGAGGTCGTGTTGTACGTTACGTTCGTCACGTCGACGACCGTGTTGCGACGCTCCAGGACGCGCTCCCCGTGTCTGTCGTCGGCGTCCTGTACGCGCTCGTACCCGTTGAACGCCGCCGAGTACAGGATACCGACACTCACGAACGCGGCGATGAACAGTATCGCCGCCGAACCACTAACGCTGAATCCCATTTCTATGGAGGTCCTCGCACCGGTCCACGATTGCTCGCTCTATGTCCTCGCTCGCCAACTCCTCGATGTAATCGAGACTCTTCAAGTGGTCGTCCATGGTCAGTTCGGTCGTCCCGAACTCCTCGCGGTAGAGGTAATCGGAGTCGGTCAACCCCTCCAAGTAGTCGAACAACTGGTCGCGGGCCGGCTCGCCGATCCACCCGATGCGCTCGTAGTAGTTCAGCGTCCGCACCGTGTTCTTCGGCCCGAACTCCGCGAGCAAGTAGTTCAGCCACTCCAACGAGACGACGTCCGCGAGGTAGCCGTTCGGGTGCTCTTCGAGGTGCGGGCCGTCTCCGCGCGTCCGCAGGCCGAGCGCGGGTGCCGTTCCGGACGACTCGTCGATGTCCGTCCCGGACTCGGCGCCGCCCGCGTCTTCGGTCTCCTCTTCCTCGAAGTCGAAGCCGTCGTCCTCGGCCACCTCGTCCGTCGCTTCCTCGTCTTCTTCGAGGTCGGAGTCGTCGAACCCGAGGTCGGGTTTCTCCTCGGCGTCTATCGCGTCGTCTCCACCCTCCTCGCCTTCCGCCCAGTCGGCCTCGCCGGATTCGTACTCCTCTTTCAACTCGTCGAAGGACGTCCCGCCACCGTCGCCGGCGGCCTCCTCGCCGCCGTCCTCGTCCTCGAAATCGCCGAATCCGTCCATCTCGTCGTCCGCCCCTTCTTCCTCTTCGAAGTCGTCGAAGCCGCCCATGTCGTCGCCTTCCTCCATCCCGTCGTCGAACGCGTCGTCCTCGAAGAAGTCGTCGGCGTCCGCGTCCGCGATGTCGGCGTCGAGGTCCTCCCCACCGCCGCCGCCGTCACCGCCGTCCTCTTCCTCGTCGTCGAAGAGCCCGAAACTCTGGCCACTGGCGCCGCCGCCCATGGCCTCGGTTTCGACGTCGTCCACGAACGGGTTCACGCCGCGCGTCACCATCTCGTAGATCTCCAGGAGCTTCCGGACGTTCTCCTCGACGTCCTCGACGCTCTCGCTGATCTGTTCGTTCTCGCTCCGGACGGTGTTCGCTTTCGACGCGACGTTCGACACCTCGGTCTCGAGTTCCTCGATTCGGTGTTCCAGTTCGTTCACCGAGGCGTCCGCACCGCCCGCCCCGCCACCGCCGTCCTCCATGTCGTCGAAGGAACCGAACTCGTCGTCGAAGTCGTCGTCGAAGTCGTCGTCCATCTCGAACTCATCGTCCCCTCCGGAGTCCCCCGACCCCTCGTCGTCGTCGAGCCAACTGGCCATACCGACGGCCAGCGCCCCGAACTGCAGGAAGACCAGGGCAGTCGGGGTGAGGTGGATAAACTTCATCGGGATAATACACGAGAGCCCCGCGTAATTAATGTTCTCCCCCAGTTCTCAATTCGATTAATCGGGTAGGCTCGCCTTACTCCATCGACGCCAGCCGTGCGATGAACACCAGACTCAGGACGTGGTCGGCCATCTCGAAGTCCGAGTGGCTCTCCTCGTCGGCCGGCCCCGCGAACCCGCGAACGTGGTTCCGAAGTTTCTCCGCTGCCTCGTCCCCGACCCAGCCGATGTTCTCGTAGTACTCGATGGCTTCCAGCGAGCGCTTCACGCCCCCGCGCTCCAGCAGGAAGTCCAGCCACTCGAACAGCGTGATTTCAGCGGCGTACTTCCCCGGCATCGACTCCAGGTACGGACGCTGGAGACGCTCCTCGTCGGCGCTCGAGTGCATGAACAGGAGCTGTTTCAGTTGCCCCGAACGAACCGCCTCGTCCGCGGTCTGCTCGTGTTCCGCCAGCCGCTCTTTCAGTTCCCGGATGTTCTCGTCGTCGCTCTTCCGGGCCGCACTGCGCAACTCCTCTGCGTCGTACTCGCGTGGATTCAGGGTCATCAGTTATCCTCCTCCGTGGTGAGTTGATCAACCCGCGAATTCAGTTCCTGGACCGCACGGGACTGCTCCTGGGTAGCGTCGACGATGCGCTCGGACGCCTCGGACGCCTCCTCGGCTTGGTCTTGGACCTCCTCGATGGTGACGATGACGTCCTCGACGGTCTCGGCCTGTTCGTCGTTCGCGCGCGCGACCTCCGTGATACCCGTCGCGGCCTCGTCGACGGCGTCGGCGATCTCTTCGAGCGCCGTGAGCGCGTCGTCGATCTCGTCGCCGGCGCGGTGAATCTGCTGGTGGGACTCCTCGACGGCGACGACGGTCTCGTTGGCCTGCTGTTGGACCTCGTCGATGCTCCCCGCGATGCGCTCGGTGTGCTCGCGGGTCTCGTTCGCGAGTTCCTTCACCTCGTCCGCGACGACCTCGAAGCCGCTGCCCGCTTCGCCCGCGCGTGCGGCCTCGATGTTCGCGTTCAACGCGAGGAGGTTCGTCTGGTCTGCCACCTCCGCGATGACCTCGACGACGCCCTCGATTTCGTCCATCTTCTCCTCCAACTCGGAGACGCTGTCAACGAGGTCGTCACTGATGTCGATGACCTCGTTCGTCGCCGTACTCGCGCCCTCGCTGGCCTCCAGGCCGTTCTCCGCGGCGGTCTGTGCCTGCTCGGCGGCCGCCGCGACCTGGTCGGAGCTCGCGGCGACCTCCTGCATGCTCGCGGAGAAGTTCTGCATCTCGCTCGCCGCGTCCGACAGCATGTCGTTTTGCTCGCCGACCACGTCGGCGATGTCGTTGGCCTCCGCCGCCGCCTTCTGAATCGAGGACGCCAACTCCTGAGTCTGGCCGTCGACCTGGCCGACGAGTCGCTCGAACTGGTCGGCCATGTCGTTCAGGTCGCTCACGACGCCGACGAGTTTGTCGTCGACGTGCGCGTTGCCCTCGAACGACGCGCGCGACTCGAGGTGTCCCGCCTGCAGCGCCTGCATCGTCGTCCGCAGTTCCGTGACGAGCGTCTCGATGGCTTCGGCGCGCTCGACGTCCTCGGTCCGGTCGTCGACGGTCTCCACGACCGCGAGGAGGTCGCCGTTGTCGTCGAATATCGGGCGCGCAGAGAACGTGATGCGGCGTTCGTTCCCGTCCCGGTCGACCATCGTACTGGAGTCCTCGTAGAGCGTGTACTCCGTGTCGGCGCGGTCCACGTCGAACTCGGCGGCGGCGTCCTCCGGCGCCTCGCAGATTTTATCGGCGAGCGTCTTGACGCGACGCCCGTCGGGGTAGAACGCCTCGCTGACGTGACTCGACCCGACGGCCTCCGACTCCGGACAGCCGGTCAGGTCGACGAGCGCTTTGTTCCACGCGACGACCTCTCCCTCCGCGTCCAGCATGAATACCGGCATCCCGATGCCGTCGAGGAGTTCGTCGTCCTCGACGTTCAGTTCGTCCTCGTCTTCCTCGCCAACGTCGTACGCTGCGACGCCCGCCGCAGCGTCCTCGACGACGGTGTCGAGACCGACGCGGAGTTCCTTCTCCGCGCGGTCCAGCGAGGACTCGTCTAACCCCTCCTCGCGGAGCCGGTCGAACACCGCGTCGACGACGGCGTCGACCGACGCACCGTGAGCAGAGACGAAGTCGGCGGGCGTCACGCCCGCACTCTGGTACGCGGGCACGTACGTCGCCGTCTCGGGCGCGTTCTCGTCGAACAGACCAGCGAAGTGTTCGCGAGCGTCGTCCGGCAGTCCCGGGTCGAGTCTCGCCGTGTCGACCTCGTACCGTTCCCGAACCGCGCTCGCGTGTCTATCGTGGTCGCCGAAGGAGAACTGGCCGGCGTCGGTACCGCCGTCCGTCGCCGCCCTCTCGGACCCCCCACCGAGTAGTTTGCGGAGCGTACCCAACATTCCTGACGTAATTCGTCCCAAGTAGGTATAAAAGGTTTCCCCCACGGTTACCAGTTCTAAGAATCAGGTAAGCGCGGATTACTCACGCGTGCGTGAAGATGAATAATTGGTCGTCGTCTCGAGCCAGGCAAAGCCGAACGCCCCCGCCCGGCGTGACCTGTCGCGACGAACACTCCGTTACTAACCCCTCGTCGAACGGCTCGTCACAGACCGGGCACGCCACGCCGTCACGATTCTCGTACAGTTTCGTCTCGCCCGAGTCCCGCACGAGTTTGACGCGGTGGCGGACCGCCTCGAAGTCGATGACAGTGGACACGTCACCCTTCGCCCGGCGGACCGGCTTAGGTGTTTGGTAAGCGACGGCTGAGAACTTTTCATCGCTGATAACCGGGGGCGTACCTTTTAGTAAAGGTCCATCAACGTTCGAGTCGAGCCCCAGGAAACCCGCTACGGGTAGGGGGGCAGCAAACCAACAATGTTCGAGTTCATCAACGACGAAGACGAGCGCGGTCAGGTGGGGATCGGGACGCTCATCGTGTTCATCGCGATGGTCCTGGTCGCCGCGATCGCCGCGGGCGTCCTCATCAACACGGCCGGCTTCCTCCAGTCCAAAGGCCAAGCGACTGGCGAAGAAGCCTCCGCGCAAGTGTCGAACCGCATCAACGTCGTCTCCGCCTACGGCAACGTTACGAACGAAAACGTTGACGAGGTGAGCCTGGTCGTGCGGCAGGCCGCGGGCGCCGACAATATCAACCTCTCGAAGACTACGATCCAGTGGATCGGCCCGGACAAAGCAAAGACGCTGACGTACAACGGTTCCGCTGATGCCGGGAACTTCACGACGAACCAAGTCAAGGGTGAGAACAACCCGGTTCTCGTCGACCAGTCCGACCGTCTTGAGGTCATTATCGACGCCAACGCGGTGACCAGTAATCTCGAAGCTGGCGACGAAGTGCAGCTGACGATTACGACGCAGTACGGTTCGAAGACCACCTACTGGGCGAACGTGCCCGAATCGCTGAAAGACAAGAACGCAGTCAAGCTGTAAATTAGTTCAATGTTCGAGTTCATCAACGACGAAGACGAGCGCGGTCAGGTGGGGATCGGGACGCTCATCGTGTTCATCGCGATGGTCCTGGTCGCCGCGATCGCCGCGGGCGTCCTCATCAACACGGCCGGCTTCCTCCAGTCCAAAGGCCAAGCGACTGGCGAAGAAGCCTCCGCGCAAGTGTCGAACCGCATCAACGTCGTCTCCGCCTACGGTAACGTCAACGACAGTGACACTACGGAAGTTGTCGACTTCGCGAATCTGACGGTGCGGCAGTCCGCGGGCGCCGACAACATCAACCTCTCGAAGAGTACGATTCAGTGGATCGGCCCGGACACCGCCACCACCCTCACCTACGACAGCTCCGCCGCGAACGGCACGGAGTTCACCACCGAGTCCATCAAGGGCGAGAACCCCGACGTGCTCGTCGACCAGTCCGACCGCATCAAAGTCGTGCTTGCTGCCGGTCAGATCACCACGGACGGTCTCTTGGCTGGCGAGGAAGTCCAGCTGACGGTCACGACGCAGTACGGCTCGAAGACCACCTACTGGGCGAACGTGCCGGAGTCCCTGAAGGATAAGCAGGCCGTCACGCTGTAACGCGGCCGCTTTTCGTTCACTTCCCGTATCGCTTTCTGAACGTCATCATTTTGTAGACGCGTACCTAGCATCTAGGTGTGCCATCGCTGTACGGACTGGAGCGCTCCGGGGACGTCGAGAAGTTAGTGGAGTTGCTCCAGGAGAGCGGGAAGGAGACGGTCCGGCAGCGGGCCGCCGAGATTCTGGGGAACCTCGACGAGCCCGGGTCGGAGGGTATCGACGCGTTGGTCGACGCGATGAGCGACGAGGACGAGGTCGTTCGGGCGGAAGCCATCGACGCGCTCACGCAACAGGAGGCCGTGGACGCGCTGATGAAGGGGCTGGGACAGGAGGTCCCGGATTCTGGCGCGACGTGGGCGCAGGCGGAGGTGTTCGTGGAGAATCTGTCGTCGGACACGCCGGAGTTGCGGATGGCGGCGGCGAACGTGTTGGGGTTGTTGGAGGTCTCGGAGTCGGCGCGGCCGCTGGCCGAGCGCTTGCAGTCCGAGCCGCACCCGGGGGTGCGGGCGCGCATCGCTCGCGCGCTCGGACGGGTGGGCGACCCGGCGGTGACGGGGATTCTCGTGGAGTGTCTGCACGGGCAACCGTTGAAGGTTCGGCGGGAGGCCGCCGAGTCGCTCGGGCGGTTGACGAACCCGGAGTCGCTCCGGGGGTTGTTGTCGGTCGTGGAGGACGACAGCGAGGCGTTGCGTCGGACGGCGGTGAGTTCGCTCGGGCAGTTCGGGAACGCGAAGCCGGTGGACGCGCTCGTGGAGCGGCTCGGCGACCAGAGCGACCTGGTGCGCCGGGCGGCGGTGTTCTCGCTCATCGAGATTCTGTCGAACGTGCCGCCGGACAAGAGCCACGAGCTCCGGGAGACCATCGTCGACCGGATGTCGGCGCGCAGCGACCCGAGTATCGTGGCGTCACTCATCGAGATCATCGAGGAGGGGACGCAGTTACACCAGCGGCGGAACGCGACGTGGATGCTGGGACGGGTGGCGGGCGACAACGCGACGAAGATGGACGCCATCGACGCGCTGTGTGACGTGCTCGGGGAGGACGACGACCTCATCTCGCAGTTCGCGGCGACCGGGCTCTCGGAGATTGGTGGGCGGTCCGTGGAGACGCGTCTGCTGGAGGTCATCGAGACCGACCAGTACGGAGAGGACGCGGTGGCGATGGCGGCGTTCGCGCTCGGGAAGGTCGGCGGCGACCGGTCCCGGCAGCGCTTGGAGAAGCTGGTGGACGAGACGGAGAACGCGGAGGTGCGTCGGCGCGCGTTCTCCGCCATCTCGAAACTCGGCGGGCACACGTAACGGACTGCCCGCCGTCGATTTCACTCGCGAGAATCGCACGCAAAGCATTAAATACGCCACCTGAATACGTAGCACAACGATGAGTCGGGACGCGTCGCGTGGGCGCGGGAATCGGGGGGACACTGCGTGCGGAACGACGGCCACAGGTGAGGAATGAGCGAGTCCGAGTACAAAGTCGCCGACGGCGCGGGGAAGTTCCTGCAGGCCGTCAAGGACGGTCGTCGCTTGAAGGACGCCGAGTGGACGAACGGTCGCATCCTCCTGTCGAACAAGCGCATCGTGCTCGCGGGCAACGACGGGAAACGCAACCTCCCGCTGTCGGAGATTGCCAGTCTGAGTGGCCGCTACGACGTGAACCAGACGGTCGCCCAGGTCAGCGACTACGTGAGCATCCAGATGAACAACGAGAGCGTCGTGTTGCTCTCGCTGGGGGAGAATACCGAGCAGTTCGAGAGCAAACTGTACGGCGCGCTCTTAGACCAGACGGAGATGCTCGTGAAACACCCCGCGGTGCAAGGCGGGGTGGTACAAGACGAGTCCTTCGAGCGCGCGCGCATCAAGGTCGACGAGGACCAGTTGAGCGTCGCGATGTCGAACGGGTCGTTCGTCTCCGTGGAGTTAGACGACGTTGGGTCCGCGGAGGCGGCGTCGCTGGAGGTGCAGGGCGAGAAGAGCCCGGTGTTGAAAGTCGAGCACACAGTCGACGACACGAGCGTGCAGACGTACTTCTCGAGTGACTCGCACACGTGTTCGATTCTCGAATCGCTGTTGAGTAAGGAGGCTCGAAAGAGCCAGGGGTCGGTCGACCTCTCGGAGACCGAAAAGCGCGTGTTGATGGCGCTGTACTCCGGTGTGTCGTCGTTCGAGATTCCGGACTTCCTCGGGATGGACGTCGACGAGGTGGAGTCAATCTTCGAGCGCCTCGTCGAAGTGGACGTCCTCGAGGAGGTGCGCAAGCGCCGCGAAGTGTCGATGAAGACGCGCGGCCGGAACATCGCGAGCGAAGCCATCAACGAGGAGTAGCGAGCGCTACTCGGGAGGCGTTTTTCGAGAGTGGAGTCGACGCCGACGTCAGACGTTGACGTCTTCGATGTGTTCGCTGACGGCGGCTCGCCCCATCGACGTGAGGTGGAGGCCGTCCTCGTCTTTCACGAGGTCCTTGTCGATGAGGTCGTTGAGGAACATCGTGACGCGGGAGGCGTCGACGCCGAGGACGGCCGCGAGACTGGCGTTCGGGCCACTGGAGTAGATGGCGACGAGCGCCTCGATCTCCTCCTCGGTGAGGTCGACGTCCTTGAGGTTCTGTTTGAGATGCGTGTACTTCAGGCGGATGTAGCGCCCGAGGAGATTCATCTTCCGCCCGGAGTCGAGGACGAGTTCGGTGGTGACGGCGCCGGCGTCGCCCATGTGTCGGACGGAGAGGAGCGGTCGCGTGGAGCCGTTGACGTCGCGTTCGACGCGTTCGAAGTGCGTGACCGTCGAGAGGTCGATGCGGCCGCCGACGTCGCCCCGGAGTTCGACCGCGCCGGGGACGAGAAAGAGGCTCCCGGACTCGAACGATTGGTCGGTGACTCTGCCGCCGCGTCGCGCCGGGTCTTTGGCGTAGACGGTGGTGCCGTTCAGCAAGCCCTTGAACACGAGCGTGACGAACTTGTCCACCGTGCTGCCGGCGCCCTCGATGACGGCGACGCGTTTCTCGCCGTCGCGTTCGTAGGCGACCGTGACGGTGTCGTCGAAGAACTCCGCGAGGTCGCCGGGCGCGGTGTCGTGTTGGACGTCGAAGACGCCGCCGAGGGGGATGGTTGTCTTAGCGTCGTCCGTCGCGAGGACGATGCGGCGTTTGCTCATCACCACGCGTCCGCGTACCGGTTCGACGTGCGTGGCTGTGTTCGGGATGAACGACGTGACGAAGTCCGCGATGGCTGATTCCGACATGGTCCCCCTCAGGTACGAGCGTGAATGGTCGGCGGGAGCGAATAAGCGTTACTCCTCGCGAACCCGATTCAGTCCTCGGGTTGGCGGCGGTAGACGCGGATTCGGGGGTCGGCGGCTTCGAAGCGCTCCTTGACTTCGCCGGGCAGCGTCTCGGTCTGTCCGAGCACGAGGTGGCCGCCCGTCTTGACGGACGCGCTGACGGTGTCGAGAATCGGTCGCTTGTACTGTTTGTCGATGTAGATGCAGACGTTCCGGCAGGCGACGACGTCGAACCCGGACTTCGGGTCGTCCGTGATGAGGTCGTGGCGCTCGAAGGTGACGAGGTCTTTGACGTGGTCGGCGACGACGAACCCGCGGTCGCCGTCCTTGTCGACGTACGCGCCGGGATCGTCGAGGAAGTCGAGTTGTTCGCGGATGTCCGCGGTGCGCGTGCTCTCGTAGCGCCCGGCTCGCGCGCGAGCGAGCGCGTCCTCGTCGATGTCGGTCGCGAGGATGTCGATGCGGCGCGCGGGGATGCCGGCGTCGAGCGCGAGCATCGCGATGGAGTAGGGCTCTCGGCCGTCGGCACAGGCCGCCGACCAGACGTTCAGCGACCGCGTCTCCTCGGCCGCTTCGAGGAGGACGTCCCTGAGCGCCGTCCAGACCTTCGTATCGCGGAAGAACTGCGTGACGTTCACGCTGAGCGTGTCCAGCAGTTCCGCCCGCTCGTCCTCGTCGTCGCGGAGCACGTCGAGGTACGCTTCGTAGGTCTCGGTGCCACAGCGACGCATTCGCGCGGAGATGCGGCGGTCGAGGTAGTCGTCGTCGTAGTAACTGCTCGCGAACGTCGTTTCGCGTTCGACGAACCGCAGTAAATCCTCGAACGCAGTCAAATTACTTGCACCTCGGAGTCCACCCGGTCTATGGTAACGTCGCCGCTCGTGGGACTAAAGGACACCGACCGGCCGTTGTTCCCGCCGGTCTCGGCGGCGACGAGGTCGACGTCCGCGTCGGCGAGCGCGCGCTCGGCGGCGGCGACGTTCCGGTCGCCGATTGCGTCGCCGACGGAGATGTCGAGCATCGAACTGCCGCCGGCGAGTTTCCCCGAGAGGTTCTCGGGGTCGGCGCCGAGCCCAGAGAGCGCTTCGCGCATCTCGTCGAACCCCGAGTCGACGTACTTCGCGGGCGTGTCGACTGGCGCGGGGGCCTCCGGGAGCATCGCGTGGAGTAGCCCCCCGATGCCGGCGTCGGGGTCGTAGACGACCACGGCGACACACGACCCGAGGCCGCTGGTGACGAGAATCGAGTCGTCGTCGGCGACTCGCCAGTCGGCGACGCCGACGCGGACCGTGGACGTGTCGGCGGTCACTCCGTCTCACCCGCGTTCGCGTCGAGCGCCGCCGCGATTTCGCCGAGCGTGTCGGCGTCCTCGGGGTTCGGGAACGCACACACCCGGCAGACGAGGTCGTCGCCGAGCGCGACAGTGGTGTTGACGACGGCGATGGTGTCGGCGTGTCGGCCGTAGGCCGCCGCGACCGTGTCGAGGACGGCGCGCCCGTCGTCCCGGACATGAGACGGCGTGGACACGTCGATGGTGGTGTCGAGGGCGTTGGCCCACTCGTCGAGGAAGCCACTCGCGGTGACGTTGCCGAGTTCGGCGACCGCGCTCTCGGCGAGGTCGGGGTCCGGGTCGTCGCCGAGCATCGCGCCCGCGACGGCGCCCGGTTCGGCCTCGTCGAAGAGGATGGCGATGACGCTCTCGACGGCGCCCTCGCTCTCGAAGACGGCACCCTCGTAGGCAGCATCGTCCAACAGCGACGGCACGCGCTCGACGGGCACGAAGTCGACGTGGGACTCCACCAGCTCGGCGTCCACGCCCGTCATCGCGGCGAGGTGGGACTGGACGTTCGCCGCGCTCTCTGACGCCAACCGGAGGTACGCCGAGAGGCCATCCCACGACATCGCGTCGTCGTCGGCGGCGAGGAACTCGGCGAAGGATTCGGCGTCGGGTACGACGGCGAACCGGCACTCGCCGGCGCCCGCGAACGTCACCTGGCTCTCGAAGACGAACGCCGCGCCGTCGACGACGCTGGCGTCCGGCGCGAGCGACTCGTCGTCCTCGACTTCGACGGGCGGGTGGATATCGATGGTGTCCGGGGCGCGTTCCGCCCACACGTCCACGAACCCGCTGGTGAGGATGTTCGCGATCTCCGGGAGCGCCGCCTCTCCCATCGCCAGTTCGTCGGCGACGTTCCGGGCGAACGCGCCGTCGAAAGAGACGTACGCGCGCCCGGAGAGCGCGCCGCCGAACTCGACCTCGAATCTGGTCGGTTCGTCGCCGAGAAACGCTTCGAGGCCGTCCGCGTCCACGAGCGTCGTGCGCGTCAAATCGCAGTTCGCGGCCACGCCGGTCATCGTCTCCAGCGACTCGGCGGCCCGGCGGCCGCCCTCGTCGCCGGTCTCGCTGAACGACGCGACGGCGTCGAGGTCGACTCGCATCAGATGTCGTTGATCATCGCGACGAACTCCTCGACGTCGGGGAACGAGTAGATTTTCGCCTCGACGTCGGCGTCCGGCGCGTGGAGCGTCGCGTCGAACACCATCGCTATCTCGTGTTCGCCGGGGTCGACGCAGTGGTCGGCGATTTCGTGGCCGTCCGCGCGGATGAGTTGTGGCGTCGAGATGTCGATGGTGCGCCCGAGGACGTTCGCCCAGCCGTCGATGAAGCCGCTGGTCATGATGTTCCCGACCTCGCGGATGGCCGAGCGCTCCATGTCACTGTACCCGCCGCCGCTGCTCTCGATGCCGCCCATCATCGTGGACGCGACGCGGCGCGCGCTCTCGTCGTCGAACAACACGAGCACGGAGCCGTAGGGCTGTTCCTGCAGGGGGACGTTCACGCCGACCTGTTTCTGGTCGCCGAGGTGAGCGCCGAGGTCTTCGACGTCGATGACGTTGATTTTCGTAATCTGCATCTCCGTCTCGACGCCCGTGAGCTGGCTGAGGTTGTCCGCGACCGTCGTCGCGCCCGCTCGGGCGAGTTCGTTCACCGTCTGTAATCGCCGGATGTCGATCATCGTACTCATGCTTTTAGAGCGTCGCAACGTCCAGAATCGTGACCACGTCGCCTTCGCCGAGCACCGCCGCGCCGGACAGGCCGGGGATGCCCGAGAGGATGCCCTCGAATGGCTTGACGACGACTTCCTCCTGTCCGCGGACGTCGTCGCAGTGAATCGCGACCTGCCGCTCGGAGTCGCGGATGCGCACGAGCATCCCGTCGCCGTTTTTCGTCTCGCCGGGGACGTTCAGCGCGCCGCCGAGACGCACGAGCGGGTAGACCGTCTCGTCGTAGGTGATGACTTCCTCGCCGTCGACGGTCTTCACGGGCTTCATCCGCGAAATCTCGTCGACGGTCTTGATGGGGATGCCGTACTCCTCGCCGCCGCTCTCCACGAACAGCACCTTCACGATGGCGACGGTCACCGGGAGCGTCATCGTGAACGTCGTCCCCTCGCCGGGGACGCTGGAGACGGAGACGGAGCCGTCGAGGCGGGTCACGGTGTCGCGCACGACGTCCATCCCGACGCCGCGCCCGGAGACGTCCGTGACCTCCTCGTTCGTGGAGAAGCCGGGGTGGAAGACGAGGTCCTCGACTTCCCCGTCGGGCATCTCTTCGACTTCCTCGCGGCTCTTGACGCCCTTCTCGACGGCTTTCTCCCGCATCGTCTCGTGGTCGATTCCGGCGCCGTCGTCCTCGACCTGGATGAGCACGCGGTCGCGGTCGCGCTCCGCCGAGAGCGTGATGGTCCCCTCGGGGTCTTTGCCGTTCGCCTCGCGGACTTCGGGCGGTTCGATGCCGTGGTCGACCGCGTTCCGGAGCAGGTGCATCAGCGGGTCGCTGATTTCGGTGAGGATGGTGCGGTCGAGTTCCACGTCGTCGCCCTCCACGACGAAGTCGATCTGTTTGTCCTGCTCGCGCGCGAGGTCGCGGACGAGCCGCGGGAACTTCCCGACGATTTTCTTCATCGGGACCAGCCGCATGTCCATCACGGTGTCCTGCAGACTCGACGTAATCTTGTCGAGTTCGTCGAGTTCGTCGAGGACCTGTCGCTCGCTGTCCTCGACGCCGCGCCGGAGTTTGATGCGCGTCGTCACCAGTTGCTCGACGAGGCCGTGGAGTTCGTCGAGTTGGTCGACGTCCACGCGCACGGACTGAATCTCCGTGTCGGTGGACTGCACCGCAGACTCGTCGTCCCCGCTGCCGTCGTCGCTGGCGGGCGCACTCTCGTCTGCGTCCGGCGTCGCGTCGGTCGCGTCGTCGGTGTCGACGGTGTCGTCCGCGTCCTCGCCGTCCTCCTCGTCGGTCGCGCCGTCGAAATCGGTGACCTCGGTGACTGACGCGCCCGTGAGTTTCGGGAACGACTCGACGGTCGCTTTCACGTCCGTCATCTCGGTGGCGACCACGAGGTCGAAGCCGTCCTCGAACTCGCCGTCGTTGATGGCGTCCGGTTCGGGGTCGGCGCCGAGCAGGTCGAAGGACTCGGTCGCCGCCTCCAACACGAACATCCCGTCGACGCCCTTCATCTCGGAGTCGGACATGTCCACGCGAACGTGGTAGACGCCGGCGTCGACGTCCGCGACCGTCGCTTCGTCGACGACCGAGAGGGGGTCGAATCCGGCGGCGGTGTCCTCGTCGTCGCTGGCGGCGGCATCCGCTTCGGCTTCGGCCGCCGCCTCGTCGAGGACGGCGCGCACGGACTCGATGGTGTCTGTCACGTCCCGCTGGACTTCGCCGTTCGCCTCGATTTCGTCGAGGCAGGCTTCGATGGCGTCGATGCCCTCGAAGATGCGGTCCATGCGGTCCGCGGTCACTTCGAGTTCCCCCTGTCGCATCTCGTCTAAGAGGTCCTCGACGGCGTGCGCGAGGTCGCTCGCGCCCTCGAACCCCATCGCGCCGAAGTTCCCCTTCAGCGTGTGGGCCGTCCGGAATATCTCGTCCATCGCCTCCTCGTTGCCCGGGTCCGACTCCAGTTCGAGCAAGGCGTTGTTCAGGTTCGTGACGTGCTCTTCGCCCTCGCGCACGAATGCTTCAAGATAGTCGTCCATTCACGTACTCCTCCGTATCGAGTCGGTGATCGCTTCGGTCAGCCGTTCGGCCGGCAACACCTCGTCCACGCACCCCGTCTCGATGGCGCGCTCCGGGATGCCGAACACGGCGCTGGTCTCCTCGTCCTGTGCGAACGTGTGGCCGCCCGCGTCCTTGATTGCGCGAACGCCCGCGGCGCCGTCCGTCCCCATCCCGGTGAGGACGGCCGCGACCGTCGGGTCGGTCACGCGCTCGGCCGCGCTCTCCATCGTCACGTCGATGGCGGGTCGCACGCTGTGGCGTCGCTCGCTCTGGTCGAGGCGCACGCGCAGGCGGCCGTTCGAGTAGCCCGAGACGCGCATGTGGTAGTCGCCGCGCGCGACCAACCCCTCGCCGCCGCCGATGCGCGCGCCGTCCGCCGCTTCCTTGATGTCGTAGTCGCTGGACTCGTCCAGTCGCTTCGCGAACCGCGACGTGAACTGGTCGGGCATGTGCTGGACGACGAGAATCCGGAAGTCCGCCTCCCGCGGGAGCGACGCCAGAATCGACTCCACGACGTTCGGCCCGCCCGTGGACGCGCCGACGAGCAGCGTCGGGTCGTCCACGAAATCGTCCCCGCCGGCCGTGGACGTCGTCTGTTGGACGTCGTGGCCCGCCGTCGGGTCCGCGGCGGCGACGTCCTCGACGGCCGCCACGAGTTCCTCGCTGTGGCCGGAGAGCTCCGTCGAGATGGTGCCGCCGGGCTTCGCGAACGTGTCCACGGCGCCCTTCTCCATCGCTTCGAGGGTGGCGTCCGCGTCCTCGGTGGTGAGCGCGGACAGCATCAGAATCGGCACCGGGTGGTCGTCCATGATGGCTTCGACCGCTTCGATGCCGTTCATCTCCGGCATCTCCACGTCCATCGTCACCACGTCCGGGTCCACGTCGGCGACTTTGTCGACCGCCTTCGCGCCGTTCGACGCGGTGTCGACGACGTCGATGCCTCCGGTCTCCAAGATGTCGCTGATGACCGTTCGCATGAAATGCGAGTCGTCGACCACCAGCGCACGCGTCATGCCGTGAGCACGTCCGAGATGGCGTCCATGACGCTGGGCTTCTGGAACGGCTTCGTGATGTAGCCGTCGGCGCCAGCCTTCACCGCCTTCTTCATCTTCTCCTCCTGCCCGATGCTCGTACACATGATGATGTGGGCGCTGCCGTCGTACTCCTTGATTTCGGAGGTCGCTTCGATGCCGTCCCGAATCGGCATCACGATGTCCATCATCACGAGGTCCGGCTCGTACTCCTTGTACATCTCTACGGCTTCGACTCCGTTCTCGGCTTCGTCCGCGATCTCGAACTCCTCTTCGAGAATCTCGCGGAGCAAGTTCCGCATAAACTCGGAGTCGTCCACCAGTAGGACCTGCTTCGCCATGCTAAGCGTCTTTGGCAAAGGGGCTAATAAAGTCTCCTGACCGATTATCAGCGCTGATTGTCGCCGTTTTCGCCCGCAGACACCGACTCGATGAGCCGGTCGATGTCGAGCCACAACACCAACTCGACGTCGTGGTCTTCGTCCTCGTCGTCCTCGGTCGCGCCCTTCCGGATGACGCCCTCGACGAGTTCGCGCTCGATGGCCGACGTGCCGATGCGAGACACGCGGTCACCGCGGTCGATCTGGTGGTCCGCGTAGCCCGACACTTCCGTCACTTCGGCGACTCGGAGGCCGATCTTCTGTTTGTCGTCGGCGCGGTCCAACACGAGGATGTTGTCCGAGTCGTGGTCGCCGCCGATGGCGAGGAACTCCCGCGGGTCGACGATGGCGGTCGTCTCGCCGCGCAGGTCCATCACGCCCTCGACGGCCTCGGGGGCGCGCGGAACGCGAGTCACTTGCTTCGACTCGACGATGCTGTCAACGGCGTCGATGTCGATGGCGCAGACCTCGTCGCCGAGTTGGAACTCGACGACGTGCGCGGCGTTCTCGGCCACGCGGTCCGCGTCTTCGAGGTTCATCACTGCCGGAACCACGGACGACCACGACTAAAACTGTTTCGCGGCTACCGCCGGCGCGGGAACGCGAGGCCGTCCTCCTCGGAGACCGCCGACACGAGGTCCGAAATCGAGTCGTCGGGGCCGAGGTCGTGGGCTTCGAGATACGCGACGAGCCGCGAGGTCGGGTACCGCACCTGCACGCTGGACTCGCCGAGGAGGATGCCGAGGGCTTCGTCGACGGGCGTGTTGCCCGCGAGTTGGCGCGCGTACCAGACGAGCAGGCCGTCGAACGCGGCGCCGACGTCGTCTGTCGCGAGTTGCTGATGGGTGACGTCGTCGCCGTACTTCGCGGCGATGTGGTAGGCGTACTCGCTGTCGTGGCTCGCCAGTTCCTCGCCGAGCCACTCCTTGACGTCGCGGCCCGTCACGGTCGGTTCGGGCTCCGGTTCGGGTTCGGCCGCGGGCTCGGCTTCGGGGGCTGGACCGGGGTCGGCTGCCGGTTTGCGCGTGGGGTCGGGCTGTTCGGGTTCGGGCGGCGCGTCGCCCGATTCGTTCGACTCGCTGGCCGCTGGGGGGCCGTCGGAGCCGATGACGTACCGGCCGTCGCCGATGGACGCCACGTCCTCCTCGTCCTCGATGTCGAGTTCGTCCGGAGAGAGAACGCGCTCGTCGCCGTCCTGGCTCCCGTCGCCGCTCATGGTCGCCCGTTCGCCGGCCCCGTTCTAAAGTCTATCGCGGCGGTTCGGGCGGCTTCCACGCTATCGACAGCCGACAAACAGTGTATCTACAAGTAGAATCCAGTTGGAAAGAAATATGTGCGCACGAGTGGTGTGTGGTACCACGCCATGGCGAGATTCGACAGGCGGACGTTTCTGAAGGGTACAGGTGCGGCGCTCGGGGGACTGGCATTCGGCACGGGGGCCGGAGTCGCGTCGGCGTCGGGGGACGCCGAGCGGTTCCTCGTCGACCTGCGACAGGTCGACCGGAGTGCGCTCCCGGACGACGCGACGGTCGTCCACGACATCTCGGAGATCGACGCGCTCGTCGTGCGCGGCGACCCGGACGCGGTGCCGAGTGGAACAGCGGTGGTCCCCGACGTGGCGGTGTTCCAAGACGACGCCGGGCCGGCGGCCGAACACGCCGGTCCGAGCGCGAACGGCGCGGACAACCACAACTTCGACGGGCCGGCGTCCAACGCCGAACTCCAGTGGGACAAGCGCGTTCAGGACGTCGAGAACCTCACCGACAAGCCCGGCAACGGCCGCGTCGTCCACGACACCACGGAGGGCGAGGGGACGCGAATCGCGGTCGTGGACTCCGGCGTCTACGACGCCCACCCGGACCTCGAAGCCGTCGTGAACGAGGACCTCTCCGAGAACTTCACCACCGACGGCTACGACTTCCGGCCGAACGGCGCGGGGAGCCACGGCACGCACGTCGCCGGCACCATCGCCGCGACGAACGACAACGACGGCGAGGCCGGCGGCGTCCTCGGCACCGCGCCGAAGACCGAAATCGTCGCGCTCCGCGTGTTCTCCGGCGTGAGCGGAGCGACCGGCGACACCATCGCCGCGCTCGTCGACGCGGCGAACAAGGGCTGTGACGCGGCGAACATCAGTCTCGGCTACCCGCGACCGTACATCGACCCGGCGGAGTACCCGTGGCTGTTGCTCGTTCGCGAGATGTACCGGCGCGCCGCTGAGTACGCGCGCGAGAACGACATGGTCATCGTGAACTCCGCGGGCAACGGCGCACTCGACATGGACCGCGAGGGCGTGCTCAGCCTCCCGACGGAGGTCGAGGGCATCTTCGGCGTGAGCGCCACCGGTCCTATCGGGTACGGCTGGGGCGACAAGCACGACGACAACGAGGAGAAGTGGCTGACCGGCAACCGACTCGAAGAGCCGACCACGCAGCCAGCGAACTACACGAACTACGGGTCGGCCGTGGACGTGAGCGCGGGCGGCGGGAACTACGACCCCGAGGCGCTGGCGTCGGGGCAGGCGAAGTGGTACTACGACCTCGTGTTCTCGACGACCGTCACGACGTACTACGAGGACGGCCCGGACGAGGACGACACGGGCGACAAGCCCAGCGAAATCGTCGACACAGAGCCGTCCTACGGCTGGAAGGCGGGGACGTCGATGGCGGCGCCGCAGGTGTCGGGCGCGGTCGCGCTCGTGCGGTCGCTCCGCCCGGACGCCAGCGCCGCGGAAGTCGAGGACCTGATTCGCGAAACCGCGAGCCAGCCCGAGGAGGGAGAGCGGTACCACGGCGCCGGCCACCTCGACCTCGAAGCGCTCGTGAAGGCGGCGAGCCGCGGCGCCTGACCCGATTCCGCGGGCAGACACGCCACACCCTGTTTTTATCGCGCGTCGTGTCGAACAGTCGACCATGAGTTGGTACGCCGTCGACGCGCTGGACCGCGCCCTCTCGGAGACCAAGGAGTTGCTGTTGCCCTTCGACCTCGGGACGTGGGTACGGCTCGCAGTCATCACCGCGTTCGCCGGGCTCTCGGCGCCCCAGACGCCGACGTTCTCGTGGGAGTCGTCGCCGAACGCGGCCGTCGAGACGGCCCGAGAGGTGTCGTTCTCGGAGTTCCTCGCGGTGTTCGCCGTCGTCGCTGTCGCCGTCCTCCTCGTCGGCTTGGTCGTGGCGGTCATCGGCGCCGTGATGGAGTTCGTGCTCGTGGACGCCGTGCGCTCGCGGGATGTCCGCATTCTCGGGCCGTTCCGGGAGCGACTCGGCGTCGGCCTGCGACTGTTCGGATTCCGCCTCGCGGTGATTCTCGCGGTGCTCGTCGCCGTCGCCGGCGTCCTCGCGCCCGTCGGTCTCGCCGTCGCGTTCGACGCGCCGCTGGCGCTGCTCGCGTTGCTCGTGACGCTCCCGTTGCTCCTCGTCGTCGGGTTCGTGGCCGCTCTCGTTTCGGAGTTCACGACGGCGTTCGTCGTCCCGCTCGTCGCCGAGGAAGGCGGCGGCATCGTCGCGACGTGGCGCGAGTTCTGGCCGCAGGTACGCGCCGACTGGAAGCAGTTCGCGGTCTACGCGCTCGTGAAGGCGGTGTTGCTGTTCGCGGCGAGCGTCGTCTTCGGGTTCGCCGTCGCCGTCGTCGCGGTGCCACTCGGCCTGTTCGGCATTCTCGCCGGCGCGCTGTCGGGCGCGGCGCTGGTAGCCGTCGCGGTCGCCGCCGTTGTCGGACTGGTGGTCGTCGGCGCGGTGAGCGTTCCCGTCGTGACGTTCCTCCGATACCACTCGCTGTGTACGCTCGACGCCGCCGAGGTGCCGTTCAGTCTCCGGTGAGCGCGGCGAGCAGGGTTATCGCGAGGCCCTTGTCCAGCGGGTCGTTTGCGTTCCCGCACTGCGGGGACTGCACGCACGCCGGACAGCCCGCCTCGCAGTCACACGACCGGAGCATCGAGAGCGTCGTCTCGGCGAGACTCCCGATGGCGTCGAACCCCTCGCGCACGAGGCCGACGCCGCCCGGGTAGCCGTCGTAGATGAATATTGTCGGGCGTCCCGTGTGCGGGTGGACGGGGGTCGACAGGCCGCCGATGTCGCCGCGGTCACAGAGGAACTCGGTCGGGAACATCGAAATCATCGCGTGCTCGGCGGCGTGAATCGCGCCCGGCAGGTCGCCCGCCTCGCGCAGTTCGGTCTCCACGTCGGGCGGGACGGTGTAGTAGAGCGCTCGCGTGTCGAGGGTCTGCTCGGGCAGGTCCAGCGAGAGCGTGTCCATCGTCTCGCCGCGCTCGGCGTCCCGTCGCTGGTAGCCGGTGACGGCGGTCGTGAGCGTGATGTCCGCGAACCGAACGGGCACGTCGCCGGCGAACGGCCAGCGCTCCTCGTGGTCGGCCTCCACGTCGATTGTCTTGTCCGTGAGGACGCGCGTGTAGTAGTCGGCCCACGTCGGCTGGAGGCGCGCCGTCAGGCGGTCCACGTCGAGGTCCGACACCTCGTAGCGCTGGCCCTGGTGGTGGTAGATTGCGCCCGGGTGGGCGTCCCGCAGGGCGTCGTCCAGTTCGAGCGTCGCGAGCGTGTCGTTCGACGAGTCCAGCAACCGTACCTCCCGGTCGTCGATGGTGCGCAGGCTCATCTCGTGTTGGGGGCTGCCGTCGCCACCGTCCACCCAGCGCGTGCCGTAGTCGGTGTCGCGGCGCTCCAACAACCCTCGGTCTTCGAGTGCTTCGACGCGCTCGTCGAACCGCGGGAAGTACGCGTCGTCGTCGGGGTTCAGCCAGTTCTCGCTGGCGGCACAGCGCAGGTGGTCGTCGAGCAGGTGTTCGTTCGCGGGGTCGACGATAGCGCGCTCGGGGTCGCCGTCGAACAGTTCTTCGGGGTGGTCCATCACGTACTGGTCGAGTTGGTCCTCGCCCGCGACGAGGACGACGGCGGCGTCGTCGGTGCCGCGTCCCGCGCGCCCGGCGCGCTGGAACGTGTTCATCCGGGTGCCCGGATAGCCGTCGAGCAGGACGGCGTCGAGGCCGCCCACGTCGACGCCGAGTTCGAGCGCGCTCGTCGACCAGACGCCGCGCGCGTCGCCGTCGTGGAGGTCGGCTTCGAGGTCGCGTCGGCGGTCGTCGGTGAGCGACGCCTGGTACGCCGCAATCGAGTCCGCGAGGTCGGCGTTTCCGCGCTCCCGTAGGTAGTCGGCGGTCTCGGTGGCGTTGCGTTCGGCGCCCTGCCGGGAGCGCGTGAACGCCAGCGTCTGGTGGTCGTCCGCCACGAGGTCGGCCATCAGGTGGCGCGTCTCCACGTGTGAGGAGCGCCGCCGGCCCTCGCCGCCGCCCTGCTCGGGCGGATTCCAGAGCGCCCAGTGCGTGTCTCCGGTGGCGCTCCGGTCGTCGTCCACGAGCGCGAAGCCGTCCTCGGGCCGGCCCGTGACCCGGGACGCGTGCTCGACCGGATTCCCGATGGTCGCCGAGCAGCAGACGAACTGCGGGTCGGCGTCCCAGCGCTCGCAGACCCGGCGGAGGCGTCGGAGGAGCAGGGAGACGTGCCCGCCGAACACGCCCCGGTACTCGTGGACCTCGTCCAAGACGACCGTTTCGAGGCCCGAGAAGAACCACTCCCAGAGCCGGTGGGCGTGCGGGAGCAGGGCGTAGTGGAGCATATCGGGGTTCGTGAGCAGGACCGTCGGCTGGCGGTCCCTGACGCCTCGCTTCTCGGACTTCGAGAGGCGTCCCGTGTACGTGTCGACGTGCACGCGACTCCCGAACCCGAGGTCGCGCGCGAGTTCGGAGAGCGTGTCCTGCTGGTCGGCGACGAGCGCGTTCTGGGGCGCGACGTACAGCGTCCGGCCGCCGTGGTCCATCGCGCGCTCGAACGCCGGCACCGTGTAGGTGAGGCTCTTGCCGCTGGCCGTCGGCGTCGCCACCACCACGTCGTCGCCGTCCCGCACCGCCTCGACGGCGTCGGCCTGGTGAGCGAAAAGCGAGTCGATGCCCCGGTCCGCGAGCGCCGACTCCAGCCGCGATTCGAGGGCCACGTCCCGCGTCTCGCCCTCCCGGCCGGGGCGCGTGCGCTCGTCGGCTATCTGGTCGTCGTAGTGGTGGCGGCCGCGGAGCCAGTCGGCGAGGTCGTCCACGCCCACACGTGGGGACGCGGCGACCTAACTGCTTCCGGTGGGCGCGCCGAAGCGGTAACTACTTTCCCGCCAGCCGACCCATCCGGAAGCATGTTCCCGCGGCTGGAGTACTTAGAGTGGATTTCCGGACGGCCCGAGGTGGCGCTGTACGACCTCGGTTCGAGCGACCTTCGCGGCGACCGCGACCACGACCCCGTGGTCGTCCCCGAGCGCCTCGACGGGCTCTCCGACCCGCCGACCGGCGCCTCACTCGAAACCCAGATCGCGGGCGAGTACGGCGTCCACCCCGAGCAAGTGCTGGTGACGCCGGGCGCGTCGACGGCGAACTTCGTCGCGGCGGCCGCCGCGCTCTACCCCGACCCCGACGAGGACTGGACCGACGCGGAGTCGGAAGCGAGCCAGCCGACCGCGCTCGTGGAGAAACCCGGCTACGAGCCGCTCGTGAAGGCGCCCGCCGCCGTCGGCGCTGACGTCGACCGGTTCCTCCGCGAGGACGACTACCGCCTCGACCCGGAGCGCGCGGAGAACGCGCTCACCGACACCACCCGGCTCGTCACGGTGACGAACCGTCACAACCCCAGCGGCCGACTCGCCGACCGCGAGACGCTCGCGGACCTCGCCGAGCGCGTCGACGACGCCGGCGCGCGCCTGCTCGTGGACGAGGTGTACGCGCCGTTCGGCACCGAATCCGTCGACGGCGCGTTCGGCGGCCCGACCGCCGCAGGTCTCGACGCCACCGCAATCACGGGGTCGCTCACGAAGTTCCACGGCCTCGGGGACGTTCGCGTCGGCTGGCTGGTCGCCGACCGCGAGTTCGTCGACCGAGCGCGCTCGGTCGCCTACCACGTCCC
This sequence comes from Halobacterium litoreum, assembly GCF_021233415.1. Taxonomy (NCBI): domain Archaea; kingdom Methanobacteriati; phylum Methanobacteriota; class Halobacteria; order Halobacteriales; family Halobacteriaceae; genus Halobacterium; species Halobacterium litoreum. The sequence continues at coordinate 1,357,739 of NZ_CP089466.1, read as the reverse complement.
CGGGATGTCCGGACCGGGCCGCGCGCTCGGGATGCGCGCGCTCCACAACCGCGACGCGCTCGCGAAGCGCTCTCGGGACCTGATTGCCGAGAACCACGCCCTGCTCGCGGAGTTCGTGGACGCTCGCGACGACGTGGACGGCGTCGTGCCGGAGGGGAGCACGTACGCGTTCCTCGACCCCGCGAACGTCGACGGCGACGAACTCGCGGCCGCCGCGTGGGAGGAGGGCGTGCTCGTCGTCCCCGGTCGCTTCTTCGACGACCCCGAGCGCGTGCGCGTCAGCCTCGGTCGCGACCCCGACCAGATGGCGGCCGCACTCGACGCGCTCGGCGCCGTCCTCGGCCGCCAGTAGCCCACGCGAGCGCGCGTGCCGCCCCACCGTTCTCGCCGCCGCGCAATCGCGCCGAGACGCGCGTCTGACGCCGGCCTTCAACACTTAAGGTTCCCCGCGCACATCGGGGAGACATGGACTCCGAAGCAGACGAAATCACCTCGCTCGTCGGGCGCGAGGTCTACTCCAACAACGGCGTCTTCGTCGGCGAAGTCGAGGACGTCCGCCTGAACCTCGACACCGAGACCGTGAACGGCCTCGCGCTCAGCGAACTCAACCCACAACTGTTCTCCCAGAGCATGACCGGCGAGAAGGGCGTCATCGTCCCCTATCGCTGGGTGCGTGCGGTCGGCGACGTCGTCCTCATCAACGACGTCGTGGAGCGCTACGAGAACCCCGAAGCGGACGAAGAAATCGCGGCCTAATCTCCAGGGCGTAGTTTTCGCGGTCTCGATGCAGTCGAGTCGGCGCCCGCCGTCGGCGCCCGGTCAGTTCCCGTTACTCCCGCTCTCGCTCTCGACGCCCATCGCGTCGAAGAGTTTGCGGGTGACCGCTTCGCCGGTCAAGGAGAGGAGGGTCTCTCGGTTGTCCTCGGTGGTCTCGATGCCGGTGAAGATGCCGAGGGGGATTTCGGCGGACGCCTGCGTCGAGTGGCCGGCGGCCTCACCGATGTCCGCGAAGGCGTCGGCGAGCACGCGCCCGATGTTCAGGCGGATGTCCTTCGAGCGCGCCGCGAGGTAGATGGTGTCGTCGACGATGCCGAAGACGGCCGTCGTCGTGATGCCCTCCAGATTCAGGAGTTGGGAGGCTGCCTGCGAGAGCGCGTCGCGGTCGCTGATGAACCCCGCGTTCGACACGAGGTGGCTGCCTTGGACCTCGCGGCTGGTGATGGCTTCCGCGAGCACGTCCAGGGTCTCCGGACTCATGTTCGGGGACTCGACCTGTTCGAGCGTGTCGTGGTCCGCGAACGGGTAGAGGTACGCCGCCGCCGTGAGGTCAGCCGGCGTCGTGTCCCGGCGGAAGTCCAGCGTCTCCGCGCGGATGCCGTAGAGGAGCGCGGTCGCGACCTCCTGGCTCACCGAGAGGTCGAACTCCTGGATGTACTTCGTGAGGATGGTGGAGGTGGCGGAGACGTTCGGGCGGACGTCAGCGAACTCCGCGTCGAACGTGTCCTCGACCTCGTAGTGGTCGATGAAGATGTCGACGTCGTGGTCGATGTTCACCTCGCCGGCCTTCGCCGGGTCGATGAGCGCGACCGTCTCGTAGTCGTGGATGTCGACCTCGTCGTACGCCGTCAGTTCGATGTCGAGGAGGTTCACGAACGCGCGGTTCTCCTGGTGGCCGATGTCCCCGAAGTAGAGGATGTCCGCCTCGACGCCGAGGTGGTCGGCGATGGACTGCAGCGCGGCCGCCGCCGCGATGGAGTCCGGGTCGGGGTTGTCGTGCGTGACGATGGCGAGGCGGTCGCTCGTCCCCTCGATGACGTCCGCGAGTTGGCGGGCCTTGTACTCCAGTTCGCCGGACTCCAGCGCGCGCAGCGCCGCGTCGGAGATGACCGACGACGGATTGATGACCACGTCCGCTCCGAGTTCCGTGAGTTCGTCGCTGGTCACCGGGTCGCTCGCGCGCACGACGACGAACTGGTCGTCGTTGCGCGACCGGATATTCTCCACCGCGGCCTCGTTGGCGTCCACGTCCGACGCCATGATGAGGACAACGTCTCGGTCGTCGACGAGGCCGGCGACCTCCTCGTCGCGGATGTCCGCGACCTGCGCGTTCAGGTCCTGGTCCCTGAGTGCCTCCACGCGGGATTCGTCTCGGTCTACGATGAGGACGTCTTTCCCACGTTCGACCAACTCCTCGGCGACGGCGTGCCCGACGCTCCCACAGCCCAGAATGGCGTACGTGGACATCGAGGAGATGGTGGCCCGGCTGCTCATGATGTGCCCGGATAACGGGGGCCGTTACTTAACCTTCCCGACCTGTCCTCGCGGCGGCTCAGCGCCTCACTCGTACGTCAGCGTCATCCCGTCGTCGAACCGCAGGTCGCCGCCGTTCAGGTGGCTCCCCAACTCGGAGAACCCGAGCACGAAGAGGTTCGCGACGTCCACCGGCTCCATCATCTCGGTCGCCCGCGACTGCCCGAGCATCACGTCCTCGACGACCTCGCGCTCGCTGATGCCGCGCTCCTCGGCGGTGTCCGGAATCTGGTCGACGACCAGCGGCGTCTTCACGTACCCCGTCGACACCGAAAAGGAGCGCACGTCCCCGTCGCCCTCCGCCGCGATGGACTGCGTCAGCCCCCGGAGCCCGAACTTTGCGACGTTGTACGCGACCTTGTCCGACGTGACGTAGTGCCCGTGTACGGACGCCATGTTCCCGACTGCGCCCCCGCCCGACGCTCGGATGTGCGGGAGCGCGTGTTTCGCAATCAGCGTCGGCGCGCGCACCATCACCGCCTGCATCGTGTCGTAGACGTCCATCGGGAACTCCTCGAGGGGCGCGACGTGCTGGAGGCCCGCGACGTTCGCCACCCACCGCAGGTCGCCGAGTTCCGCGGCGGCCTCTACCGCCGCGATGACCTCGTCGTCGTCCGTCAAGTCCGCGGGCGTCGCGTGTACGTCGCCCTCCGCGCCGAGGTCGTCGGCGTCCGCGACGGTCTCCGCGAGCCCGTCCTCGTCCACGTCCAGCGCCGCCACGGTCACGCCGTTCACAGCGAGCGCGAGCGCCGTCGCGCGCCCGATGCCCGACGCCGCCCCCGTCACCAGCGCCACGCTCTCCCCGGTGAACCGCTCGTCGGCAATCTCGTGTACGTCCTCTCGCTCGAGTGTCGGCGGCTCCACTGACATGGGTACAGCGTGTACCCGCCGCGCCTTAAGCCGTCCCGTCACCCGGTCCGAATCAGAACGTATTTTAGTGCCACCCCGCAAGAAAAGGATGCGTTGGGCCGGTAGCTCAGTTCGGCAGAGCGACGGACTCTTAATCCGTCGGTCGCGTGTTCAAATCGCGCCCGGCCCGCTACCCTAATTACCCTTTTCCAGGGTTCTCTGACACGAACAGCGGTATCTCGGGGTGGTCGGTGTGACCCTGGAGCGTATCTCCTATCCGGGACAGCCTGTCGTGCAGGTCCGGTTGGAGACGTGCCCGTGCGGTCACGAGTTCGACGACGGCGAGTCCCGTAGCCAGCACTTCCTCGACGACCACACGCCCGCAGACTTCGGGCTCTCGCCGCGCCTCGCCGCCGACGGCGGCACTTGTCTCGACTGCGGCCGCAACTGTCGCGGCGCGCGCTGCTCGACCTGTAGCGTCGAGCACGGCGCGCCCGAGTACGAGTCCGGTCCGTGTCCCGACTGCGGGCAGGAGACGAAGCCCGCGGGCGCTCGCTGTGGCGACTGCCTCGGAGGTGACGGCGCGTGACGGACACCGACGAGAACACGGTTGAAGTCTTTCGGGCGACGTGCTCGTGCGGCGAGGTCGTCGTCGAGCGCGACGCTGACCGCGCGAACCTCCCGCGCGAGGTCAACTTGGAGATTGCCGAGTCGGTTGTCGGCGCTCACGAGTTCACGCACCAGTGGAGAAGCGAGGAGTACACTATCTCGCGGGGGTGGACCGATGACGAGTGACGACCCGACGGAGTACTACGACCGGCCGCTCGCGCCGGCAGCCCTCCGCGACGAGGCCGGGCACACGTACACGCCACCACACAACTCCTACCGCCGCGACGGCCACGACTGGCCGTATGGCGACGAAGACGATGTCGCCGAACGCGTCACCTACCGCCTCGCGGTCCTCCCCGACGGCGTGCTCCTTCGACTGAACCCGCCCGAACAGCCGTCCGTCGACGATGTCCTCAACGCCGGAAGCTTGGTTCACGCGAGTCACCACCACGAAGGCCGCGTTCGAAAGGTTTTCCGGGTGCGTGAGCGCCGTTACTACGGCATCCCTGCGTACACGGTCGCGCTCGGTGACCCCGGAGACGAGGCGCGGGCCGACGGCCTTCCGAAGAACTACCAGGGGGCGAACATCAAGGAACTCGTCTACCAGGACGGCGCCATCAGGAAGCTCTTCCACCGGAACGACACTGTGCTGGAAGTCCGCGGTTACGAGGCGATTGCCGAGGACTATCAGGCCACGCTTACCGCGGGGTGGTCTGCGTGAACGACGAGTCTGGTCGTGGTATCGAGCACGCGGTGGAGTTCCTCACGGGTCGCGAGGTCGCGCGCCTCGACGCCGACCCGGTTCTCGACCGCCGCGACTACTGGAGGCGGTCACAGTGAGCCGCTCGGACACGCCTCCCGCGGTCTCGCGCGTTCGAAACCCCTACGAGAGCCTCGACCTCGACCGCGCCGAGGGCATCACCACGACACGCTGCGTACTCCCGCAGGGCGCGCGCCATGGTGGCGGCGGCAAGTTCGTCCTCGCCGACACCGACCGCGCCGGCGACGGCGTTACCTCGAAGTTCGACCTCGGTGACGACGGTCGCCGCATCCCCAACGGGAGCGTCTACCAGCACGCCCGTGCGGCGTGGTACGCCCACGAAGACGACTTCATCACCAACCCCCACACGGGGCGCGACTACGCGGTACTCACGCGCTCCTACGAGCATCCCGCCGAGGACGAAGACGACGAGTACGCCGTCACGCTCCGGTCGAGCCCGTGGAAGGCAGGCACCGGCACCAGCGACGACTACAGTCCCTGGTACAGCTACGACCTCACCGTCCAGCCAATCAACGACGACGGGAGCATCGCGTGGAAGCGCACGCCACCGCGCTCCCTCTCGCTGAAACTGGAACCACAGGACGAAGCTCTCGTCTACCCGGACGGCAACGACTTCCGACTCCCACACGGCGAGGGTACGCTCGTGCGCGTCCAGAGTACCTGGGTCGACCAGACCGAGGAGTTCCTCGAACGCGCCGCCCACCTCCTCGGCCACACCCTCAACTACGGCGTTCGTCAGAAAGACGTCGTCACCGAATCGGCCGGCTTCGGGAAGGCCGAAGTGCATCACCGCGCCGACGAGACTGTCGAAGGCGACATCGTGCACACGATTCGCCAGAGTGCGGAACTCCTCGCGAAACACGACGCCGACGTCGAGACCACTGGCGTGCACGAGGACTCGAAATGGCTCGAAGCGAAGATTCGCACGAGCGAGTGGGAGCAACTCGGCTTCCCGCGCCTCGACGCCGAGATTCTCATCAAGCTCTACTACCCGAAAGACCCCGACCGCGTCGACTACCCGCTCGACCAGCCGAAACTGGAGGTCGCGCTCAACGGGAAGGAGACGGTCGTCGACGAGGAGACCGGCCAGCGCTCCGAGAAGATGATTCCCTGGGAGCGCTGGGACGAAGTCATGGCTATCCTCGACGAGATTCTCCTCTCGCACCTCCAGTGGGCCGACGTGACCGAGGCGGACCTCGTCGCCGACGACTACAGCGACGGCCCCGAGAACCCACGCGTCCAGTGGAACCACCCCGAGGGCCGCCGCTACTGGCTCCGCAAGCACTACGAAAGCCTCCAGCCCGCCCTCTACCGCGAGGCCACGCGGACGCGCACCGACCTCGTGCTCGACATCCTTGACGTCGTCCGTCGCCGCGGTCAGGTGACCTACGAGGATCTCGTCGCGGAGACCGGCGCCGCGAAGCGAACCATCCGCGAGCACGTCCGCCGGCTCGCCGACGGCGTCGGCGGCGACGACGCCCCCGGCCTCCTCTCACGGACCCGCGGCGCGAAGACGCTGGTCGCGTTCTCCAGTCGCTACCTGGAGGACCTCGGCGCCGACGCGATCGACGCGATTCAGGCCGACCGCGAAGAGTTGGCCGAGGACCGCAGCGACCGCGCCGACGACCGCGTCCACGACCACCTCACCGACCTTGGCCTCTCCGATGATGACGCCGACACGCTCGTCGAGGCCGTCCGCGAGGACGCCGTCTACACGCGCGACGACCTTCGCGACGCCGACGAGCCCGACGACCTGGAGGGAATCGTCGACGACCTCGGCCTCGACGTCGACCTGTCCACGACCAGCGACGAGGACTCCGACGATCGGGCCGACGAGCCCGACGCTGACGACGTCGCGAACTGGGAACCGTTCGACGAGGTGCCGATCGACGGACAGGCACTCGGCTACGCGCTCGACGAGGACGCCATCGACGCCGAGCACGTTCGCGTTCGCGTCGACCCGTACCCGAGACTGACCGACTGAGCACGCGCTCGCGGCCGGGTTCGCGGTGCGGTGTAGTGGCGACGCTGCGCTCTTCTCGCTCAATTCGTTGATTCACGCGCTGTTCTCCACGCTCCCCACTCGTCGCGGCGCCGTCGACGCGGCCGCTTCACTTTCACATAGGTGTAAACGGCACGGTTCCCCTTCTATCCGTGCCAGTTTCGCGCGAAACAACACCCCATGTCGGCACGGTCGAGGCGGTCTCGACGGGCCCAGAGCGCGCCTCACGGCGGCTCGGCCGGCACGGGGGTCCGCCGCCACCCCTCAGCCATAGTGCCCCTAAGGGGGTCGGGGTAAACCGGGCCGGCGCAAACCGCGCCGGCCCTCACCGCACAGCCCCAGCCACTGCTACCGGCTGTCCGGCGGGCGGAGAAACGCTGTACGTACAGATAGGGGTTAGAAGGTACTTCGGCGTTCCAAACCGCCGAAGGGTCTTACCCACCCCAAACCGTCGCTGTCCTTATGCCAACCCTATACCATGTCAGCCTATGACCGACGACATATACGAAGCCGCGAAGAATCCAGACAATCCCGAAGGTGTCGCCCGATTATCTGAACTCGCGAGACCGATTCTTGGCCAGCAAGCCAACACGATTCAATCGCTCAACCGAGCGTTGTCTCAGCTAACTCGGACGGCTTTGGTTATGATCGGGTTGGTCGTTTCTGGACTAACTCTCACCAAGTCTGGAGCAGGAATAGAGTTCACCACCATAAAACTGGGTTTGCTATTCTTCTCAACCGCATTCCTGCTTCTCGGAGCCCTCTTGGGGCTGTTCACCCGAAATTATGCCCACGGTATCGGCGCGAGCGATAAACTGTATCGAGACGCCATTGAAGACGGCTATTCGAAATCAGAAGTAAACGGCCGAATCTCCCTGATATCTGGTTCACATATCAGTAAGAACTCTGCGGCAATTCGTGTCCTGATGAATAGAATTCAGTTTGTGCAGTTGTTCGTCGGCATTGGTACCGCACTGCTATCGTTTACTGTAGTTCTCTTCTTGTTCCCAAAGACTCCAGAAGCGGTTCTATTCGTTTTCTTCGAGATTCTCGGCGTCAGTGCCATCCTGTACCGATGGAACCGAGACCTCAAAAAGAAACGAGAGAATATGGAACGCGCCGAATTTCCGGAGTTTCATTAACACCGGGTAGGTCGCTTTCGCTTCTATAGTAGTACAAACGGTCAATCACGTAGCCGCCCGCAATTCAGACAACGCCCCGCGTGGTGACCGTACGGATGCGCTGCGGCGACCGCGCACCGAACACAGGCCACAGGCGGCACCGTCGAGAGACGGACTGGCGGGGAACTCACGTCGCGCCCTCCAGCGCCGACTCGACGACGTCCACGACGAACGTCCGAAAGACGTGTTCGGCCTTCGAGACGGCGTTCATGATAGCGCCCATCTGCGGGTCGAGCCAGCCAGCCGCGAGCGCCACCGCCAGCACGACTGCGGTCACGACCGCGTACATGATGCCCGAGGACACGGCCACGCCGAGCGTGCCCGCCATCGAAAGCGCGCGCAGTAGATACCACGCGACGACGAGCATCAGGCCCGCCGCGAACAACTGCTCGCCGAGCCCGAGCCCAGAGAGGAGTCCCCAAATCACTGACTGTCACCTCCCTCGTTGCTGAGGTCGAGCGTGACGTTCGTCGGGTTGTCCGGCTGGCGGACGCCCTGCACGAACTTGTACGCGAGGTAGAGCCCGCCGAAGGCGAGAATCGGCCAGACGCGACTCTGGACGATGGCCGTGAGCAGCGACTCCTCGCTCATCGTCTGGAGCGTCACCAGCGTCGTCGCGACCATGATGACCGCCCAGCGCTCCGTCGTGAACTCCCCGAACTCCCGGAGCGCCACCAGCGAGTAGATGCCGATGCCCGCGACGACGATGAGCGTCAGGCTCGACTGCGGCACCTCGATGATGCCGCCCTGGACGGCGCCGATGAGGATGGCCGTCACGATCGACATCGCGACCGTCCGATTCCCCGCGATGCCCTCCGCGAGCCCCGCGGTCGATTCGACGACGCCGCCGATGCTCTTCCCGAGAAGCGGGCCGGCGACGGGGATGCCGCCGAGGGTCTCCTCGATGCCGTCTGCCGCGTCTTCGCCCGCGGAGGCGACGAGCCCGTCGTTTCGGGACGCCACGATGACGAGGCCCGCGAGGATGGACAAGCCGATGAGCGCGACGAGGTTCGTGCTCCCGCCGGTCGTCGGCTCCGCGATGATACCCGGACCACTCCCATCCGAGTCGCCACCGCCGCCGCTACTGCCGCCGGTCGTGTCGAGGCGAATCTGGAGCGTCTCGACGTTGTCCTCGTCGTCGGTCAGCGTCACCGGACTTCCGGCGGTCGCGGAGTCGAGGACGACGTTGTTCGTCTTGCTCCAGAGGATGTAGTCCTCGCCATCCTCCGCGTTCAGGAACGTCGCGTCGTACGCGTTCCCCACGGTCTCGCCCGGTTGCACCGCGAACACGGGCGCGGTCCGGTT